>JABXIS010000032.1 GCA_013372975.1 Alphaproteobacteria bacterium
CAATATCGCCAAGGCGCACGAACCCGCCCTCGTCGCCTTCCTTGATGACCATGGTCTCAAAGTCTTCTGCGCGGCTGTATTCACGGTTCAGCCTTACAATCGTATCCCGATTGATTGACTGGATCTTGCCGGCAGGCAGCTCCACATTTTCAGACCGCATAACCGTTTCAATATCCTGAACGGTAATGCGTCGCGCTGCCATCGCCTGCCTGTCCAGATGAATACGGATCGCATAGCGTTTCTGGCCACCAATTCGAACGCCTGCCACACCATCCACAACAGATAGCCGGTCAACGATGTTGCGTTCTGCATAGTCTGTCAGTTGCAGGATATCCATCACAGGGCTCGTCAGGCTGAACCAGATGATCGGGCGCGTGTCATCATCCGCCTTCGAAACTTCAGGCGGCTCAACTTCCTCAGGCAGGTTGTTAAGGATTCGGCTAACCCTGTCCCGCACGTCATTCGACGCGGCATCGATATCGCGACTGAGCAGAAATTCGATGGTAATATTCGAGCGGCCGTCGCTTGATGTGCTTTCAATCGTTTTGATGCCAGGCACACCGGCAATCGCGCTTTCAATGATCTGTGTTACCCGCGTTTCCACCACAGCAGCATTGGCGCCCGGATAGTTGGTACGAATGCCCACGACCGGTGGGTCAACGTCTGGCAGCTCCCTGACAGAAAGATCCTGAAAACTGATTAAGCCAAAAGCGATCAGCAATAGGCTGATCACTGTCGCAAAAACCGGTCTTTTGACCGACACATCGGAAAGAATCATGATGCCTCTCCAGCGGCGCCAGCACCCTTCGCCTTGTCGACCACCTTCGTATCAACACGACCTAGCCGCATGGTGCCTTCGGTGACCACACGTTCACCGGCAATTAGCCCGTCGATTACTTCGACATAACCGGGACGACGAAGGCCAAGGTTTACCTCCCGGCGCTGCGCTTCATCGCCCACGACAACAAAAACATAATTCCTGCCGCCTGTTGGAACGACAGACTCTTCAGCCACCCCAATGGCCTGCCAGGATCGATTTATAACCTCAACCCGCATCAAAAGACCAGGCCGCAAGGCATTGTCTTTATTGAGAATTTCCGCCCTAACAACAACAGAGCGCGTTACTGGATCAACCCTGCTATCGACTGTGGAAACCACACCTTTAAAAAGCCGATCCGGATATGCGGAGACTTTGGCTTCCACTTCCTGACCCGGCTTAAGCGTGGCAATGAACCGCTCCGGCACCGAGAAATCCAGTTTGATCAAGTCAATCGCATCAATGGTGGTAATGGGCGTATTGGGCGTAATAAGGGACCCCTCACTTACCTGCCGCAATCCCAAAATGCCGTCGAACGGCGCGGCAATTTTCTGATCGGCCAGGCGTGCACGAGACGCATCAACCCGAAATCGAGCCTCATCCAAACGCCTCTGTTCGGTATCCAATGCAGCGGACGACGCATTCCCTTGCTTCACCAGATTTTCAATACGTTTGAAAGAGCGCTCCGCTTCACGAAAATTGGCTTCGGCCTCCTGTAACAGGGCCTGTTCTTCACTATCTTCTAGTTCCACAAGAACCTGACCTTTGGAAACGGCCTGACCATCTTCAAAATGAACACGCTGGACGGTATCTGAAACACGTGATGTAAGGGTAACAGACTCTCTTGCCTTAGCTGTTCCCAAAGCCTCAACAATATCAGTGAATGTCCGCAATTCAGCAGGCGCCGTCACCACACTGACAGCGCGGCCGCCCCGCCCCCGGTCTTCTGCGACGCCGTCATCCAGCATCAACCATGCAGCTGAGCCGGCCAGTGCCACAAAAACCGCTCCCAGAACCAGACGTCCAGACTTCATACCCATTCACCTTAACCAGCGTGTCGTTAAAAATTCAGATTAATAATATCAGTGAGCCATCTGGCCCCATTATAGATGATCTTTCAACAGGATACCGTGCCACTGTATCAAAAAATCGTGACCTTCTCGCGCATTTTTGATGATGTTCATTACCTTTTGCGACAGATCGTGCAGCAATATCGATAAACAGAAGTTTAGCAAGAAATCACCTTATGCACCCCATGTCCCTTGTGCATGGGCTTCGAACCGTTCTCCCAGTTCAGCAACCCCTTCCGGCAGTTGATAACCAGGGCGAAACAACGCCACCTGGCGCCGATAATCGAACCCTTGAAGCCGCACGGCGACAACCCTCTCGTCTACAAGGCTTTTGGGCACCACAGTCCCCCCCAGCCCCGCTGCCACCATGGCAATAGCCCGACTGTCATTTGCCGTTCGATATACCAGCCTGGGCCTGATGTTCTGGTCGGTAAAATATCGGCTCGTCTCAGACAGCACTTCGCACCTGCTGCGCACAATCATATACTCTTCGCGCAAGTCTGCCGCTGTTACGCGGGTTCTGTCGGCCAGGATATGATCCTTCGACAAAATGAATACATAGCTCTCCATCATAAGCGGGAGCGCAAGTTCCTCCCCTTGTCCGCGATGAATCGAAAGCGCGTAATCCAGACTTCTGTCGTCCAGCCGATTTGCAAGCTCCTGCTCGGTGCCATCGACAATTTCGATTGTTGCGCGCGGCTCTAGGCGCTTGAACTCGGCCAGCATCTCCCCCACCAATCGGTTGGAAAGCGTGGTGAGAACGCCCAACCGCAAAACGGGCGCAGTGCTGGTCTCATCCAACGCCTGTGTGGCCATGTTACATTCATGCAAAATCGCCTTGGCACGCGGCAGAAAACGTGTACCTGCATCGGTGAGGAAGACCCGCCTGTTCGAGCGTTCAAACAACACATGCCCAAGCTGGCCCTCCAGCTTCTTGATCCCGGCGGAAAGCGTTGGCTGAGTTACAAAAGTTCTATCCGCAGCCCGTGTAAAACTGCCCGTTTCCACTACAGCCAGAAAATACTTGAGAAGGTACAAATCCATCATAGACGCCATCTATGGTTTCTATTTCTTCATTCGATTGTACCGATAACACGCTTTTCCCTAAAATACCAACCAAACCAAGTATGCCCACAACCCTGGGCACGGACGGGAGACTTCAAACATGTCAGCCATTAATTCCGGCATTCAGGCCGGAAGCCCAGAATTTGAGGCCAATGCAGCACACATGCAGGCACAGGTCGATGACCTGCGCACCAAGATCCAGGTTATCTCGCTTGGCGGCCCGGAGCGGGCGCGCGACAAACATTTGGCGCGCGGCAAGTTGTTGCCACGAGACCGGGTCAATACGCTTCTGGATCCAGGCACAGCATTCCTGGAACTTTCCCAGTTGGCAGCATATGGCATGTATGACGCTGATATCGCCGCAGGCGGAGTGATTACAGGCATCGGGCGCGTCGAAGGTGTTGAGTGCATGATCGTGTGCAACGACGCCACAGTTAAGGGCGGCACCTATTATCCAGTCACCGTAAAAAAACATCTTCGCGCGCAGGAAATCGCCCGCGAGAATAAACTGCCTTGTATCTATCTCGTAGACAGTGGCGGCGCCAACCTGCCCAATCAGGATGAAGTCTTTCCCGACCGCGATCACTTTGGCCGCATCTTCTATAATCAGGCGACCATGTCAGCAGAAGGCATCCCCCAAATCGCCGTTGTTATGGGCAGCTGCACGGCTGGTGGAGCCTATGTGCCAGCAATGGCGGATGAAAGCATCATCGTACAGAATCAGGGGACGATTTTCTTGGGGGGCCCGCCCCTTGTGAAAGCCGCGACAGGTGAAGTGGTTTCCGCTGAAGACCTTGGCGGCGGCGACGTGCATGCTCGTACCTCTGGTGTTGTAGACCACCTGGCGAAAGATGACTATCACGCACTTGGTTTGGCGCGCCGTATCGTCGCAAACCTGAACCGCGAAAAGCAAATACCGGTAAAAATGCGTGAGCCGAAAGAACCACTTTACGATCCGCGTGAGATTTACGGCGTCATCCCGAAAGACAGCCGCCATCCATACGATGTGCGGGAGATCATCGCCCGCATCGTAGACGGCAGCGAATTTGACGAATTCAAGAAACTATATGGTGAAACGCTAGTGTGCGGCTTTGCTCATATTCATGGTTTCCCGGTGGGTATTGTGGCCAATAACGGCGTTCTGTTCTCGGAAAGTGCCCTTAAAGGAGCTCATTTTGTGGAACTGTGCGCGCAGCGCGGCATCCCACTTGTATTCTTGCAGAACATCACAGGCTTCATGGTGGGGCAAAAATACGAAAATGGCGGCATTGCACGCGACGGGGCCAAGATGGTGACGGCTGTGGCCTGCGCCAATGTACCCAAATTCACGATCCTGATCGGCGGTAGCTTCGGCGCTGGCAACTACGGCATGTGCGGCAGGGCCTACCAGCCGCGCTTCCTGTGGATGTGGCCAAACGCGCGTATCTCGGTGATGGGTGGGGAACAGGCCGCCGGTGTGCTCGCAACGGTTAAACGAGACGGCCTTGAGGCCCGTGGAGACGACTGGTCATCTGAAGATGAGGAAGCCTTCAAGGCGCCAATTCGCGAGATGTATGAAGAGCAAGGCCACCCTTACTATGCCAGCGCCCGACTTTGGGATGATGGTGTGATTGACCCCGCAGATACGCGCAGGGTCTTGGGACTTGCCCTTTCTGCCACAATGAACGCACCAGCAGAGCCCACGCGTTTCGGCGTGTTCAGAATGTAAGGAGTAGTGGTAATGTGTGATGTAAAACCTCTTCTTTGCAGCATTGACGACCGCGGCGTAGCCACCGTTACGCTGAACCGTGCCGATGTTCATAATGCTTTCAATGACGACCTGATCTGGGAACTCAACAACGCCTTCAAAAAACTGGGCGAGAATAGCGACGTAAGGGCGATTGTTCTCACAGGTGCTGGCAAAAGCTTTTCTGCGGGCGCAGACCTCAACTGGATGAAGGCCGCCGCAGACTATACAGACGAACAAAACAAACGCGACGCCATGACACTGTCCGAAATGCTTTCCACCCTGAATGGATGCTCCAAGCCAACGATTGCGATTGTCAATGGCGCGACATTTGGTGGCGGCGTGGGGCTGGTTTCCTGTTGTGATGTCGCTATCGCTATCGAAGACGCGAAATTTTCGCTTTCTGAAGTTCGGCTGGGCCTCACACCGGCGACCATTTCACCTTATGTGGTGGCAGCTATCGGCGAACGGCATGCACGCCGCTATTTCCTGACAGCAGAACGGTTTGATGCTTCGGAGGCCCGCCGCATCGGCCTGGTGCATGAACTTGCTCCGTCGCTGCAGGAAGCTTTCTCGAAAGCTCATATATTCCTGAAAAATATTCTTGCAGGTGCGCCTGGTGCCCAAAGAGACGCGAAAGCTTTGATTTCCAATGTCAAAGGCAAGGCCATCACCGAAGACCTGCGGGCAGACACTGCAGAACGCATCGCCAAACGGCGGGCTAGCGTTGAAGGTAAGGAGGGCCTTACGGCGTTCCTCGAAAAACGCAAGCCGGAATGGAGCATCGACGCATGACCAGACGCATCAAAAAACTGCTGATTGCCAATCGGGGCGAGATTGCCTGCCGTGTTATCGGCACATGCCGCCAGATGGGCATCAAAACAGTGGCTGTTTATTCCGCAGTCGACGCGCATGCGCTTCACGTCAAAATGGCTGACGAAGCGGTCTTCATTGGCCCGGCACCCGCTGCCGAAAGCTATCTTGTCGCCGAGAAAATTCTCGATGCCGCCCAGCGCACCGGCGCAGATGCTGTTCACCCGGGCTACGGTTTCCTTTCCGAAAATCCGGCCTTTGCTGAAGCATGCGCAAACGCTGGAATCACCTTTGTAGGGCCTTCGGCGGACAGCATGCGCGCCATGGCCCTCAAGGGCGCAGCCAAAAAACTGATGGAAGACGCGGGCGTGCCTGTGGTTCCTGGCTATCACGGTGCGGATCAATCGGTGGAAACACTGACAGCGGAAGCCGAGAAAATTGGCTACCCCGTGCTGATCAAGGCCGTCGCGGGCGGCGGCGGAAAAGGCATGCGCATGGTCTTTGACGCCAAGGACCTGCCGGCTGCCATCGAAGCTGCCGCGCGGGAAGGCCAAAACAGCTTTGGCAATCCGGAACTGTTAATCGAAAAATATATTCAGAAACCACGCCATATCGAAGTGCAGGTGTTTGGCGATAGTGACGGCCACGCCGTTCACTTGCTGGAGCGTGATTGTTCGCTTCAGCGACGCCACCAGAAAGTGGTAGAGGAAGCCCCTGCCCCAGGCATGAGTACTGATATGCGGCGCGCCATGGGCACCGCCGCGGTCAAAGCAGCCGAGGCCATTGGCTACCAGGGCGCGGGCACAGTAGAATTCATTGTTGATGTAGCAAACGGCCTGGATGGCGCGCCATTCTACTTTATGGAAATGAACACCCGCCTGCAGGTAGAACACCCGGTCACTGAGATGATCACAGGGCAAGACCTTGTAGAATGGCAAATCCGTGTCGCGGAGGGCCAATCTCTGCCCCTCAGTCAGGATGAGATCGAAGTGCTGGCTGATGGCCATGCGGTTGAAGTGCGGCTTTACGCAGAAGACCCGTTCAATAACTTTGCCCCATCCATCGGCAGGATCAGCCTGTTTGACCCGTTTGCAGATACAGGGCCCACAGGCCGCATTGATGCAGGTGTTCAAGCAGGAGACGAAGTTTCAATCCACTATGACCCTATGATAGGCAAACTGATTGCGTGGGGCGAAGATCGTGACCGCGCAATCGATGCCCTTGCTGATCTGGTTTCAAATACGCCGGTAGCCGGGCTTACCACCAACCGGGACTTTCTGCTCCGAGCGCTCACCCATCCCGAGTTTCGGGCCGGTGACGTGCACACAGGGTTTATTGAGGCGCACGAGGAGACATTACTTGCCAAGCCGGTCACCTCGGCCACCGACTATGCAAGGGCGGCTGTCGCGATCATCGCCGCGCGTGACGTACGGCCTCATGACAGCGACCCATGGTCTGTATCCGACAATTTCCGCTTGAACCTGCCCTCTTCTGAACAACTTTGGTTCGATGGCGATGATGGCGAAGTGGTGACTGCCCATGTTTCCCTGAATGGCCAAACCATAGCGGTGACAGTTGGTGACACGGCATTGAACGCCAAATGTGCACATCTTGTTGATGGTATACTTACCTACGGGGAAAACGGCCTGCGCAAACGCCTTTTTGCAGAAATATCCCCTTCGCTTGTCACCCTGGTATCCCATGACAACACCCTTACCCTTCAGCGACACGCACGTGATGGTGGCGCTGACGACGAAGCAGATGGGCCAGGCACCATCGTGGCGCCAATGCCAGGGAAAATACTGGACGTAAAAGTGCAAGATGGCGCCCCGGTTGAGCGTGGCCAGCCACTTCTTGTGATGGAGGCGATGAAAATGGAACAGACCATCAATGCCCCGCGAGATGGCATTGTTTCAGGCCTCAACCTCAAAGCAGGTGACCAGGTGGCCGACGGAGCGATCCTCCTGACAATCAACGACGAATAAGCAAAATAAGGGACAATAAGATGTTTGAGTTTCCCCACCTTAAATTTGGGCACGGCGAAGAGATGGAGATGTTGCGCGATACTGTCGCAAGATTCGCTCAGGACGAAATCGCCCCACGCGCCGCAGAGATTGACGAAACCAACAAATTCCCCGCCGACCTTTGGCAAAAAATGGGTGAACTTGGCATCCTGGGCATGACTGCACCCGAAGAATTTGGCGGCGCAGATATGGGTTATCTGGCGCATGTTATCGCGATGGAAGAGATCAGCCGTGCGTCCGCCAGTGTTGGCCTGAGCTATGGGGCCCACTCCAATCTGTGTGTGAACCAGATCACCAAGAATGCGAATGACGAACAGAAGGCGAAATATTTGCCCAAGCTGATCTCGGGTGAACATGTTGGCGCCCTTGCCATGTCGGAACCCGGTGCGGGATCGGATGTTGTTTCCATGCGGCTGAAGGCTGAAAAACGGAATGACGGTTACCTACTGAACGGCAACAAAATGTGGATCACAAACGGCCCGGACGCCGACGTGCTGATGGTGTATGCCAAAACAGATATGGATGCAGGGCCACGGGGCATTACAGCCTTCCTGATTGAGAAGGGCATGAAAGGCTTCTCCACGGCCCAGAAATTAGACAAGCTTGGCATGCGCGGTTCCAACACATGTGAACTCGTGTTTGAAGACTGCCTGGTGCCGTTTGAAAATGTCGTTCGCGAAGAAGGTGATGGCGTAAAAGTGCTGATGTCCGGCCTCGACTACGAGCGTGTCGTCCTCTCTGGCGGCTCGCTCGGCATTATGCGGGCATGCCTTGATACAGTGATCCCTTATGTGCACGAGCGGAAGCAATTTGGTCAGGCGATTGGCGAATTCCAGTTGATGCAGGGTAAACTTGCCGACATGTACAGCACATGGGGGGCTTGTCGCGCCTATGTCTACGCTGTGGCGGCAGCGTGTGACCGGGGTGAGACCACTCGCAAGGACGCTGCAGGATGCATTCTATTTGCATCAGAAAAAGCCACCTGGATGGCAGGCGAAGCGATCCAGACCCTCGGCGGCAACGGCTATATCAATGAATATCCAACCGGCCGCCTGTGGCGCGATGCCAAGTTATATGAAATTGGCGCTGGCACCTCCGAGATTCGGCGCATGTTGATTGGCCGGGAACTGTTCAAAGAAACCGCCTAATCGCCAATATTAATCCAAAACAAGTTCAGAGGCGCGCTACTTTGTCGCGCCTCTTTCTCGTAGAATCCCCGGATTATCGCCATTCCATACACATACAGGGGCAAATACGCAACAGTGCACCACCTCTTGTTGAAAATGAGTTGCAAAAACAATTGACACCCGCACCCGAGTTCGGTAGCACCTCCTCAGCAACCAGTTGTTGCGACTAATTATCATTTTTGATTGCAATAAAACTCAAGGCCGCCTTCCCTCCCCTTTACCGAAGGCTGGCACCCAAAAACAGGGAATGGAAATGAAACAGCTTATCAAATCAACCGTATCCGCGATTGCACTTGCGGCCACTGTTGGTACCGGTGTCGCCGCACAGGACAGCATGCCTTCCAAGGAAGAGATGTGGAAAATGTTGCTGGCTCAGCAGGAGCAGATCAAAAGCCTGAAGGCTCAGGTAGAAGCCCTCAGTATGGAAGGTGTTCCCGTTGCACAGGCTGACCGCGAAAAGCTGAATGAACTGAGCGTACAAGTCGCCAGCAATACTGAAGCTGTTGAAGCCACAACTGCAGCTGTTGAAACAGCAATGTCTGGTGAAACAGGCGCTGCCGGATGGGCTGCCAATACTTCTATCGGCGGCTATGGTGAGCTTCACTACAATGGCGGTGACGCGGACGAAATCGACTTCCACCGTTTTGTGCTATTTGCTAACCACCGTTTCAATGACTGGATCAGCTTCGCCTCAGAACTTGAGCTCGAGCATTCCCTCGCGGGTGACGGCAAACCAGGTGAAGTAGAGCTGGAGCAAGCCTTCATCGATTTGAACCTTACAGAAGGCCTTGGCCTCAAGTTTGGTGAACACGATAGCCACACGTTCCGTGCAGGCCTGTTCCTTCTGCCTGTAGGCATTCTGAACGATACGCACGAGCCAAACACTTTCTATGGCGTAGAACGCAACAACGTAGAAAAGAATATTATCCCGACCACTTGGTGGGAAGGCGGCTTTGGTATGCGCGGCCAGCTAACACAAGGTCTGTCCTATGACCTCTACTATACTTCCGGTCTGTCAGTACCAACTGATGGCAGCAAAGCGTTCAACATTCGTTCCGGCCGCAAGAAAGTGGCAGAAGCGCCTGCCGAGAACGGCGCGATCACTGCACGCCTCAAGTGGACAGCCATCCCAGGTGTTGAACTTGCTGCAACTTTCCAACACCAATCCGACCTCACGCAGGGTGCAATGGACGCTGATGCAAACCTGATAGAAGCACATGCCAACATCCAGAAATCCGGCTTTGGCCTTCGCGCACTATATGCTCGCTGGAACATTGACAATGCACAGGCGGAAGCGATCGGCCGCGACAAGCAAATCGGCTGGTATGTTGAACCAAGCTACCGCTTTGCACTCAGTTCCGATCTTGGCGAGTTTGGCCTCTTTGCACGCCACGAAGAATGGGATACAGAAGCTGGTCTGAACCTTGACAGCAACAACAAGACCACCACTTTCGGCTTTAACTATTGGCCACATGAGAATGTTGTGTTTAAGTTTGACTATCAGTCGCAACAACTAGGCTTTGGCGCTGATGGCGATGACCGTATCAACCTCGGTGTCGGCTACCAGTTCTAATGCCAGAAACTCCCCCCGGGAGTTATTTGAGGAATGAGTTTGGATGGTCTTTTCACCTGACAAAAACAAACTCACACTATGGCTCCGCTCCTTCTTAATGAGGGGGCGGTGCTCGGCGTTTATGGCTTTGACCATTTTATTGTCTTCTGCTGCGGTTGCCGGCAACAATTCCTCCCCCAATACCCTGGTCGCGCCGCAGGCCTTTGTCGCAAATGCCTTCGGTGGGGAAACACCCAAGCCAAAAGTCTTGTGGCTAAAACCTGCCCTGCAAGACAACATAGCCAAAATCATGGACCATAAGTTACCAGCCTTACGGCTTCGCTATTGGCAAGAAGCGGACCGTACCGCCTGGATTCTGGAGGAAATCGGGAAGGAAGAGCCCATCACTGCGGGTTTTGTCGTTGAAGGCGAAAAGCTTTTGGAGGCAAATGTCCTGATATATCGCGAAAGCCGCGGATGGGAAGTAAAATACCCCGCATTTCGGAACCAATTCGCTGGCGCCATGCTGGAAGATGATCAATCCCTTTCGACCAATATCGATGGTATTTCTGGAGCCACTCTGTCTGTGAATGCTATGAAACGTATGGCACGGCTTGCCCTGTTCCTGCATGATCACGTCCTTAGCAAAGGGCGCAAATCATGAATGCGCCCTTCCTGGATCCAAAGACCACAGAAAGGCGAAGACGGAGCGCCAAGTTAAGGGCTGCACTGGTCCGGTGGCACCGCCGCATTGGGATTACAGCTGCAGTCTTTGTGTTGATTTTATCAGTTACTGGAATCCTTCTGTCCCATGCAGAACGACTACGCCTGCATGAAACTAAAATCTCGCCGGCACTCGCAGCAGCCCTTTATGACGCTAAAGAAAACGTTCGTCCCATTGGCGTGGAAAGCCCGGCTGGCTGGATCGTCTCCATAGGGGAAACACTATACCTTGATGGGCGCAAGCTGGACCAGAATCTGGACACTCTAACCGGACTGGCAGCAACGGAAGACATACTTGCAGTTGCTGGCACAAGCAATATTCTCCTGCTTACACTGGACGGAGAGTTCATTGAAAAACTGAACGCGGCAACGTTGCCCGGGCCTGTTGACCGCATTGGCATTGCGCCTGACAGCAACATTCTGCTGGAAAGCCGGGGTACACACTATATTACGACCTCCGATTTTCTGGAGTGGCAAACGATCCCAACCCTTCCAAGCGATGTGCAATGGTCTGCTCCGACACAGGCAATTCCAGGGCAAGTTCGCGAGGCCGCCCTCGCATCACATGGTATCGTTGAAGTAACAACACACAGGTTTGTCGCAGATCTTCACAGTGGTCGCACCTTTGGACCGATGGGCCCCTTCATTATGGATATATCGGCGATATTGCTGATCTTCCTGTCCTTGAGTGGCTTCTATATGTGGTGGCGTCAGCGCCGCGCTCGGATACAAAACCAGCGCTTAACAGACAAAATCAGATAGTACTAAATGCCAATTCGAACGGGATCACCTTCAAGAGGCCTCAGGAATGCCCCGGCCCCTTCAAAGTGCGACAGAATTTTTCGGGCCTGTTCAACATCAACCAAAGCCAGAACTGTCGAAAGGCCATCGGCGATTGTAGCTGTCGGGGCAACCACCGTAACGCTGTGATATCTGTTCTCACTTAGCCCGGTTCTTGGGTTAAACAGATGATGGGAAGTACCTCCCGTATTGAAGGCTGCTCCGCTAGGCGCTGACGTAGAAACCGCCTGTTCCATTATCTGTAAGGTCTCAAAAACCCTCCATGGAGCAGTGGCATCTGCAATACCGATATGCCAGGGCCCAATATCGCCATCTGGCAACGGTTTACCGCCAATAGCACGATATTCACCCATATTGATGAGAGCATGCCTGAAACCCCGTTTCTTCAGAATTTCATAGGCCTTGTCTGTCAGGTATCCTTGGGCGACTGCATTGAAACTGAGCGCCATTCCATCTGCTGCGAACTTTATCGTACCCTTGTCTTCAATAACCTTGTCAAGGCCTACCTTCTCTCGGGCACGCGCAATCGCTGCAGCAGATGGACCGGGATCGTCTGCTGCGCGCGGCTCCGAGTAGTAGTCAGCGTACAACTCCCACAAGGGTTGAACAGTGGGATCGAATAAGCCTTCGCTGGCAATCCACAATTGCCTACAAAACTCCACCACTTCAAGCATTTCAGATGTCGCGCCCACAAGGCTTCCCGTTTGATTCAGTCGGGAAAGGTCTGACCCGTGAACATAGAGCGTGAAGATTCCCGCAAGCCTTTTAACCTCCGCGGTGATTTCTTTAACTGCGGCTATCGAAACTGCATCATGGGCGTGAAAGAGCCGCAAACTGGTATCAACACCTAGCAAGCTTCCAGACCAGGAGTATTCGACCAACGGGCCAGCCTCTTCCTGCGAGCCACATGCGACAAGAGAAAGGGCAGCGGCGCCCGCAGCTGACAATTTCATGAAGTGGCGTCTAGAAAATTTAGCAGGTACAACAGACATAGGCCCTCCAAAACGGATCATAAAGTTTAGCGCTACATTCGGGTGTGATCAACGCCACATACCTGTCACTCCGTGGTGCAGCATGTAATTTCGGCCAGAAATCAGGTATATTGCCCACTGCGGCACCTGTACCTTTTGACCTTCTCTCTCTGTGTCAGAGAAATATATTGCTTTTTGGAAAAAATACGTCAGTATTGCTGACGTTATTTTGACACTCCTAGATTGAGGTTTTGTGACCATGTCTGAGTACAAACCCCTGAAATTCCACGTTCCAGAGCCAACTGGCCGCCCCGGTGACGAACCAGACTTTTCCGGCGTTGTGATTCCCGAGGCTGGCAGCGTTCGCCGCCCAGCTGTTGATAGTAGCGCTGCTGATATGAAGGAACTTGCGTCTAGTATGGTGCGCGTTCTGAACACAGAAGGTGAAGCCGTTGGCCCGTGGGCCGAAGGGCTTGACGACGACGTGCTCGTTCAAGGGTTGAAGAACATGACACGCGTTCGTGCCTATGACGAACGCATGATGACACTTCAGCGCCAAGGTAAAACTTCTTTCTACATGAAATGTACCGGAGAGGAAGCCATCGCCGTTGGCTTCCAGGCTGCGCTAATGAAGGGCGATATGAATTTCCCTACATACCGTCAGCAGGGCCTCTTGCTTTCCACCGATTATCCGGTGGTGGATATGATTTGCCAGATCCTGTCTAACTCGCGGGACCCGCTCAAGGGCCGCCAACTGCCGATCATGTATTCCTCAAAGGAGCATGGTTTCTTCTCTATCTCAGGCAACCTGGGCACTCAGTTCATTCAGGCTGTTGGTTGGGCAATGGCATCTGCGATCAAGGGCGATACCAAAATCGCCGCTGGCTGGATTGGTGACGGCTCTACAGCAGAGACTGATTTCCACGCTGCACTTGTGAATGCATCCGTTTATAAGCCGCCTGTTGTTCTGAACATTGTGAACAACCAATGGGCAATCTCCTCCTTCCGCGGCATCGCAGGCGGCGACCACGCCACCTTTGCCGAGCGGGCGCTTGGATATGACTTCCCTGCCCTTCGGGTTGACGGCAACGACTATCTGGCAGTTTATGCAGCATCCAAGTGGGCAGTTGAGCGCGCTCGCCGCGGTTTCGGTCCTACCCTGATTGAATGGGTAACCTACCGCGTTGCGCCACACTCAACGTCTGACGATCCGTCACAATACCGGCCCAAGGAGGAATCCTCGGCATGGCCTCTTGGTGACCCGATCCTGCGCCTGAAAAACTATCTGATCAAACGGGACCTGTGGTCGGAAGAGCGCCAAACCCAGATTGAAGCCGAATATAACGATGAAATTCGTGCGGCAACCAAGGAAGCGGAAAGCTATGGCGTGATGGGGTCAGGTGCGAGCCCGAAAGACATGTTCGACGACGTATATGAAGAAATGCCGCCGCACCTTCGGGAACAGCGCCAAAAGTTGGGAGTATAATCCATGCCGCAGATGTCTATGATTGAAGCCATCCGGGATGCGATGGATGTGAAAATGGGCCTCGACGACGATGTTGTTGTATACGGCGAAGACGTGGGCTATTTCGGCGGCGTTTTCCGCTGTACCCATGGCCTGCAGAAGAAATACGGCAAACACCGTGTATTCGATAGCCCGATCAACGAAAGCGGCATCGTGGGAACTGCCATCGGCATGGGGGCTTATGGCTTGCGCCCTTGCATCGAAATCCAGTTCGCGGATTATATCTATCCCGCATACGACCAGATTGTTTCGGAGGCAGCGCGCCTGCGTTATCGCTCAAACAAGGATTTCACCGCGCCCATCACCATCCGTACACCATGTGGTGGCGGCATCTTCGGTGGTCAGACACACAGCCAAAGCCCAGAAAGCCTGTTTACGCACGTCTCTGGCGTAAAAACAGTCATTCCGTCAAATCCATATGACGCCAAAGGCCTACTGATTTCGGCGATTGAGGATAATGATCCTGTCATCTTCTTCGAACCAAAGCGCCTTTATAATGGTCCGTTTGATGGCCACCATGATCGCCCGGCCTCCAACTGGTCCAAACACCCGCTTGGTGACGTGCCTGAAGGCCATTATTCTGTGCCTATCGGGAAGGCATCTGTATTTTCAGAAGGTAGTGACGTTACGATACTGACTTATGGCACAATGGTCTTTGTCGCTGAAGCAGCAAAAAAAGAGACCGGCATCGACGCCGAGATCATTGACCTGCGTACCCTTTTGCCGCTGGACGTGGATACGATCGTGGAATCGGTTAAGAAAACCGGCCGCTGCATGGTCCTCCATGAGGCAACACAAACGTCCGGGTTTGGCGCGGAACTGTCTGCACAGGTTCAGGAGCGCTGCTTCTACCACCTGGAGGCACCTGTTGTTCGTGTTTGCGGTTTCGACACTCCTTACCCACACGCTCAGGAGTGGGACTATTTCCCTGGCCCGGCCCGCGTTGGCCGTGAGCTCAAAGCCATGATGGAGGCCGAATAATGGGTATTCACAAGATCCAGATGCCTGACGTTGGTGAAGGCATCACAGAAGCTGAAATCGTTGAATGGAATGTGAAGGTTGGCGATATCGTCAAGGAAGATGATGTTATCGCCGCCGTGATGACGGACAAGGCAACGGTTGAAATCCCTTCCCCTGTGGACGGTATTGTAAAAGACATCTTCGGCGAAGTGGGCACCATGACAGCCGTTGGCAGCGTTATCATTGCGCTAGAGGTTGAAGGCGAAGGCAACAATATCCCTGACGCCCCTGCCCCCGAGTCCGAAGCAGAACCAGTAGCAGAAGCTGAAAAGGCTGAAGAAGTCACCGCACCTGCAGCAAAGCCAGCGCCAGCCAAAGCACAGGGTGTTTCCGCACCCAAGATCGGCGCTTCTGCACCAAAGAAAAAAGCGGGCCCAAGCGGCGCACCGCGCGCCGAGGGCGAAAAACCAATTGCTTCACCGGCCGTGCGCAAGCGCGCATCTGACGCGGGCGTGAAGCTGCAGTATGTACATGGCACCGGCCCTGCAGGCCGTATCACGCACGAAGACCTTGATGACTATATCTCCGGCGCAAGTGCGCCAGCCGGTGGCTCCAGCCGCCGCGCAGACACCAGCATCGAGGAAATCAAGGTTATCGGCCTGCGCCGCAAGATCGGCGAACGCATGCAGGACGCCAAAAGCCGCATCCCCCACATCACTTATGTTGAAGAAGTGGATGTGACCGAGCTTGAAAGCCTGCGCAACCATATGAATGCCAACAAACGCGATGATCAGGTGAAGCTGACAATCCTGCCATTCATCATGCTAGCCATGACCAAGGCCCTCAAGGCTTACCCAAAATGCAGTGCACATTATTATGATGAAGATGGCGTCGTGCACCAGTTTGGTGCGGCTCACATCGGTATGGCAGCCCAGACACCCGGCGGCCTGATGGTCCCTGTGGTTAAGCATGCGGAAGCGCTGGACGTTTGGGGCATTGCGGCAGAGACACGCCGTCTGGCAAACGCGGCGCGCGACGGCTCCATCACACGGGAAGAGCTCACTGGCTCCACAATCACCCTTTCCAGCCTTGGCCGGATGGGCGGTATTGTGTCCACGCCCGTAATCAACAGCCCCGAGGTAGCCATCGTTGGCGTCAACAAGGTTGCGATCCGCCCTGTGTGGAAAGATGGCGGTTTCGTGCCACGCCAAATCATGAACCTGTCGTCCTCCTTTGATCACCGCATCATCGACGGCTGGGACGCCGCAGAATTCATCCAGAAAATCAGGGAGCTGATGGAAAACCCAGCCACCCTGTTCATGGAGGACTAAATGACGACCATGAACTGCAATACACTCGTGCTTGGCGCGGGCCCTGGCGGCTATATTGCCGCCATTCGTGCCGGCCAACTTGGTCTCGACACTATTATCGTTGAAGGCGCGAAGCCAGGCGGCACTTGCCTGAATGTGGGCTGTATCCCTTCAAAAGCCCTGATCCACGCGGGCGACGAGTTTGAAAAGGCTGTGCATTTCACTGGCGAAAACAACCTTGGTATCTCGGTTTCAAAGCCAGCGATTGACCTGAAACAAACCATTGCCTGGAAAGACGGCATCGTGAAACGCCTGAATTCTGGCGTTGCGGGCCTTCTGAAGAAAAACAAGGTCAAGTCCGTAGAGGGCTGGGGCACCATGGTGGACGGCAAAACCTGTGAGGTTGAAACCGCTGATGGCAAAGTCACCATCAAAGCCAAGAATGTCATTCTGGCGACCGGTTCCGTGCCTGTGGAAATCCCTTCCCTGCCCTATGGCGGCAATATCATCTCTTCCACGGAAGCGCTGTCGCTTGATGCCGTTCCAGAGAAACTGGTAGTTATTGGTGGCGGGTATATCGGCCTCGAGCTTGGCACCGCCTACGCCAAGATGGGCGCCAAAGTAACGGTTGTCGAAGCCATGAGCAGCATCCTGCCTCAGTATGACGCAGAGCTAACAAAACCAGTGGCCGCAAGCCTCAAAGCGCTCGGCATCGAGGTCCTCCTCAATACCAAAGCCAAGGCAGCAACCGATAAACAGGATGGCCTGGTCGTGGAAACCGCTGAAGGTAAGGAAGAAACCCTGCCCGCAAGCAAAATCCTCGTCACCGTGGGCCGCCGCGCCAAAACCGAAGGCTGGGGCCTGGAAGGCCTTGACCTGACAATGAATGGACGCGTAGTTGCCATCAACGACAAATGCGAAACATCAATGGCTGGTGTTTACGCGATCGGCGATCTTACAGGTGAGCCAATGCTGGCACACCGCGCCATGGCACAGGGCGAGATGGTCGCAGAGATCATCGCAGGCGAAAACCGGTCCTTCGACAAGGTTTCCATCCCCGCAGTTTGCTTCACAGACCCGGAGATCGTGACGGCTGGCCTGTCCCCTGATGAGGCAGAGGCAGCAGGCTTTGAAACCCAAATCGGGGTGTTCCCGTTCCAGGCCAATGGCCGTGCCATGACAATGGAAGCCGAGACCGGCTTTGTGCGTGTGGTTGCCCGCAAGGACAATCATCTGGTTCTGGGTATTCAAGCTGTGGGCAAAGGCGTATCGGAGCTTTCAGCCGCCTTCTCGCTGGCGCTTGAGATGGGCGCCCGACTTGAAGACATCGCAGGCACGATCCACGCCCACCCGACGCAGTCTGAAGGCTTCCAGGAAGCCGCGCTCAAGGCCCTTGGGCACGCGCTACATATCTAGGGATAGATCGCGCCAACAAAGAAAAAAGAAAGCCGGGTTCCCCCCGGCTTCTCTTATGCCTGCGCCAACCGATAGTTGCTTGCGAGATAGGTTCGCAACCAAGCCCAAAAAGCGGACCGGGCGGCAGCGATCGAGAACACAAATATTCCAGCAAGAAACAAGGACGCGACCATCCCTGCGAAAGTTGGCCCCGGCAAGACCGATAGCGCCTTCGACCGATCCACAACAACGATGAGTTCAGCGTCAGTATCGGAAAGTGTTGGTGGCAAATCCAATACGCGGCGATAAACCTGCTGCTGTCCAAAACTCAGCAAGTCCTGAATCCAATGGGATAGTGTTTCAGCCTGTATATCACGCCGTTCAAAGGACAGTCTGTCTCCGTGATCATCCTTGATTTCTGCGCTCACGATATAGGGATATTCCATCAATCCGGCGATCACTTCGTTGCCCAGATCTTTATCCAAAATCAATACAGAGCGAACGGCCGCCCTTGACGCCACATCAAGACTGGTTTCCATCGCCTGATCCAGATAATCCTCGGCGGTCTGCATGGTTGCCATCAGGTAACAAACAACGGCGAAAAGCCCAAGTGCTGCGGCACCCCATTTGTTATTTAACCGCATATGAGAGAAAAGAGAGTGTTTTGTGGTTGCCCCAGTGTTGACTTCAGTACCAACATCAACACCCCTGCCCCGTATCGTATCTCCGCATACCTGCATCACTGTTTCCGCGAGGCTGCAATGATCGATGCCTTCAAATTGTCTATCCTCAAGATAGCTTCTGAACCTTGTGTCATCTACCTCACATTCTGTAGGCCCACACATAAGCGCGGCTCTGAGCGCCGCATTGGATTTCCAACCCAGCCCTCGTGCCATGGCTTCAGCCCGGTGTGACGATTTAATATGTGGCAAAGAAAGCCCCAGTTCCTTCTTAATGAGCTGGGCGTGTTTAAACGTAATGAGAATTTTCATCCCATGTTCCTTCAAAATCGATGTCAGTTCGCCGATTACACTGCCATCCTGAAAAACATGGATGTAAATTTGATAAGGGTAACGTTTGACTCGGCGACAGGTCATGTGGGCTACCAGACACGAAATTATGCTACCGGTGGTTTACGCCAAGGTCAACTGTCGAGAACCCGCCCTACTCTTCCCCTACGGAATGCAAAGCAAAACTAGGGACTTGGCAAAAATTTCTTGTGGGTGATCACAAATTTCAAAAAGCCTGTCAAAAGCTATCTTAAGATTGCTAAATTTCAGAATCTTCGAAAGCTCATTTCCCAAAAATAGTGCGATAATTCGTCCAGATAATAATTCTCCTCCCTGTGGGGTTTACCTTCAGGAATTGGTGAAGATGTGGTTGCCAAAACCGACAGGACGAAAAACACCTGCGGTCAGGGAATGCCCCTAAAGCCCCCACTGGTGACAACTGGGTATGACGAGTAACCGGGGACTTGGCCCGGCACGGGATTATTTGGGAAGGATTTCGACTATGCCCGTTTTTGATTCTCGCAGCTTCAAGAACCACGAACAGGTTGTTTTCTGTTCTGACGAAGCAACAGGCCTGAAAGCTATCATTGCTGTGCATTCCACAGCCCTCGGCCCTGCCACAGGCGGTACGCGCTTCTGGGACTATGCGGCCAACCACCGTCGTTCTGCGCCGATTGATGTTGCGGAAACCCGCGGTGAGCAGGACGCTGTATATGACGTTCTTCGCCTGTCGCGCGGCATGTCCTTCAAAAACGCCATGGCGGGTCTTCGTCTTGGTGGCGGCAAGTCCGTAATTATCGGCAACCCGAAAGAGCTTGGCACGTCTGAGCTGATGCGTGCATTCGGCCGCATGGTAAACCGCCTCGGCGGCAGCTACTATGCAGCGGAAGATGTGGGCACAAGCCCTGACATGCTCGCTGCAGCGTCCGAGACAACCAATTTCGTTTGTGGCCTTGAAGGCGGCGACTTCGGCACGGGTGACCCGTCCCCACACACGGCCCTTGGCGTATACACCGGCATCAAATCCGCTGTGATGCACCGCCTTGGCAAAGCTTCGCTTGACGGTGTTACTGTTGCAGTACAGGGCCTTGGTCACGTTGGTCAGTATCTGGTGGATCACCTGCGTGCAGACGGTGCAAAGATCATCGTTACCGATATTGTTGACGCCAACATTCAGGCTGTCCTTGCAAAAGGCGAAGCCGAAGTTGTTGCACCAGACGCAATCCATGCCGCCCAGTGTGATGTGTTCGCACCGTGTGCCCTTGGTGGTGTCCTGAACCCGAAATCACTGGGTGACATCAAAGCAACCGTGATTGCGGGTGCAGCGAACAACCAGCTTGAGACCGAAGGCAAGGAAGATGAAGAACTGCGCAAGCGCGGCATTCTTTATGCACCTGACTATGTGATCAACGCCGGCGGCATCATCTCTGTAGAATCTGAAGTTTACAAAGAGAAGCCAAATGCAGCAGAGCGCGAAGCAAAAGTTCTGCGTATCGGTGAGACACTGACCAAAATCTTCAATGCCAGCGACAAGGAAGGCCGCCCAACGGGTGTGATTGCCAACGAAATGGCTGAAGATATTATTCGCCGCGCCAACGAAGCAAAGCTCGTGGCAGCAGCAGAATAACAGCCTTTTCCTCCTGAAAAGCAGAAGGCCCCGGCAAGCAATTGCCGGGGCCTTTCTGTTTGGTCAAACGAGCAAAAGAAATGGCCGCCACGCATGTGACGGCCAAATTGGGCCCAAAGGCCAGCCCATTATTATTGTTGTGACGTTCTTCTTAGCTCGCAGCCTTAGCCAACCGGCCTCCGGCATTTGCGTAAGCCTGCGTGCCATTATTGTGCACCCTGTCGGTCTCCAGCACTGTCTCAGGCGTATAGACAGTGGCGTTTGCCTCCAAGGCGTCATACAGCGGGCCAAAATCCTGATATGTAGCTTCCAGGAGCTCCTGAAAACTATCGATCACCCAGTAGGTTTGCTGGAAGTCATCAATCCGGTAATCAGTCTTCATCAAGCGCATCAGGTCAAAATGGATGCGGTTTGGGCTCTGATCCTCAAGGCAGAAGATGCTCTCGGATTTGGAGCTAACGATACCGGCCCCATAAATACGCATACCCTTGGGCGTGTTGATCAGGCCAAATTCCACCGTATACCAATAGAGCCGTGCCAGGTTCTTGAGCACGCCACGGCCCATCGCCCGCTGGCCACCCTTGCCATAGGCTTCCATATAGTCAGCAAATGTCGGGTTTGCGAGAAGCGGCACATGGCCAAACACATCATGGAACACATCCGGTTCCTGCAGATAATCAAGCTGCGCTTCAGAACGGATGAAATTGCCCGCAGGAAAACGGCGATTGGCAAGGTGATCGAAAAATACCTCGTCTGGCACGAGATCAGGCACAGCGACAACAGTCCAGCCCGTAACTTCCTTCAAGCGTGCTGAAAGCTCGGTAAAATTGGGGATGCCGCGGTCAGACAACTTCAGTGTATGCAACCCTTCCATGAATTCGTCACACGCCCTGCCTTCCAGCATTTCTGACTGGCGTGCATAGAGCCTGTCCCATCGGTCATGCTCTTCATCCGTGAAATGCTCCCAGTTCTGGTCCACCGTATAGTCAGCGTTGACTTCGA
Organism: Alphaproteobacteria bacterium; assembly: GCA_013372975.1. Lineage (GTDB taxonomy): Bacteria > Pseudomonadota > Alphaproteobacteria > Sphingomonadales > Kordiimonadaceae > Kordiimonas. The sequence continues at coordinate 21,579 of JABXIS010000032.1, forward strand.
CTTCCCGACCCAAACGCGTTTTAATTTTCATGGGTTCCTCCTAACAATTCCACACTTACGCTGGTGCATCCGCCTGATTTTCAGGCAGCGCATCAACAAAAGGCTTCAATTCCATGCAGGCTGCATCAATGCGACAGATGGTTGGAAAATCATCAAGTGACACGCCAAACCGCCGGGCATTCCATACCTGTGGCACCAAATAGACATCCGCCATTCCGGCCACATCCCCGAAACAGAATTTCCCTGTATTCGTGCTGTTTGCCAGTAGCGCCTCAAGCGCCGTGAAGCCCTCCCTGATCCAGTGACGATACCAATCGTTGGTTGCCGCCTCGTCAGCGCCAAACTGGCTTTTGATACGCATCAGCACCGACAGGTTATTGAGCGGATGAATATCGCAGCCGATCAGGTTCACAAGCTGCCGCACGTGAGCGCGCGCTGTGGCGCCTTCAGGCAGCAAGGACACTTCAGGGTAAACTTCGTCAAGATATTCAAGAATGGCCGGTGACTGGCCAATCTTGAGATCGCCATCAATGAAATATGGCACCCTGCCCTGAGGGTTGAGCGCCAGATAGTCGGGTGACAGCTGTTCACTGACACCCGGTTTCAGGTTAACAGGGCGATGTTCGCATTCCAGCCCTTTCAGGCCCAATGCAATGCGAACCCGAAAGGCCGCAGAAGACCGGAAATAACCGTAGAGAATGCGCATATACCCTACCCCTAAGCTTGTTTGACCACCTGATCAATCGCACCGAAGATGGACGCACCATCCTTGTCAAACATTTCGATTCGAATCGAATCGCCAAACTTCATAAAGCTGGTGGAAGGCTTGCCATTTTCGATTGTTTCAATCATGCGTATTTCCGCGATACAGCTATAGCCAACACCACCTTCGGAAACAGGCTTGCCTGGGCCGCCATCCAGCTTGTTGGACACCGTACCAGAGCCGATGACAGCACCAGCACCCAGCGGGCGGGTTTTTGCGGCATGGGAAACAAGCTTGGCAAAATTAAAGGTCATGTCCACGCCAGCTTCCGGCTTGCCGAACATCTCGCCATTATAATGGGACACCAGCGGCAGATTCACTTTCGTGTCTTCCCAAACACCGTCGAGCTCATCGGGCGTTACACATACGGGGCTAAAGGCGCTGGATGGCTTGGATTGGAAGAAACCAAAACCTTTGGCAAGCTCACCAGGGATCAGACCCCGCAGGGAGACATCATTCACCAGCATCAACAGCTTGATATGATCCGCCGCTTTTTCTTCGGAAACACCCATCGGCACATCGTCGGTGATTACAGCGATCTCTGCCTCGAAATCGATGCCAAACCCTTCGTCCTGCGGCATCACGATATTGTCGCGCGGCGCAAGGAAGGTGTCGGAACCACCCTGATACATCAGGGGGTCTGTCCAGAAAGTTGCTGGCATTTCGGCATTACGTGCTTTGCGAACCAGCTCAACATGGTTCACATAGGCTGAGCCATCCGCCCACTGGTAGGCACGCGGCAGAGGCGATGCACAATCCGCTTCAACGAAGGCCTCACCTTCCAATGCACCAGAATTCAGGGATTCATATAGGGCCCGCAGACGTGGCAGCGCAGCGGCCCAATCGTCAATAGCGGCCTGCAAGGTCGGCGCAATATCTGCGGCCGGCGTCATACGCTTCAGATCTTTGGATACAACAACAAGTTTGCCGTCGCGGCCATCTTTAAGAGACGCAAGTTTCATAAACTCAGTTCCTTACTCTTTTGTTCCGTTTTCATGGGCAAGCCCCCGCTCTACCCATACATCATACCTTAACCCTGATACCCGGGAAACTCGCCTTCGCCGTGAATCCAGGCAGCAGTCTTTGGCGCCTTTTTTGTCCGGGACCATTCCTCGAGCATCTCAGGGCCCACACGCTTCAACTCCTGCAGCATGCCTGGCTCGTCCGTATTGGCTGCCAATTCGATGCGGTGACCATTCGGATCAAAGAAATAGATCGATTTGAAGATCGTATGGTTGGTGGGGCCAAGCACTTCAATACCCGCATCCACCAACCGCTCCTTCGCGGCCAACAGTTCTTCCATGCTGCCCAGCTTGAAGGCAATATGCTGCACCCACTCAGGTGTATTGGTATCACGCCCCATCTGAGGCTGGCTTGGAAGTTCAAAGAAGGCCAATACATTGCCATTCCCGGCATCCAGGAAAATGTGCATGTATGGATCTGGCTCACCTGTTGAAGGCACTTCATTTTCGGCAATAGCCAACTGGAAGTCCATATCCAAGTGCTTCTGGTAAAACTCGACCGTCTCTTTAGCATCCCTACAGCGATATGCCACGTGGTGAACACCTTGAAGCTTCATCGTGTGATCCTTTTCAAACTTATGGGAAAGAGAGCGAGGCCAAAACTCAGCCTCGCTTCGCTTCAATGTTTTACGCGGCGTCTTCGCCTTCAACCTTGAGGGCACCACGGCGGATCTGGTCGCGTTCCATGGATTCGAACAGTGCTTTGAAATTGCCCTCGCCGAAGCCATCATCTTCCTTGCGCTGGATGAATTCAAAGAAAACCGGACCAAGACGCGCTTCAGAGAAAATCTGCAGCAACAGGCGCGGGCTTTCGCCATCAGTGGTACCGTCCAACAGGATACCGCGTGACTTCAGCTCGTCTACAGGCTCACCGTGGCCTGGCAGGCGCTCTGCAAGCATTTCATAATAAGTCTCCGGAGGCGCCGTCATGAACGGTACACCCGCTTTTTTCAGACGGTCCCAACAGGAAACCAGGTCATCACATGCGAATGCGATGTGCTGGATACCTTCGCCGTTATATTGCATCAGGAATTCTTCGATTTGGCCATTGCCGCCCGCTGCTTCCTCATTCAGCGGAATACGGATCATGCCATCAGGCGCTGTCATGGCCTTGGAAAGCAAACCAGTGTATTCGCCTTTGATGTCGAAATAGCGAATTTCGCGGAAGTTGAAAAACTTCTCGTAGAAATCCGCCCAGTAGCCCATACGACCGCGATACACATTGTGTGTCAGGTGATCGAGCGTGTGGAAACCGCAGCCTTCGGGGCGGCGATCAACACCTTCAATCCATTCGAAATCGATGTCATAGATGCTGTTGCCATCTTCGAAGCGATCGATCAGATAGAGCGCAGCACCACCGATGCCCTTGATAGCTGGCAGGCGTAGTTCCATCGGGCCGGTTGGCATCTCGATCGGCTGAGCGCCTTTCTTCAGGCACTCTTCGTACGCAAAATGAGCGTCTTTCACACGGAAAGCCATACCGCAAGCGGACGGGCCATGCTCTTCAGCGTAATAAGCCGCAGGACACTTTGGCTCATAGTTGGCGATGAAGTTGATATCTCCCTGCCGCCACAAGGCAACATCCTTGGACCGGTGGTTCGCAACATGCGTGAACCCCATGGATTCGAAAACAGGTTCCAGAATGCCTTTTTCCGGTGCGGTAAACTCAACAAACTCAAAGCCGCAAAGGCCCATCGGGTTCTCAAAGAGATCGGCCATCTTCCAACTCTCCTATATGTCCTATATACAAAATGGAAAGACGCTCCGATAATCCCGTTCCGACGTTACGGATAATTGGGGCGCCTAGTTAATTTCTCTTGAAACGATATTAGTTTCATTCGTAACTATTTGCAAGTGTTTTAGATGAGGAAACGATGAAAAAAAATATTGAGAATGCGATTTGTTTGGCCGACTTCCTGCCCTATCGCCTTTCAGTTCTATCGAACAGGATCAGCCGTGCAATTGCTGATGGCTATGAAGAGAAATTCCAATTAACCCTGCCAGAATGGCGGGTTATGGCCGTTCTTGGGGAAGAAAGTGATCTATCGGCAGCGCAGGTAGCCGAGCGGACAGCCATGGACAAGGTCGCCGTTTCGCGTGCTGTGAACAAACTTCTGGAAGCAGACCGCCTTGAGCGCCATTTTTCACCGGAAGACAAAAGACGTTCGGTTTTGGCCCTCTCTAATGAAGGGCGCGCCATTTATAACGAAGTGATTCCCATTGCGCTTGGCTATGAAGGCAAGATCCTGGATAAACTGAGTGCGGTGGAAAAAGAGGCCCTCACGAGCCTCCTTGATAAACTGGAAACTATCCAGCTTCAGGCCTGACAGTGGGCAAAGGCTCCTCATCCGGGAAGCCGAACAGATATCCTTGCAAATAATCAACGCCCGCACTTTCCAGCATGCGGGCGGTTTTGCTGTCCTCAACACCTTCGGCGATCACCTTGATCTCTGATTGCTTTGCCGAATCCACAATATTGGCCACCAACGTCCACTTGCGACCATCGTCATTGAGGTCGTGGGTCAATGATTTATCCAACTTGATAAAGTCAGGCTGGATATCCGTAATCCCGGAAAGGTTATTGAAGCCAGTTCCGAAATCATCAAGTGCGATGCGGATACCGCGATCTTTCAACCGGCTTACCAACTTCCGCACAGCTTCCATATCGGATAGTTGTTGGCTTTCCACAATCTCAAACACCAACTGGTCTTCTGCGAGCCCGCCCTCACCAAGTACATTTTCGAGCCAGGCATCCATGCCCTTCTCGGTATCGATCGTGAAAGGAAGAACGTTTACAAAAACATTCTCTTTGAGATCGAAGGAACGCGCCGTTCTAGTTGCAGACTCGCCCGCAGCCATATCAAGGGCATATAGCATGCCCGCGGCTTCTGCGGTTTCAAACAAAACAGGCGCAGGGATATCTGTGCCATCCGTATGCAAGCCACGGATCAGGAATTCATACCCCATAACATTGTTATGATCTTCCACGCACACGATCGGCTGCAACAGCGATTTGTAGCGCCTGTCGGCCAACATATCGCCAAGCCACTGGGCGGAAAGCCTGAGACCCAATTCCTCCAGCGTATGCATATCGCCAAATTCATGGAGAGAAGGTTTGGTGCTGCCGGACAATAGAGCACGGATCATCCGACGTTCTTTAACGCCGAAAGTCTGCTCAAGCACCGGAATCACCGATTCCATATCGTCGGATAGGAAACAACACACGAGCGGAAAGCCCGTAGGCACTTCCACAAAACCCGCTTTTTTCAAAGAGGCAGAGAGGCGTTCCGACAACTGAATGTCAGTACACCAGAAAAATGCGTGTCCCAAACCAGTGACACACGGATACAAAGACTGATCAGGCAACACTCGACCCCTCAAGCTGCACGCCATTTGGTATTTTTTTTAACTCAAACACTTTTCACCGCTGCCGTAAAGGTTTGATTCCAATTTGTTACATTCGCCCCCAAAAGGCAGGACAACAAAAGACGCGCCTTTCTCGATCGCAAACCACCCGCCGGCACAAGCCCTCGTGCGATCAAGTCGATTTCTGCACCCTTATATCCATAGGTACGTTCAAAAACCCGCCCCCCTTTGGCGCGACTTGCCAGGATCACTGGCATGTGGCGCGCCAGTTCCTCGGCTTTATCGGCCCAGCCTTCGGGCAAATGCCCGGCACCCAACCCTTCAATAACCACACCTTCGTAGCCCATATCAGGGAGCGCATCGAGAATGCGGCCATCGTCATCCAGAAACGTTGAAACCAGGGCAACCGCCGCAAACCGTTCAGGAACGCCGCGCGCAAGCGCGTGCTGAGGCATCGGACGCGGCCAGTATAGCCTGCCCTCTGTAATGCTTGCGGCGGGGCCATGCTCGGAGACAAAAGCCTGCAACGACGAAGTGTGCTCCTTGGCAACGTACCAGGGATCATGAAGCTCGTTGTTCATCATCAACCCAACACCACCCATGGCTGGATCGGTTGCCGCGATCACCGCCGAATAGAGGTTTGCTGGCCCGTCAGCGCTGAGCTGCCCAGGTGCCCGCATCGCGCCTGTAAAGATAATCGGCTTGTCACCGCGGTACATGAGGCTTGCAAGAAACGCCGATTCTTCCATGGAATCCGTGCCCTGCGTCACAATAAATGCGTCGGCATCCGAGGCATTCACCCGCCTGATAACATCAGCGATAATCTCAAAGGTAAGGTTGGCGCTGCCTTGTTGGGCAAGGGTATCAGCCTGTATTTCCGCCATCTTATCGATGCCGGGTACGGCAGACACAAGTTCTGTGGCCGTTAGAGACGGAATGACCCCCGCACTTGCGCCGGGGGTCATCGCAATGGTTCCGCCGAGGGCGAAAACCTGGATGACGGGTAATCTGCTCATACCCGCCATATATACCAGTTGACGTTACGCGCCAATAGCTTCCAGCGCAGGAACGTAATCAAGATTTTGATCGCGTGCTACGGCTTCGTAGGTGATTTTGCCCTCACATACGTTCAGACCTGCAAGCAGGTGCTTGTCGTCTGCCAGAGCCTGCTTCCAGCCTTTGTTGGCAATCGCTACAGCATGACGCAGAGTTGCGTTGTTGAGCGCCAGCGTGGACGTACGAGCAACACCACCCGGCATGTTGGCAACGCAGTAATGCACCACTTCATCAACAATGTAGGTCGGGTTTTCGTGAGTCGTCGCCTTGGAGGTCTCGAAACAACCGCCCTGATCGATTGCCACGTCAACGAGAACGCTACCGCGCATCATCTTGCCAATCATTTCGCGAGTAACCAGTTTCGGCGCAGCAGCACCCGGGATCAGAACCGCGCCAACCACAAGGTCAGAGGCCAGGCAATATTCTTCAACAGCATCCTGCGTGGAGAACACAGTCTTCACGGTACCTTTGAAGATATCGTCCAGCTGCTGCAAACGGCGGATGGAGCGGTCAAGGATCGTCACGTCCGCGCCCATGCCAACAGCCATGCGTGCTGCGTTGGTACCAACCACACCGCCACCGATCACGGTAACTTTCGCAGGCGCAACACCCGGCACGCCGCCAAGCAGCATACCGCGACCACCCTGGCTCATCTCAAGTGCATGAGCGCCGGCCTGGATCGACATACGGCCCGCAACTTCAGACATTGGCGCAAGAAGGGGGAGACCGCCAAAATCGTCAGTTACAGTTTCGTATGCGATCGCAATCGCACCGGATTTGATCAGGCCTTGGGTCTGCTGGGGGTCCGGAGCCAGGTGGAGGTAAGTGTAAAGGATCTGGCCTGGGCGCAGCATCTCGCACTCAACAGGCTGAGGTTCTTTCACCTTAACGATCATGTCCGCTTTCGCGAAGATCTCGGCAGCCGTATCAATGATGGTGGCGCCAACAGCTTCGTACATGTCGTTGGTGAAACCGATCTCGAAACCGGCATTATTCTGTACGATAACCTCGTGGCCGTTTGCGATCAGCTCGCGCACGGATGCCGGGGTAAGACCTACGCGGTACTCGCGGTTTTTGATTTCCTTAGGAACACCTACAAGCATTCTGCCCTCCTAAAAACTGGTTGTGCTTGTGTTTGGAGAAGGGTCGACTGACGGCCTTGTATTCGGTCGTTCCAGTCCCCTCACTTCCTTGGAGGGGAATTTACTCCAATGCCGTTAGAATGTCCTTGCAAAGACGTGTGATTTAATCGAATACTTTGCATGATAATTGTGAAATTTATTAAATTTACGCAGGATCATGCGAATGATTAAACTTGATAAGATTGATCGTGCCATCCTGGACGCCCTTCAAAAGGACGGCCGCCTATCGAATGTGGAGCTTGCCGACAAGGTCGGCTTGTCGGAATCCGCCTGTCTGCGCCGTGTCAAAAGCCTCGACGAGAAGGGCGTCATCATGCATTACGCCGCGCACCTGAATGCCAGTGCGGTCGGGCTCCCTGGTACCGTGTTTGTGCGTATCTCGCTGGAGGACCAGCAAGAGGAAAAACTGCGGCGTTTCGAGGAATCGGTTAAGAGCGTCGTCGAGGTGATGGAATGTTATCTCATGAGCGGCGACGTGGACTATATGATCCGGGTGGCTGTGAAAGACGCGCCTGACTATGAGCGCGTCCACAATATGCTCACCCGCTTGCCGGGCGTGGCACGCGTGCATTCAAGCTTCGCTCTTCGCAATGTTCTCAGGCGAACAAGGCTTCCGCTGCCCGCCCAGGAAAATTGAACCGAAGGTTAGAGCCAACCTGGGACCGGCAGGTTCTTGCTGCGCAGAAATTCCGGATTGAAGAGTTTCGACTGATAGCGAAGTCCGCTGTCGCATAACAATGTCACGATTGTGTGGCCCGGCCCCATCTGTTTCGCCAGACGAATAGCGCCCGCCACATTGATACCGGTCGACGAACCAACACACAGGCCTTCCTTCTTCAAAAGATCGAAGGCGATCGGCAGCGCTTCCTCGTCAGTGATTTGGAAAGCTTCGTCAATTGGCGCATCCTCGAGGTTTGCCGTAATACGGCCCTGCCCGATGCCTTCCGTGATGGAGCTGCCTTCAGCTTTCAACTCACCATGCTTCACATAATTATAGATGGCAGCCCCCATTGGGTCCGCCAGCGCCAGAACAATATTCTTGTTGAACTCCTTGAGGCCCATACCCGTGCCCACAAGCGACCCACCAGAACCAACCGCCGTGATGAAAGCATCCACCTTGCCATCTGTTTGGGCCCAGATTTCGCGCGCCGTTGTTTTAATGTGGGCCTCACGGTTGGCCACATTGTCAAACTGGTTTGCCCAGATCACACCGTGTTGCTCGGCCCCAGCCAACTCTTCCGCCATACGTTTGGCAACATGATTGAAGTTGCCGGGATTGGAATAAGGTGCTGCAGGCACAAGTTTGAGGCCCGCCCCCATCGTACGGAGCGTGTCGATCTTTTCCTGGCTTTGGGTTTCAGGCATGACGATAAGCGTGCGATAGCCCTTGGCATTTGCAACCACAGTCAGACCAATGCCTGTATTTCCAGCAGTACCTTCAACAATAAGCCCGCCGGGCTCCAGAAGCCCCTTCTTCTCTGCATCCTCAATGATATTAAGTGCGGGTCGATCTTTCAGCGATCCACCCGGATTGGCATATTCCGCCTTGCCGAGAATGGTACAACCCGTCAGTTCCGATGCATATTTCAGTTTGATAAGCGGGGTATTGCCAATCGCAGCAAGCGCACCTGTCTGGGCTGTCATTTTCACTCTCCAATGGAAACAGCTTCTTACTTGGCATGCGTTTTCCGCATTTCAAGGAGAAAATCAACCCAATAAATACAAAATACAGAAATATTATGCTCAAAAATCCGTTATTTTATATTCGCTGCAGTTGATTCATCTCGAATCCAGCTATCAATACGGTCTTCAAGAATATAGAGAGGGATGCCGCCTGCTGACAAAACACGATCATGGAACGCACGAACATCGAACTTGTCGCCTAACGCCTTCGTGGCTTTTTCACGAAGCTCTACTATCTTGAGCTCACCCATCTTGTAGGCCAGCGCCTGCCCGGGCCATGAAATATAGCGGTCAACTTCCGTGCGGATATTATGCTCCGACAATGCAGAATTATCAGTGAGCAAGGCAATAGCGGCTTCCCGAGTCCAGCCTTTTGCATGAATTCCTGTATCAATGACCAGCCGACAAGCGCGCCACATTTCATAGGTCAGCCGCCCGAACCGCTCATAGGGTGTGGAGTAGAGCCCTAATTCTTCACCCAGTTTTTCTGAATAGAGCCCCCACCCCTCACCAAAGGCATGTGGGTACAAGCCCAACCGAAACTCAGGCACGTCTTCCAGTTCTTTGGAAAGTGCGATTTGCAGATGGTGGCCTGGCACCGCTTCATGCAAGGTCAGGGCTGGCAAAGTATAAAGTGGCCTCTTATCCAGTGCATAAGTATTCACCCAATATTCCCCGCCACGCGGTGCATCCAGCGGGGCACCGGAATACCGACCCGTTGTATAGTTAGGTGCGAGTGCAGCGGGCACGGGCTCTACGCCATAGGGTTGGCGCGGCAACTTGCCAAACAGGGAAGGAAGCTTTCCGTCCACCTTTTTCGCCAGATAGCTGGCGAACATCATCAGCTCTTTTTCCGTCTTTGCGTAAAATTGCGGGTCTGTGCGAAGGAATGTCAGAAAGTCCTTGAAACTGCCTTCAAAACCAACCTCTTCCAGAATAGCTTCCATGGCCGCCCGAATACGCGCCACTTCCTGAAGGCCTATCTTATGGACCTCGTCGGCTGAAATATCCACCGTGGTATAATAGCGAACCATATCTTCATAATATTCCGCACCACCTTGTGCCTCGCTGATGCCAATACTATCTCGCGCCGCTGGATAATATGCGTCTTCCATGAAGGTGGCGAGGCGATCATAGGCAGGCATCAGTTCTTGCTCGATAACCATCTTCGCTTTCGCACGAAGCACTTGTGCGTCTGCCTCGGAAACTGTGCTCATTCCACTACGGAAAGGTCCGTAAAACGAGCTCTCTTCCGCAGTAGCTTTTACAATTGCACGAAAGGTAGGCAAAAGCCCGTCTAGCACTACTTTCGGCATTGTAAAGCCGTCCTGGATTGCTGTACGGAGATGTTCGGTCTGGTCGCCCAAATATCTGGGCATGTCCTTCAAAGAAGCAATATAGGCCTCATAATCTGCCGCAGTGCGAAAGTTGATAGATTGCCATGCTCGGGTTGGCCAAGTGTGAAACCCACTGTCGCTATAAAGAGGCATTCTCCATGTGCGATGCTTGGCTTCCGTTAGCCTGGCCTCCAACATGAACCGGAACATGCTGGAATTTAGCCGTTCATCATCGGTAAGGCCGGACACTTCTATGGCATCAAGGCGTTCCAGAAATCTGGCATTTGCCTTCGCGCGACGTTTTTGTGCATCAAGTGATACGTCAGGCATCCTCTCTGCGACAGGACGCGGCAGCCCTCTTGGGCCAGTCCCCGGGTTTTCCGCATAATAGAACGCGCGTTCGTCAGCAAACAGCGCCGCAAGTTCGGAAGACGCGTTATCGCTCGCCCAGGCAGATGACAGTGAAGCCATACCTATCAATGACGTCCCGACAACAACCGACTTTATCCAATTCAGTACCTGCATGCGATATCCCCCGCAAATTGAGCATCTTCACTTGAAGTTCTACCCTTCATGCGAAACAATCAAAGGCCTGTCAAATCAGGAGCGATAAAATGTGGGGCAAAACCGTCAAAGCGGTAATTCTGGCCATGACCATTGGGGAAAGCATGAGCATTGCAAACGATACACCAGACTACGCCCTGGTGATCCACGGCGGGGCAGGTACAATAACACCAGATAAGCTTACACCAGAACTGGAAGCCACGATACGGAAGGATCTTCTCGCTGCCCTTGCCGCAGGACAACGCATCCTTGCTCAAAATGGTTCTGCTCTTGATGCTATTACCGAAACCATACAAGTGCTTGAAAATTCACCACACTTCAACGCAGGTCGCGGTGCTGTTTTCACCGCGGAAGGTACCAATGAACTGGACAGTTCGATCATGGACGGTAGAAACTTGGACGCTGGCGCTATTTCTGGCGTCAGGAATATCAAAAACCCCATCACCCTTGCACGGGCTGTTATGGAAAAGTCCCCCCATGTGATGATGCAGGGGCATGGTGCGGAGGCTTTTGCAAAAGAACAAGGCATTGAAACTGCCAACGACGCATACTTCCATACTGATCACCGCTGGCAACAATATGAAGATGCGAAAGCGCGCAAAGCAGGCCCATTATTGGATCATGACGGCAAAGGCACTTCGCAAGAGGGCCCCAGCATCAACAAGGCTACAAATGGCGACTATAAGTTTGGTACCGTTGGCGCGGTCGCGCTCGACAGAGCTGGCAACCTTGCCGCAGGTACCTCCACTGGCGGCATGACCTTAAAAATGCATGGCCGGGTCGGTGACAGCCCGATCATTGGAGCCGGCACATATGCCAACAACCAAAGCTGCGCCGTTTCCGCAACCGGGCACGGAGAATTTTTCATTCGCGCAACAGTCGCCCGGAATATTTGTGCGTTAATGGAATATGCGGGGTTAGGTCTTCAAGAGGCTGCAGACCAGATCGTATTACAGCAACTGGTCGAAATGAAAGGCGAAGGCGGCATCATAGCCATCGATAAGGAAGGCAATATTTCCATGACATTCAACACACCAGGAATGTTTCGTGGCAGCCTTACCAACCATAAAGAGGCTTCGGTCGCAATTTACAAAGATTGATCTTAGCTACCCAATTCAGCAAGCAAGTCATCCAAAGGATCAACTGCTTTCGGCGCTGTAACAGCCTTGTCTTGTACCTCTTGGTCATTTTGATCGACAGCTTCAGGAGACGTACCATTTTTGGCAGTTGATTGCACACCGATCGATGCCGGTGCTTCGGTGATAATCGAATGAATTTCTTCACCCAGAACCTGATTGATCGCAGTTAACAGACGCTTCCTGTTAATGGGTTTCGTCACTACATCTTGCATGCCAGCTTGCTTGAAACGTTCAAGTTGTTCAGGGAAGGCATCAGCGGTACATCCTACGATTGGCACTTTAGCCTTATCGCCATCCATTGCCCGTATCCATTTCGTGGCATCAATCCCGCCCAGAACAGGCATCTGTATATCCATCAGGATGAGGTCAAAGGTTTCTTCTTCCGCCAAACCGCAGGCCTGCGCCCCATTTTCCACAGCCACCAGATCATGCCCAAGCTTGCCCAGCATATTATCAATGATACGCTGATTGATCAGATTATCATCCGCCACCAATATCTTGAGCGCACGCTTTGCTTTGGCGTCAACCATCGACATACCGTGATGGAAGCTGATTTCGTCACCTAGGTCGGCATCGGTACCTTCCTGGCACTGGAAGGTAAACCAAAACTGGCTCCCCTCGCCCTCTTCGCTGTCCACGCCGATCTGGCCACCAAGCAATCGTGTGAGCTGGCGACAAATAGCCAGGCCCAGCCCTGTCCCGCCAAAGCGGCGCGTTGTAGAGGCATCTGCTTGGGTGAATTTTTGGAAAAGGCGGCGTTGAGCTTCCTGGCTGATGCCTATACCTGTGTCAGAAACTGTAACCCTCAAGGTATATTGACCAGCGGCACAATCAATTGCCTCTGCCCTTATCTTCACGCTGCCAACTTCAGTGAACTTCAGGGCATTGCCGACAAGGTTGAACAGTATCTGCCTCAATCTGGTTGGATCGGTAATTACGATTTCAGGAACGCCTTCGTCCATCTCCCACTGAACTTGCAATCCTTTCTCATCAGCTTTTGGCTTCAGGAAGTGAATAGTATCAGCAACGACGGTTTCAAGCCTTGCCGCGTGGAAATCAAGCTCGACCTTGCCAGCTTCAAGTTTGGAAATATCGAGAATATCGTTGATCACTGTCAGCAGTGTTTGCCCCGACTGCTGCAAGGTCAGTGCGAAATGGCGCTGGTTATCGTCAAGATCAGTGTCCATTAACAGGTCGATCATGCCAATAACACCGTTAAGCGGCGTACGTATCTCATGGCTCATTGTGGCGAGAAATTCTGACTTTGCCACGTTGGCTGATTCTGCTGCGTCACGTGCTTTGGAAAGCTCGTTGGCCAGTTTCGCAAAGGCTTCTCTCTGTTCCTTCAAAACAGCTTCATTACGGCGCTTATCCTGGACCACCTGCTGCAGGTTATATTCAACTTCCGAAAATTCTATGAGCCGAGCCCTGGCCTTCTCAACAGATCGCTGCACTTTTTGCAGCAGCTCTTCCATTTCTGGCCGCCCCGAAAAGTCTGCAGAGTTTCCTGCTCTCTTGCTGCCTGGCTCTTCCATCAATGCATCCAGCGCCGCCAAAAAGCGCGTCTCGGGCGTTAGGTATTTTTTCTCTAGCCAGCTTCTGAAGAAAACCCCGCCTATTACCCCCATGGCTCCCGCCAGCGCCAACGGCCAGTAAGGAAGTCCTACAGGCTCCGCAAAAATATAAACAGGCACAGCACCCGCTAAGGCCGTACAACCTGCAATCAAAGGAGTAAATCTAATCAGAGGGGCCATAAAGCCAGTCTCTCACAGATAAAATTGGGTCAAGCAAGACGATTAGGTTACTGCGAAGTGATCGTTTTCGCAACCAACGCTTCCCATCAAGGCATAATCAACAAATCAGAACTGAATTCTACGGGTAAATCCGCCATCAACAATCATATTGGTTCGGGTTACCCAAGAAGCAGCCGGGCTGGCGAGGAAAGCTACACAACGTGCTACTTCTGCAGCTGTCCCCAACCTCCCCATTGGTTGACGCGCCACCGTTGCTTCATAGGCCTCTGGCTGCGTTCTCTGAACGCCACCCCAAAAACCGTCATCCACATGAATAGGCCCCGGCGACACCGTATTGACCCGGACACCGTGGGGCGCAGCAAGATCACCTAGCTGACTTGCATAGGAAATCAGCGCAGCCTTGGCTGTATTGTAGGGCCCTGGGGCCCCCATCGCCTCGAGCCCTGCAATACTCGCAATCACAACGATGGACGGCTCGTTGCCGCTGGCAAGTTGTGCCATAAGGCTTTCGCACCCTCGCACTGTAGCAAGAATGTCTACTTCAAACGCAGCGCGCCATCCTTCTTCACCTTGCCCGGCACCACCACTGACATTGGGAACAAAGATGTCCACACCACCCATGTGCCCAACCGCGGCCTCCAACCAGCCAATATATTGGCCAGGGTCACGAATATCTACTGCAGCGCCCGAAACTGTATGCCCTTTTGTTTTCAGGGCATTGACACGGCTTTCAACCTGCTCAGAGTTACGGGCACAGAAGGCAACTTCCGCACCCTCCTCTGTCAACTGGTCCACAATTGCTGCACCAATGCCACGTGTACCGCCAGTTACGATTGCGCGCTTGCCCTTAAGCCCTAAATCCATTGATTGCCCTCGCCCTCAAATTAAAGCGACGCGGCCATATCCCTCAGCTCACGGCGCAAAACCTTGCCCACAGGTGATTTGGGCAATTCATCCACAAACACCACTGTCTTCGGAACTTTGTATCCGGTCAAGTGTTCGCGGCAATGGCGAATGATTTCATCCGAAGTCAGCGCCTGGTCACCTTTCACAACATAGGCAACCACTTTTTCCCCTGTTTCAGGGTCAGGCGCACCAACCACTGCAGCTTCAGCGACGCGATCAGAGCGCGTCAACACATCCTCAATATCGGTTGGGAACACATTGAACCCGGATACGATCACCATGTCTTTCATCCGGTCCACGATCGAGAGATAACCCTCTGCATCAAGCACTGCCACATCACCTGTGCGCAACCACCCGGCTTCAATTGTCTGGCCGGTCGCCTCAGCGTTATTAAGGTATCCCTTCATCACCTGAGGGCCGCGCACCCAAAGCTCGCCGGGCTCACCCGCAGGCATATCTTTTCCGTCTTCATCAACAATCCGAATTTCTGTACCCGGAATTGGTTTACCGCACGTGCCCCGCCTTGGCGGCTGATCCAACGGCATTGAGGAAACCACACAGGTGCCTTCCGTAAGGCCATACCCTTCGTAGATCGGGGCGCCAGTAAGGTCTTCCCACGCCTGCGCAGTCGCGGGCTGCAGAGGCGCTGCGCCGGACATACAAATGCGAAGATTTTTGGGTGGATTATCAGTAAACCATTTCTCCTGCATCAACCCCAGATAAAGCGTATTCACCCCCGGCATCAGGGTAATCTCGAAATTTTCGAATACAGGCTTCAGGTTTGACAAGGGGCGCGGCACAGGCACCAGCACCACATGGATGCCCAGGTGCATGCTGTTAATAGCGCCGACCGCCAAGGCATACACATGATACAGCGGCAATATCAGCATCAGCGCATCATCGTCCTGTGGCTGGATGGAGCTTTCCCTGTGGTTTGCCTGTGAAATATTGGCCACAACATTCCTGTGCGTGAGTTCGGCTCCCTTGCTGCGCCCGGTTGTACCGCCGGTATATTGATAGATGGCAACGTCATCAAGGCCCGCCCCGGCGCGATAGGCTGCAATATCCGCCCCGGCAGCAACATGTTTCCGTCCCTTGCGGATCACGCCATGCACCGAACCAGCTTTCTCTGCGCCAAAATCAGGGACGGCTTTCTTGATGTAACGAAGCGCAAAATGCAGCAGATGGCGTTTCATGCCCGGGAAAAAATCCACAAGCGAGATGGGATAGATGCGCTCAACCGATGTGCCCGCGATGGATTGGGCGACCCGGTCGCCAAATACATCAATCACAAACCAGACCTTGGCCTTGCTGTCCTTAAGCTGGTGATTGGTCTCGTCAGGGGTATAAAGCGGGTTCACATTGGTAATGACCAACCCGGCCTTCATGATACCAAATGCGAGGACAGGATAGGCAAGTGTATTGGGAGACTGGATCGCCACAACGTCACCAGGTCTCAGGCCAAGCTCTTCGCGCAAATAGGCCGCGACGGCATCCGAATATTCACCAAGTTCGGTATATGTCATGGTATGCGAATGGCCGGTCGGCAAAACGCAACTGAAGGCCGATTTATCCCCGTGTGTACGCACGCAGTTATCCACCATCTCACCAAGATGGTCTGCCAGCATATCCTTTTCGGTAAACGGCACCTCGTCCATATATATTCCGTCCATCTCTACTCCCACTTCCCTGATATTAGACCATTATTCCGGCGCGGCTTCCAGCCTGTTCATGAGCGCATCATGATTTTGGCAGAGCTCCCCAAACTCTTCCGCCAACCGGTAACTCATTTCCACCACCTGCTCCCAGTATGGCAGGCGCTCCGTGTCTTCCATTTCCGTAAAATTCTTGCGGTCTGGTATCCGCGCATTGGGCAGTGTCGCCACAAACTCATCTGTTGGCGCCAAGATCAGTTGCTGATCCAGCACATCCCCTTTCACCCGCCTGCTTTGCCGCGACTTATCAAACCAGCCCGGCACAAGGTGTCCATAAAAATGGGGATAGAGAACGATTCCCCGATCATAGTGCCACGGTACCTCGAAATGATAGTCAATCACGCCGCCATCGCGGTACACGCCCTTGGGTGCACCCATGATGTCGCGTACAGCATCCACCACGAAGGGAATTGACCCTGAAGCCATAAGGGCATCATGCACCGCTCCGGGCTCCAAAGGCACATCGATACGGTCAAAATCAGCCCAAACAGACGAGCAGGCCACATCCGGCCCCGAATGAAAAACCGCGCGCTGGAAAAAATTGCCAAGAAGGGGACGGCTGATCGCGTTCGCCGCAGCAGCGCCCAAAATCCCGGCGCCTTCAAAAAAGCGCGACTGGCTCGCCGTCGCCCCCAAACAGCGCACCGCGACAATATTCAGGTTACGCCGTTTGTTGGAAACTATCGCCTCACAGACATCAGGGCCCATAATCTGGTCAAGAATACGGTATGAAGCCTTTGAAACAGCCTCGGGAGACGCACCATCTTCCTTACGGTATCCGAAGTATGCTTCTTCAAAAGTATTGAACATGCCCGCTGCGTCGGGATGCGAAGCCAGTGTCATGCGCCAGGCACCGATGGAAGAGCCCACCATATCAATGGGCCCCTCGGCGCCCGCCAGCCAATCACCAAAGATGAATTGATCCAGCCCCCTGAGTATCAGCCATTTAGGCCCACCTGAAGCCCCCACCACCATGCGCACAACATCAGGGGTTAATCCCTGATCTTCAATCCGTTTTCGTGCTTCTTTTCCTGCTACTAGGCGTAAGGCTTTCATACACTTCCCAATCATGCTTTCGCATGTAGTTTACGTTCACGGAAAGTGAAAATACAGCCCTTCCATCCTTTTTCAAGACTAAGCAGTCCAGAAATTTGATTTTATCAGGGTTTCAGGATCACCTTGCCTTTTGCGCGGCGCTCTGAAAGGCAGGCAAACGCCTCTATGGCATCATCCAGCTTGAAGACGTCATTCACCAGCGGCTTGATCGTGCCTTTATCGAACATGCCGAACATGTCGATCATATTCTGCATCTGAACCTTGGGGTTCGCGCGAGCAAAATTGCCCCAGAAAACACCAACGATCGAACACTGCTTCAAAAGACAAAGGTTCAAGGGAGGGCGCGGAATATCGCCCGCAGCAAAACCGATCACCAGATGCCTGCCGCCCGGCGCCATTGTCCTTAGCGCGGTTTCGGTATAGTCACCGCCCACGGGATCATAGATTACGTCTACGCCCTTGCCGCCGGTGATTTCCTTAACCCGATCCTTGAGGTCTTCCGATGAATAGTTGATCAAATGATCGGCGCCTGCGTTCTTGCAGAACTCGAGCTTCTCGTCTGTACTCGCCGCCGCAATCACTGTCGCGCCCATGGCTTTGCCCAATTCTACGGTCGCAAGGCCCACACCGCCCGCAGCCCCCAAAACCAAGAGCGTTTCACCAGGTTGGATATCTGCACGCTGTCTCAGCGCGTGATAGCTTGTGGCGTAGGTAATCGTGAAACCGGCTGCCACTTCAAATGGCATGCTTTCCGGCATAGGAACCAACGTCATGGCCGGCGCAACGGCCTTCTCGGCAAACGCACCTTGCTGGTTAAAGAAAATTACCCTGTCTCCAACCTTCACATTGGTAACGCCTTCGCCAAGTTCGGCAACGACGCCCGCGCCTTCTCCGCCAGGTGTGAACGGCAATGGCGGTTGAAACTGATATTTACCTGCCACCATGAGAACATCAGGGAAATTCAGGCCTCCGGCCTTCACATCGACCAGAACCTCACCCTTCCCGGGTTTTGGATCGTCAATTTCTTCAATCTTCAAATTACTGGCATGGCCAAGCTCGTGGCAGCGAACCGCTTTCATCGTCATTCTCCCGGAAACAAAAGGCAGGCCCGAAGGGCCCGCCCTTATTGCATCTATATCTGGCTTACGCCACTTCAAAGAGGCCGGCAGCCCCCATGCCGCCGCCCACACACATGGTGCAGACAACATATTTGGCACCGCGGCGCTTGCCTTCAATGAGCGCATGGCCAACCATGCGCGCACCGGACATACCGTATGGGTGGCCAATGGAAATGGCACCGCCATTCACATTCAACAGCTCATTCGGGATCCCCAGCTTGTCACGGCAATAAAGAACCTGCACGGCGAAGGCTTCATTGAGCTCCCACAAGCCGATATCATCCATCTTCAGGCCGTTCTTCTCCAGAAGCTTTGGAATGGCGTAAACGGGGCCGATACCCATCTCATCCGGCTCAAGGCCGGCGACAGCAATGCCGCGATAGATACCGAGCGGGTTGAGGCCACGCTTCGACGCTTCCTTGGCTTCCATCAGAACGCTTGCCGACGAGCCGTCCGATAGCTGGCTGGCGTTGCCCGCCGTGATGGTGCCGCCTTCGATCACTGTCTTGAGGCCCTTAAGGCCGTCAAGCGTGGTCTCAGGCCGATTGCCTTCGTCTTTGTCCAAGGTAACGTCATGGAAAGTCATTTCCTTGGTTTCCTTGTTCACCTGCACCATTTTGGTCGAAATCGGCACAATCTCGTCATCGAATTTTCCTGCTCGTTGTGCAGCAGCCGTACGCTGTTGGCTTTGCAGGCCATATTCGTCCATGGCGTCGCGGGAGATGCCGTAGCGATCCGCCACTACTTCAGCGGTCTGCAGCATCGGCATATAGGTATGCGGGTGCATTTCCACGAGGGATTTGTCCACAGCCTGCCAACGGTTCATATGTTCGTTCTGCACCACGGAAATGCTGTCCTGGCCACCACCAATCGCGATGTCCATACCGTCAGAGATGATCTGCTTGGCAGCAGTGGCAATAGCCATCATGCCTGAGGAGCACTGACGGTCCATCGTCATGCCAGACACGGTTACCGGCAGGCCAGCCCGCAGCGCAGCCAAACGGCCGATGTTTGTTCCCTGAGACCCTTGGGTCAGCGCACTGCCCCATACCACATCTTCAACTTCGCCGCCCTCAAGGCCCGCGCGCTTCACAGCATGGGCAATGGAATGAGCACCAAGAGTTGGACCAAGAGTGGCATTCAGGGACCCGCGATAGGCTTTGCCGATCGGCGTCCGGGCGGTTGATACGATCACTGCTTCCCGCATGGGAGTTCTCCTTAACTTACATTTTCACGCCGAGCGCGGCGGCGGCTTTACCGATAAATTTCATGGATTGCTGGCCACCCTGTACCAGCTCCTGCTGGCCTTCAGGGTTCGAGAGTTCAGCAAAGGCATTGCGGACATTCTCAGGCGTTTGTTCGTCAGGTTTCAGGTAGATACCATCGGTTTCATACACAACGGCCTTGGCGTAACCGCCAGCACCCGCCGCCAGAATGGTCCGGTTCGGGGCGTCTTTGTCACAAAGCGTGATCAGGCCCGCAGTAACAGATTCCGGCGTGGACAGATCGAGGGCGGCCTGCGGCAACAGGCCTTCTGTCATGCGCGTTGCTGCCATTGGGGCCAGGCAATTCACGCGAATGTCGTATTTGCCACCTTCAAGGCAAAGCGTGTTCATGAAGCCTACGAGCGCCATCTTGGCGGCGCCATAGTTTGCCTGGCCGAAGTTCCCATACAGCCCTGAAGAGGATGTGGTCATGACAATGCGGCCATAGCCCTGCTCGCGCATGATCTCCCACACAGCTTTGGTGCAGGTAACGGAGCCCATCACATGAACCTTCATGACAAATTCGAAATCTTCGAGCTCCATCTTTGCGAAGGTTTTGTCGCGAAGGACACCGGCATTATTGATCAGCACATCAATACGGCCCCATTTGTCCATGGTCTTGCTCACCATATCGGCGACCTGCGCGGCGTCACATACATTGGCGCCGTGGGCCATGGCCTCACCGCCTGCATCCTCGATCTCTTTCACAACGGCTGCGGCAGCCGCTGATGAACCACCCACGCCGTGGACGTCGCCGCCAAGATCATTGACCACAACCTTCGCGCCCCTGCGGGCCAGTTCAAGCGCATGGGTGCGACCAAGGCCGCCACCGGCGCCTGTTACAATCGCAACCTGTCCTTCAAAGCTGATGCTCATAAATATCTCCCAAACTCGATTATTCGCCGACAACGATCATGGTAAGCCATTCGGCGATCAGCGCCGGACGGTCCTCACCCTTGATCTCAATCGTGATTTCATTCTTCAACAACAGCCGATTGCCCGGCTTTTCATCCACACTTGCCAGCTTCACCCGCGCCCGAATTTCGCTGTTCACTTTCACGGGGCTCATGAAACGGACTTTGTCACATCCATAATTTATGCCCATCACCGTGTTCTTCACCCCTAGCGAGGCACCGGCAGACAAAGGCGTCAACAACGATAGTGTCAGAAAGCCATGGGCGATTGTTGTTCCAAATGGTGTCTTGGCGGCCGCCTCCGGGTCTATATGAATGAATTGGTGGTCGTCCGTTACATCTGCAAACGCATTGATGCGGTCCTGATCAATTTTCATCCAGTCAGAGACGCCCGTCTCTTTACCGATATAGTCTGGAAGATCCTCTTTCGCGACAAGGTCAGCCATTTTCATCCCCTAATTTCGTGCAAAAGCCCTGATCTGGAGCTTTGATTCAACAATATAAAACAAGTGATTGTTCCGACTCATTTATTATGATTCGAATCACCATGATTTCTCGATTCGTTTTTGCGTCGTTTTCCCATAATCACGGCAATGCCGAAAGCCCGCCATCAAGCGGGATAATCCCACCCGTGATATAAGATCCAGCGCGTGACGTCAGCATAAGAAGCACACCGGCGATATCTTCGGGGGCACCGCAACGCCTTAAAGGCACCCCTTCTTCCATGGCTTTCCGCCGCGCTTCATCGCCTGTGATATGCGCCATCATACGGCTCGGGAAAGGCCCCGGCGCGATAGCGTTAACCGAGATATTTTCCGCACCCAGTTCGTTCGCCAGCATACGGGTCAGATGATGGACAGCAGCTTTGGACGCGCCATAACTATAGGCGTTATTGGATGCTGGCCGCGTTCCTACCACAGATCCCAAATTTATCACGCGCGCGGGGTCATCTGCTATCGCCGCCTTCCGTAGAAGCGGTAACAGACGCCTCGTAAGATCGGCAACCGCAGTGACATTCAGCGTGAATACCTCTTCCCACTTGTTGCGCGGGAACTCCTCAAACGGCGCGCCCCAGGTCATGCCCGAATTATTGACCAGGATGTCCAGCTTGTCCTCGTGGGCCATCATGGCTTTGGCCAGATGGGCCGTGCCCTCTTCCGTCTTCAGGTCCGCCTGCAAGGCTATAACGCGGCCGGGTCCGATTGCATTTAATTCTTCGGCTACCGCTTCACAGCTTTCTAGCCGCCGTGACGCGATATAAACCTTGCAACCGGCACGTACGAGCGCTTCTGTGGCCATACTGCCAATGCCGGACCCGCCGCCTGTTACCAGCGCGACCTTGCCTGCAATATTGAAAAGGTTGGAAATCTCCATGCCCTGTTCCTTCAAGCCCACTTACACGCTGTTTGAGCGATATTTCTTCAGCTCGGTCCGGGCAATCACCATCCGGTGCACGGCATCCGGCCCATCCGCAAACCTGAGCGTACGCTGGCCATGCCACATTGCCGCCAGCGGGAAGTCCTGGCTGATCCCCTGCCCGCCATGCATCTGCATGCTTTCATCAATCACCTTGAGCGCCATGCGCGGTGCGACAACTTTAATCTGACTGATATAGGGCTGGGCGGCCTGCGTGCCGATGGTGTCCATCATATGCGCTGCCTTGAGGCACAGAAGGCGCGCCATCTCGATCTCGATCCGGCATTCGGCGATGATGTCATAGTTGGCGCCAAGCTTCACCAGTGTCTTGCCAAAAGCCTCTTTGGATAGAGACCGTTTGATCAGCAATTCGAGCGCCCGCTCCGCAGCACCAATGGACCGCATGCAGTGGTGAATACGGCCCGGTCCCAAGCGGCCCTGAGACACCTCGAAGCCCCGGCCCTCACCAAGAACCAGATTTTCCTTGGGCACCCGCACGTTTGTGAAACGGATATGCATATGACCGTGCGGCGCATCGTCGTGGCCGAACACCATCATGGGGCGCAGGACTTCAATGCCGGGCGTTCCGGCTTCCACAAGGATCATGCTGTGTTGGGCCTTGCGCGGCGCTTCATCGCCAGCGGTTTTCACCATGGTTACATATACGGCGCAGCGCGGATCGCCGGCGCCTGATGCCCAATATTTCTCGCCGTTCAGCACATAATGATCACCGTCCAGCTCCGCCGTCATGGCAATATTGGTGGCGTCGGATGACGCAACTTCCGGCTCTGTCATCAGATAGGCAGACCGGATTTTCCCCTCCAGAAGGGGCTTCAGCCATTTTTCCTTGTGCTCATCGGTGCCGTAGCGCTCGATCACTTCCATATTGCCGGTGTCTGGCGCCGAACAATTGAAGCTTTCTGCCGCCAGATGGGACCGCCCCATTTCTTCGGCCAGATAGGCATATTCAACGGTTGTCAGGCCGTAGCCTTCCTTGCTGTCCGTCAGCCAGAAGTTCCAGAGGCCTGCTTCCTTTGCTTTGGCCTTCAGGTCCTCCAGGATTTCCGTCATGCGCGGCGTGAATTCGAACCGGTTACCGGTAGCGCCAACCTCGTGATGATATTCGTCTTCAACAGGCACCACATGCTCATCGATAAAAGCACGAACCTTTTCCCTGAGTTCCTGACCGCGTGTGCTGAGCCCCAAATCCATAGACATGCCTAATTCCTTCTATTTACTCGCAAATTATGCTTTTTCGGCAGCCCAAAGGCCGCGATATTGTTCCTTGATACCTTTTCGGTCGATCTTGCCCGATGCAATCAGCGGCAGAGGATCACGCGTGATCCAGATCTTTTCCGGTACCTTGAAGCCAGCCAGGTGTTTGGCCACTTCGGCTTTCAAATCATCTTCGGTGATATCGGCATTCACTGACGCAACTGCGCCGACAAGCTCACCCAACCGTTCATCCGGCAGGCTGAACACCATGACATCGTCCACCACTTCATGCGCGTGCAGAACGCCTTCAACTTCAAGCGAGCTGATGTTTTCGCCGCCCCTGATGATGATCGCCTTCAATCGGTCAACGATATAGAGATAGCCTTCATCATCGAGGTACCCGACATCCCCTGTGTGGAACCAGCCGTTCCTGAAGGCACGTGCCGTCGCCTCAGGATTGTTCCAATATTCCCGAATATTGGTGGAACTTCTGATGCACACTTCGCCGGGCTCACCGGCGGGCTGCTCGGCGCCCTTCACGGGGCAAAGGATTTTCACTTCCACAAGCGGCGGGGTCGGGCGCCCTGTGCTTGTTGGGCGTTCGATATATTCCTCTGCGGACAAGACCGCCCCAAGGGAAGTTGTTTCAGTCAGGCCATAACCAATACCGGGATTGGCATCCGGAAATGCTTCCTTGATCAGGCGCACATGCTCGGGCGGGCGGGCAGCGCCCCCGCCACCAATGTCATTGAGAGTGGAAAGGTCATAGTCGCCCCTGCGCTTCGATGCCGCCATCTCATAGCTCATCATGGGGACGCCCGTGAAAGTGGTCACACCTTCCTTTTCGATCAGGCGGAATGCTTCCTCAACATCCCATTTGTGCATCAGCACCAGCTTGCGCCCGATGGTCGCCGATACGAAAAGCACCGGCATCAGACCCGTTACATGAAAGAAAGGCACTGCAACCAGCATGATCGGCTGAAAATCAGGGTCCGGGTTCAAGCGCCCGAGCATTTTAAGGGAAAGTGCGATACAGACCCATGTCATCAATACGCCGACCACAGCACGGTGCGATGACACGGCACCTTTCGGAAAGCCGGAAGACCCACTGGTATAGAGGATCATTGCCGCATCATCGGAGCCAACCTCCACAGCAGGCCAAGACAGTGCCGGTTTTCCGGCAATCACATCGGCAAAGGCCTTTACATTCACCGCTTCAGGTGCTGCATCGCGCGCTACAATGATTTGAAGGTCAGCAGCATTCCCGAGACTGAGGGTGCGCGCGGCGCGCTCGCCGTCCACCACCGCCAGTTTGGCACCACTGTCCTTCATCGCCCAGTCAATTTCCTCAACTGTCCACCAGGCATTCATGACAACGGCGATACCACCCGCCGCAACTATCCCCATAAAGGCAATCGGCCACTCCGGATAGTTGCGCATGTTGAGCGCCACCCTGTCACCCGCCTCAAGACCATAATCGGCCACTAGCGCCTGGGCAAACTGGCTGGCTCGCGCCACTGCATCCTTGAAGGTGATCCGATCGTCGCCATAAACCATGAATTCTTTGTCGCCATGAGCGAGGAACATCATGAAGGCTTCCCGCAAGGTGGCTGGCTGATGGGCAAACACGGTGTATGGGTTGCCTTCAATTTCTTCAACCTTGGTCTCGAAAGGCATGCCGGGACGGGTGAGCATCTTGATCACTTCGTCAGCAGGTGTCGCCGGATCGACGCTTGGCAGTTCCAGATTGTCAAACATGCTCATCCCCTCCCCGCCAGCATCAATAGCCAGAACAGGCTGCGAACCTGTCTGCATGATAATTGAAATCGCCATACATATGTTGGAGCACACGGGCGCGTTTGATATAGAAACCGAGATCAAACTCGTCTGTCACGCCCATGCCACCATGCATCTGAACTGCCTCATTAGTGGCCAGTTCGGCTGTTTTGCTGGCTTTAGCCTTGGCAAGGCTTGCAAACCAGCGGATATCACCACCGGCATCAGCAACTTGCAAAGCCTTCAGAACCGCAGACCGGGTAACTTCCACTTCACCGAACCATTCCGCAGCCCGGTGCTGAAGCCCCTGGAATGAACCAATTGGCACCCCAAACTGCTTGCGCTCCTTGATATATTCCATCGTGATGCCGAGCGTTTGCTGGGCAATGCCCAAAAGTTCTGCAGCAAGGATGATGCGACAGCGATCAAGGGCTGGTTCCAGCGCGTCCATTGCCTCGCCTTCTGCTTCAAGAAGCGCAGCCGCTTTCACACCCTCGAAAGTCACTTTCGCCCAGTTGCGGCTGTCCATGGAGCTCGTTCGGTCAACGATCAATCCGCCTGCGCCTTTGTCCACAAGGAACAGGCTTAATCCTGCTCGGTCGCCTGCATTCCCCGAAGTACGCGCCAGAACGATAATCTGGTCGGCCACATGACCATCAGGCACGAAGGTTTTCAGGCCAGAAAGAATATATCCATCACCAGATTTTTCCGCCTTCAAGGCTGTTGCTTCCGGATTATGGCGGCTGCCTTCATCCAGCGCGAGGGTCAACACTTTCTCACCGCCCGCGATGGCTGGCAGAAGTTCTGCTTTCTGCTCATCTGATGCTGCATGCTTGATAACCAGTGCTGCGATCACCGCGCTCGAGAGGAATGGCGACGCCGAGAGGGTTTTGCCCATGGCTTCCGCAACGATGCCCGCACCTACACAGCCAAAACCTGTGCCCCCTTCTTCTTCATCAAGTAAAAGGCCCGCGAACCCCATCTCAACCATTTCTTGCCATAGGGCCATGGAATAACCGGTTTCATCCTTGTCATCGCGCAGCTGGCGAAGCTGGGTGATCGGCGCCTTTTCTTCAAAGAAGCCCTCGGCGGACTCTTTCAACAGCTGCTGTTCTTCATTCAAAACCATTGCCATAACGAAACTCTCCCTTAACTCGGCAGGCCAAGAACGCGCTTGGCAATGATATTATGTTGAATTTCCGTGGTACCGCCCTCGATAGAATTGGCCTTGGTACGGAGCCAGGTGCGGGGAATATCCCCGTCGTTGGAGAACTGCCCTTCCCACTCAAAGGCATCTGATCCATTCACTTTCATGATCAGCTCGTTACGGTCTTTATTAAGCTCGGTGCCATATGCCTTCAGGAAGGAACTGTAAGCCCCCATTTCGTTGCCGGCTTTGGCTTCGTCCTTTGCGCGCTCCAGCGTGAACACAAATGACATGGCATCAATCTCATGCTCTGCGATCTGGTGCCTGAGCATCTCTTCAGGCAGGCGACCATCCTCGAGACCCATTTTCTGCACCGCCAGTTGATTGAGAGGAACCGGCAGGCCCATGTCGGAAATACCCGTACGCTCGTGCGTCAGCAGATATTTGGCAACGGTCCAGCCCTTGTTCACCTCGCCCACAAGGTTCTTTTTGTAGGCCTTCACATCATCGAAAAACGTTTCGCAAAACGGCGAGTAGCCAGAGATCAGCTTGATCGGCTTGGTTGAAACACCTTCGGACGCCATATCAAAGAGGATAAAGCTGATGCCTTCATGCTTGCTTTCTGTGCTGGTACGAATAAGGCAGAAAATCCAGTCCGCCTTGTCGGCGTATGATGTCCAGATCTTCTGGCCATTGATGACATAGTGGTCACCCTTGTCTTCCGCTTTTGTGGCCAGTGCCGCGAGGTCGGAACCCGCATTTGGTTCGGAATATCCCTGGCACCAGCGGATTTCGCCGCGCGCAATCGGGGGAAGATGCTCAAGCTTCTGTTCATGCGTACCGAATTTCAGAAGCGCAGGACCGAGCATCCAGATACCAAAGGATACCAAAGGCGATCGAGCCTTGATGCGCTTCATCTCTTCAGCAAGAATCTTGGCCTCATCTTTGGAAAGCCCGCCGCCGCCATATTCCTTCGGCCATGTCGGCACAGTCCAGCCACGCGCGCCCATGCGCTCCAGCCACAGTCGCTGATCTTCGCTTTGGAAGGCAAAGTTACGCCCACCCCAACAAATGTCCTTCTCGCCCTGTGCGGGTGTCCGCATGGAGGCCGGGCAGTTCTCTTCCAGCCAAGCCCGCACTTCGGTACGAAACGCGTCTAAATTACTCATGTTATTCTCCCCAGATGCGGCCTGTGCATGTTTCAGGCAACGCTCGTCTCAGGGGTAAGGAGTAAGTCGGTTTTTCATTCCGGCAAGGCACGAAGGTAAAGTTTCTTGGACAAGCATGCCGTAACGGCAAAAAAAGTTTCTCACCGCTGGCCTCCGCGTAAAATTATCCTATGTCACGCTCTAGCTATGTATTGCAATTGGCCCGCCAGGGCCGCGATCGGGGTTTATGGCTGGTTTTTCCTATCAGACTGTATGGCGGCTCGCAGGCCCCAACATTATCAGCAACGTCCTGATGGTATCGATCTCGTTTGCGCATCTTTGGATTGCGGCCCCTTTCGGCCGAGAGATGAGCGCCGCCGTCGTGGCGGGCGGGCGCGTGCATTTCCTTCTGATGGCAGCCGCAATGGCCCTATCAGTGGCAACCACCGCTGTTGTTGCCAGAGCCTGGGGCGCAGACAATATCGAGGAAGCGTCAGCTTCCACCACAACCTCTCTTGTTCTTGCCATATTCCTGTCGCTGACGCTTGGTGGCATAACCTATCTCGCGGCACCGTCCATTGCCTCCATGTTCAATCTTGATAGGAAAACCGCGGCCTTTGCCGTTGCCTACATACAACCAGCAAGCCTTCTGAACATTGTTTTTGCCCTGATGATGACCATTGCAACGGCCTTCAGGGCAATCGGCGATGTGATCCGCCCCCTTTGGTACACTGCCATTGGCGCTTCGATCAGCATTGTAGCCTCCTATGTACTGGTGAATGGTTCTGTCGGATTACCGTCACTCGGTATCGCAGGCATTCCGTGGGGCACCGCGGTTGGGCAGGTTGCCATCGTTTTATGGTTTTCCCTGCACTGGCTTCTAAAGCGGTATGTTTTGCAACCGCACCTCAAAGGGGCGCTGGCCCGGTCTCGCGTGAAACAGATCACAAAGATCGGAGCACCCGCCGCGATTGAGCAAATCCTGATACAGATGAGTTTCCTTCTGTTTATGATGCTTGTCAGCGGATATGGCACAGCGGCTTTTACGGCCTATGGGATAGGCATTACCATACTAAGCATCACAATCGTGGTTGGGCTCGGTTTTGGTACCGCTAGCGCCACGCTTTCCGGTCAGCGGCTTGGCGCAAGGGATCATGATGGTGCCATAGCCAGTGGCTGGGCAGCGATGCGGCTGGCGATCTTGGGCATGACGGCCCTCGCCGTCATCACATTCAGCCTCCGCACGCCCTTGGCAGCAATGTTATCGAATGATCCTGCAGTCCGGGCACATACAGAATATTTCATTCTGATTTTGTCTCTTATCCAGCCCCTCATGGCGATCGAGTTTGCCATAGGCGGTGCCCTCAGGGGCGCGGGAGACACCCGATATCCCCTATTCGTTACTTTTGCTGGCATGATTTTGGGGCGGCTGTCTGTTGGTTTCGCCGTACAGGCCATTGGCTGGCCCGTAGAAGCCATGTACGCTGTGATTATCGGGGATTACGCCATCAAAGCCGGGCTTCTGATTTTGCGGTACCGCCGGATAGACTGGCGCGAGATTGAGGACCACCCCCACGCACCCATTGCGATCCAGTCGGTAGCCGGAATAAGCCGCGGCCCTGTACGTACTTTCTTTAGCCGCCGCAATCTTCCGGGTAACGATTAAACCGCTGATAAATTTATCAGCTAGATTTGGACAAGCGCCAAGTTTGCTCTACTTCACCCCTAGAACAAAAAGCTTTGCTGGAGGGTGAAAATGGCGAAACCGGATATGCTTGAGATCAAAAGCGTCAAGGACCAGGTATCTGCAGAGGAATGGGAAGCACGTGTCAATCTGGCTGCGGCCTACCGCATGATTGCCCATCTAGGTTGGGATGACCTGATTTATACCCACCTGTCCATGCGCATCCCTGGCACAGATCATCATTTCTTGATCAACCCCCTTGGGCTGATGTTCGAGGAAATCACAGCCTCCAGCCTTGTGAAGGTTGATCTAAATGGCAACAAGCTGATGGATACACCCTTCATTCCAAACGCTGCCGGGTTTGTTATTCACAGCGCCATTCACCAGGCCCGCGATGACGCAAACTGTGTCATGCATCTGCATACTGACTACGGTATCGCTGTATCGAACCAGAAAGAAGGCCTCCTGCCCCTGTGCCAAACCAGCATAGTGCCGTGGGCGATGGTGGCGTATCATGACTATGAAGGCTTTGCGGTCAATGACGGCGAAAAAGAACGCCTTGTTGCCGACTTCGGCGACAAACAGGCCCTTATCCTGCGCAATCATGGCACCCTGACCGTGGGTGACACTGTGGCCAAAGCATTTGAATCCATGTGGTTCCTTGAGCGTGCCTGCAAAATTCAGATACTCACGCAATCTGCGGGGGCAGATATCCATTCACCCAGCCAGGGCT
Organism: Alphaproteobacteria bacterium; assembly: GCA_013372975.1. Lineage (GTDB taxonomy): Bacteria > Pseudomonadota > Alphaproteobacteria > Sphingomonadales > Kordiimonadaceae > Kordiimonas. The sequence continues at coordinate 51,498 of JABXIS010000032.1, forward strand.
CTATCGACAACGCGTTGCGTGACCTTCGCGTGGTTGCAGGCGCAAATGGGGCTGACAATTTCGTCTGGCCCGCTATCCTGAGGAAAATGGAACGACTTGATCCGACCTTCCGCGATTAGGCCCGATAAACCAGAAGGGAATATATGTCCAAGGTTCAACCAATCATTGATGGTCTGGCTGTAGAGCGGCTGGACAGACTGTTGTTTCGCGGCAGCCCCAACCAGTGGCCCAATGGCCACGTGTTTGGCGGCCATGTCATTGCACAGGCGATGGAAGCCGCGACCCTGACGGTTGAACCTGACTATAAACTTCATTCGCTGCATTGCTATTTCCTTCGCCCCGGCATCGCAGGCCAGCCAATCATCTATGATGTGGACCCCATCAGGGATGGCCGCAGTTTCGTGACACGGCGGGTCGTTGCAGTCCAGAACGGCGAGGCAATTTTCACCATTGCTGTTTCCTTCCATGTGGGCGAACAGGGCCTCGAGCACCAGATTGACATGCCCGATGTACCGCAGCCAGAAGACCTGGATGACGATGAGGCCTATTATGCGCGTGTCTTGAGGGCCTTCGGCAAACAGCCCAAGGACAAACCCTATATGCCGTTTGAGATGCGTTCCATCGACCGCATGGATCTGGAGAACCCGGCACCCAAAAGCCCTGAAACGGGCTATTGGTTCCGCCTAAAGGAGGAGATTGAAGGCGACCAGCCCCTGCACGCCCGCCTGATGGCCTATATCTCAGATTTTGCTTTCCTTTCTTCGAACCTCCGGCCACACGCCATGATTCCGCGCGATCCCGCGCTCAAAACAGTGGCAAGCCTCGACCATGGCATGTGGTTTCACCGCGAAAACTTCCGGGTGGATGATTGGGTATATTATAAGACCGATGGCTACTGGACCGGTAAAGGCCGGGGCCTTGCACGCGGTGCCCTCTATGACCGCGCCGGACGCCTTCTGGCATCCACCGCACAAGAGTGTTTACTGAGACTTAAGAAATAAGTTTAGAGAACGGCCGAAACACCGAAAAAACGAGCCATCCTAAACCTCTTTTATATCACTTATTTATCCTTTTATTATCAATAACTTGTAAAATTTTACACGTCTATTGACGAGGCGCTCCGCCTACCCCTCAAGTGTGCATTCCGGACAGAGCACAAATCATGTCTGCCGGGATTTTCAGGCACGATGGGAGTACAGGCAATGCCCCTTGAAAATACAACAGCCCTGCTTGATCAGGCTGAAACTGCGACAGGTAACGACAATCCTTCTGTTTCTGTAAACCTTGACGGAATAGCTGACTGGTCAACCCAGGCACCCTTCCTTGACATCACCAAAAGTATGCGTCCCTGGTTTGTTGATACCGGCGACGGCATCGCATTCTACGACGAATTGGGTGATGTTCTCGATGTGGATGAAAACGGCTGGCTGATGTCCATGCCTGAAGGTTATGACGCCGTTAATACTGTGTGGGACTGGCACAACCAGGGCTACGCGGAAAGCGCAGCCGAATACCGCTCAGGCGTTTATGTATTGCGCTACGAGGGCCAAGGCACAATTCAGCTATACGGCAACACTACTATTATCAGCCAAACAGACGGTGAAATTGTCTTCGAAAACACCACGGGCGGTGCCATGGGTTTTCGTATTCTTGAAACAGACCCAAATGGAACGGGAGACTATCTCCGCGACATTTCTGTTGTAAAGGAAGAGCATCTTGAACTCTTTGAAGCGGGTGGCGTCTTCAACCCGGATTGGCTGGAGCTGATTGATGATATGACAGTCCTGCGCTTCATGGACTGGCTGAACACAAATGATACCAAGCTGGCCAGTTGGGACGACCGCCCTACCCCCGACATGTTTTCCTACATGGTTGATGGCGCTCCGATTGAGATTATTGTGGCCCTAGGAAATCAGATTGGCGCTGACATCTGGGTCAATGTGCCCCATCTGGCTGATGATGATTTTGTGACCAATCTGGCAACTTACATTCATGAAAACCTCGATCCCGACCTCCAGGTATCGGTAGAATATGGCAACGAAATCTGGAACAGCGCCTTTATGGCCGCGCATGAAGTAGAGCAATTGGCGCAAGATGCCTATGGCGACCATATCAATCCGTTTGGCGGCAGGCTCAGCTACTATGGCCAACGGGCATCGGAAGTCATGCGCCTTTTTACCGACGTGTATGGTGACGATGCCTCGGAACAGCTCATCAGGGTTGCGGCCACCCAATATGTAAACACCTGGGTAACGGAGCGTATTCTCACCGCACCTGATTGGCAGGAAGCCGATCCCGACAATTATGTAGCGCCTTCAACCTATTTTGATGCCATTGCGGTTACGACCTATTTTGGCGGCGCCATCCCGGTCACGGAAGAACTTCGAGAAATGGTCATCGCGGCGATCGAAGATCCGCAAGTCAACGCTTTTGACGTCCTTGCGGCCATGTTGATGGACCCAAATGTCGACTCCTCCATCCCGCAGGTCGCTGCTTCCCTCGCGGAGCAAGCCGCGATGGCAGAGGCATATGGGCTCAGGATGGTTGCCTATGAAGGCGGACAACATGTGCATCATCTTTTCGCAACTGACGGCAGCGGCCTTGTCCTTGATGACTTCCTGACCGATTTCGCCCGAAGCGAACAGATGGCAGACCTCTATCAGGAACTGTTTGATATGTGGCGCGACGTTGGCGGTGAGGCCTTCATGCAGTTCACCGATGTGGGTGGCCCCAGCCAATGGGGTAGTTGGGGCCTGCGCGCCACACTCGAGGATACAAATCCACGTGCCGAGCTATTGGATGCGCTGAATGCCGAAAATGACGCCTGGTGGCAAGATCGGGCAGGCACCCATTTCCAGCAAGGCGTACACGAGACAGGCACAGACGAGGACGATACATTGATCGGCACTTTGCAGGAAGATTTCCTGCTGGGCGGAAGCGGCAACGATATCCTTGTTGGCGGCAAACAGAATGATGGCCTGCATGGCGGCGAAGGCACTGACGTGGCGCTCTTCCGCGGCTCATCAGAAGACTATTCAATCACCGCCGTTGACGGCGGTATTCTTGTCGAAGGGCCTGACGGAACAGACTTCCTCGTGGATGTTGAATTTGCCGAGTTTGAAGATGGTGTAAGGGTTGACCTTTCCGGGGATCAGGGAACGCCTGACGATCCGGACGATCCAGCTGACCCGGATGACCCTTCTGGTGGCGATCCTGATATTCCGGACCCGGGCACCGAGCCATACTATGGTGATGTTATTCATCAAACGACCTCAGATGCTGATGCGATTGTGGGATCAGACGATGTCATTGATGCGGTTGACTATCGCGGCGGTGAAACCGGCGTTGTCGTTGATCTCCAATATGGTGTCAGCTACGGAGGGGCCTCTGCGGGCGATACCTACCTTTCGGTCGAGAATGTCATCGGCACAGAAGGCCACGGCACCGGCAAAGGTGATTGGCTGCGCGGCAATGATGCCAATAATGGTCTCTACGGCAGAAGCGGCAACGACGCCCTTATGGGAGGCCTTGGCGCCGATACGCTCGATGGTGGCGAGGGCTGGGACTATGTTTCCTATGGGTCAGCCGCAGTCGGAATACAGCTGAACCTGGCCACGCAAGAGAACCATGGCGGCGAAGCAGAAGGCGACGTGATTGTCGCTGTTGAAGGAATTCGCGGCACTGAATTCGCGGACCAATTCACCGGCGGCGCCACAGATATCTATTTCGACGCTGCAGGCGGGGACGACACGATCATCGGCGGCAATGCCGAACTGTCCACACATGGCGGCAGCGGAGCCGACAGGTTTGTCTTCACTGCAGCCAATCTGGAGCACTGGATGATCGTGAAGGATTTCAACAGTGCTGATGGGGATACACTGGATCTGTCGCAGGTGCTTTCCGCGTTCGACAGCACCACCGATACATTGTCCGACTATCTGCTTGTCGAGACACTTGATTGGGGCACGTTGGTTTCTGTGGATACCGATGGCGGTGGCGATGACTTCATCACCATTGGCCTCATACACGGAATTGCCGGCAACTCCGATATGCAATCACTTCTGGATGCAGGAAATCTGATAATCTAAGAAAATCAGCTACTTGCCAAGGGCTGCGGCCCTTGGCTTTCATCATCGGTTAGCCTTTTTTGCGCCAAACCACATACCGCACCTCCACACCGTCAGTCATGATACTGCGGCGCAGTCCTGAGGCCGTCTTCACCATATCCAGTGTCTCTATGGCCATTTTCTTGTCTTTTTCCTTGGGCTCCCATGTTTGGAGGCCAACATAGCTATCCCGTATTTGATGAGCTGTTTCCTCACTGACATTGTAGCTGCCGACAAGGTCAAAATATTTGTCTAGGGTGTTCTTCTTGCCCGGCAAATTGTTGGAAACCTGCGAATAAACAAAATATCCCCTGCCCTTCACCATTCTCTGAACATAACTCGTCCATTCATGGTCTTCGCGAAAGGCACGCAAGTCGTCCATACAAAACAAGGCATCAAATTTCATCTTGTCACGCCGGATGGGGTCATCAAGATGCGCGCCGGGCAGGATTTTCACAGCGCTCGTGCCAATGAACATGCGCTCCAAGTGCTCGCGGCACTCCGCCCTGCCCTCGAATGCATCCACCGTAAATCCGCGCTCGACCATCGTTTTGACCAACCGGCCACCGCCTGGGCCAATCACGCCAACCCGGGCGCGTTTGGGCAGATCACTGAACATGGCCATCTCTTCGATTATGTCCAAGCTGATTGGACGCTCACAATAATCCATATTCTGCCCGTTGAAGAGCAGATCAAGCGCCATCGAGAAAGCCAGTTTTTCAGCCACAATAGTCCCCTCGTGCAGTTTGTACATCTTCCACCATACGAATAGAAGATGAACCAAAGCTAAAGAATTCGCTGCAATTGCAACGACCTAACAGCCTGAGAATATATTGCCTGAAGCGAAACAATGTCGCCGGCCCCAGTTCCGGCGAGCATCATTCCTATCACATACCGGCGATCAAATCCCGGATTTTTCTATCAATGACCGAGCATAATTGCCGATCTGGTTTGTTCGCTGGCCAAAAGATGCAAAAGCCGGGTTTTTGGTTTGGCCGTGGAAATATCGGTAATAAATCTGCTGTAGAATAACAGCCAAGCGGAAAACGCCATAAACCAGATAATAGTCAAATTTCGCCAGGTCATACCCGGTTTTCCGGGCATAAAGGTCGCAGATTTCTTCGCGTGTCATCATGCCTGGCGCCATACAGGGCTGCATGCACATGGCGATCATTTCGTCAGGGTCACCCTTCTGCGACCAATAGGCCAACGTATTGCCAAGATCCATCAACGGATCGCCCAGCGCGCTGATTTCCCAATCAAGGATGGCTTTGATCTCGAAAGGGTTTTCTTCGCAAAGAATAACATTGTCGAGGCGGTAGTCACCATGCAACACAGCATGCCCTACTTCACCGGGTGGCATATGATCTTCAAGCCACTGCCGCACATCAGCGAAATCTTCTACATCGTCGGTGATCACGCGCTCATAGCGGCGGTTCCAGCCGGTTACCTGCCGCTCAACATAGCCTTCTGGCTTGCCAAAGTCGCCGAGCCCAGCGGATTTAAAATCGACCTGATGCAATTCAATAAGCTTTTCAAAGAAGGCCGAGCATAGTTTACGCCCTTCCTCTTCACCAAACCCCCAGCTTTTGGGGATCGTGCGGTCAAGCTTGCGCCCGTCTACCTGCTCCATCACGTAAAATTCGGCGCCCAGCGGGCTACCTTCATCGGGCACATGGAAATAGGTTTCAGGCACCGCGGGGAACACAGGCTTCAGCGCATTCATAACGCTAAACTCGCGGATCATGCTGTGCCCAGATTTGGGCCGGGTACCGTGAGGTGGGCGCCTCAGTACCAGACTTTTATTCTGATACTGGATAGAATAAGTGAGATTCGAATGGCCACTAGCGAATTGCCTGATCGTAGGCGTGCCTTCAAGCCCGCCAATACGCTCTTTTACAATCCTGTCGATAAGCCGACTATCCAGCTCTTCACCTTCCCGCACATCTACAGTTTTGTTCAGAGATTCCGTCATAACTGCCTCCCTATGCTGTCCAACCGCCATCCATCACAAGCGTGGTGCCCGTGGTGAAAGCTGCAGCATCGGACGCCAGATAGAGAACACCGCCTACCATATCCTCAGGCTTGCCCGCGCGCGCGATCGGGAACTGGTTTGTCACCTGCTGGAGCATATCTTCATTGGACGTGAAAACAGCCGTCATTTTCGTATCAACAAGCCCCGGACAGATGGCATTCACACGGATACCATCATGCCCATATTCGCGGGCATAGGCCTTTGTCATATTGATCATGGCAGATTTGGTCATGGAATAGATGCCCTGCAGGTGGCCGGGTGAAATACCGTTAATGGATGCCACATTCACGATGGCGCCACCGCCCTGCCCCTTCATCATCTTCACAGCTTCAGCCGAAAGATAAAATGGCCCCTTGAGGTTTACATCTATCGTCTTGTCAAACGCAGCTTCCGGCGTTTCACCAATGAGGCCGTAAAAAGGGTTGGTGCCGCCACAGTTCACCAAAACATCCAGCCTGCCGTATTCCGCCTTGATCCAGTCAAAAACAGCGGCCACATCTTCCATCTTGCCGGCATGAGCAGCTTTCGCCTTGGCGTCACCGCCATCAGCCCTGATGCTCTCTGCTACCTTGTCGCAAGCTTCCTGATCTCGTGATGATACAATCACGCGCGCGCCGTTTGCAGCAAAAGCCCGAACAATCGCCTCACCGATGCCGCGCGAAGACCCTGAGACAAAAACAACCTTGCCGGTGAAGTCCATCAGCTTTGTATAATCCATGATAATATCTCCGTGAAATCAGATGGGCTGGCCGGTTGTTTCAAGCTGGTGGCGGCGGAATTTGCGCATGCCCCCAACCCAACGGTCATAATCCTTGGCCTTGTTAAGAAAATAGCCCTCAACCTGCTCGTGGGGCCTGATCATGAAGCGGCTTTCCCGCATCATGGCAAGTGTCCGTGACGCTAGTTCTTCGGCGGCCATAATGCCGTCGGCTGCCGCAGAACTGGCCTCTGCACCTGCTGTCATTTTCGATGTCACCGCCTGCGGGCAAAGGCAGCCAACGTAAATACCATCATCGCCATGGTTTATCGCGAGGCTTTCTGCGAAGCCAACCGCCGCATGTTTTGTAGTTGAATAGCTGCTATCACCGATCTGGTTCAGAAGCCCTGCGGCAGAAGCCGTGATCAGGAAGCCACCCTGCCCTCGTTCTATCATTCCCGGCAGAACCGCCCGACAGGCAAGCACATGTGCAAAGACATTCACTTCCCAGATTTTCTGCCACTGCTCGTTGGAACAATTGATAACAGTCCAATCAGGCCCATCCGTGAACATGATACCAGCGTTGGAGACATATAGATCCACCGGGCCCGCGCCCGCTTCTATATCCGCAACCATGGCCTTTACGGCAGCTTCATCGGTAACATCGAGCTGGTAGGCTTTTGCGCCATCCCCAATTTCAGCAGCTACGGATTTTGCGCCCTCGGCATCCATATCGGCCACGCCAACAAATTTCGCACCTTCTGCAGCAAATTTCTTGGCCAGCGCCGCGCCAATACCGCTCGCGCCACCAGTCACCACAACAACCTTGTCTTTCACATCCATAAAAGCTCCCCTCACTACACAGTTCAGGGCTTTAAACGGATCGTCTCCAACAAGTCCCTGAAGTCTTCAGGTAATGAAGTGGGGCGGCGCGTCTTTCTGTCCACATAAACATGAACAAAATAGCCTTCAGCTGCCGGTTCATCACTATCTGCTGTAAACAAACCGATCTCATACCGCACGCTGGACGTACCAAGATGGGTAACTGCAATGCCAGCCCTCACCGCTTGCGGGAACTCGATCGCCTGCATGTACCGACAGTTGGTTTCAACCACCAAACCGATCACATCGCCTTTGTGAATATCGAGCACGCCTCCCTCAATCAGGAAGCGGTTAACCGCAGTGTCGAAAAAGCTGTAATAAACAACATTGTTAACGTGGCCATAAACATCATTGTCCATCCAGCGCGTTTGTATTTCCGTCGCATGCGGATATACATGAAGCGGCCGACCTGGTTCTTTTTCACTCACAGCGCAGCCTCGTAAATTTGGTAGGCATCCTCCTGGGTAATCTCTCGCGGATTGTTGACCAGAAGCCGCTCTTGCAACATCGCGTCTTCCGCCAATAGCGCCAGATCTTTCTCGGCAATGCCCACATCGCGGAGGCGTTTTTCAATGCCAACCATATCCGCAAGCTGATCCAACCAAGAGATGAGCTCATCCGCTGTGTCACCCGCCCCAACATGGGCGGCAAGCTCGGCATACATCTCACCAGCCACACTGCTGTTGAAACGCAACACATGTGGGAGCACCAGTGCATTGGAGAGGCCATGCGGGATATGGAAATGGCCTCCGAGGGGATAGGCAAGCGCGTGGACACCCGCCACGGGCGCATTGGCGAAGGCCTGTCCGGCCAGCATCGCGCCGACAAGCATATTGCGGCGTGCCTCAAGATCGCTTCCCTCTTTGCATGCTTTCACTAGGTTTTTGCCCAACAATGCCAGCGCCTGCAACGCCAACCCGTCAGAAATTGGATTCTTCTTCAACTTTGTCGTATAGGCCTCGATTGCGTGCACCATGGCGTCGATGCCAGTTGCCGCAGTTATATGGGCAGGAAGGCCTGTTGTCAGCGTGGCATCCAACACTGCCAGGTCGCACAGAAGCGTCGCGTCGGACACACCCATCTTTCGGGTTTCACCTGTTGTGATCACCGAAATCTGGGTTACTTCAGACCCCGTTCCGGCAGTCGTGGGCACTTGCACCAGCGGCAATCTGCCGCCTGTCACCTGGTCAATACCATACAAGGTTTCGAGCCCTTGGCTCCCCATTGCCATGATAGCAGCCAATTTGGCAACATCCATCGAACTTCCGCCACCAAATCCGATAATCAAATCGGAACGATGTGCTTTTGCCGTTCGCGTTGCGTCCAGCACTACACTTTCTGACGGATCTGCTTCAACACCATCATAAAGTGCTGGATGAAGGCCAGCATCATCAAGTGCGCACATCAAAGGGCCAACCATTCCCAGTTTGACAAGGCCGATGTCAGTGACAACAAGTGGCCGCTGGCAAGCCGGAAATCGAGCCTTTAAAAGTGCTCCCAGATTACGTGTTGCACCATCCTCCACCAACACAGAGCGAACAGTATTGAAATTAAAGGCAGTCAAGAGGGCCTCCTGCGCTTATTTGATCTGGCGCTCAATAGTTTTTCGAAGCTTGTCGGTATAAGGCGGCACGATACCTAGAAGGTTGCCTATCGACAGCTTCGGATGTCGAAGAACTGATTTTTGATGACTGAATTCAAGGAAACCATCATATCCGTGATAATGCCCCATGCCACTGTTCCCCACGCCTCCAAACGGCAAATTCTCGTGAGCCCCATGCCAGAGCACATCATTCACGGTCACACCACCTGATGTGGTGCGGGTGAGCACGGCTTCTTCCTCGGCCTTGTCATGGCCAAAATAATACAGCGCCAAAGGCCTTTCTCGCTCATTGACATAGTCGATTACATCTTCCGCCTTATCGTAGGTGCGCACAGGCAGGATCGGTCCAAAAATCTCCTCCTGCATCACCTTCATATCGTCGGTTGGATTCAGGATCAGAGCTGATGGCAGCTTGTTGGCCTGATTTTGCCCTTTAAAATCCTCATCTGCGGGGTTGATGATCCGCACATCTGCCCCTTTCGCACGTGCGTCTTCAAGATAGCCCTCGAGACGTTCCCGATGCCGCGCGCTGATGATGGATGTATATTGATCGTTCGCCAGCATGGTGGGATACATGCTTTCCACCTTCCTGGTATATGTCTCAACAAAGGCGTCCCGGCGGTCCGCATCAATATTCAGATAATCCGGCGCCAGGCATATCTGTCCGGCGTTCATATGTTTGAAGGTTGCCACCCTTTCGGCAACCATATCCAGATCTGCACTCTTGCCAACTACAACCGGGCTTTTCCCGCCAAGTTCCAAGGTCACCGGTGTGAGGTGCTCGCTTGCCGCACGCATGATCAATTTTCCAACCATCGGCGCCCCGGTAAACATCAGATGATCCCAAGGTTGGCTTGCAAAGGCCTGGCTGGTTTCCACGGCCCCCGTCACCACAGCCACCTCGGTTTTATCGAAGTGTTTTTCAAAAACCTCCGCGAAAAAGGCAGACGTTCTCGGCGTGTGTTCTGATGGCTTGATCACCACCCGATTGCCGGCGGCAAGCATCTGCGCAAGCGGCACGAATACCATTGTCAGGGGAAAGTTCCAGGGGGTAATCAACCCCACTACACCTTTTGGCTGCGGCACCACTTCTGCCTTTGCGCCAAGAAGCCCCAGTGGGAACTGCAGGCTCCGCTTCGAAGACTTCATCCATCTGTCGACATGCTTAATGGCGTCCTTCAATGCGCCGTGGCTTGCCGCCACATCCGCGAACAATGTGGTCTCTGCTGATCGATTTCCAAAGTCTTCTGATATCAGGCGAATATAATCGTCCTTATATTCCATCAGGCACTGCAGGGCGCGCTTCAGCCTATCCTTGCGTGTCGAGGAAGTAACGGCACCCTCTGTCAGATAGCTCTGCCGCTGAGCCTTCAGCAGGGTGGCAATATCTTCCGCCGGTGTTTCGATCAGTGCGCTACCGTCCATTGTCTCTCCCCTTTGATGGCGGCATGCCTCTTTGGCAATGCATTCCATTAAAAGGTAGCCCGGCTTTAGTAGACTTCAAAGTCCAAAATTAAAAAGGCCCGCTATCACGGGCCTTTCTTCAAGTAAACGCCAATCAGTATCTATGCCGTCCTAAGGAAGTGAATGTTTCCTGGCTCAGATGGCCTGGCCTGCCGACCTTCTTCAGAAGTATCCCGTACTTCAAGCAAGAAACGTTCAACTTCTTTCTTCAGCGTTTCAGATTCTGTGAGCAACTTCTCTGCATTCTGTTGCATTTCGCCAGACATGGTCCTGGTCTCTGCTGCTGCAGCATCCACGATAGCAACACTTCCCCTAACCTGTTCTGTGCTTGCGGAAACATGCTGTACATTCATTGCAATCTCACCAGTAGCAGCAGATTGCTGGTGAACAGCCGCAACCACTGACTGTGTGACATCATTCATCTGCCCGATAATCTCACCGATACGATTGATGGCGCCCGAAGCATCGTCAGAAACCAGTTGGATTTTTTCAACATAGGCTGCGATCTCTTCCGTCGCTTTACTCGATTGGGAGGCCAGGTTCTTCACTTCCGAGGCAACGACCGCAAACCCTTTACCTGCCTCGCCTGCGCGTGCCGCTTCGATGGTGGCATTGAGCGCAAGCAAGTTGGTTTGGTCAGCAATATCTCGGATCATTTTCACGACGTTACCAATTTGGCTAGCAGCGTTCGAAAGCCCGGCGACAGTTTCCGTTGTCCGGCTGGCCTCAACCACTGCGCTTTGCGCAACCTGAGCGCTTTGGTCCAGCTCATGACTGACCGAGCGGAAGGACACTGACAACTCTTCGGTGGCGCCCGCAACGGCCTGAACGTTGGACGCGGCTTCATCAGTAGCTTTTTGCGTCATATGTACTTGGGCTGAAGTCTCTTGTGTATTGCCTACAAGGGATTTGGCCGCACCAGCCATATCTTTCGATGCATTGGCCACAGTTTCAACAATACGCATCACTCCGGCTTCAAATACATCGGCCATTTGCAAGCGTTGCTTCATTCGCATTTCCTGCCGGGCCTTGCGCTCTTGTTCTTGACGCGCCTTCTGCTCTTCCAGCTGGCGTGCTTCTTCCTTTTCATGGGCCCGCTGGGCCTCAGCCATGCGCAACTCGGTTTCGACCTTTTCCTCAGCCAGTCGTTCCAGCTCAAAAGCTTTGTCTTTGAATACGCCTGCCGCTTCAGCCATCTTTCCAAGCTCGTCTGAGCGGGCACGGCCAGGAATATCGGTCGTCTTGTCACCTGCGGCCAGCTTCGATATCGCGTCCGTGATACGTACCAGCGGCCCGGCTACTGATGCCCCAATGTACCAGGCCATCAGAGCCGCAATAACGGCACCTATCGCCAAACCAATAAAACTTTGTTCTATCGCAGTGGAGACAGCAACCATCATGCTGTCAAGCGCGTGGCCCTGTTCGTTACGGGCAGCTTGCTTGGCCTTGCCTGTAATATCCGCAATATCTGCAGCTGCATTTTCAAGCTGGACAATAGCATCGTTCAAAGCCAGGGCTGCTGCATTTTTCGCCCGAAGGCTTTGGCGGATCACATCACCGTCGCGCCGTGCATACATCAGAACTCGCATCTCCCTGCGAGGTGTACCACGAAGGGCGGCCTGCGCATCCTTAATCAGGCTGTCAAATTCCTCACCTGCCCGGATAGCTTCGTCAAAGTCTGCCAACTGGCCTGATGCAACATAGGCGATGCTTGCCTGATTGAACCGGCCGACCACAGGCTGAAACTTCGGTGCCATATCGCTGGCCGCACCACCCTTCTGCCGCAAAAACTCAACCAATAATTTGGAAGAGTTTTCCAGCTTGCCAATACCAACTGCGACAACTTGCAAGGCATCTTCTTCATTACCCAACCTGTTTTCAACCGCTGTAAAAACCTGTGCGAAAGCATTGGATGCCGTTTCAATTTCAGCCGCTGTTCCGGCCTCACCAACCGAGACCAATAGTTCACTAACCTCACGTTTGGTTACTTCGGCCCTTTCCTGCGCTTTCTTTAAACGCAGCTGATCTTCTTCCCTCCCGGAAAAAGCGAATGAGCGGAGAGCATTGGTTTGCGCCGCGATATCAGAGGCATAGTCGTTTACATGACGAACAATATCCGTTTTGGCGACAATCTCCTGAGAAGCTTTGTCTAGGCCACGTAATCCAAAAGCAGAAATGAGATTGGCTGCCGCCAACGTGACAATCACTGCCGTGAACCCAAGGAGGATTCGCAGGCGAACCGAAAGACGCATTTTTTTATCCTCGCAATAACAGTTCGCCAAAGGCGTTGGACGGCGAACTCTGATCGTGCCTCGTTATTTTGCGAGAAGACTAAGATTGCGGAATGACAGTTTTGTTACGAAGATATGACAATTCGCGATTCCGGGCGAATTCAATGAAACAATTCAGCAACATTGCTGAATTGTTCGTCAGGGATAAAGTTCCGCCAGTGCCCAGTTACTGGCCTCATCGTCCAGTTTATAAGTAATGCGTTCATGCAAGCGGAATTTCCGGTCGCGCCAAAACTCAAAATAAGTTGGCTTCAGGCGAAAACCTGACCAGTTTTCAGGCCGAGGCACATCCCCTGCGCCAAATTTGGCCATATAACTTGCGATGGCTGCCTCAAATTCAAAACGGCCCTGCATCTCGCGGGATTGTTTTGATGCCCACGCACCGATCCTGCTTGCGCGAGGACGAGAGGCAAAATATGCGTCAGCCTCTTCTGCTGAAACAGCCTCCACTTCACCCTCAATGCGAATCTGTCTGCGAAGGGTTTTCCAATGAAACAGGATTGCTGCCTTCGGGTTTTCGGCCAGCTCATTACCCTTCCGGCTATCAAGGTTGGTATAAAAGACGATACCTTCAGCATCACATCCTTTCATCAAGACCATACGAACACTTGGGAAGCCATCGGGTGTACTTGTAGCCAAGGCCATCGCCGTCGGGTCGTTGGCCTCGCTGGCTGTGGCTTCTGCGATCCAGTCATTCACCATATTGAACGGCGCTTCAAATGCTGCTCTTTTTTCTGCCATAACCCTAACCCCGGAATGTATCTTTTCGTATGCGATGCGTTTGTTTTGCGATATCAAAACTAACCGTCTCTAAAATCAAGAATATTGCGCGCCTGTACGCTCAGCTTATATGATAAAGAGACACGTGATTCAGTATCTGTTTTTTGGGGTCAGCACAATCCTATGAACGACCTGTATAAGATTTTGGGTATATCCACTGATGCAAGCCAGGCCGATGTCAAAAAGGCCTACAGGGCACTTGCGAAGAAATATCATCCGGACACCAACAAGGATGATCCCAAGATAGCCGAGCGCTTCAAGGAAGTGTCGAGCGCATATTCCATCCTTGGCAATGACGAACAACGTTCTCGATATGACAGAGGCGAAATCGATCACACAGGCGCAGAGGTCAGGCGATCCAGCCCATTTGGCTTTGGAGGCCAAAGCCGGGCCCGAGCCGGCGCTGGCGGTTTTGGCGATTTTGACTTCGATGAAGCACAGGACATTTTTTCTGATTTCTTTCGGTCAGCTAGCCGCAAACGCGGTCCCTCGTCCGCTGGACAAGGGCCGTACGAGCAGTCAGGCCGCAAGCGTGGGCTGGATATCAGTTACAAGATCACGATTGGCTTTGAAGAATCTATAACAGGTGGCACACGACGCCTCACCCTCAATGACGGCCGCAATGTTGACATCAAAATCCCGGAAGGCATCCGGGATGGTCAGGTTATCCGGCTATCAGGTCAGGGGGGGCCGGCTTTCGGTGGCGGCCCCAAAGGTGACGCCCTCGTCGAAATTCGCGTAGCCGAGCACCCCTACTATAGGCGCGATGGCCTCGATATTCATCTGGAACTTCCCATTTCGCTCGATGAAGCCGTTCTGGGCGGCGACATACAAGTCCCAACCCCAAAGGGACGATTGACAGTCCGCATCCCGAAGAACAGTTCGACAGGCAAACGCCTGCGGCTCAAGGAAAAGGGTGTCAAACGGGGTGACCAGGTGGGCCATATGTATGTATCGCTCAAACTGATGCTGCCCCCGGAACGAGATGCTGAACTCGAAAGCCTGATCAAAAAATGGAACGGTGGTGACGGCAGCGCCCTGAGGAAAAAGGCGGGTCTCAACTGATGACCATGTCAGATCTGAACCGGCACAAACGTGCCTGGAAGCGAGCTCTCTCGCTGTTTTTCGGCAATCACGGCATGTCAGCTGCGGGTAACATGGCCTTTCTGACAATGTTGTCCCTGTTTCCCTTCATCATTTTCCTTGTGGCGGTTTCAGGCTTTATGGGCCAATCAGAACGCGGCCTGGAAGCGATCGCCTATATGCTCAGCATTTTGCCGCCCGAGGTATCCAAGGTGGTTGATGGCCCGATACGCGGCATTATCAAGAACACCGGCGCCGAAATCCTGACAGGATCCATATTGTTCGCCATCTGGACCGCCGGAAACGGTGTAGAAGCTGCCCGCGAGGTCTTGATCAAGGCCTTTGGCAAGGAACATGCCCGAGCCATTTGGATAAGGCGCCTGGAGAGCCTTGGCGTGGTGGTGTTTGGTGCCATTGCCATTGTGCTGGCCATGTCCATTCAGGTTCTTGGGCCTGCCATTCTGAAAGCCATCACCAGCCTGTTCCCTGACGCCATGTCTGACGGCATCAATACCGCATGGAAATACCTGAGCCTGCTTGTCAGCCCCAGCGTGTTGATGCTCGGGCTTTATCTGGTGTTCCTGGCGCTCACACCACGCAAGGTTCAGAAACCCTACCGCCTGCCGGGTACCATCCTTAGCGTGTTGGTGTTGATGGCAACAGCGCGCGGCCTGTCTGTTTACCTGAAGTATGCAGGCAACTATGACGTTACCTATGGTTCACTGGCAGGCGTTGTGGTGATGCAGCTTTTTTGCTTTCTGGTCAGTCTGGGGTTTGTCCTCGGCGCTGAGTTGAACGCGGCTTACACGTTTGACGAGGCCGACCGGGAGGAAGGCAAAAAGCGAGCAGCGAGGCAGGCAGACAAGGAAGACGCGGCATCTGAAGCGAAAACAGAGGCATAATCAGTTTCCGCCAAAACAATTGACCGGCTCGGCGCTTCGTGTAGGATGCGCCAAATTTCGGCCTAACAGATAAAACAAGGGGCTATATCATGACGAAATTGATGGAAGGCAAACGCGGCCTGATCATGGGCGTGGCAAACGACCGCTCAATGGCATGGGGTATCGCGAAAGCATGTGCTGAACAAGGCGCTGAGGTGGCTTTTTCCTATCAGGGCGATGCACTTGAAAAGCGTGTGCGGCCACTCGCGGAATCTATCGGATCCGACTTTCTGGTACAGTGCGACGTTTCTGACGCTGCATCCATTGATGCCATGGCTGAACAACTTGCTGAAAAATGGGAAAACATCGACTTTTTCGTGCATGCAATCGGCTATTCCGACAAAAACGAGCTTCGCGGCCGCTTTGTTGACACCACGCTCGATAACTTCCTCATGACCATGAATATCTCGGCTTACAGCTTTGTGGCCGTGGCCCAGCGCCTTGAGAAGATGATGACAAACGGCGGTAGCATGGTAACCCTGTCTTACTATGGCTCTGAGAAGGTTGTGCCCCATTACAATGTGATGGGTGTTGCCAAGGCGGCGCTTGAGGCAAGCACGCGCTATATGGCACGTGACCTTGGCGAAAAAGGCATTCGCGTTAACACCATTTCCGCAGGCCCGATGAAAACACTGGCTGCCTCTGGCGTCGGTGATTTCCGCATGCTCTTGAAGTACAACGAGAAAAACGCCCCTCTTCGCCGCAACATCACCTTGGACGATGTGGCAGGTGCAGGCCTTTATCTGTTGTCTGATCTGTCATCCGGTGTTACCGGCGAAACCCACCATGTGGACAGCGGTTTCTCCACCACCTGTATGCCGACAGATGATGATGCCATGAAGGCCTTTATCAAAATTCTTGACGAGCAAGACAAAGACTAGGGTTTTCCATGTCCTACAATACGTTTGGCAGACTGTTCCGATTTACCACCTGGGGTGAAAGCCACGGCCCGGCGCTTGGTGCCACTGTTGATGGCGTACCGCCCCTTTTGGAGATCACGGAAGCAGAAATCCAAGTGTATCTGGACAAAAGAAAGCCGGGTCAAAGCAAATACACCACACAGCGCCGGGAGCCAGACGCTGTGAAAATCCTGTCTGGTGTTTTTGAAGGCAAAACCACGGGCACGCCAGTTCAGTTGATGATCGAAAACACCGATCAACGCAGCAAGGACTATGGGGAGATTGCTCAAAGCTTCCGTCCGGGCCACGCTGATTTCACCTATATGGAAAAATACGGCATTCGGGATTACAGGGGTGGCGGGCGCTCAAGTGCGCGCGAAACCGCAGCCCGCGTCGCCGCAGGCGCCCTCGCCCGTAAAGTGCTTGGGGACGGCATCACCGTTCGTGCATCCATGGTGCAGATGGGCAGCCACAAGATTGACCGCAGCCGTTTCGATTGGGCTGAGGTAGACAATAACCCCTTCTTCTGCGCAGACCCGGTGACTGCCGAGGCGTGGGCCACTGAATTGGATGCCATCCGTAAGGCTGGCAGCAGCATCGGCGCCATCATCGAAGTGGTAGCCGAAGGTGTTCCCGCCGGCTGGGGGGCGCCTGTATATGGCAAGCTTGATGCAGACCTCGCGACAGCGCTCATGAGCATTAATGCCGCCAAGGGTGTGGAAATCGGTGCAGGCATGGAAGCCGCTTGCCTTACAGGCGAAGAAAATGCCGACGAAATGATCCCCGGCCGAGATGGCCAGCCAGAATTTCAGTCAAACAACGCTGGTGGCATTCTGGGCGGCATTTCGACGGGCCAACCCATTGTTGCCCGTTTTGCCGTAAAACCCACTAGCAGCATCCTGACCCCGCGCAAAAGCGTCAACATCAAAGGCGAAGCCGTTGATGTTGTCACCAAAGGCCGCCACGACCCGTGTGTTGGTATCCGGGCCGTGCCGATTGCTGAAGCCATGATGGCGATTGTGCTCGCGGATCACATGATGCTGCACCGCGCGCAGTGCGGTTAGGCTGCTAACCGCCTCTTTCCGGTAAAATTGAGGATTGCGGCCACAGCAACCAGGATTGGCAACAGCCAATAGTCGGGCTCGCCCATCGTATGGAGTGTCAGGCCCGAGGCAATCGCCCATATAGCGGGCGCAAGCCATGGCAGGACCCGCCGCTCGCCACACAGCACAAACCATGCAGTTGTAAGAAGAACGATTGGGTCAGGCATCAGGCCCAAGGGTTCTCCCATATCCCACGCCCTGCCCGCTGAGGGCGCAACCACTGGATAGGCGGCAGCAACACACATCAATGCCCAACCGCCTGCCCCAAGGCCTGACGGCATTGAGATCGCTGGCGGAGGCCTGAGGGCCGCCCACCCCAACAAAACAACTTCAACCCCAAACAGGGCTGCAAAACCAGGTGATGCCGTCATGATATCCGCGTAACGCACAAGGAAAAACATATAGGCCGGCAAGGCCCACCCCACAGCCACGGCAATATTCACAGGGCGCATGTCCCCTTGCCGGTACCACCACCAAAGGGCGGCGGCCAGGCCACTGACATAAAGCGCAGCAATTGGCCAAGAATACTGCACATAGCTTGCCACCATGCGAAAATAGACATCGGGCGAGAACATCAGGAAATCCACCAACTCATAACTCAGCCAATCTTCCAACGCCCCCATCCCTATAGATCCTCAACATAGGCGGCCATGCGCGCCCGCAGCATCGCATCCGGCAGTCGGCCCTTACATGCGTTCATATTTTCCCGCACATGAGCAATCTTCGTGGTGGCGGGTATGGCGCATACGACCGCCGGATGCGAAACATTGAATTTGAGAAGAAAGTCGGCCCAGCCTAAAAATCCCTCGGCCTTCGCCCATTCCGGAAACGGATGGCGCTTCACAGCGCGGATCAGCCTGCCGCCGTCCAGCGGGCGGTTGGTAATGACGGCAATGCCGCGTTCCTTCGCCAGGGGCAGCAAACGGCTTTCTGCCTCGGTGTGAGATATGTTGTAGGTTAGCTGTACAAAATCGATCGGTTCGCGTTCAAGAATACGCGCAAGCTCTCCATGGCGTCTGCCGTGGGACGTCGTCACCCCGATATAGTCAACCAGTCCCTCAGCCTTCTTTTGCATGAGCATCGGGAGATGTGTTTCCCAGTCCCTGAGATTATGCACCTGCAATAGCGAAAATCGCGGCACGCTCCATTTTCTTAGGCTGGCGGCGATTTGCTCAGCGCCCTCCTCACGGCCATAGGTCCAGACCTTATCCACTGGCATGAAAGCTGATGGCGCGGTCAGCCGCTCAAGTGCATATCCGATCGTTGCCTGCGAAGAGCCATACATGGGCGAGCTATCGATAAGTCTGCCCCCTTCCGCAAAAAAGGCTTCGATCACGCCCTTGCTGGCTTCAAGCCCGACAGGATCGCGCCCCACATTGAAGGTGATCCAGCTGCCAAGGCCGATAACGGGGATTTGGGCACCCGATGAAGGGATGGGTTTGGTGATCAGGTCTTCTGCAAAAGCGCCCGTACCACCGAAGGGTATCGGGCCGATGGCCACAACCAACCCGGTTGCTCCCAAAAGCGTCAACACTGCCCGCCTGTCCAACATCGCGAATACCCGTCATGAATAGTTATGACATAACATTACTGCATTTTTTCCACTTGTCACCATACCTTTGGTTTACGAGGGCAGCCATTGTGCGCTGGCGCGGGTGCTCATGTTCGGCTAAGGTCGAGAAAACCTTGTGGGGGAGCAAGAGACGATGAAATGGATTAAGCTTGGGATCGGCGCAATTGTCCTTTTGCTTGCGTTGGCGATAATCCGCTACTGGACGCCCGATATATCCCATGAAGAACTGGCGGACAAATACGCCGTTGGAGCTTCCGATTTCATTACCCTGCCTTCGGGCGCACAGGCGCATTACCGCATGGAAGGTAATGCCGAAGGGCCAACCATCCTTCTTTTGCATGGCTCCAATGCCTCTCTCCACACATGGGAAGGCTGGGTGGACGCGCTGGAGACAGATTATCTGGTGGTAACAGTTGACCTGCCCGGTCACGGACTGACCGGCCCTACCCCTGCCGATGATTATACCTATAGCGGCATGGTGGCCTTTGTGGATGAATTCACCACAGCGCTCGACATCGACCACTTCATTCTTGGCGGCAATTCCATGGGCGGCGGTGTTTCCCTCTCATACGCAATCGCCCACCCGGAAAGGCTGCAGGCCCTTGTGCTGGTTGACGCAGCGGGCACAGCGGTGCCTGAGAATACCCGTATTCCGCAGAAACTGCCCGCAGCCTTCGATCTTGCAGGGCACTGGTATTCTGACTGGATTTTAGAAAACATCACGCCAAGGGCCTTTGTTCTCGAAGGATTGAAGACCAGTATCACCGATCATAGCCTGATTGATGAAGCCATGATTGACCGTTATTGGGAGCTGGTCCGCCATCCCGGCAATCGGCGTGCAACAGGCAAACGCTTTGCCTGGTATCGACAGGGCCGGAGCGACCTACCGGTCGAACAAATCACCAAGCCCACCCTGATTTTATGGGGCGATAACGATAGCCTGATCCCTGTTGAAACCGGTCATTCATTGAAAAAACGTATTGGCGGCGCACAGCTGGTGACTTACCCGAACATCGGCCATATCCCCATGGAGGAAATACCGGCCATCAGCGCCAATGCAGTGAAAGGGTTTCTTTCGTCGCTACCTATTGGTTGAAAAACTCTTCTTCTTTATATAGGCAGCGGTTCACAGGCTCCGGCCTACCACCAAGCCCGGTGGCTTGCCAACATTCACCATAGAAAGAGCAAAAACAGATAGTTAGCTCGCTAGAGGTAAAAGCGATACGCATCGCATCTACCACTTCCCTGTCACCCCGAAGGTGAATTGGCACCACGGAATCTCCGGCCGGAATGACACGACCCGGATCGATTGTAGACATGCTCCAGTCACGCACGTTGGCGTCGTCGCCGCGCATTATTTTTTTGCCGTCTGTAACCGCCTGCAGATAGGCATCCCAGTTTTTGAAATAGCGTCCCTTGTATTTAACGGTGAAATTCTCAACGATGGCTGGCCCCAGCCCCAAATTCCTGATTTCAAGGGAAAAATAAGGAACGTTTTCGTCTTGAACACCCCAGTTCTGGGCCATCCATAATGATGGCTGCACTGCAAGGCGTGCCTGCTCCCTGTTGATATCTGCCTCATACATGGCAACCACAACCGCAACAATCGCGACAAGGATGGCCGACAGCGACATCACCATCTCCATCTTGCCTTTGAAATACTCTGCAAGTTTCATGGCCTGCTCCTATTCCCTGTTGCCGCCGTCTTGTCGTTGGGTCTGGCATGAGTTCACTGGCTTCGGCCGCTCGCCCAAGTTTTCCGCTAGTTGGCAATCGCCGTAAAAAGAACAAACACACAAGGAAATTTCTGTGTCCTTCAATGCCTCAAGTATCAAAGGGGCCAACTCATCATGAGACACTCTAATGGGATTAAGCGTATCCCCGGCCATAACAGTGACTCCAGCACCGGTGCTGGAGTTTCCAATGTCTGCCTTCAGTCCGACAAGGGCCCCTTCGCCCCCAGCAACGGTTTCGACCCAATGCAGTTGGTTATGCATCGGCTGTCCCTTGTAGGTGATTTTGAACCCCTCAATAATCGCTGGCCCCAAGCCTTTGTTGACAACGTTAAGTTCGAAAAACTTTCTGCCGTCATCACGTGTACCATTGCTATAGAAGAGCATTGCAGAGGGCATGACTGACATACGCGCATGCTGGCGTTCAAGTTCCACTTCTTCCCGCATGACATCTGTTTGCACCATGGCAATGACCACTGCGGCGCCTGCCATTATCACGGCAACCACGGAAACGATCATCTCCACATGTTCTTTCACGAAACTACGAAATGTCACTAGAAGGCCTCCCCCGCTTTCTGTGCGTCGTCTTCGGTTATCTCATTCTAGTCCCTGGAGAAAACACCGACAAGCTCCATATGTGGCGACCAAAGGAACTGGTCAACAGGCAACACATAGTCAAGCCTGTAACCGCCATCCGCAAGTGTGCGGGCGTCGCGGCTGAATGTATTTGGATTGCAGGAAACCGCGACGATCCGTGAAACAGATGACTTGGCCAGTTCTTCAACCTGATCCTTGGCACCCGCGCGTGGTGGGTCAAAAACCACCGCGTCAAACATCTCCAGTTCCTTCGCACTCAGAGGCCTGCGGAACAAGTCCCGATGCTTGGCAACAATCTGCTTAAAGGAAGGTCCTGCGACATTCGCACCAGCCTGCAGGGCATCGATTGCCCCCTTGGCGCCTTCTGCCGCAAGAACCTGATGATCCTTCGCCAGCGGAAAAGTGAAGGTACCAATGCCGCAGAATAGATCAGCCACCCGGCCCACGCCCGCACAGGCTTCTACAACAGCGGATACCAGCGCGGCCTCACCCTCGCCCGAAGCCTGAATGAAGGCAGCAGGCGGCAGTGGTACCTTGGCACCGGCAAAATCCATCACTGGTTCACGCCTGATAGCCACCGGGTCCAGAAAGCCCTGGTCCTGCCAATGCAAGGATGCAACATCATGGGCATTGGCAAATTCCACAAGGCATTCCCGCGCTGCCAGATCAAGCTCTCGCGGTGCATCTATCAGAATATCCAAGCCGCTGGCAGTAAGGGTTATGTGCACTGTCGCGGCCATTCGCTGAGGCAGAAGGTCGGCCAGAACAGACCTGAGAGGCACGAGCAGCCGGGAAATCTCGGGGCGCGCTACCGGACAGGACTTAACGTCAACGATCTGGTGGCTGCCGCGCTCGTTAAAGCCCAATACGACGCCTGAGGCCACACGCAGCGCTTTAAGAGCTACACGCCGGCGCGTGCCTGAGGGCGTGATTACGGGCTCTCTGACCAGATCCGGCGCAAATCCGTGGTGCGCCAGTGCCATAGTGGTGCGCTCCTTGACCCACGCACCATAAACATCTGGGCTCATGAACTGAAGCTGGCAACCACCACACTTGCCAAAATGATCGCAAGCTGCAGAAACCCGGTCGCTGCTTTCCTCGACTATCGAAATCAGGTCCGCATAAATTCCGTTTCTGCGTGTTTCCGTGGCAGCGACTGTAGCGACATCACCAGGCATGCACCCTGGCACAAAAACCGGGGTACCCTCGTGCTCGCCCACACCATCGCCTTGCGCACCAAGGGATGTGATTTCAATGTCAAAAATTTCTGCCTGCTTTTTCGTCATCAGGCTTTCTCCCCATAGAGCAGGAACTCGATGTTGCCCTCAGGGCCCTTGATCGGGCTCTCCGTCAATCCGCAAGCAGTCCATCCGTCCATCGCCATGTCCAGCCAGTCACGCATGTCTCCGCACACAGCCTTGTGGAGCTCAGGGTCACGAACAACACCGCCTTTGCCTACATTTTCGCGCCCCACCTCAAACTGCGGCTTGATAAGCGCTATCAGCTTCCCGCCCGGTTTCACCAATGCCATCGCAGCTGGCAAAACAGTTTTGAGGGAAATGAAACTGGCATCACACACCACAATATCGATGGGATCAGGGATATCATCGGCTGTCAGGTATCGGGCGTTGGTCTTTTCCATCACAACAACACGATCATCGTTGCGAAGCTTCCAGGCCAGTTGCCCGTGGCCCACATCAACCGCAAACACCTTGGTAGCACCAGCCTGCAGAAGGACGTCTGTAAACCCACCGGTTGATGCACCAACATCGATGGCTATGAGGCCTGTTGCATCGACGGCAAATTCCTTGAGCCCTTTTTCGAGCTTAAGGCCACCACGACTGACCCAATCGTGTTCCTTGCCACGTACTTCAAGGGGTTGGCCATCCTTGATCTGTTGGCCAGCCTTCAAAATCTTGGTTTCACCTGAGAAGACTATCCCTGCCATGATCAGCGCCTGCGCCTTTGCACGGCTTTCCACCAGGCCACGATCCACCAGCGCCACATCCGCCCTGACTTTTGCCGCCATAACGCTTCTCCGGTTGGGTTAAGGCTTATCTGCGCCAGACGCCTCGGCTACCTGGGCATAGTCATTGTGCCCAAGGGCCTTCAAAATAGCCGCTACGATACCGGAGGCATTCAAGCCAGCTTCTTCGTACATCTTCTCAGGTTTATCATGGTCCTGGAAGTGATCAGGCAATTTCAGCGCCCGCACCTTCAGGTTCCCACCATCGAGGATGCCTTCCTGTGTCAGGAAGTCCAGAATATGGGCACCAAATCCACCAATCGAATTTTCTTCAATCGTGATCAAAAGATCATGGCTGGCGGCCAGATCACGGATCAGTTGTTCGTCCACCGGCTTCGCAAAACGCGCGTCAGCAACTGTAGTCGACAAACCTCTTGCTTCCAGATCATCTGCGGCTTTCAGTGCTTCTGACAAACGTGTCCCAAGCGAAAGGATCGCAACTTTAGAGCCTTTCCTGACAATACGGCCCTTGCCAATCTCCAGAACCTTGCCCTCTTTCGGCAGCTCAACGCCTTCGCCCTCGCCGCGCGGGTACCGCACGGCAGACGGCCGGTCATTAATCGCCGCAGCCGTGGCCACCATATGCATCAATTCAGCTTCATCAGCCGCAGCCATCACCACCATGTTTGGCAAGCTGGCAAGGTAGGTGACGTCAAAACTGCCGGCATGGGTCGGGCCGTCGGCACCAACAAGCCCTGCCCGGTCAATGGCAAAACGAACTGGCAGTTTCTGAACAGCGACATCATGAACGATTTGATCGTAGGCACGCTGCAGGAACGTGGAATAAATCGCTACAAACGGCTTGTACCCTTCTGTCGCAAGGCCTGCGGCGAAGGTAACAGCATGCTGTTCGGCGATACCCACATCAAAAGTACGTTCAGGAAAACGCTCGCCATATTTATTGAGGCCAGTACCTGAAGGCATCGCCGCAGTGATCGCACAAACCTTGTCGTCTTTCTCGGACTCTTTAATCAGGGCCTCTGCAAAAACATTTGTGTATGTCGGTGCGCTGGGGGTCGATTTCTTGCGCTCACCAGTCACCACATTGAACTGTGGCACCGCATGGTATTTTTCCTGATTGGGTTCTTCAAACGGATGCCCATGGCCCTTTTCGGTCACCACATGTACAAGGATCGGGCCATCCTGAGCGTCCCGAACATTCTCCAGAACCGGCAAAAGATGTTCCATATTGTGGCCATCAATGGGGCCTACATAATAGAATCCCAACTCGTCAAAGAGTGTGCCGCCACCAACAGCCATGCCGCGGGCGTATTCTTCTGCTTGCCTTGCACGATCTGCCAATGGTTTGGGCAACATCTCGATGATTTTCTTGCCAAAGCCCCGCAAACTCAAGAACGTTTGAGAACTAACGATCTTAGCCAAATAGGCAGAAAGCCCGCCCACGGCAGGTGCGATTGACATATCGTTATCATTGAGGATCACAACCAAGCGGTTACCCGCTTGTTCGGCGTTATTCATTGCTTCATAGGCCATACCGGCGCTCATGGCGCCATCGCCAATCACTGCAATGGCTTTCCCTGGCTTGTCGGCCAGCTTGTTGGCCACAGCCATACCAAGCGCCGCGCTGATGGATGTGGAAGAATGGCCCGCACCAAACGGATCATAATCACTTTCACCGCGCTTGGTGAAAGGCGACAATCCACCCCCTTGGCGAATTGTACGAATTCGTTCACGCCTGCCTGTCAGAATCTTGTGCGGATATGCCTGGTGACCAACATCCCAGATAAGGCGGTCATCCGGCGTATTGAAAACATAGTGAAGCGCCACAGTCAGTTCGACCACGCCCAGGCCTGCACCAAAGTGACCTCCAGTCACAGACACAGCACTGATCATCTCTTCACGCAGCTCATCAGCAAGCTGGCGCAGCTTTTCCTTCGGAAGCTTTCTTAGGTCTTCCGGTGTATTAACCTGATCCAGCAGGGGCGTTTGTGGCCGTACGCTCAACTTCTTTTCCTTCTTAGACCGGCGTTTTCCGCTCTATGTCATCTGCCTGACTATAGCAGGCTTCGCACTATACGCTGCGGTTTATAACAAAATGCGCAACAGCGCGCAAAAGCGATGCTTTATCGTCAAATTGCATGAGATGTTCAATAGCCTGATCCGACAAAATTTCCGCTTGTTTGCGGGCGCGCTCCACACCCATCAAGCCAACCAGTGTTGCCTTTCCTGCATCTGCATCTTTACCAGTGGCCTTACCCACTTCTTCCGGCGTGCCCTCAACATCCAGAAGGTCATCAGCAATCTGAAATGCGAGGCCCAGATCACGTGCATATCCCTGCAATGACGCCCGCGCCGATTTTCCAGCATGCCCCATCACAGCGCCCGCCTCAGCCGAAAACGCAATCAGCGCGCCGGTTTTCATCTGCTGCAGGCGATGGACAGCACCTTCATCCAGTTCAAGTTCGTTTGCCGAAAGGTCAATCATCTGGCCGCCAACCATCCCGTGGTGGCCGGAGGCCTTGGCCAACTCTCGCACCAGCTCCAAACGAACATAGGGGTCTGAATGCGTCTCGTCACTGGCAAGAATTTCGAAAGCAACCGTCATCAACGCATCACCGGCGAGGATCGCGGTTGCCTCATCAAAAGCCTTGTGCACGGTTGGTTTTCCCCGCCGCAGATCGTCATCATCCATTGCGGGAAGGTCGTCATGTATCAGGGAATAGCAGTGAACACACTCAACAGCCGCAGCTACCCGCAAGGCCTGCGTCCGATCAACACCAAACAATTCAGCGCTGGCGAGAACAAGAAAAGGCCGCAGTCGCTTGCCGCCGGAAAAAACCGAATACCGCATGGCTTCCACCACGCGCCGCTCGGGGCCGTCAGGAAGTGCAAGAATTGGGTCGAGAACACGTTCAACTGCAGCAGAAGTTGCTGCAAGAGCTTCGTTCAGAGGGCCATTATTTTCCACAAGGCACCTGTCTATTCGGCTTCAAACGGAGCCGTGCCGGAAGCCGCACCGTTGTCATCAAGGGTGATCTTTTCAATCTTGGCCTGCGCGTCCTTCAGTTTTGATTCACAATGCGCCTTCAACTGTGTCCCGCGGGTATACAGATTGATTGACTGTTCGAGCGAGGCATTACCTGATTCAAGTTTGGCTACAATCTGTTCCAGAGAAGCCATTGCTTCCTCAAAGCTGAGTTCGCTTAAATCTTTGTTATTATTGCCCGTTTCGCTCATGTGCCCTTACCCTTTTCCGGATTGTTGTCCAGACAGTCAAAATCAATGGCTGTTATAGGATGGGTACCAGTCAGACGCAAAGGTTATTGCTGCGAACCACTCTCAACATCAAACCTCTCTCAGAGGCCATTAATAGATATCGGAAAGACTTCGCAACATGACACCTGGCAGTGCTTTGGTGCGTGCCAGAATTTCGTCCGCCTCAAACGCACCGCATGCCATAAACCTGTTAACGTCGCCATCATAGGTCCGCGAAACCAGCGACAATGTCTCCAACAGGTGCAGGTGCGCCAGGGCTTCTCCTAGCGCGAGATAGAAGTCCATGCCTGATACTTTTCGCCTGAAAAGCGCAGGAAACGTCTCCACAGGTGTCCGCAATTCACTGCAATGGGCGTGCAGGGCTTCTAATTTGCGCAGATGCCCATCGATCAATGCATCCAGCCGCGCCGCAAGCCCCCTGAATACGCGCCCGTGGCTTGGAAGCACGAGCGGGTCGCCCGGGATTTCCCTCATTCTGTCAAGCGAGGCGATCCAGTGTGCAAGCGGGTTAGCTTGTGGTTCGCGCGCATGCACCGAGACATTTGACGTGATATTTGGCAACACCTGATCGCCGGAGATAAACAGCGGTTCATCAAGGCATGACAGGCAAGCATGTTCAGGGGAATGCCCCCTGCCCACGACAACGCGCCAGCGCCTGCCTCCGAGCTTCAGGTCACTGCCATCTTCAATGCGGATATATTGCGCTGGAAGCTGATGAACACCTTTCCGGTAATTGTCAAACCGGGCGCTGCGCATCATTGGTTCGAACTGGCGGCTCACACCTGCCTGGAACATAAATTGGATTTCATGCTCGGGCACGTCCTTGGTGCCACCCATCCACAGATTGGTCGCGGTCATATATTCAAGCGCGGTCATGGTGAGGGATGCATCAAAGCGCTCAGACAGCCAACCAGCCAGACCAATATGGTCAGGATGCAAATGAGTACCAATCACCCGCGCAACAGGCTTGCCCCCAAGAAAGCCTTTCTCCAGCGCCTCCCAGGCCGCGATGCCCCGCTTGCCCATCGATCCTGTATCAACAACGGCCCAGCTATCGCCTTCGTCAAACAGATAGACATTGATATGATCCAGCGACCATGGCAGCGGCATGCGCGCCCAAAAGACACCGTCGGCTACAGGGATAACGCTGCCATCTTGGGGGACCGCGTCGCCGTGTGGGTAAAACAGCCCGTCATCGCCCACAAAACCGCCCCGGTGATCCGACACACTCGCCTGCTCCAGCGCAGCCTTCTCACTATTTGTTGCTTTCTTTTTCAAAGCCATAAGCTATCTGCTTTGCCCCTAGGTCCGCAGGAAATCTTCGTCAGCCATATCCATCATATGACGTGCGCCCGCTTCTATTGAGGGTAGAAGCGCGATCGCAGAAGGCAAGATATGGTCACAATAAAACCCGGCAGTTGATATTTTTGCCTTGTGGTATTTGTCATTGCCGAGCCCGGCGGCCAACCGCTCCTGAGCCACACTTGCCTGCTGCGACAACATGTAGGCGCCAAGAACTGTACCAAACAAACGCAGGTAAGCAGCCGCGGCGCCCGCCGTATCGACAATCCGCTCGGACCCGTTTGAAACAAGTGCTTCCGCTGCCTTTTCAAGTGCCGCAACACCCTCTGCCAGCTTTTCAGGGCCTTGTTCGCCAGCAAACGCCCGCATCTCGGCCATCAACGCTTTCCAGTGCATGCCACCATCGGCCCCCAGTTTGCGGCCGACCAGATCCAGCGCCTGAATACCGTTCGTACCCTCGTAGATCGGGGCAATGCGGCTGTCGCGGTAGTATTGCGCGACGCCGGTTTCCTCAATGAAGCCCATGCCGCCACAAACCTGAACGGCAAGCGATGCCGCTTCAACGCCAATGTCCGTTGCATAAGCCTTCGAGATTGGTGTCAGCAGGTCTGCCTCGCCCTTGGCCGCGGCGCGCTCTGCGTCATCCGCGGCATTGTGGGCTCGGTCAAGTGCCCAGACGTTACGGTAAATGATAGCGCGCGAGGCTTCCGCCGTTGCCCGCATTGTCATCAACATACGCCGCACATCGGGATGCCGGATAATGGCAACGCTCTCGCGGGATGGGCTGCCAATTTCAGCGGATTGAATGCGGTCCGCCGCATAGCCTGCGGCATGCTGGTAAGCACGCTCGGCAATCGCAGTGCCCTCAAGCCCAACACCCACACGGGCGTGGTTCATCATGGTGAACATGTTGGCCATGCCTCGGTTTTCTTCGCCAACCAAATAGCCAACACAGTTGCCGTCATCTCCAAAACTCATCACACAGGTTGGGCTGGCGTGAATACCCAGCTTATGCTCAAGGCTCACGCACTTCACATCGTTGCGTGCACCAAGCGACCCGTCCCCGTTCACCAGATACTTTGGTACAATGAACATGGAAATACCTTTGGTGCCCGCCGGTGCATCTGGCAAACGCGCCAAAACCAGATGGATCACATTCTCGGCCAGATCATGGTCACCCCAGGTAATGAATATCTTCTGCCCCGAAACCCGGTAGGTGCCGTCGGGCATGGGCTCAGCCTTCGCGCGCAGCGCACCCACATCAGATCCGGCTGATGGCTCCGTGAGGTTCATGGCGCCTGACCACACGCCCGTGATCATGTTGGGCAGATATGTTTCGCGCTGGGCGTCAGTGCCGTGGGCATCGATCGCTTCAATCGCGCCTGCAGTCAAAAGCGGCAAAAGGCTGTAGGCCATGTTGGCTGAAGTGACCATCTCAGTCACCGCCGTCGACAAGGTGTTTGGCAGCCCCTGACCGCCCAACTCAGGCGACGCGGACAGCGTGGACCACCCGCCTTCAACATAGGCCTCGTGCATGGGTTTAAAGGCGTCAGGCGTTATTACAACATCATTCTCAAGGGCCACACCTTCCAAATCACCGATACGGTTGGTTGGTGCGATCACACCAGCTGCCAGTTTTCCGGCCTCTTCGAGAATGGCTGACACCAGATCTTCACCTGCTTCTTCAAAGGCGGGGATATTTGTCCATTCCGGCATGCCCCCGGCTGTTTCCAGGGCAAAGCGTATTTCTTCCAAAGGCGCGCGATACTCACTCATAATCGTCGAATCCTGTTAAATTCCATTGTCAGATTGGGTCACCTGGCCTATCAGCTATAGGTAACTTTGCCCCTTGAGGGCTTTTCTTGCTTTGTCCCGTAGACGTGATTTTGTGCATGGCAATATTTGAAACACAAGTGATTTCTGAGCAGCAAAATGGGGCGGTTTCCGCCGCTGTCCAGCAACTTTCTGCGGGCAATCTTGTCGCTGTACCAACAGAGACTGTGTATGGCCTTGCCGCTGACGCTACGGAATCTTCTGCGGTGCAGCAAATCTATGCTGTGAAAGGACGCCCTTCGTTCAATCCGCTGATCAGCCATGTCGCGGATGCATCCATGGCCAAACAGTATGTGAAAATTTCGCCGCTTGCGGCAAAACTCATGAAAATCTTCTGGCCGGGGCCGCTCACGATCGTGCTGACTGCTCTTGAAGATTCGGGCATCGCGCCCGAAGTTTCTGCCGGACTGGATACCCTGGCCGTCAGATGCCCGGCCAAAGAAACCACGCGGGCCATCATTGCCAAGCTAGGCCGGCCTATTGCGGCACCAAGCGCCAACCCGTCAGGCAAACTTTCACCCACCACGGCGGACGACGTATTGGCAGGATTGCGTGGCAAAATTCCGCTGATCATCGATGGCGGCGACACACCTGTAGGTATAGAATCCACCATCATCGGCGTTCGGGATGACAAGCTCTATCTGTTGAGGCCCGGCACAATTACGTCGGACGATATCGCTGACGCTACAGGCCAGCCTGTGCTGGACAGGGACGAAACCGAAATCAGCGCGCCGGGACAGCTGCTCAGCCACTATGCACCGAACGCGTCGGTCCGGCTGAATGCCACCCGGAAGCAGCAAGGCGAAATCCTGATTGGTTTTGGTGATATTGCCGGTGATCTTAACCTCAGCGCCTCAGGTGACTTATCAGAAAGCGCTCATAATCTATTCAAAATATTGAGAAAAGCTGATTCCAAATCTGAACGTATAGCAGTTGCCCCGATACCGGATCGAGGCATCGGTATTGCGATCAATGATCGCCTGCGTCGGGCTGCTGCCCCCAGGACAGAACCATGATTTCAGCCACGCATATCGACGTCCTGCTTAATATCGCCGGCAGTGGCTCAGCCACCATCGATGCAGATACCATCGCGCCGCACCTGAAGGAATGGCGCGACAAATTTGAGGGAAAAACACCCCTCATGTTGACACCTCGCACGACCGAAGAGGCAGCCAAGCAAATCCATTATTGCAGCCAGCATGGCGTCGCCCTCGTCCCACAAGGCGGCAATACAGGACTTGTTGGCGCAGGTATACCCGGTCTTGGCGACAGAGACGAGGTGCTGATAAGCACCAAGAAGCTGCGCACTCACCTACATTTAGATGCGGACGACCTTACCGTCACAGCCGACGCCGGGTTTACGGTGGCTGAACTGCAAGCTGCAGCAGCAGAGCATGGCCTCCTCTTCCCTCTCTCCCTGGCCTCGGAAGGCAGCTGTACCGTGGGTGGCGTGGTTTCCACCAATGCCGGCGGCGTTCATGTGGTTCGCTATGGTACCACCCGCGCCCTTACCCTTGGCGTTGAGGCTGTAATGCCAGATGGGTCGGTGATCGACGAAACCTCTGGCCTTCGGAAAGATAATACGGGATACAAGCTTAGCCAGTTGCTCATCGGCGCTGAAGGCACCTTGGGCGTGGTAACGCGTGCGACCTTTCGCCTCTATCCTGCTGAAGTGCAGCGCCAGACATGCTGGCTGGCCGTTGGAACCCCCGCAGATGCCCTCACCCTCCTGAATTCTGCCCGCAAGGCAACAGGAGACCGCGTTTCAGCATTTGAGCTGATGCCCGCTTTCGGGCTTGAGCTTGTTTTGAAACATATTCCAAATACACGCCCCCCCCTCGCAGGCCAGTTTCCGTGGCATGTACTGATGGATGTAGCTTCTTCAAGCCCTGACCCAGCGCTCGAAGCACGGCTTGAAGAATGGCTTGCATCCAATATGGAAGCCGGATTGATCAAGGATGGCACCACTGCCTCCTCCCTGGCGCAAATCGAAGCGTTATGGCGCCTGCGGGAGAGTATGTCGGAAGCGCAAAAGCATGAAGGCGGCAGTATAAAACATGATGTCGCTGTGCCGGTATCAAAGGTACCAGCGTTCCTCCAACGGGCAGGACAAGCGATCGAAACACACTACCCCGGTGCCCGCCTCACGGCCTTTGGCCACTTGGGGGACGGCAACATTCACTTCAACGTCATGCAGCCGGCTGGTGCCGACAAAGCTGCCTTTCTTTCATCCTGGGACGCCATGAACGAACTGGTGCACGATATAGTGGCTGAGTTTGGCGGCTCCATATCCGCGGAACACGGGATCGGAACGCTCAAGAAAGAGGAATTGGCACGGCTGAAGCCCGCAAGTTCGCTTGTAGCAATGAAAGCCATCAAAGCAGCGCTCGATCCCAACAACATCATGAATCCGGGCGTACTGTTCTAAGCCTATTGGTTGGTTGGATTGATGCCCTGCTTGTCTGTATAAAAGGCCTGCAAGGCGGCAATATCAGCTTCCATATCACCAGTAGGCTCAAATGGTTCGCCAAAACCGATCTCTTTTGTTCTGGAATCCACATAGGCGGTGAGAATGGGCACACCGGCACCCAGCGCAATGCGATAAAACCCGGTCTTCCATTTGGTAACTTTTGAGCGTGTCCCTTCCGGCGCAATGCCGAGAACCAGCTCATCTCGCTCGTCAAAGGCTGCGACGGCCTGGCCAACAATGTCTTTCGCAGTGTTGGCATCCCTATCCACCGGGATACCGCCCAGCCAATAAAACAGCCATCCAATCGGACCTGAAAACAATGAATGCTTACCAAGAAAACTGACGTTTAGCCTAAGATAACCGACAGCCGCCATAAAGACAGGAAAGTCCCAGTTGCTGGTGTGCGGTGCCGCAATGACAACCATTTTCTTCCGTTCAGGAAAAGTGCCAATAACGCGCCATCCGGTCACTTTCAGGAAGCCGCTTCCTAAATAGTGCAGGAACGCGGAAAAGAACCGGTTCTGATATATGACTTTTCTGGCCACGGAAATTCCTCAATACAGTAGCAAGTCGCGGAGCATAGCTATTTACATGCAGGACAGCCAACATTTTTGATTCTGGCAAGGTCTTAAACAAAAAACGGGCGGACTGGGTTTCCCCGTCCGCCGCGTAGTTTGTGCGTCATTCCCCCTCAGGCAAAAGGTGAATACGCCGTGCTCATTTAGAGCAGCCTTAGCAGATCTCAGGCAAAAATCTCAAAGGCGCTTTCTTAATCGCAAGGCCCATGCCAAAAATAAAGTCGTTATTTTTCAAGTATTTAAAAAAGATGTCTCAATTTGACACAGTCACGCGAAAGTCAAAATCGTTTCATTTTGGAACATGTATCAAAATGAGACAGCCTTTGGCAGAACCTGTCCAAACCGATCAATATCAAGTTCATTTACCCATAAGTGGGGTGATAGCCGAAGCATACTGCCCCGCAAACTGCAAGACACCCCGCCCGCTTTGAGCGCCGCCAAAGTAGCTGGGCCATGTGCACCGACATTGATGCCCAGAATATGCCCTGACCGAAACTCGGGGGCGATAGGTCTGTAACCCATGCCCTCCGCCAAGTCCGCCAACCTTTGGGTCAAACGCCTCACATAATCATATATGGCTGGAACGCTCCATTCGTTGATCTGCTTCAAGGCGGCCAAAAAAACAGGCGCCAGAAGCAAGTTTGCCCGTTCTCCCATCTCATACCGCTTGGCACCGCGCTGGAACTTGTACTGGTAGTTTACGAGCGCAGAAAAGTCCTCACTGCCCTCCCTTGTGATCCAGCCTTCTTCGATAGGCACACCCTGCTGCCAACGCGGGGCTGCATACATGAGGCTTATGCCGTAAGGCGCCAGAAGCCACTTATAACCCGCTGACACCATGAAATCCGGATCTATAGCAGCAATGTCAATTGGCATAGCGCCAAGGGATTGGGAAAGATCAAGCACCAGTGCGGCACCAAAGCGCTTGCATTCCTTCGATATGGCCACCAAATCGAGAACCGCACCAGAGGACCAATGAACATTGGCGAGCGCAACGATCTCTATCTGCTCGCCCTTCTCGGCCATAGTCTCAAGTATTGCTGATGTCCAATCATGGTCAGGCGGCGTGGGCACAGGGAGAACAGATCCACCACAGGCCTCCGCCTTCGCCTGCCAAGCGTAATGGTTGCTTGGGAACTCTTCCGCCATCACCAGGATCATGCCGCCGCTCGATAGAGGTAAATTCTTCGCCGCTGTCGAGATGCCGTAGCTCGCGGAAGGGACGATGGCCACATCATCAGGTGATACATTCATGATGCGGGCGCCTTCCCGGCAAACCTCCCCGGGCGCCGTAAAAAAGTCTTGCGCCTCAATTTCCCACGGGTGGCAGCCTTGCACCAACGCCTGTTTGCCAGCTTCCATCTGCGACAGCAGAAGCGGCGTCATGTAGGAAGCATTCAAGTAGCAGGTTTCTTGCGGCATATCGAAAAGGTGCCGCTGGCATTGAAGCGTCATAGCTGTCTCCCGGCTGAACTAACAGATCATACCTAGAGATGGTCCGAGCCAAATACAATGCTCGCCGGAATGGCTTTTGGTTTAATTGCCGCGAATGAGCCTGTCATAGGCAATGAGCAACACGCCAATAACGGACTTGGAAAAACCGGCAGCTTCCAGTAGGCGTGCTACGACCTTCTTGTCACCCTGAGACAAGCGGGCTTCAACCACCTCGTAAGGCCGATCCAAGAGGATCGCGATAGATGTGGTAAAGAGCTTCACATTGGCGTTTTGCAGATAGCTCAGCAGCACATCGGAGGACAAACCGCCCACTTCATGCAATTGCCTGAGGTAATTTTCCACTTCCTTCTGCGGCGCCATCTCCAGTGTTCGGGAGAAAACCTGCCTGTTAGCCATGGAAACCAGATAAGACGCATAATCCGTTGCCAGACCGAACTTCTCAGAAAGATATTCGCCATACCGCTTGGATATTTTGAAGATAACCCGCTCCACAACGGCGGCGGGTAGATCAGCACGCTGCGCCAG
Organism: Alphaproteobacteria bacterium; assembly: GCA_013372975.1. Classification (GTDB taxonomy): domain Bacteria; phylum Pseudomonadota; class Alphaproteobacteria; order Sphingomonadales; family Kordiimonadaceae; genus Kordiimonas. Next base: position 86,711 of record JABXIS010000032.1, read on the forward strand.
TTTTTCCATCAGGCTACGTTCTTCAGGGAAACGGTCAACAACCCTGTTACAGCTACGCTCTGACATCTCGACAGTGTCGTTACCAACAAGGGATTCCACCGCCGACTGGCAGCCCACATCACTGATCGCAAAACTCACAGCCTCGGAAAGGCCATCGCGAAGGGCGATTGCTTCCTGTGCGCTTTCACTGCAACTGCGAACAATGTCCTCGAGAAAAGCATCGTCCATGGCCTGAGAAGCCATCAGGAACGGTGTGGAAACCTGGTCGATGTCCTGCGCCAGCTTGGTCACAAGGTCCTTGGGCAGAAAGCTGCAGACGCGCAATTCCCTGGAAAGCGCCTCGCGCACGGAAACGGCCACATCCTCCATCAGAAGCTTTGCAAGCGCCATCGCGTCCCGGCCGTCTGCCGTGCCATTTTGCTTGGCCAGGATCTTGCCTACCTTGCGCGCGATTTCCACGCGGGCCTCAAGATCAACATGTCGCAATTCTTCGACGTCTTTGATGCTAACGCTCATGCTTCTCACCCAATACAGAGGCCGTCTTTTGCAGGCCGACCAAGCACTCCCGGTTCGTTCCGGGCTGCAATAGCCTTTTTCTGTGCAAATTCCTAGTCAATTCTGACCTCTTTTAGCCCACGGGCAAACCGGGCTGCGTTATCCCTATATATACGCTCGGACATCTTAATCATTTCTTGCTCTTGCTCGGAAAGCGCCCGCACAACCCTCGCGGGCGCCCCAACGATAAGCACACCGTCCGGGAATTCCTTGCCTTCGGTGATCAGGCTGTTGGCGCCCACAATACTGCTTTTACCGATCTTGGCATGATTGAGGATTGTGCTGCCCATCCCGATCAGCGTGCCCTCGCCGATGGTGCAGCCATGAAGCATAACCTTGTGCCCTACTGTCACCCCGGCCCCAATCGTACAAGGGGCACCCAAATCCGTATGGATGACCGAATTGTCTTGAACATTGGTGCCCTCGCCGATCGTAATCGGATCATTGTCGCCCCGTATGGTGACGCCAAACCAAACGCTCGAGCCGGTTTCCATACTTACGTTGCCGATAACGGCTGCATTAGGCGCAACCCATACGGTATCGTCAGCTCGCGTGGGGCGCACACCATCCAATTCATAAAACATGGCAAAAACTCAAATTCGGTTTTAAATCTAATCTGATACAGCTATCACCCTACCTTAATGAAATCTGGGTGAAAGCCAAACAATGGATTATATCCCGCGCGGAAAATCGTTTTATGCCAGCTTCTGATCAGGAAAAAAACAAATCATCCATGCTGCAATGGCGCGGCAACGCGCCAGTTTCGGAAGCATTTGACGACGTTTATTATTCTGCCGAGAACGGGCTTGAAGAAACGCAGTTCGTATTCCTTCAGGGAATTGGTGCCCCCGAAGTGTGGGCAGATACCGACCATTATGTGATAGCGGAAACAGGCTTCGGTACGGGCCTGAACTTTCTGGCCACATGGAAAGCATGGCAGGAAAGTGGCGCAAAAGGCCGTCTTACGTTCATTTCTGTGGAAGGTTTCCCCCTGTCCGAAGCCGCGCTTGAAGAAGCCCATGCAACCTTCCCTGAGGTGGCGGATTATGCCCTGAAGCTCAGGAAAGCCTGGCCGCCGGCCGCAACCGGCTTTCATCCAAGGCACTTTGACGATGGCAAGATCAACCTCATTCTATTGTTCGGGGACGCCGTGTCTTCATTCAGCCAATTGAAGGCAGTTGTTGATGCCTGGTATCTTGATGGGTTCGCGCCTGCCAAAAACCCGGACATGTGGTCCGATGCCCTGATGGACCAAATCGCCCGGCTTTCCAGGCCCGGCACAAGGTTCGCCACCTTCACTGCGGCGGGGTTTGTCAAAAGAGCGTTGCTCACTCGCGGCTTTGATGTGCAGAAAACACGCGGATATGGGCGCAAACGGGAACGCCTTGTCGGCCGTGCAACTGAGCCCATGCCGCTCGAACAAGAAGTGGCTTCTGTGCCCGAGTGGGCGTCCGTTGCCACCACTCCTGAAGGAGCCATTGCGGTGATTGGTGCCGGGATCGCAGGCACATCTGTTGCAGCTGCCCTTAGGCGGCGGGGCCATACTGCAATTTTGATCTCGGACCAGAAACACAAAACGGCAAGCAACGTTCCGGCGGCCATCCTCGCACCGCGTTTTATGCTGGAATCTGGCCCTGTTGCCGATTTTTTTGCCGCTGCCTACACTTATAGCTGTTGCTATCCGGGATATGATAATGCCTGGGCAGAAATGCCTGGTATTCGCATGCTGCCCAAAAATGAAAAAGACAACGAGCGCCTTACAAATATAGCAGACGAACTGGTCTGGTCCGATGATTGGCTGCAAACCAAGGAAACCGGCTTCAACCTGCCCCGCGGCGGCTCGATTTCAACCCACACTGCCCTGGAGACGATTGCTAAAGGTATCGAATGCAAATCAATGGCGGTTACACGACTGGAACAAACCGAAAGCGGCTGGCGCCTACATGATGAAAATGGCGCATATGTGGATGCGGCGGCAGTTGTGGTTGCCGCAGGTATTGACACCATTTCTCTCCTCAGGGACGATTGCCCTGAACTGCGCCCAAACCGCGGACAGGTTGAATGCCTGAGCACCCCCTACCCTGAAGGCCTTGAGCCTATGAGCCTTGCTTTCGGCGGATATGTCACGGCAGAGACCGATGGCCTGCGCACGATCGGCTCCACTTTCGACCGATTGGCTGAAACGAGCGCCGGCGATCACGAACCTGTAGTAGCAGGCCGAATGCACATACTTGGGGCCCTCAACGATATCTGCGGCCTGCAGCTAGAAGACAAGGATGTGGACAGGTCCTGGGCAGGTGTACGCGCCACAACAGCAGATCATCTTCCATTCGCAGGCCCCGTATGCGACACGGTCAAGGCAGAAAGCCAATACGCGCCGCTTTCGAAAGATGCAAAAACCTGCGGGCTCGGGGCACCAGACATTCACAGGGGTCTTTATATGCTAGCAGGTCTTGGCTCCAAAGGCTTCCAATATGGGCCACTGCTTGCAGAATATTTGGCAGCACAGATATGCGGCGACCCGCTTCCCATACCCAAAAACCTGATCGCACCTTTGCATCCGCTGCGGGACACCATCCGACGCATCAAAAGGTCAAACAATTAGTCGACATCTTGCTGGCGCAGATGCTCGGCCATCAATTCCAGCTTTCCAACCAAATCGCGCTTCGACTTTACATAAGGCCTTGAAAGAATGGGAAATAGTGTGAATGTCGCAATTCCAATTCCCATCAGAATATTCAACACTAGGGATTTTTCATCGGTTATCAACCCTTGCTGGTGAACCATCAGATATGTCATCACGATAATGGGCACACCTGCCAGGCACCCCCAATTATTCACCTGTACATAACGGATCGATGATTGAGCGCGTTTGATCTGCAATTCCACCAGTGACAAGGCCGTTTCACCCGGATCACCCCATGCACCACGCCTCACATAGAAGGCGGCCCATAACCCGCCTGAACAAAACAGGATAAAGAATATATCAAACAAAATTCTTATCCAGCCTTCCGCATGCCACAGGTCCCATATCATAAAGGCCAAACCACCCGCACACGCCAATAGTTCAAATGCGAAGTTAAACCGCATCCGCCACCAGACAAACCGGGCGTGGCTGGCAAGCTTGCTCATATCCACTTCAGGCGTGTCCTGCCACAGGTCCTGCAAGTCATCCCAATCAGGCATATCAGGTTGGTTGCTCATGCACAGAGTACTCCTTGCCGTTCGGCTTGCATGGTTTTCTTCAATTCTGCCTTGGCCCTGCTGAAGCGTACCATTGCGTTATTTTCTGAAATATTGAGGGTTTCCGCTATCTCGCGATGACTAAAGCCCTCCAGCGCAAGTGTTGTTACCTGCCTGAGGGGAAGCGGAAGGGCACGCACAGCTCCTAGCAGCGCTTCCCGTTGCTGTATCCTGCTGACATCCTCTTCGGGCCCTCCAGCCATGCTTGGCAGATTTTCATCAAGTTCCGCCTGCCGCGGCGCCTTAGCCGCCTTGGCCACATGGCTGATACAGCGGTTTTGAGCTATGCGGGCTGCATAGGCCTTCAGGCTGCCCTCGCCGCGATACTTCCGGAGCGCCTGCCAAAGTGCCAGTGATACTTCCTGCAACAGCTCCTGCTGCAACGCCGGATCGGCTTCGTAGGAAGCTACAATCCGGCTCAGCATTCCGCCATGGGTCCTCAGTATGGTCTTGATTTCCACGCGCCCGCTATCCGCCCATTAGGTTTCAGAAAGCATCTGTTCGCTTGAAAGGCGCCGGGTTGTCAACCACAAGCATATAGCTGTCCCAACCAGGCTGGAGCCCAGCGCCGACAGGGTTACCGTGACATTCGGAGCTCCGTCGAAAAAGATCCGGGCCATGCTTTCCACATCAGCAAATATGGGCAGATAGTTTGCCACCTCAGGTAATTTGCTTTCACCATACATCTTAACATAGCCAACAATCACAGGAGCCATCATCAGCATGGACATATAGGTTTGCCCTTCCTTGAAGCTTTTGGCGTGAATGCTGACGGCGAGCAAAGCCGAAGCCACAAACATGCTCAGGACCGCGAGTTCAAGCACAGCAAGGGCGAACCCACCGGCGGTAAGCTGAAGCTTGAAAGGCAACAGATCTGCTGGCACAAACTGCAGAAGAATCAGGTCCACGGTCACGGCAAGCAAGGTTCCGCCAAATGCAAAGGAAGCAACCATTGCCCATTTTCCGGCTACCAGCATACCGGTGGCAATAGGCTGCGCCATCAGGGACTGCAAGCTCTGGCGCTCCCGTTCACCCGCAAGTGCATCAAGTGCCACGCTCATACCCATCACAAACGGCGCCAGCATAAAGATTAACATCAGGCTATTGCCGAGCATCTTGTTGATGAAGCTTGAAGGGGCCAGATCGGACGTATTGACGGCCAGTGGCTGCATCAGGATGGGGGGAACACCACGCGCGATCAAACGTGCACTTGCCACATGCATCATATAGCCGTTCAGGGCATCGCGCACCTCTCCCCCGCGCTCTGCCTGCGTCCGGGACCGATCATCCACATAAAGCTGCACCTGCGCTGGTTGGCCGTCCTCTAGTTTTTCTGCGAAATCCTCAGGCAAGATGACGAGTGCGTCCGAGCTCGAAGGCAGCGTCTTTGGTTCATCTGCAATTGTCGATGCCGTTACCTCGAGGCCTTCTCTCTCGAAATATGCGACAAGGCCGGGCGCCTGCTCCAGGCCCGCGACAGCCACACTGGTTCGCACTTCGGCCCCCTTGTCGTCAGCCATAAGGAAAAAGACAAAGGCCATAAGCAGAGGCACACCAAAGGCATAGGAAGCGATCGCCAGCACTGCGCGTTTGTCCCGCAGCATGTCCTTCATTTCCTTGCGATATACGACTTTGAAAAGGCGGTTCATGCTGCATTCCTTTCATGAGCGCTCGTGAGGGCGACAAAGGCCTCTTCAAGGTTTGGTTGTTTGGCAGCTTCGACAAGTTCTGCAGGTGTCCCGTCCGCGCACACCACGCCACCCGCTATCATCACTACATGATCAGACAGAATTTCCACTTCGGCCATAACGTGGGAAGACAGGAGCACACAGTGGCCTGCCGACTTCAGCTCAAGCAAAATCTGCCTCAACATACGAATGCTCATCACATCCAGACCACGTGTCGGCTCATCCAGGACAATATTCTGCGGCTTGTGGACAATTGCACGTGCGAGCGCCACTTTCATGCGCTGCCCCTGGCTGAACCCCTCTGTACGGCGATCGAGAATGTCCTCCATATGCAGCAGCGATACCACTTCATCTATGGCATGTTTCAGAGCTGTGCCGGTCAATCCATGGATCTGGGCATAATATTCCAGATGCTCACGCGCTGTCAGACGAGTATAGAGACCAAATTGGTCAGGGAAAATGCCCAACCGCTCCTGCGCTTTCAATGGGTCTTTCTGCACACAAATGCCGTCTACGGTTACCTGTCCCTGATCAGGTTTCAAAAGTGCTGCAACGGTCCGCAAAGTCGTTGATTTGCCAGACCCGTTTGCCCCGAGAAGTGTCGTAATCATGCCGTCTTCTGCCGTGAAACCGACATCTTGCACCGCAACTACTTCTCCAAAATTTTTGGCTATTTTCTCAACAATAATCATAACGCCCCCCTTAATTCACAGTGCCATTGATGCCTGTTACCACCGGCAGGCGTTTCATGTGCCCTAGGCAAGCATCGTCAAGCGCTTTTGGATCAAGCGTATCCACAAACTCGCCAATCAGGCGCGGCATGCAGGCCGTATTGCTTGTGATGTGCCCGTTGCCATTCACCACTATATGGCGCGCGTTGGAAGCGCCCTTCAGCCAGTGTTCGCCCATTTCCGGCGGCGTTATGGGATCAAGATTACCCGAAAGGATCAGGGTTGGAACATCGGTGGCAATGGGTTCATGGGCGTCATCCGCACCCGGCATAGATTCCCAACCTTGGCAACCAGCCTTCCAATATTGGTAATAGCTGTCTTTTGCAAAGCTATCGGTTGCTGCAGCTTCAAGGGCATCAGCACGCACGCGTGGCAGTTCCTCGCCGCACAAGATTGAAAGGGTTGCGCCCAGATACATGCCTGCGTCTCCGCCACTTGCTGCAGCCGCTGCCCATGGCGCCAGATTTCCCTCGACCGCCTCCTGCACCAAATAGGGCAACATCACCGTAGAGTTTGCGGAATACATCAAGGCACGAATACCTTCGACAGCCGAGGTAAAATTCAGGTCAAAAGAGAGTGGCTTGCCTGTGAGCAAATCCTTGCCTTCATAACGCAGATCGCCATTTTCAGCTCGCCGGATCAAGGTATCCACATTCTCTTCAAAATCGGGGTATTTTACGGCACAGCCGTCCACTTCAAGGCAGTCCTGCGCCAACAGGCGGAGGGCCCGTTCAGCGCTTGCAGGCGCGCTTTCAAACAAAGAAACGTCCGGAGGCGCTACACCGTCAATAACAATACTGCGAACGCGATCTGGGTGGCGTTTTTCATATAGGCCAGCAGTTCTTGTCCCCCACGAACCACCCCACAGATTCAGCTTCTCCTGCCCCAAGGCTTTACGCACCTCTTCCATGTCACGAATGACATTTTCCATGGTGAAATGACGCACATCAATGTCATATTCGGCCCGGCAATCTGCGATAAATCTGGTCCAATCGGTCAGTTCTTCGAAGACCTGCTCTGACCCCATTTTGCATTCCAACGGATTGGATTTGCCAGTACCGCGCTGGTCCATCAGCACGATATCGCGCTTCTGATGGATTGCCCGCAATGCAGTTTTAGCCAATCCGCCCCATTCAGCAGCGGCCTGTCCCGGTCCACCCGCAAGCAACCAGAGCGCATCTTTCTCGGCATTGCTACCGCGCGCAGGAACAATTGCCGTGAAAACGTCAATCTTGCGGCCATCCGGATTGTCATAATCCAGCGGCACCTCCAGCGTCATACAGCGCACGCGTTCTCGAATACCCGGTATGAAACAGGGCTCTGTAGGGTCCTGATTGTCAGATAAACTCTGCTGGGCACCTGCAGGCATTAAACCTGCAAGTGCCAGCAGTCCCGCTGTCATGGCTTTCTGAAGGCTCTTCACTCTTCCCTCCCTTTGGGGTTTGGACATGGGGCCTATCTTGGCCACTTATTCCTACAGTCAGGGTAGAGGAAAAAAGCTTACAGAAATATTTCTTTAAAGGCGTCGCGCTGAGGTATGCCCTTTCAAAACCTGATCCCTTTGCCTTCCTGCCAACTCCGCGAGGTGGTCAAACTTGTGCTCGAATGTGCCCACCCCCTGGGTAAGGGATCGAAGTTCAATGATCAGGTCCTGCATCTCAGATGCTGGCATCTGGGCTTCGATTTTGTCCCAACCAGGCCAGCCCTGTCGGCTGTCGAACCCCATGATCTGGCCACGCCGTGAGCTGATCATACCATTGATTTTGGCCATATAGCTGGTGGGCGCCATAACACAGACCTGTTCAATGGGCTCCAGCAATACCGGATCACAGTCAGGCATCGCGTCAGCCATTGCCATTCGGCCCGCTGTTTTGAACGCCATATCCGAGCTATCCACGCTGTGATGTTGGCCATCCTGCAAGGTTACTTCCACATCCACCACCGGGAAGCCCAGAGGGCCCTGTTGCAGATATTCCTTCACGCCGGCTTCCACGCTCGGGATATATTGTTTGGGCACAGAACCACCGGTGACGGTATCCTGAAACTCAAACCCGGCACCAAGTGTGCGGGGGCGCACTTCAATCACCACATCTCCGAACTGGCCGTGGCCACCAGATTGTTTCTTGTAGCGCGTATGCTGAACTTTCGTGCGTCTGATGGTTTCCTTATAGGCCACATGGGGATCAGTGAAGGATACCTCGACACCATATTTGTCGTTCAACCGCACCTGGGCCGCGCGCATGTGGATTTCCCCCTGCCCCCACAGGAGAAGTTCACCCGTGTCTTCGCAGTGCTCCACTTCAAAAGATGGGTCTTCTTCCACAAGCTTGGCAAGCGCTTCTGAGAGCTTGGCTTCGTTTCGCCGGTCGCTGACTTCAATTGATCGGGCATAAACAGGCTGCAGCCTCTCAGGCGCCGGCATTTCAGGGCTGCCCAACGTTTCGCCTGTGGCCACCCCATCCAGACGGGGAATGGCAATCAAATCCCCGGCCTCTGCCTGTGTCGCTTTCTTGATGTCGGTGCCCGAAATCTTGAAGATGCCGCTGACTTTATGACCATCAACATGCAGCCCGTCGGTCACGCTACCTTTGAGCACACGGGCAAACGAAAGCTTGCCCAAATGCGGCAGGTGGCGGGTTTTAAGGATGTAGGCTGCGATCTCCCTGGCTTCGACAGGCATCATGCGCTCACACGCCAGTTCAAACCCGGGCATTTCGTGACGTAGCGCCTTCATCAGGCGTTTCAGGCCAAACCCCTGGGTGGCACTTCCCATCAACACCGGCATAATCACGCCTGCACGCAGATCATTGGCCAAATCAGCAAACACTTCGTCGCTGGGTGGGTCGATCTCTTCAAGCAGTTCTTCCATCAGTTCGTCGTGGAAGTCCGCCAGCGTTTCAAGCATATGAAAACGGTCGTCAGCCACCTGTTCCAGCATGGTCGCGGCACTGTCGGTTATCTCCCTGCTACCATCAAGGCCATATTCATAGGCACGCTTGGAAGCCAGATCGACAAACCCTGTGATATCATTGCCACCCCGGATTGGCACATGCCGCAACAAGGCAGGCAAGGCACTAACCTCGTCAATCGCGGCAGCCACCTCCCGGATATGCACATCGCTATGATCGATCTTGTTGATGAAAAGAATGTGCGGGATGCCATCCGCCTCCAGATCGTGCAGAAGTGGGCTCAGGGCATATATCTTATCGGGTTCTGGATCCACAACAACCACGGCAACATCCGCCGCATGCACTGCATTGCGTGTTTCCTGCATAAATTCAATCGAACCGGGGCAATCAAGGAAAATATATCGGTCCCCCAGATAGTGAGCGGCTGCAACATTGATATCCACCCCCATTGTGAGGGATTTGGCTTCAACGCTGTCGTCACCAAAAACCCGCTCGCCATTTGCCCGGCGGCGGGTTGTTTCTGTCATAAAAAGAATATTCTCAAGGAGTGTCGTCTTACCGCTTGAATAGGGGCCCACGAGCGCTACCACCCGCGGGCCGTGTAGAGTGCCTTTGGTCATCTGTTCCTCCGTCCCAAACACTATTGGCGCCGGGCGAAACACCTTGTTTCACCAGCGACCGAGGCACAGACTGTTCTTCTTCGTTGAGCGGATACAAAGCCTAACAGAGGCGAGGCACTTCACCAAAAAGCCGCAAATCGGCTTAAGGGAAACTGACCAAGGCATTGATTTTAAAGAGCTCGCCCTTAGGTCAGCACTGCTGCCCTTGAAAACCAGTTTGGTTAAAACCGGGTTTACGAGTCGCAACACCAGACGTAGGCAACAACAGAAAGGCCTTGACCAATACCGCCCCTAGCCCCCATCTAACGATGAAAGATATCACCCCCGAGGATGGACAGTTGCATGCCGGAAAATACCGTTGAGATCGTAGAAGTTGGCGCCCGTGACGGCCTGCAGAATGAAAAAGTGCTGTTTTCGACCGAACAGAAGGTGGCGCTCATCACCCGCGCAGTTGACGCAGGCCTGAAACGGCTTGAAGTTGCCAGCTTTGTTCATCCGAAGCTGGTCCCTCAGATGGCAGATGCCGAAGCTGTTATCGCCGATTTGCCTGACCTTGAAGGCATTGAATATGTCGGGCTCGTCCTGAACAAACGCGGTCTTTTGCGCGCGATAGCCACTCGTGAGGGAAACAAGCGTGGTGTCGACGAAGTGGGCTGTGTGGCCACCGCGTCAAATACCTTTGGCGAAAAAAACCAGGGCCAGACACGAGACGAATCCGTCGCGGTATCCAAAGAAATTATCAAGTTGGCCAAACAAGATGGCCTGCAGGCACAGGTCACAATCTCTACCGCCTGGGGCTGCCCCTTTGAGGGCGAGGTTGATCCAAAGGTTGTCGTGGACATGGCGAAGGAACTGGCTGACGCCGGCCCGCGCGAAATCGCGATCGCCGACACAATCGGCGTGGCGGCGCCCATCCGCGTGCGCGAAATGTTTGAGGCGCTGAAAGATGCCCTGCCCGGCATGCCCTTGAGGGCCCATTTCCACAATACCCGCAACACTGGCATTGCCAACGCCTGGGCGGCCTATGAAGCAGGCGTACGCATCCTTGATAGTTCGGTTGCCGGGTTGGGCGGTTGCCCGTTCGCGCCGCGTGCCACAGGAAATATCGGCACTGACGATCTGCTCTATATGCTGGAGAGATCAGATGTGAACAGCGGCGTGGACCTTGACGGCATTATTGCACTGGCACACTGGGTGGAAGACATTCTTGGCCGCCCTGTGCCCTCAATGGTGGCCCACGCCGGTGGTTTTCCGGGAGGCCGGCGCTAGAGCGCCACATAGCCCCACAGCCCGATGAGCGGCACGATGCTTACGAAAAATATCTTGAAACGTAGCCTTACATCGTTGCCCGTAACATGCACCAGCGTGTGAACAAACCGGAGCGCGACATAGGCCCACGCGAGTGACAGGCTGACCGTATCGACCTTGTCCAGCCAGCCCGCCGCAAGGCATGCCGGATAAAACAGCATCGGCAGTTCAAACAGGTTGGCAAAATTTCGCTGCGCCGCTTGAACTGCCATCGGCTCAGGGCTTTCCCCCTGAAATGTCTTGAAATATGCTAGGTTTTTGGTCTCACCCGCATTCACTGCGGCGAACCTCCTTTTTGCCAGCAAGATGACGACGCCGACTGTCAGCGCCGCCATTGCAAGCATTGGATAAAATATTGCCTTATCCATCAAGTATCTCCCCCTCTATAATTCACTGACGCCTAGCGGGCGTCAGCAAACAGTTTTGGTTGTTCTTCCTTCAAGCGGGCAAGCGCTTTCCCTGGAAGTGAACTCTCAGGCTTCAGCCGTCCTGCCTTCGCATAGTCGGCTTGCGCGTCCTCAAAACGCCCCTGCGCTTTAAAGACATTGCCCCGATTTACATAGGCCCGCCAGAAAAAACGGTCTTCGGCGATTGCCCGCGTGCAGGCCTCTTCCGCACTATCGAGCTTGCCAAGCGCATAATCCACGGCACACAGGTTATTCAAAACCGGAAGAAGTCGCGGTTTACCCAGGTCAGCTTTGGCTGCACGGGCAAGATACCGGGAGGCACCTTCAAGGTCGCCAGCCATCATCGCTTCCATGCCCCGCTCCATATTGCGGTTCTTCTGCATATACAGGGTTTGGGCATTTGCACCAACAGACAGGCCCGCCACAGCCAACGCAACACCAGCGATCAGTTTTTTGCTTCCGTTCAACATTGTTTGTCTCCTCATAAAGCGGGCCCACACGGGTGTGCTGTGGGATTTGGGAAGGATCACACACCCGGGGCCACACGCTGTATATGGTTGGTGTTTTTTTGTATGTAATTGACAATTTATGCAGATTAGATATTCATAAATGAAACAACATATGCATGAAAGCCAGCCACATGATCCAATGGGACGACCTGAAATATTTCCTGGCCATGGCCGAACAGGGCAGCTTGTCTGCTGCTGCCCGTAAGCTCAACGTGAGCCAGCCCACCCTTTCCCGCCGCCTGACAGCTCTGGAAGAAAGCGTGGGAGCCGAACTGTTTTCGCGAACACGCACCGGGCTTGAAATGACCGCCCTTGGCGAACAGATGCGTGACCACGCCCGTCACATGCAGGATGACGTTCATGCCATCGAAAGGCTTGTCACCGGCCATGACAGCAGCCTGCAAGGCTCTGTCATTATCTCATGCACCGAAGCCATCGGGTCAATGTGGCTGGTTGGGGAACTGATGGGTTTCAGGAAAAAATATCCCGGCATCACTGTAGATGTAAAAGTGGACAATGCGGTATCAGACCTGCTCCGGCGTGAAGCTGATATTGCTCTTCGGATGTTCCGTCCTGTGCAAAACGATCTGATCTGCAAACGCACAGTTACCATGAGCTATGGTTATTATGCGCACAAAGACTATCTGGCCAAACACGGCACACCAAAGACCATCAGCGAGATAAAGAATTTCGATTTCATCCTGCCCCACGATGAAATCCTTTCCTACACCTCATCCGAACACAGAAAAAGTATCGCTTTTCCAAAAGGCGCCGCCTTCCGCTCCAACAGCCTGACCGCACTCGCAACGGCCGTAACTGCGGGCTATGGCATTGGGGCCTACTCCTGCCTGTTAGGAGACAGTGACCCAAATCTGGTACGTTTGTTTGATGATTATGTAGTGTTCAGCTCAGACCTTTGGCTTGTCAGCCATCAGGAACTCAGGCGCAGTGCACGCATCAGGGCAATGTATGACTATCTGGGCGATCTGCTTCAATCGCAGGCAGCAGCCTTTGCTGGTACCAATTGAAAGTTCGGCTAGAGGTGGTGAACGGCGATAACCTCGTTGCCTTTTCCGAGGTAAGTAAGCTCGTCAAAGCATCCGCCGGCCATAGTTATGCCACGGCCATGTTTTTTGGCGTGGCCCTGCTTTGAATTCACGAAAGACTTGTGGTCAAAGCCCTCGCCGGGGTCAACCACATGAAATTTAACCTGTTTTTCGGTGCGAGTGAATTCAACAGTTGCATACCGATCGGCGTATTCAGGCAGGCTGCGCCTGTATTTTATTTCATCCGCAAGGCGGCCTTTTTCGATCAAACGGCCTTTTTCGCCATGCCCAATGTTAAGGCAGCCATGCTCGACTGCATTGACGAATAGTTCTGTCAGCCCAATAGCGACAGCCACCCGCTCCTGGCAGGCAGAGGCAAACAATGTGGCCAAATTTTTCGCCTCTTCCCTTGTCCGAAAGCGGTAGGAGGCCTGGCTCAAATCACCGATATCATGGGTTCCGGCTTCAACGGCTGCCCGCACGGATTGGCGCAATCTGAATTCTTCAACCTCAACGGCGATAGCGCCGTGCAACGCACTGCTACCGTGGCCAGGATTGACAATACGGCACGCATTCAAGGATGCCTGCAAGTCACGCAATGATTGCGTACGAGCAGCGGAGCTAAGAAGAACGACCGGCCCGCCATTTTCTTTGAAGGAACAAGAAAGACTGTTCGAAACCTGCGCCACCGTTGCTTCATCAGCAACAGCTTCGTCAATAACCAACGCCACAAGGTCAGTTGAAACTTTCATAGCCTCGAGGAATAACTGTAAATCATGGCAAACTTTAACCTGAAACTGACCTTCACTGAGTTCAGCCACAATCTCGGCGCTTGTGCTGCGATCGGGCACAAAACAAACCACCTCTGCCATCGCCCGCGTGCGCGCTGTCATGCCTCCGCACCCCAATGGATCGCAACTGCAGTCAGGTCATCTGGCAGTGCCCCAGGCAGGGTCGCATAAAATTCCTTCAGGATACGATCAACCATTTCAGTTCTGGCGCCTTCGTCGGCCAACCTGGAAACCTGGTCCAGCAATCCGTCTTCACCAAGGAACTGACCGTCCTTGCCTGGCGCCTCTAGCAGCACATCAGAATAGCAGAACAGGCTGTCGCCAGGCTTCAGCTGAGCGGTCTTGTTGTCATAGGAGGCTGAAAAAATGATCCCCACGGGCGTGCCGCTACTATCAAGCCTGCTTACTTCCCCGTCCTTGGAGATAACCAGCGGCCATGGAGCACCAGCCCCTGAATATGTGAGCTTCCCAGTCTTATAGTTCAGGACACCATAAAACATGGTAACAAACTGCCCCAACGGGAAAGCTGGCTGAACTGCAGTATTAAGGCTGGACAGAAAAGCTGCCGGATCATGCCGGAGCCCCTCGAAACGGGCCATCGTCGCATGAACCCGAAAAGTGTTTAACGCCGCGCCAACACCGTGGCCGGAGATATCCAGCACATAGATGCCAATTTCATCATCGGACATCTGCCAGCAGCCCCACAGGTCTCCCCCAAGCTCAAAGGAGGCCCGATAGAAGGCTTCAAATGTCAGGCCCGCCTCTGCCTCTATAGCCGCAAGATTATCGGCCTCCGGCAACAGAGAATGTTGCATTTCCCGCGCCATCGCGAGCTCAGCTCTCATACTGGCCTGGAAGTCGCTCAGATTCTTGATCAGGAATTTATTCTCGAGATGCATACAAACCCGAGCCAGAAGCTCAGGCTGGTTAATTGGCTTGGAAACAAAATCAGTAGCGCCTGAATCGAAAACCTGTACGCGTTCCTCCGGTGTTTCGGAAGCAGACTGAACAAGAATAGGCAGATTTGCCGTAGCTTCTTGCTTGCGTAACATTCGGCAAACGTCATAGCCACTAACACGCGGCATATTTAGATCCAGCACCACGAGGTCTGGAATATCTTCATCAATCAAGTCAAGCGCGTGCTGCCCATCCTCTGCATAATAGAGGTTGGTGAAACCGCCTTTTTCGAGGCAATGGCCGATCATGCGACGCATGAGCGCCATATCATCAACAATCAGGATTTTAGCGCCCCGAATTTCAGCGGCTAGTTCATCCACCCGGCCTGGAATGGCCTTTTTGTCAGTGTTATCAGACACGCTAAACTACTTGACCCAAAATGAGCATCAGGACTGCAGAAGGTCGGACAGTTTTGTCAGCTTCAGCATACTTGCCACATGGCCCTGCGCGCCCGTCACAGACAGGTTCCAGCCAGAGGTATCGGCCTGTTCCTTCGCAATAAGAAACATACCAAGGCCCGCAGAATCCACCATATCAACCGCAGTCAGGTCAAAAACGCATTTTTTTACACTGCGCTCACCCAAATCTTTCAATAGCTGGCGAAACGCCACATTCTCGGAAAAAGTGATGTCGCCAGTGAAAACAACATTAAGTTCGTTACCGTCAGCTTCGTTAATCCGATATTCCATTTTATTCCCCCTATCTTGGTCGAAGAAGAGATTGTTTCAGTTCACTCCAACGTCACACCATAGTTATTTCATCATGATGCGTACGCCAGTTTGGTACAATTTCCATTTGTTCTCAAGTTAATCGCAAATGTAGGCAGAATTGATTAACGACCATTTAATGAAAGATGCGATTTGCTGCTGATCTATATGATTTTTCGGCGGAAATCCCGAATCATCTCTGCTGCAGCATTATGGCCAGGAACACCCGTTACGCCACCACCCGGATGCGCCCCCGACCCACACAGGTAAAGTCCTCTGAGGGGCATCCGGTGATCAGCGTGACCCAGAACCGGACGAGCGGCAAACAGTTGATTTGGTGTTAGCTGGCCATGAAAGATATCTCCATCGACCAGCCCAAACTTGCGTTCCAGATCCAGCGGCGAATGGATTTGACGAGCTATCACGCTATCCCTGAAATTTGGCGCATATCTGGAAACCGTGTCGATAATGATGTCGGCAACCATGTCTCGACAATCATCCCAGCTTTTGCCATTCGGCAACTGGGGCGAAAAATGCTGACAGAATAGACTGGCCACGTGCTGGCCTGCGGGCGCTAACGTATCATCCAGCGTGCTGGGAATGAGCATTTCTACTATGGGTTCTGAAGCCCAGCCATTTGTGCGGGCATCCAAATAAGCCCGGTCCAGATAATCTACACTTGGGCCAATAACAATGCCCGCGGAATGATGAGGTGCAAGCCCCTCCGCCGGCAAACAGGAAAATTGCGGCAATTCGCTAAGTGCCACATTCATACGGAAAGTACCGGAACCGCTGTTCAGGTGTTTCACACGTTTTGAAAAGTCGTCGGGAATATATGCCTCATCAACCATGTCCCCGAATAACAGTTTGGGCGCGACGTTGGCCGCCACCGCGCGGGCCTTCACAATCGAGCCATCCTCCAATGCAACACCAACTGCGGCACCCTTTTCCACAATCACTTCTGCCACTGGGCTATCTATTTTGATCTCCACGCCCGCTTCCACCGCCGCTTTCGCCATAGCTTCACTGATCGCCCCCATACCACCAATTGCGTGGCCCCAAGCTCCTTTCTTGCCATTTACCTCACCAAAACAATGGTGCAGCAGCACATAAGCGGTCCCAAGGGCATATGGGCTTGTATAGGCGCCGACAATGCCATCAAAGGCAAACGCCGCCTTGATCACATCGCTTTCAAAATAACGGTCCAACATGTCGGCACAACTTTGTGTGGCCATATCCAGCAGAAGGCGCTGCGCCTCGATCGGCTGACGTAAAGTTTTCAATCCAAGTGACGCCGCTTGTACCAGGTCTCTCAGCCCACCTCCTGCGTTGGGTGGGCTCTTTAACAGCAGCCCTCTTAGCTCATCTGCGACTGCATCAATATCGGCTTCATACCGATCCAAGGCCGCGGCGTCCTTTTTTGAAAAGCGGGCAAATTCCCGACGGCGTTCGGCAGGATCATTGGAAAAAGCAAGATACTCAGAATCCGAGAGCGGAAAGATATTCGCCATTTCCCTCTCAACAACCCTTAAACCGTGCCGATGCAAATTCAGGTCAGCAATGATTTTTGGGTTAAGCAAGCTTACTGTGTAAGACGCTGAACTGTTTCGGAAGCCTGGGTGAAATTCCTCGGTAACGGCAGCACCCCCAACAACTGCACGGCGTTCGAGCACCACGGTTTTCAGCCCGGCTTTAGCAAGATAAAAAGCGCACGTCAGGCCGTTGTGGCCGCCGCCAATAATTGCAACATCGTACATTTTAACAATCCTCCCAAATACTCCCATTGTTTCAGTACGATAGTACGCCTCGCACGGCAACTTCGATTTCCTGTGTATTCTTTCCTTCACAGAAAGCACGCAATTGGATAAAAGCGGACAAGTCTTTTAAACAACAAGGTTTCAGCTCATGAAGACCGTCTTTGTAATGATCAAATGTGAACTTGGCCGCACATACGATGTTGCCGCACATCTTGCAGATGAAATTCCCGAAGTGCGCAGCGTATATTCAACGTCCGGGAATTATGACCTTCTGGCACAGTTCCAACTGGCGTCGGATCAGGAAATCGGGCGTTTTGTTACCCAGCAGGTTCAGACTACACCAGGCATCAAAGACACCTACACGATCATTGGCCTGAATGCTTTCACCGAAGATAATATGGGCGCAGGCCCCGACCCTATCTAAACACATGACAAAAGAAATTGGGGCGCCCTGAAGCGCCCCATTCTTTATACCGGCCAATGCCTTTTCCAAACAGCGGCCCTATTCAGCGGCGGAAAAAACCTGCCTCCCCCCAATATAGGTCCTCAACACCCGGATATCGCTGATATCTTCCGGCAAGACCTTGTACGGATCGGCATCCACTAGGATGAAATCAGCCTGTTTTCCAACCTCAAGCGAGCCACGAATATCTTCCTGCCCCATCAGGTATGCACCGTTGATTGTCAGCGCCTTAATCATGTCATCAACACTTAGCCGCTCCTCAGGTATCCAGCTCTGGTCATTGGCGTCGTCCGGGTTTTTCCGTAACACAGCTACTTCCATGGAATCGAACGGATCACTTGTGGATACAGGCCAGTCACTGCCCCAAACCACACGCGCTCCAGCGTTGACAAAACTTTTCGCAGGATAAATCCAGCGATGCAGCTTTTCCTGCAAAAAAGGTTCCGTCAGCTCAGAGATATAAGCATCATTGAAATGCCACAGAGCCTGAAGATTGGCGGTAACCCCCAGGGGCGCAAAGCGCTGAATATCTTCAGGCTGAACAATTTCAAGGTGTGAGAGATGGTGGCGGCGCGGTCTTTCACCATTCGTTTCAATGGCGCCTTCGAGTGCATTCAACGACACCCTGACCGCTCGATCACCGATTGCGTGGATATGAATTTGAAAGCCTGCATTTTCGAGTGCAATTGCGTAGGCATTCAAAGCTTCCTCGCTCAAGTTGATCTCACCTCGGTGATCCGGCCCCAAAGGCGCATTCACATACGGCTCCAACATTGCCGCCGTATGATTTTCAGGCACACCATCCACAAAGATTTTCACTGCATCCGCATCAAGCCGATCCTTTGCCTGCGCCCGAAACTGAGCCCGGCGCTCAACCAACTTCTCCACCACGGCTTCCACATTATCAGGAGTGACCATTGAAGTGACCATTTCTTCAGCGGCAAGAAGCGATAGCCTGACACGTTGCGGCAGATCCTGTCGGGATGAAACCTCCAGATATGCTGCTTCATTATGGTCGTGCATGATCGCTGCATCAATGGTGGCTGTTATGCCGTTCCCGGCCTGATAGGCCAACCCTGCCTCAAGGTTACGGACCACATCCTCAACTGCCGGTTTGGGAAAGATATGCGACACCAATCCTTGGGCGGACTCCCTGAGCGTTCCTGTCGGATTGCCCTCAGCATCACGTTCAATCCTGCCATTGACAGGATCTGCCGTTTCGCTGGTAACCCCCGCAAGGTCAAGCGCCCTGGTATTTACCCATCCATTATGGCCATCTGCCGCCACCAGCATGACTGGCCGATCAGGAACAATCTCGTCCAATAGTGCTTTGTTTGGATTGGCGTCAGGGAACAGGTTCAATTCCCAACCACTCCCCATAATGGCTGGCAACTCTGGATGAGCATCAGCATAGGCTTTCACCGCATGGACAATTTGCTCGGCTGACGTAAGCCCGCCCAGTCCCAGACCCAAAATAGTATCTCCACCATCGGGCAGATGGGCATGGCTGTCAGTAAAACCCGGAAATACAATCTTTCCGCTGATGTCTTCCGTAAGAGTATTGGGGCCAACATAGGCCTTCGCGCCCTCTGCCGACCCAACATAAAGAATCTTGTCACCCCTTACCGCGATTGCCTCAGCTACCGTTGCATCGCCATCTACGGTGTAGACAGTGCCACCGCTGAACAGCAGGTCAGCCACCTCGGGCCCCTCGGCATTTTCGCTTTCCCCGCAGCTCGCAAGCATTGCACCTGCTGCGAACGCCAAAAGCATTTTCTGTCTCATATCCCCCCTCCAAAATGTGATCACATTAACTGGAATAGAAACAGAAAATCAGGCTGCAAGCAAGTAATTTGCAATAACCCTAACCCCAAAGCTCAGCGCCAAATGGCAGAATATTGTAATCTTCGGAATAGGATAATTTGTGATCACGATCATCGGACAGCAACAGCGGACCATCCAAATCAACATAATCCGCCCTTGAGGCGATAAGACAAGCAGGTGCCATTGCAAGCGATGTCCCGAGCATACAACCAACCATAATATCCATACCAGCCTGCCGGGCGGCAGTTTCCAGCTTTAGTGCTTCCGTCAAGCCACCCGTTTTATCCAGCTTGATATTTACAAATTGGTATTTATTCACGAGCCCTTCGACATCACTGGATGCATGGCAACTCTCGTCCGCGCAAAGAGGAACCGGGCTGTCGATATCAAGCAACCCGGCATCCTTGCCCGCCGGCAATGGCTGCTCCAGGAGCGCGATGCCCTCGCCAGCCATAGCGGGCAGGCAAGACCGCAGCATAGGCATATCCCAGGCCTCATTGGCATCTGCAACAAGGACAGCGTCAGGCACTGCTTTGCGCACCGCCTGCACACGAAGAACGTCTCCCTCTCCACCAAGTTTGAGTTTCAGCTGCCTTTTGCCGTCGGCCCAAGCCAGCCGAGCGGCGTCCGCCATGGCCTCTGGCGCTCCCAGAGACAAAGTGAATACTGTGGGAAATGGCTTTGGTGCCTTTTGCCCAAGCACCTCCCAAACACGCTGACCTCCACACTTCGACCGCAGATCCCAGAGGGCACAGTCCAAGGCGTTTTGCGCAGCTTTACTTTCCAAGGAAGTAATATCGTTGCGAGTAAAGTGGTCGTGGGCATCAAAGAAGTGACGCAACTCAGCACAAACGGCAGCCGAAGTTTCGCCGTACCTGCTATTTGGCTGGCATTCACCGCGACCGAAAAAGGTGCCATCAGAGATTGTCACCTCGACTACATCAACATGGGTTCGGGACGACCGTGATATGACGAATGGTATCTTCAGCGGCCATTCTTCAACACGCGCACGTCCTTCAATCATAATACCCTCATGTCAGCGTCACGAAGCTGCCGGTGCAATCCAACCATCCATAGCAGGACAATCGCCATTACCCCGCCACCGACCAGCAAGGGTAATCCATTAAGCTGCTGGTTTAATAGACCCGCCACCAAGGGCCCAGAGGAACGCCCTAGTGACTGCATGGATTGAAAGACACCCATGACAGCCCCCCGTTCACTGTCTTTCGCCCTGTGCGACGCCAAAGAAGACATTGAAGTATTGAAAAATGCCGTCCCTACACTGGTTGCAACGATACCCAAATACACCATGGCCGTACTGGGGGCTACCAAGATAGTGATCAACCCGCCCCCCATAAGAACGATGCCAGACCGAGCAAGAGAGCGTTCTCCGAAGCGGGATGTAAGGCGGCCAATCAGCCCGCCCTGCACTATCATCAACACCATGCCTATCACAAAAAACAGGCGACCCATTTCCTGCGGCCCCCAATGAAATTTGATTTCCATGAAGTAGCTGAGGGTCGATTCCATCATTGCAAGCGGAATAGTGAAACAAAGCATCATCAGGCAAATCTGCATCAACACGGGGCGCGACTTTATTCTGCCAAACGCCTCCATGCGCGAAATATGTTCCAGACCGTCATGACCTCTGGCTTTTGCTCCGTGTGTTTCACTGAATCGCACGAGGACGACCAACAGGCCAACAGCACACAAGATAGAGGAGATGAGTGCAGCAGACGCAATAGTTGCGGATTGCGCGTTTGCACCCCCGACCATAGCACCTACAAAAGGCCCCAGTGTGAAGGAAAGGCCTATACCCGCGCCGATAAGCCCCATACCCTTGGCACGGTTTTCGGCATTTGTCAGGTCAGTCACAGATGCCAATACAACAGACGTATTGCCAGCAAAAACACCAACAGCGACCAGACCAATCAATATATGTGCAGCCGTGTCTGCATAGGTAGACAGAAACGCATATGATACGGCTGATCCGGCCAAACTAACGAGTAGAACAGGCTTCCTGCCATGCCGATCAGAGAGTTTCCCCCAAAAGGGTCCAACGACAAACTGCGCGAAACTATAACTGGCAAGTATCGGTGTTGCCGCAGCCTGAGAGACGCCCATATTTTCGAGCACATACATGATGGATGGCAGCAACATTGCAAAGCCTGCCATCACGACAAAAACAACTAAGAACAGTATTGGCATATATCCCCCGAAGAAACCGCACGCCGATAGTTCGAGCGGGCGGAGAAGCGACCACGTGCGTTGGTTCTACCGGGACAGAAATGATAACTCAAGTGCTCCTATGGAAAGCTAGGCGCCTTCTTCCTTGGGCTTATCCTCTTCATCCGAATCATCGGCCCCGTCCTTCGGCGGCTCTTCTTCATCGCTATCTTCGGTGTCGGCCTTGGCACCTTCTTCTTGGCCCTGAGCTGCTGCCTCGTCGATAATAGCCTGCCTTGCCTTTTCCATATCTTCGCGCTGTTTTGCCAGTTTTTCGCGCTCTTCCTGCCTTCGCTGCGCTTCAAGCGCGGCTTCCTCAGCTTCCTCTTGATTCCATTTGGCAATCAAACCATCAATATATGCTTCCAGCGCGGGATCGCGGGAAGCAAGGCGGCGCGCCAACCTTGCCTGCGACACGGCAGAAGATCTATATCCGGATTGCGCTAAAGCCTCTGCCAAATCTGTGGCGATAATAGCTGATTGCGGAATGATATCTGCTGCCACCTTCAGATATTTACTGGCCTCGGCGGGGCGCTCAAGTTCCAGGTAAACCCGCCCTAACATGCCAAGAACCTGCCCATCCTGACCGCCATTACTAACAAGAATCTCCAAATCCGCGCTGGCCTCTTCAAAGCGTGAAAGCCCCATATAGGCAAGACCCCGATTTTTTAAAGCAGACTGATATTCTGGATTTCTCTTAATCGCGGCATCCAGAAATAATAATGCTTCCTCATACCGCCCCTGACGCAAGCGAACAGCGCCTAACAGATTGGCACTTTCAGCACCTTCAGGATCAAGGGCCGCAATTTCTCCTGCAGAAATCTCGGCACCCTCAACGTCTCCCGCTTCCAACTGCATGTTGGCCAGAAGCATCAGGCCGTCCTTATCTTTTGGCCCTTCAGAATAATATCCTTTCAGTTCGTCAATCGCGCCGTCTCTGTCTCCATCAAGAAAGCGTGTCAGCGCCAACCGCTGAGACAAAGCGTTAACCCGCTCATCACCTTCATCCCCCATGGTTTCTGCGATGGCACGAGCATCAGCGAGAGCCCGCCTCACTTCTGGCAAATTACCCAAGGCACCATATGCTGCGGCCTCCTGGAAACGGGCATCCAGATCCACCGCGCCTTCTTCAAGAAGAGGATTCAACACGCCCAGCGCCCTCGCGGCATCACCTCTCCGCGTCAGACATTCAGCGAGCGCCAGCCGCGTTAGGCGGTCTGACGGAATTCTCGCCAAAACTCTCTCCAAATAAGGCCGCGCTGTCGAAAATTTGTCCAATTGAAACAGGACATGGCCATAGGCGCGCGCCGCGGGCGGATACCTTCGTGTAAGGTCACCAACTCTCAGAAGAAGATGTTCCGCCTCTCTGAGGTTGCCACCGACAGCCAGCGCAAGTGCGGAATAATACTGTGCCATAGGGCTATCTGGCGCTCGCTTGTAAACCTCGTCCAAAACAAGGTTTGCTTTTTCAAGCTCGCCTGTCTCGATCAACAGCGCCGCCAACTCAAAATATGCCAAAAGGTTTGCCGAATGTAATTGCACTGACTGCCGCAAATGGGCTTCAGCCTCCTCAAATCGGCGCTGATATCGGGCAACAGTACCGCGGACGTATCTGACAATACTATCATCCTCAACCTTGGAGGCCGCTTGAGCGGCCCACTCCTCAGCGTCTGAAAGCTTGCCCTGCCCAAGCGCAAGCATGGACAGGCCCAGATATCCACGAAAATCATCGGGCCGCTTATCAATTGCCAGCCGGTAGAAGTAGGTTGCACCCTGCTGATCACCAAGTTCCTTTTCGATATCACCTTTGAGGATCGTAGCCTCAAACGCCATATCGCCCAGAAGTTCCGCCTTCCAGATTACTTCCTTTGCTCTTATCGCATCGTTTTGAAGCATTAATGCACGCGCCAGTAGCAGCGCAACTTCATCCTTGGGAACACCGGCTTCGCTGGCACGCTCCAACGAGGCCTCAGCCGCTATGCCATCCAAAAACGCGAGATGGATACGTGCCTCATTGACAAAATCCGCACCATTCGCCACGTCGCGGTCAACTTGGACCTTAATTGCTTCCAAAGCCTTACGAAGCTCTCCGTCTTCAATCAACTTTTCAATAGCAGCATCGTCGAGCTCAGAATATTCCCGCTCGCGCTGCTCTTCCACTGACTCCCCGCAAGCAGCAAGAAAAAGCGACAGCGAAATAACCGAAGCGCTTATTTTATGACGATTTTTTCCCCAACCAGACACAATTACATCAGCTCCCCAGCTTAACTTATGCCGCTTTTGAATATCAGCCCCTCGAATGCATCAAGGCACCGATATTCACTCTCCCCTACACTCAACAAATCAGTTTATGCTATCCAGTACAAAGGATAGTCCCTAAAACTGCTTTAGCACCAAAACGTTACACAAATAAAGTTTATCTAAATTTTTATGTAAATATTCCCTTCATTTTAGTTTTATGCAACAGTATAAGAAATTCTGCTCACTACGCTTGTGGTGGAGTGGGCGTTAAAAATTGGGATAATCTGTCATTTCAGGCATGACGCTCAATTTCACGGAGAGAATACTGTGACAAGTAAAACTGGATCAATGTTTGCTGCGGCTACGATAAGCCTGAGCCTTGCCTTTGGAGCAAGCGGCGCAGCGAATGCTACCTATAATTACTTCGACGTTATGGCCGACCCGGGCAGCTACAGCGGTATCTCATTGGGCGAAAGCTTCTCTCTTGATGCTTGCGGCTCCACTTTTCACCGTGCAGATGGCAGTTCGGAAAGCTACTCGCTTTGTCAGCTCTCCGATTTGACAGAATTCAGCCTTAGCTGGCTAGCTTGGCACGATGGAGACTATTCTTGGCTGGGGTCCTACAGCGGCGGCAGTGCAAGCGATGGTCTCAGCGTTGCAACAGCCACTGGTGATGGTACTTTCTTCAACGAGATAGGTACCTACTATGTTGGGCTATATGTGAAAGCAGACAACAACAGCTATGTCCCTCTTCCAGGAGGTGGCTGGGGTGCAACTGGTGGCGACGGGGGCTTGGCCTATGATGGCTCTACGAATTACAGCTTTGCGTGGTCTTCCAGCTTTCAGGTTACAGAAGCTATGAATGTTCCTGAGCCAATCGGCGCATTGCTTTTGCTTCCAGGCTTTGTTTACATCGCCCGAAGAGAAAGAAAACGGAAACAGGCAGTCGCTGCCTAAATGCCAAGGCCCGGCTGGTCAACAGCGCGGGCTTTTGATCTGTCACATCAATAGAAAAGGCCGGATACAATGTTCCGGCCTTCTTGTTATTTGGGGGTAATTATTTAACCTCAGACATAATCTGGCGTTTGGCTTCATCCATGAATTCATGCAGGTGTTTTTCCAGACGGTGCGCGGAGAGGTCCATGCCCTTCGCTTGCACGTCAGCCACAACCTTACGAATCACGTCCTGGTCACCATCTTCTTCGAGGTCGGCTTTAACAACTTCCTTGGCGTATTCCGCCACAGCGTCACCGCTAAGCCCCATTTCCCCTGCAAGCCACTCACCGAAAAGGCGGTTGCGGCGCGCCCGCGCTTTAAAGTTCATTTCCGCGTCATGAGCGTACTTATTCTCAAAAGCTTGTTCACGGTTGTCAAAAGTTGTCATCGAAACTGTTCCTCCTGTCCGAGTCTCTACATTAGACCCACTCAAAATAGCATAGCGCTCCCTTCTATAAAGGAAATTTCTGCGCACATTTCCAGACCTTAGACGAAACTTATT
Organism: Alphaproteobacteria bacterium; assembly: GCA_013372975.1. GTDB lineage: Bacteria > Pseudomonadota > Alphaproteobacteria > Sphingomonadales > Kordiimonadaceae > Kordiimonas. The sequence goes on from JABXIS010000032.1 coordinate 112,191, forward strand.
GTGTTTTGTTACAGAAAGATTGTCGCAGGCAACCTTTTCCCTTATGTTCGCGCCCGCGCAACCCACTGACATCCCTCAAGACGAGGAAAAGAGGCAATATATGTCCCGCCGCAACAAGATTTA
>JABXIS010000028.1 GCA_013372975.1 Alphaproteobacteria bacterium
CCCGAGAGGATTCGAACCTCTGGCCTCTGCCTTCGGAGCCATCTTTTTGGGTGTCATTGCATGTCATGCGATGTCACCAAATGTCACTATTTTTGTAATTATATCAAATAGTTACTAGAATTCATGGCAGGTCAGTCGGTGACACCGTTTGACATCAAAAGACAGCATTTTGCGCTTCCAGCGCGCTATTTTTTGGGACTGCGCCATGAAAAGATCGATTACGAGGAAGCTCCTCGACACGACCAAACCTAAATCATCCCCTTACGACATTCGCTGCACCAGAATGAGCGGATTGATCGTCAGAGTCCAGCCTTCCGGCACCATGACCTTCTATTGCGAATATGGAAGGAACAAACGGGTAAAGCTGGGACGAACCGACCACCTTTCCCTCACCGAGGCCCATGACCGCGTACGCGACATCATGAAAGATGTGTACGCTGGTAAAGACCCTGGCGAACAACGCCGGAAAATGCGCGAAGAACTGACCATCGAAAAGTTCATCGACGACTATTATGAAAACTGGGCAATCACGCACCTTCGATCTGGGGAAGCGCTGGTAAAGCGCATCAAGTCAGCTTTCCATGCCCTGCTTCAACGCAAACTCTCCAAGGTAACCCTGTTTGATATGGAGAAGTTCCGTGCTGCCCGACTGAAAAGCGGCGCGAAAGCAACTACAGTTAATCGCGACACCGGTGCATTACGCGCCCTCCTTTCTCGGGCCGAAGAGTGGGGCTTTATCGACGCCAATCCACTTGCAAAGCTAAAGCGCCTCCGGGTCGAGGATGTGACACCACCTCGATACCTTCAGGAAGACGAACGCAACCGCCTTTACGACGCCCTAGAGGCCCGAGAGCAACGCCGCCGTGATGAGCGGGACAGATACAACGCCTGGCGGCGTGAGCGAGGAAAGAACGAGTACCCAGACCTCAAGCAGCAAGCGTTCACCGATTACCTGAAACCAATGATCATTCTATCGTTGAACACCGGCCTTCGGCGGAACGAACTTTTCACGCTCACCTGGGACCATGTTCACCTGAAGCATCAGACGCCGTTTCTCACGGTCAACGCTGCCTTTGCCAAAAGCAAAAAGTCACGCCATGTGCAGTTGAACGCGCTTGCGATTGAGACATTGAAGAATTGGAAGCAGATTGCTGAACTCAATGAGGGGAACCTCGTTTTCCCTGGAGCCGATGGCAAGAAGTTCGACAACACCAAGTCGTCCTGGCGGCAGCTACTCAAAGATGCCGCGCTAAACAATTTCCGCTGGCACGATATGCGACACGACTTTGCATCGCGCATGGCAATGGCTGGCGTGAACCTCAACACCATTCGCGAGCTTCTGGGGCATTCCGATTACAAAATGACCCTCCGGTACGCCCACCTAAGCCCGAATGAAGGCAGCAAGGCTGTTGCCACACTGATCCCCAGCATGGCCGACGCGGCCTAACCACATACATATGAAGGAAATTGCTATGCGATTGAATCGAGTTTGGCTGATACGGTTTTTAGGTACCATGAGTATCGTGATTATTTTGGCCCTTCTGCTACAATTAGGGAGCTACCATCAAATTGAAAAACTTTATGAAGATCAGCCATGCCGATACACCGGCGAAATGACTGACAGCTTGGAGTTTGCAATTAGACGACTGCAGGATTTGCCACCAGTTGGTTTCTGTGAAGCCGTTCTTTTCAAAGATAGCCGCTCCATCGTCCAAAGTGCAGTCGATAGAATCTTGACTGAGGCCAAACAAGAAGCGGAGAAACCGCAACCTTGTGTTTTCTGCCTATGGATCACAACAATTGAGCTTGACCAACTGGAATTTGACTACAGCAACTACCCTTTTCTGGTTGCATCTAAAAGGTACATGGAGCCATAGAACAGTCGTCATCCGCTGCTAAGAGGTTGACTTCCCTTCACTTCTGAGTTGCATGTTCAGTGTGCCTCTCATAAATTGAGCATGCGTTGAATGAAGGGGGAAAGATGGGGGCGTCCATCAATTTTACGTTTTTGGAACGGCAGGCCACAGAGTTGGAACAACTCTGTGGTTTCGCAGAGCAATACGCCCATAGTGATCCTGAAAGCGCTCTCGTAAAACTGCGGACCTTCGCTGAGGAGATGGTCAAAACCATCTATCAACGTCAGCGTTTTAAGCCGGTCGGCACAGTGCTGTTTGACATGCTCAAAGGCGATCAGTTCGAGGCGGCCATTCCGGACGTTGTAAGGACCAAGTTCCACGCAATCCGCAAGGAAGGCAATAAGGCGGCTCACGGCGGCTCCACTAACAGCAAGCGCGTAATCTGGTTACTCAGAGAAGCGCACCAACTTGCAGGTTGGTACTGCGTCACTTTCCACAAAATGGACAAGAGTGAATTCGCACCATTCCGCGAACCAACACCCACCGAAAGCACAGCCGAAAAGAACAAGGCCAACGAAGAAGAACTGACCAAACTGGTTGAGGAACTTGCAAAAGCTAAAGCTAAATATGAGGCCGCCGAACAGGAACTGAGTGAGCTCAAAGCTCAGCAGGACAATGCGCAAGCAGCAGCCAACACCCTCAACCTAACTGAGGAAGAAACCCGCAAGCGCTTGATTGACGTGGCATTGATTGATGTGGGGTGGGACGTTAGCCAAAACGGCGGCAACACTGCCGAAGTTGGACAAGAGGTTGAGATCACTCACGTCGTCGATAGTCGTGAAAAGGGCTATGTGGACTATGTGTTGTGGGATGATAACGGCAAGCCCCTTGCTGTCATCGAAGCCAAGCGCACCAGCAAGTCAGCAGAAGTCGGGCGCAAACAGGCCGCCATGTATGCCGATGCCCTTGAGAAAGAGCATGGTCAACGTCCGATAATTTTTTATACCAACGGTTATGACATCTTCATGTGGGATGATGCCCAAGGATATCCCCCACGGCAGCTATTCGGTTTCTATTCGAAAGCAAGTTTGCAGTATCTGGTGAATTTTCAGCGGCAAGAAAAGGAGGACCTAAACACCCTTATTCCCAATCCTGAAATTGCGGGCCGTACCTACCAAATTGAAACCATCAAACGCGTTACCGAGGCCTTTGAGGCGAAAAAGCGCAAGGCGCTAATTGTCCAGGCAACAGGCACGGGCAAGACACGCGTATCAATCGCCCTGACTGACCTGCTGATGAGGGCCAACTGGGTTAAGCGCGTCCTCTTCCTGTGTGATCGGCGTGAACTTCGGAAACAAGCCAAGAATGCCTTTGAAGAGCATCTGGATGTCAGCATCACAATCGGTGGCGGCAAAGGCAGTGAAACCGAGAAAACACGCATCACCGTTGCCACCTACCCCGGCATGATGAAGAAGTTCCAACAATATGATGTTGGGCATTTCGACCTTATCGTTGCGGATGAAAGCCATAGGTCCATTTACAACATGTACCGCGACCTATTCCGATACTTTGATTGCTTTCAGGTGGGCCTCACTGCCACGCCCATCGGCTTTATCAATAAAAGCACTTTTCGGATGTTTGAGTGTGACCCAGAGCATCCAACCAGCTTCTACCCGCTCGAACGGGCTATCGAAGAGGAATATCTCGTCCCCTACGAAGTCTACACACACACCACTAAATTCTTGCGCGATGGCATCAAATACTCCGATCTAACGCCTGAGCAGCAGCAGGAACTGGAAGAAAATGGTGAGTTGCCAGAGGATATGAATGCCGAACAGGGACAAGTGGATAAAGATGTCCTGAACAAAGATACCGCGCGACACATCATCCGGAATCTGATGGAAAACGGCATCAAAGATGCCACAGGCCAAACACTTGGCAAGACGATCATCTTCGCCCGAAATCATAACCATGCGATTCTGCTGCAAAAGGTCTTTGACGAGCTGTATCCGCAATATGGCGGCCAGTTCACACAGGTTATCGATACCTACGATAGCCGTGCGGAGGATCTGATCGACGACTTCAAAGGCATTGGCACCAACCAGAACCTTACGATCGCGATTAGCGTGGATATGCTGGATACGGGCATCGACGTACCTGAGGTCTTAAACCTCGTATTCGCCAAGCCGGTTAAGTCTAAAGTGAAGTTCTGGCAGATGATTGGCCGGGGTACCAGGCTATGCGAAAATCTCTTTGGCCCTGGCAAGCACAAAAACAAGTTTCGTATCTTCGACCATTGGTCCAATTTCGACTTTTTCGCGCAGGATATCAAAGAGGCTGAGCCTACTGCCACGAAAGGCATCCGGCAAAAGCTATTTGAAATCCGCATGGCGCTGGCGACTGTCAGCATGGAACAAAACCGAAAGGCCCAATTCAAAACTTTCATCAAGCTGGTTGATGCTGACGTTAGGAACCTGCCAAAAGACTCGATCAGCGTGAAAGAGAAATGGAAACAAGTTCAGTCTGTGTTGGCCGACGGCGTGATCGCCGAATTCTCCCCGGTAACAACTGTGACCCTGAGCAAAGATATCGCCCCCTTAATGCGCTGGATTGATATGCGCGGGGAAAGCATGGCTTACAGCTTTGATCTGCTGGTCAGCCACGCAGAATATGCCCTTGTGAAAGGCTCAAGCGACTTTGAGGATTTCAAAGGCCGCATCCTTGACCTTGTGAATAACCTGCAAACAATTTTGCCACAGGTTCGCCCATATCTGGATATGGTGAACAAGGCCAAGTCTGCCGAGTTCTGGGAGGAAATCACAATTAATGACCTGGAAGAGCTTCGCAAAAGCTTGCGCAGCATCATCAAGTACCAGCATGAGGAAACGGGCGGCGGTCAGGTGGGGCCCAAGGTGATTGATATCACAGAGGATACCTCGCAGGTCAAAACGGGCTTTATGTCATCCGGCATCAAAAGCATTGATATGCAGATATACCGTCAACTGGTTGAGGCCGCGCTTGTGCGCATGTTTGATATCGACCCAACCCTAAGGAAAATCAGACGCGGGGAACCAGTGACAGAAGCAGAGCTATCGCAGCTTGCATCACTTGTACTAACCAATAACCCCGGTGTACGGCTTGAGGTGTTGGAAGAGTTCTATCCAGACCTTGCGGGGCATCTTGACCTCGTGATCCGCTCTATTGTCGGCATGGAAAAGGAAGCTGTGCGGGCCAAATTCACACAGTTTGTCCAAACCCACCCCACCATGACCGCGCAGCAAGTCCGTTTCCTGGATATGCTGCAGGCGCAAATCGCCCAGAACGGCACCATAAAGCTAGAAGCCCTGATGTCTGCTGCGCCCTTCACCAGTCTGCATCCAGAAGGCATTGATGGGGTTTTCAGTGACAAAGATGCTGATGAGATTATAACCATCGCTAAACAGTTTGAGTTCCCGCTGAATGGCTCAGCAACAGAGAGTAGTGCACAGTGACCAGTCAACAGTTAAAGTCAAAGATCGATGCCTTATGGACGCAGTTCTGGACGGGCGGCATTACCAACCCGCTGAGTGTGATTGAACAAATCACGTTCCTGATGTTCGCACGCCTCATCGACATGCGCGAAAGCCGTAACGAGCGTACCGCCAAACGCCTCGGGCGCGATTTCAAGGCCCTCTTTACAGCCGATCAGCAAGACCTGCGCTGGAGCCATTTCATCAACATGTCCGGCCCTGACCTGCTGGCACATGTTCGGGATAGGGTGCTACCCTCGTTCAAAAACATGGCATATGACGAGGCAACTTTTGGCGAATATATGAAGGACGCCCAGCTCTTGATCCAAAAGCCCGCCCTCTTGGAACGGGCGATTGAGCTAATCAACGAGCTACCGCTGGAGCAGTCTGACATCAAAGGGGATATCTATGAGTATCTTCTGTCCAAACTAACAACTGCGGGCATTAACGGCCAATTCCGCACCCCGCGTCACATCATTCGCTTTATGGCTCAAATGATGAAGCCAACACCGTCTGAAACAGTGTGCGACCCATCATGCGGCACAGCAGGCTTTCTTGTCGAAACGATGAAATACATCCTTGAAACCTATAGCGACGAGGATGGCACCTGGACGGAAGCAGATGGCAGCAAGCATTACACTGGCAACCTGCTGAAAGATCATGAGCGCGAGTTCATCCAAAAGAACATGTTCCACGGGTTTGATTTTGACGCCACCATGCTGCGTGTTGCCAGTATGAACCTGCTGCTGCACGGTGTAGACGCACCAGACATTCACTATCAGGATACGCTAGCAAGCAACTTCACGGAAAACTATCCGAGCAAGGCAACAAATGGTTTTGATTTGATCCTCGCCAACCCGCCCTTCAAGGGCTCCTTGGATGAAGATCATGTGCACCCACGTCTGCTACGCACAGCGAAGACTAAAAAGACAGAGCTCCTGTTCCTCAGCCTTATCGTTGAAATGCTCAAGCTAGGTGGTCGAGCCGCTGTAATTGTGCCGGATGGGGTCCTCTTTGGTTCTTCAAAGGCCCATCAAGCGATCAGGAAAATGCTGGTGGAGGAAAACGGGCTAGAGGGCGTCATCAGCCTGCCTAGCGGCGTTTTCAAACCTTACGCGGGCGTATCAACGGCTATTCTGATCTTCACCAAAGGGTCAGAGACCAGCGACGTCTTTTTCTATGACGTACAGGCAGATGGCTTCTCTCTGGATGACAAGCGCACAAAAATAGCTGATGATGATCTTCCAGCGGCGCTAGCAGCTTGGGAGGGACGCAAGAGTGCAAATCTTGATGACCGCACACAACCAGCCTTCACTGTAAGCAAAGGCGACTTAGCAAAAAACAAATATGACCTCTCGCTTAGCCGCTATCAAGAGGTAGTTTATGAAGAAGAAGCTTACGATCCCCCGAAGGAAATCCTTACTCGCCTGAAAATGCTACAAGTCGACATCGATCAAGGCATCGTTGATCTGGAAGGGATGTTGCAGTGAAGTGGCCACAGGTAATGTTGGGTGACATTTGCGAACTAAAATATGGTCAGAGCTTATCCGCAAAAAACCGTATTCAAGGAGACTTTGGCGTTTATGGATCTAATGGCAAAGTCGATACGCACAATGAGCCATGTACCGATGGTCCAACAATTATAATCGGGCGAAAGGGTTCATTTGGTGAGATCAATTACTCCTATGACTCTTGTTGGCCAATTGATACTACCTATTTCGTAGACCGCACCTGTACAGACAGCCATCTTCCTTGGCTGGCATATATGATGCGTCATTTACGATTGAATAAGTTGAATAAAGCAGCTGCTGTGCCGGGACTGAACAGAAACGATGCATATGGAACGAAACTGTTGCTTCCTCCGATTAAAGAACAGCGACAGATTGCGGCGATACTCGACAAAGCGGATGCGGTGCGGAAAAAGCGCCAGCAAAGCCTCGACATGCTCGACGACTTCCTCCGCGCCACCTTCCTCGACATGTTCGGCGATCCACATTTGAACCCTAGAGGCTGGGATGTACGAGAACTGGAAGAGTTTTCTTTAATACGCTCCGGCGTCACCAAAGGACGCAAACTTGCAGGCAAAGAAACTATTTCTTTGCCTTACATGAGAGTCGCAAATGTTCAGGACGGATATATTGATGTATCCGATATTAAGGAGATTGAAATCCCCATCTCGGAAGTCAAGAAATTTAGTCTCTCCAAAGGAGACTTACTTCTAACGGAGGGTGGCGATCCTGATAAACTTGGACGCGGCGCAGTTTGGAATGGACAAGTCAATCCCTGCGTCCATCAAAACCACATATTCAGTGTTTCTCTGGACCAAAATGTTGCCACCCCAGAATTTATGAGCGCTCAAATTGGAAGCTCCAGAGGTAAGAGGTATTTTCTGAAATCTGCGAAGCAGACTACGGGCATAGCCTCAATAAACAAAACCCAACTAAGGGCCTTTCCGGCTTTCTTACCTCCAATAACTCTACAGCAAAAATACAAAGAGATCGCTATATCAGTGAGGTCAAGAAAAGAACAATGCGAAAAAATGTTATCTGAAGCCAACGACCTTTTCGCCTCTCTCTCACAACGCGCGTTTAAGGGGGAGCTTTAGATGAGCGATGAACTTGAACAGCAAGCGCCCAGTCAGAACCAAACGTGGTCGCCTGAGGTGGTTATTCAAGCTATAGAGCTGAGTATTGGGTCCATAAAGAGTATCATTGCAGGAATTGATTCAGCCAACCGGGCCGCTGCCAAAGCCCTTTGGTTGTCAAACTCTGGCGGGATGGCCGCATGTATTTTGTTTGCAACGCAGATTACGCCGCACCCTTGGGCACTTGTGCCTTTGTTTATTGCCATGGCCTGTTTTTCTTGGGGCATCTATCTAGGCGTTGATATGCAGGTAACACCTGCCAACAGAGTGACCGCGTATCTCGTAAAGCTCTTGGGTATGGCTATGCCTTACCTCAAATCCCAATCCAGGCCAAAAGGCACGGAAATCTTGCAACAAATTACAGACCTAATCCCCGATGTCGACGGAGAAATGGGCGCGATCACAGAGAACCTGGTGCAGTCCAAGCGTATGTTTCTATGGGGCACAGTTCTGGCCCTGATTGGCGTTGCCCTAACCTTTGCCGCAACCGAGCTACAAACCCTACTGTCGCAACTTGGTTCAGGGGGAGCGCCCTAGATGGCCGACAAATATTATTGCAATGCATGTGCCGGAAAACGGAACCATAGTATCCTTGCGGAGCATAAGTATCGTCATGATATCGATGATGGCTACGGCGATTTGTGGGTGGAATATGAATACCTCACCATTCAATGTGCAGGCTGCGATAACATCAGTTTCCTGAAACGGTCTCTATTCTCTGAAGATATATACCCCATTAGTGAGCATGAAGATCATGCGCACTGGGATGAAACAATTTATCCGTCGCCTCTGTATCGTTCCAAACCTGACTGGTTCGATGATCTACCAGATGAAACCCTCCAGCAGCTATTTGAAGAAGTGTATAAGTCACTCGCCGCCGAAACACATTTCCTGGCCACTTTTGGCTCACGGACAATTCTTGATCGCCTGATTGTTCTGACCGTTGGTGATCAGGGCAACTTCTACAAAGGCATCAAGGCGCTTCAAGATTGCGGGAAACTCTCGGATCATGAGAAAGAGATACTAGAGCCCACGCTGGAAGCTGGGCATGCCGCCGCACACAGAGGGTATGTGGCCTCTAGTGACCAGCTAAGTACTATTCTGGATACGATTGAGGGCTTGGTTCACCGCCTGTTGGTGCTGCCTGCCAGATCAGAAGCTCTTGGTGATGCCGTACCGTCCAGGGGCAAAGGTAAGAAGCCAAAGTCGACGGCCAGTGTGCCCACGATATCGGATAAGATCATGGCCGCTAAAAGCGACATGAAAAATCTGATTGATCAAGTTACACACTATCTCAAAGGTCTGGGCGACGACGTAAAGGAAGTCCCCCAAAAACATTATGTTGCCTTCAAGCGAAACCGCAACTTTGCCTCTTTGCAGCTCAAGGTGAAAAACAAAGTTATCGTTCTTTACCTCAACATCGACCCAGATAACGTTGAGATTGAAGAAGGCTTCACACGCGATGTCAGGGCCATTGGGCATTATGGTACAGGCCACCTGGAAGTGCTGATCAGATCAGAAGAAGAGCTCGGAAAATCCAAGCCCTTAATTCTAAAGAGCTATGAAGAGAGTTGATAATCAACAGCCTCCTCTTCCAGCACTCCGAGATTATCGCAAATCTATAGATTTTTTGTAGATCGACAAACAAGCCGGTCAACGGCTGCTACAGCCATGTCATCGCATTACGCCACATGACAGGAGAGCAGCATGTCGAAACAAATCTATACCTACACGGAACTGGCCGAAGCCACATCTCTCAGCACTCGGACACTCAGGCGATTGGTGGACCGAGGAGAGTTAGCAGCCCCAGTCCGCATCACCGAATACCGCGTTGGCTTCCTGGCATCGGATGTTGAAGCATTCTTGGATCAACTGAAGAAAAGGGTTTACTGATGACACCCTTATCATGCCACGCCAATCACCCTTCAATCTCATCATTTTCTTGGTTGACACGCCCGGTTGCAGGCCTGTCAGCCAAGGCTGTCAACCGGCTTTGTCAGCCGGTTAACATTGGGGAAGGAGCCACCCTCTTTTCAAATTGCCTTTCTGGACGACGGCAATTTTTAAATTCACCCCGCGCAACCTCTTGCGGGACGCCCGGTTTCTTGGATCAGGGGTTATCACCCCTCTTTCAAGGCCGCACATTCTGGACGAATGGGCTTGCCTTGAAATTCACCCGCCGCGCGTCTTGCTGCACTTGTTCGTGCGCTCGACCAACGATACTTCCAGCGTCGAAATCCCTCGGGGGCCCTGAGCGTCGCTCACCCCAACGAATTGTCTTGATGTCGCACATCGGGCTGGACGCCCGCTTTCATCATCGTTGGTCGAGCGCAGCCCTTGAGGGCAGCTTCGACGCGCGGCGGGCGGCCGCTATTTGGGCGCGTGGGGCGACCAAATTGCTGCAACAGGCTAGGGCCTGTTGCCTCGCCCTTGGGTGCCTGCTTAGGGCAGGCATTTTTCCTGATGGCTGGACGCCGAACAGGAAAAACCGGACCGGCAAGCTCCGGTGTTGGGACACCGGATCAGCCTCATTCGGGCTGGGGCCCAAGTGTCCGTCCGTTTCCTCCGACCTCCCGGTCTGCGCGCGCTAGTGCGCTTGCCCTATCATTCAGATTGACACGGTGAATGCCATGATTTCTCAGATACAAGCCTATATTGATGCCCTCATCAGCGCATACCTGAACAATGTGCTAGCGCCGCTGGTTCATCTATCAGATAGCGCAACCTTCTTTTTAATAGCCGCCTTCCTATTCACAGTGACCACAACCTGGCGCGTTGAACAGCTCCTACCTGGGCAGAAGCTCTTCATTTTGCGGCTGATCCGCTTCGCCTTCGGTACGCTATGGTTCTGGACCTTTCTCGCAGCTGGGGCTGCTACCGCGCTTATGGTCCCCATTTCATATACCGCATCGCAAAAGTGGCGCGGTACTATACCCTTCTGGACCAACCTGCTTGCGGCGGTTGAAGCCAAGGCGTCGTTGCTCATGATGGCCGTCGCCGTTGGCCTCGTGCTAGCAATCATCGGTTGGCTCTGGGTCGGGCGCACGGTCGAGCCGCGCTTACAGGGGTTCGTTGATCGTCGCAGCTTGAAAAATGCGGACGGCTTCGTCGATGTCAGGGACATCAGCGCTCATCTACCCAAAAGTATCGACTTTCAACCTGAGGCCTTCTTTCGCAATGCTGGTAAGAAATCCGTTTTGTTCCTTGGAGTCGATGAACATCGCAAACCGGTTTCCGTTCCCCGGTCCGACTTTATGAAGTCAAACATCCAATTCATTGCCCCTCCTGGCAGAGGGAAAGGTGTTTGTGCCGGTGTTGTACTAACCCAGTGTATTCAGAACTTTGACGACGGTGTTGTCGTCATCGACCCAAAAAATGACGAGTGGGCTCCCAGCGTGCTTGCAGCCGCCTGCGCCAAAATGGGCCGACCTTTCCAAGTGCTCGACCTAAGGCAGGGAACACCGCCACAGTTCAACCCTGTTGAAGGCGTTGTGGGCCACCAACTTTATGAACTTGTGATCGCATCATTTGGTCTAGGCAAGCGCGGCACGGAGGCGGATTATTATCGCCTGGGAGATAGACGCATCGCTCGCATGTTGGCTGCAGCCCTAGAGGAAGGCGACACACTTGTTAGTCTGTACACCAAGGCAAAAGAAATCGCTGGGGAAGATGGAGATGGTTTCCTCAAGCAGCTTGAGGAACTGGCTTCGCTTTCCTGCCTGCAGACAAAATCCGGCATCGATGTTGGTTTCCCAATTGAAGAAGGCGGCTGCCTCTACGTCATTGGCAGCATGCGTGACGAAACGGTGATGCAGCTTCAAAAGTTGGTGTTTGTACGGGTTTTGCAACTAGTCGAAGCCCGCCAGCGGGGTGGTCGCCACGTCAGCATCTTTGCCGATGAGTGGAAATATCTTGTGTCCGCCCCAACGATCAATGCCCTGGGCACAGTCAGAGATAAAGGCTGCAATATATTGATCGCTCACCAAAGCTTGGGGGATCTCCGCCAGGTTGGCCAGGACTTGGACCCTGACGCTGCGGCGACCAATGTTATCGACAACACGCCGATCAAGTGGGTGTATCGGCCATCCTCCTTCGACGTTGCCGAATGGGCGAGCCTTCAGACCGGTAAAATCGTGGTGCAGCAGAAAAGTCGAACGCAAAGGTTAAATCAAGAAGGCGCAGAGGTAGCTGAATTCGACAGTATTACCCGCGATACCTACCAGCAAAAATTCGACACCAACGTCATCTTAAACCTTCCGGACGCGTGCGCCCTCTGTCTTGGCGTTGGCCCTGCGCGATTGACTTTTTCCCGGCCAATAAAGGTTGAAAAGATCACTCCCGTCCTTTTCAGCGCAAAGCCATCAGAAACTCTGTCAGAGCGCGTTAGTCTGGCGGTCGATCCTTGGAGTAATGCTATATGACATTGCTTCACCCCACGGCGGCTAAGGCCCGAGCTCAGGAAAAACAGAAGACGTTGCTACGCTTCCTGAGGGACAACAAATGGACCACGCAGGAAAATGTACAGCGGTTGTTGGGACTAGGGTCTCGGCAAGCGGCTCATAAGACGCTCATACAAATGGAAGCCGGTGGCCTGATTAGGCGACACAGTATCGATGGGCCGATCGGCGCAGCTATCACGATATGGGGCATAACAGTTCACGGCATTATGGTCTCATTTGGTGAACACGAACCGATCAGCGATGCTCGCGCTTTCGAGCCGTCGAAACTGTCCGTTACACAACTCCAACACCATCTGGGCCTTCAGGAAATTCAAATTCGGTTGGAAGCTGCTGGCTGGCATGGATGGACGCGCGAGTCTCTTAAAAGGCGAAATGACATTGTCCCTGACGCAACAGTCACACACCCCAATGGTTGGCCCGTTGCCATCGAGTATGAGCGGTCCTTGAAGTCGCTGAGACGCTATCACACGATCCTCCTGGGCCATCTGGTTGCGCGCAAGAAAGGGCTCTATCGAGACGTCTATTATATTACGCCCGACAAAAGCATACAGGACCGATTGATGCGAATTTTCAATTCAATCAAAGGTCTTCGGCACCAGGGCCAGACAGTTGCACTAACGCCTGAGCTATTAGCGCCGTTTCATTTCTATGCGCTCAGCACGCCTTTCGAAAACGTTGCAAGCTAGCTGACTATCATGACCGACATCAAACTCGCAAAATTCGCTCGTGTGCCACCAGGTGCTGCAATGGATAAGTCCTTGTCCAAAGCGGCCCTGAAGGTGTTGATAGCACTGTGCGGACATGCTAATCCCAAAAACCTTGCCTGGCCATCGCAATCAACAATTGCGATCAAGTCTGGGATCAGTCGACAACGGGTCAATGCAGCATTGCAGGAACTCTGCGACAGGCAGTGGATCGTATTGGTCAAAAAGCGCAAAAATCGGCGCCAATGGTCGCCAAATCTCTATGAAATCAATTTTGACCGGCCTCTCGACGACATTCTACCTAATCAACAGTGTCACCACATGGATGACACTGTCAGCGTCCCCCCTTCACCGACACTGATCCGTCACCCCACAAGTGACAACAACAACTTAACAATCAGAAAAAAAAGTAATCAAAGAGCGGGGCATTCTACTTCAAATGGTTTGAGCCCATTTCAAAACCTACTGAAAGGGTTGGCCAAACGTGGCTTCTCGTCCGAGGACATTTTCGAAATTGCGTTGAACGTAGATAGTGATGCCGTCAGCCAATTGTTCACGGATCAGCGGTCCGGGGGGCCTCTTCACAAGGGAAGCGACGATCTTCTGACTCTTCTGAAGAGTCTATCAAATAAGTAAAGTGATCTAAAAAGTTACGATATACTTGGTCAATCCGAACAACCTGTTTGCCGCGGTTGGCAAGCTCCGCCTTGTCATCGTAGTTTCTCAAATCCGGATCCTTTTCAGCATAGATGCTAATAAAGCGTTTCAAAAATTCTGGATACTCCTTCAGTTCTTTGTCATGAAAAGGGTATTTCTGAACCGCCTTAGAAAAGTGGATACCTTCCTCAGCAAGACTAACACTAGCCTGACCGCGTTCTCCAATGTAAGCACAAACAGAAAGTAGTGCGGCGAGCGACAATCGATTGGCTTTAGTGTCTTTACACAATCCATTTGAAAGACAAGCACTCAAAAAATCTTGTAGCGCGTCAAGCTCTCGCATGCTTAACAAAGCCCTCATGACACGCCCTCTTTTTCCGAGACCCTGTCTGTCCGCTGAATACGTGGTAATCGCATGCTGGATGTGTTGCCAACTCGGAAAACTTTCGTGAAGCCGCACTGTTTGTGCTGGCCGTCTTTTTCCTGCTTCGTCGCTTACACTTTCCAGGCTGTTTTCATCCGAGAAACGTTGGATTTCTTTAGGTTCAGTGTGATCCTGTTCATCCAAACTAAATGCTCTATTGAATTCAGATGAGTCAAACAAATAGTGCGCTGACGTTATTTGATTATGTTGTCCTAATATAGGTGTGGGCAATCTATCAAATAGCAAAAGTTGAAGTAGGTTTAGGGGTTTCCCCCAGCCCCTTCCCACTGGCTTTACTTCAATAAAACGAGGGTCATTCCTGACATAGACAAAAAACGTACCATTCTGACACTCTTGAATAAAATGCCGAACGGCTGCCTTGAATTGCTCATTGTCACAATATTTGTCGAAAACCGTCCATAAATAGTTGGGGGGTTTAGCAAATGTGGTCCAAATAAAGCCTAGCCACATCATCCCTAAAATTGTTATTCCAACAATTGCTTCCAAAGACAGAGCATGCTGCCCAAACCCTGAGGCAAATCCGAAAAGGCCAAATGCAGCAACAGGCAGGCCAACAAATAAAGCGCCCGCATATAGGTAAAGGCGGAACAAAAAGGAAAAAATCAATTCACCGCGAAAAGACAAGTATGGATCACCGGAGAATTTTTCGGCTTCTTCACGTAGAAAAACTCTTATCTGAGAAAGTGAGACCATACGTTCGGCAGGACACTCAACGGTCATTAAAAAATCCCCCAACTTTGTGCTTCGAACGCTCTATCTTTTCAAAAATATTGTAAATGCGTCAAGGGATGCGGTGACATGTCTTAAATTGACGTCGCGACTGATCACAGACCGTTTCAAAAACTCTGGGCTTCGGCGAAAACCACTCTGGTGTTTTCAGGAGTTGATTACCCGTAACTTGTATTAGAACTTCTAGCGTCCTAACCTGGCAAGCACCTTAGCAATAGTAATAAAATTGCAGTTATAGTGGCCGCAATTTAAGAAGCCAAAAGCTGAAAGCCTGTGAGAAAATGGCCAACCATTCAGACTTTATTGTCTACGTTGATGAAAGCGGTGATCACGGCTTGAAAGGCATCGATCCGCAATTTCCGATGTTTTGCCTTTCATTCTGTTTGATCGATAAATCAAAATATGTTGACGAGGTGGTACCTGCTTTTCAGCGATTCAAATTCGACTTTTGGGGACATGACTCCGTTGTTCTACATGAGCATGAGATCAGAAAATCAAAGGGTGACTTTGCGTTCCTCCGAACAGACCCTGAGCTACGTGGCCGTTTTTTTGATCGCTTAAATGCGCTGATGGCAGATGCACCGATTTCCATCTACCCGACAGTGATTAACAAGCAAGACCTGGTGGATAAATACCCCAACCCCTGGAATCCATATGAAGTTGCCATGTATTTGTGTTTGGAGCGTGTTCTTCGCAGACTGGTAGACGAAGATCAGGCCGGCAAAACCGTTCACGTCGTATTTGAGAGCAGAGGAAATCGCGAAGATCGAGAGCTCGAAGTTGAATTCCGAAGGGTTTGTGGGAACGCTAGCCATTGGGGCTGGAAAAGGGCCGATTTTTCACAGGTCACTTTTGAACCAATTTTCATGAGTAAAGCAGCCAATTCAACTGGCCTACAGTTGGCAGACTTAACAGCAAGGCCAATTGCCCTAAGTTATCTTAGGCCAGGACAAGAAAATCGAGCAATGGAAATCCTGGGTCCCAAAATCTGTGCACCCAAGTCGTTCCCTTAAAACAAAAGGGCCCCGGAAAATCCAGCGCCCATTTGTCGACCGGGAAATGCCCAATCCTTTGGTACATATATAGGTGAACTTCCCCGCTCTGTCAAAGTCTGTAGAGAATTTAACACCCAAATCTCGATTGTTCGAATGAACACCACCCTATAGCGATTTCCTACATATCTCATAAGACATCCGACAATTGTGCAATCCGTCATCGATCCGCAAAATCTCCGATTTTGCGCTTCCAACGCGCTATTTTTTCAGGATTGGGAGAAAACAGAAAAGTCACTTATTGAAAATGTCTATATTTTTCAGTAAGATAATGGCGCACCCGAGAGGGTTTCCTAGTCTGATTATTAGACCCCTGCCTTCTGAGTCCCTGGCCAAAACTCAAAGTGACGCACACTCTTAAAATGTCGGCTTTCGCCTAACTAAGCGGAATCTTGTGGCACGACCAGGAATATCCGAAGCTGACCCGAAGCAGGCGTGTTTACAAACCTTAGAACTTGGGTGCCTGAACGATATAGGCGCCAATTTCGGCTTCCCCAAGGGCTTTGCTGGCTTCCAGCCGATGTACACCTTCGATCAGCACAAACCGGCCCTTGCCTCTGCGAACCCTGATCGGTTTCTGCTCTTCCCCGTTGAGCATCTTCTCCGTGACTGCGTCTAACTGGCTTTGATTCAACTCGCCACGACGAGCCGTCGGGATGTAAATCTCATCCACTTTAATTGGCACTATTTTCAGCATTTTCGGGTTCCATCCGGCTCATTGCCCTGCTCTGGGGCAAAGGCTTTGAGACAAGGTTTTTTCCGCAAGAAAGCTTAAGCGAGTTTCTTGCGGCATCATAATACTTCAACCTGAACCAACCAAGGCCCGCAGCAAAAAACGGCGGCGCGCCAAATCAAGCATATTCCCGGAGGAAAGGCGAGGCACCAAGTGCCTCACCTTAAATCTTTAGGTAAAGCTCAGGCTTTCAGCCGAAGACTTACCGCGTACTTCATCGACGTGGATTTCAAACCCAACTTCGTCACCTTCATTGAGGCTACCGAGACCGGAGCGCTCGATTGCGCTGATGTGTACAAACACATCTGCGCCGCCTTCCGTTGGTTTGATGAAGCCGAAGCCTTTGTCTGGGTTGAACCATTTTACAGTACCTGTAGCCATGATAATTTCCTTTCAGTCTACATTTTGAATAACAATTTGGTTGGTGTGCTTTTGTCAGGCGGCGCCTGCCACAAGTGACCTGCTTTCGCCAAGAACGCGCATAAGCCCGTCAGTGGGCAGCTCAGGCCCCGGTTGGCGCCAGGGTGGTCCGCCTGGTTTTCTGTTTCGTGGCGTGCGCGTGCTTTGGACATCACACTGAGATCTCTGATCCTGCACTGGCTTTTTCGGTGCGCGAGCTTTTCGGGTAGCTTGAGAGCCCTCATTGCGGTCGGCGGTGCCAACCTTGGCCTGTTCAGGCGGTAGCAGTTGATGACCTGTGAGTTTCTCTATGGCGCGCAGAAGCTTCACCTCTGACGGGTCACACAGGGAAATGGCAACGCCACTTCGTCCGGCTCGTGCTGTACGGCCGATCCTGTGCACATAGGCTTCTGCCACAAGGGGCATGTCGAAATTGATGACATGTGAAATGTCGTCAATGTCGATCCCTCGCGCTGCAACGTCAGTCGCAACCAGGATTTTGGTTTTGCCTTCCCGGAAGCCCGACAAGCTCTTTTCGCGCTC
>JABXIS010000041.1 GCA_013372975.1 Alphaproteobacteria bacterium
GATGATGACGCCAAAGTCGCTGCTTCGTCACAAACGCTGCGTTTCCAACCTTGAAGACTTCGGCCCAGGTTCCCAGTTCCACCGCGTGCTGTGGGATCATGCCGAAAACGAGGTTGGTGGTTCCATCAAGCTGAAAGCGGATGACAAGATCAAGCGCGTAGTTCTCTGTACCGGCAAGGTTTATTATGACCTTCTGGACGAGCGCGACAAACGCAAGCAAGACGACACATACCTGTTGCGTGTGGAACAGCTTTACCCGTTCCCTGCGCAGGCTATTGCCAAGGAAATGAAGCGCTTCAAGAATGTAGAGCAGATCGTCTGGTGTCAGGAAGAGCCGCGCAATATGGGCAGCTGGTCCTATATTCATGAGCCTCTTGAAGAATTGTTCACTGAAATCAATCTGCCGGTTAAGCGGCCTGTTTATGCAGGTCGTAAAGCGAGCGCAGCCACTGCCACCGGCCTTGCTTCCAAGCATGCCGCCGAGCAGGAAGCGCTCGTTGATCAGGCACTCACGATATAGAAACAGGGTAGGAGCCCCGTAATATGGCAATCGAAGATATTGTAATCCCACAGATGGGTGAATCGGTCGCAGAAGGAACCATCGGCACCTGGCTTAAAAAGGTTGGTGACGCCGTTGCGGCAGATGAGCCTATTGTTGAGGTGGAAACCGACAAGGTTGCGATGGAAGTGCCAAGCCCTGTGGCAGGCGTTCTCATTGAGATCATCGCCGAGGAAGGCCAAGACGTTGAAATCGGCGCCCTGATCGCAAAGGTAGATACAGAGGGCAAGGCAACAGGCGCTGCGCCTGCTGCGGCATCTGCACCAAAGGCTGAAGCGGCACCCGCGCCAGCAGCCAAGGCGGAAGCGGCGCCGGCTCCAGCGCCGGCTGCAAGTGCACCGGCAGGTGATCTGATGCCGATGTCCCCAGCTGTACGCCGCATTGTGCAGGATTATAACCTCGATCCTTCCTCCATCAACGGTACCGGCAAGGACGGTCGCCTCACCAAGGGTGATGTGTTGGGCGCGATTGAAGCTGGTTCGGCGCGCACGCTGAACGCACCGGCCGCTGTAGCAGCGGTAGACACAGGCCCACGTGAAGAGCGTGTGAAGATGACTCGCCTTCGCAAGAAGATCGCCGAACGTCTGAAGGATGCCCAGAACACTGCAGCGATGCTGACCACCTATAACGAGGTGGATATGTCGGCGGTGATGGCTGCGCGGAACAAATACAAAGACCTGTTCGCCAAGAAGCATAACATCAAGCTTGGTTTCATGAGCTTCTTCACCAAGGCATGCTGCCTTGCGCTCAAGGAAATCCCGGCAGTTAACGCGCAGATCGATGGCGACGAGATCATCTATCACAACTTCGCAAACGTAGGCGTGGCTGTAAGCTCGCCAAACGGCCTTGTGGTGCCTGTGCTCAAAGACGCACAAGACATGTCCTTCGCTGATACCGAGCTCGCAATCGCAAACTTCGGCAAGAAAGCGCGCGATGGCAAGCTCACGATCGACGATATGCAGGGCGGTACCTTCACTATCTCTAACGGCGGTATCTTTGGCTCGCTGATGTCCAGCCCGATCCTGAATGCGCCTCAGTCCGGTATTCTGGGTATGCATAAAATTCAGGAGCGTCCGGTTGTGGAAAATGGTCAGGTCGTGATCCGTCCGATGATGTATCTGGCGCTCTCGTACGATCACCGGATCATCGATGGCCGCGAAGCTGTGACCTTCCTCGTGCGCGTGAAAGAAGCGCTGGAAGATCCGACCCGCCTGCTTCTCGACATGTAAGGCAGGCCAAGGGAAGTCTTGGGAGACATATCATGGGTGGGGGCGCTGTTCCCGCCCATCTCTATAAGGAACAAAGGGACGTATAATGTCTGACGTATTTGACGTTGTTGTAATTGGTGCAGGCCCCGGCGGTTACGTAGCCGCAATTCGGGCAGCACAGCTTGGCCTCAAGACGGCTTGTGTTGAAAAACGCGAAACACTGGGCGGTACCTGCCTGAATGTGGGCTGCATGCCCTCGAAGGCGCTGCTCCATAGCTCGCACCTGTATCATGAGGCAGGGCACGATTTCGAAAGCTTCGGCCTGTCCGTGAAGGGCCTGGATTTCGATATCAAGAAGGTGATGGAATCCAAAGACAAGATCGTTGATGGCCTCACCGGCGGCATCGAGTTCCTGTTCAAGAAAAACAAGGTGGAATGGATCAAGGGCGCTGGGGCGTTCAAGGCCAAAGACACGCTTGAAGTTGCCCTCAATGAAGGCGGTACGCGCGACGTGAAGGCGAAAAACTTCATCATCGCGACGGGTTCTGATGTGGCAAGCCTGCCAGGTATCGAGATCGACGAAGACAAGATCGTATCCTCCACGGGCGCGCTCAGCCTGCCGAAGGTGCCCAAGCACCTTGTGGTCATTGGTGGCGGCGTGATCGGCCTTGAGCTTGGCTCTGTCTGGAAACGATTCGGTTCCGAAGTAACCGTTGTTGAATTTATGGATCAGGTTCTGCCGGGCATGGATATGGAGGTGCGCAAAACCTTCGGCCGCAGCCTCAAGAAGCAAGGTATGAAGCTGAACCTTTCCTCCAAGGTAACGTCGGTTGAGAAAACCAAGAAGGGTGTCGAAGTAACGTTCGAGCCTGTTAAAGGCGGGGACGCAAAAACCATCGAAGCGGATGTGGTGCTAGTGTCTGTTGGACGTCGGCCATACACAAGCGGTCTTGGCCTTGAAAAGATCGGTGTTGAGATGGACGATCGTTCCCGCATCAAGATTGGTCATGACTTTTCTACCAACGTACCGGGCATTTATGCCATCGGTGATGTGGTCGAGGGCCCGATGCTGGCGCACAAGGCAGAAGACGAGGGTGTTGCGGCGGCTGAAAATATCGCTGGCCTTACCGGTTATGTGAACCATGATGTGATCCCGGGTGTGGTTTATACCTTCCCTGAGGTTGCAGCTGTGGGCAAGTCCGAGGAAGAGCTCAAGGAAGCGGGTGTGACCTACAATGTGGGTAAATTCCCCTTCACGGCCAACAGCCGCGCTAAAGCCAACCTACAGACGGAAGGTTTTGTGAAAATCCTGGCAGACAAGGCGACAGACCGCGTTCTCGGCGTGCATATTATTGGCGCTGACGCTGGCAACATGATCGCACAGGCTGCCACAGCGATGGAATTCGGTGCTAGTGCCGAAGATATCGCGCTCACCTGCCACGCTCACCCAACCGAGACGGAAGCCGTCAAGGAAGCGGCGCTGGCAGTTCACGGCCGTCCGATCCATATGTAGGGCTTGCTCACAATACAGCTTTCAGAAACCCGGCTTTGGCCGGGTTTTTTGTGCCTAACTTCTGGCTGTATTTCCCCGCTGATTACGATAGCATGGTGTCAGGGTCAGGAGGGGCATATGGCACAGTCCGGTCGTAACAATCGTTCATTCATCATTGCTATGTTTTTGTTGGTCGTGCTTGCAGGCGCAGCCTGGTATCTGCACGGGCCGCTAAAGGTCAATGACGGGTCTGCCGTAGCGAGCGCTACGGATAAGGGCATCGTCACTATGATTGCCATCAATGATGTGTACCGCATTGAAGGCATTAACGACGGCAAAGCAGGGGGGCTTTCCCGTGTGGCATGGCTCCGGCAGCATGCTATGGCCAAAACCGGGGCGCCTGTGCCTCTGTTGCATGCGGGGGATGTGCTGTCGCCGTCCCTCTATAGCCTGCAGGGCGGTTTCAACGGTGCCGAGATGGTTGATGTGATGAATGCGCTGGATGGCGCGCCAGCGGCCTTTGATCCCTATTTTTTCACCGCGGTGGGTAATCACGAATTTGATAAAACCAAATGTCTGGGCAAGGGGCTCGGTAATTTCAGCGACCGTGTTCGCGAATCCGGTTTCACCTGGCTCTCCGGCAATCTGGATTACTCGGAATGCGAAGGTTGGGCGCCTGAGGGCGGCAAGGGCAAGCTCGCCGACCGCGCCATCTTCACCGTCAAGGGCATGACATTTGGCGTGTTTGGGCTAACGGTCGAATTCGAACCCGGCAAAGAGGCCGCGGCGCGCAAAGGCCCACAAATTGATGGTGCCTATATCAAGCGCGCGAGGGAACTCACCGCCCAGCTGCGGGCAGAGGGCGCAGAGTTTGTCATCGGTGTGACCCACCTGCCATGGGCGTGTGACCTCAAGATACTGAAAGATCTGGAAAATAGCGGGCCTGACCTGATTATGGGAGGGCACGACCATGTGCGCATGGTTCACACCTCGCCAGAGAATTTCGGCGACGGGAAAAACCCGTATCGCGCGGTGTACAAGGCGTCATCGGACGCAACAGATCTTGCGATGTATGATTTCTGGCGCCAGAGTGACGGAAAAATTGCCTATAGCTACAGTGCACGCGATATGGACATGACAGCGCCCAAAAGTGCGACCATTGATACGCTTGTGCAGGATTGGGAAGCTAAGCTGGACCAAAAGATTTGTGGCGCTGATACTGGCTGTCTTGATCGCCCAGTGGGCACAACGGCCTATCCCTGGAAACTTCTGGAGCATGAAAACAGGTCTGGCGAAACCCGAGTGGGCAACTGGTATGCCGACCTGATGCTGGAAGCGGCAAAGGACGACGGAAGTTTCTGTGAAAGTCATCAGGGAGTTGTGTCGTTGATCAATTCAGGCACCTTCCGACTGAACTATGACATCCCGACCGGTGCCCAACTGTTGGATAAACATGTGCGCGGTGTGATGCCCTATGGTGCCAAGCTCTCGCAGCTTTGCGTGCCGGGCTCGATGTTGCACGCCGGGCTTGTGAATGGTTTGAGTGCACCAGGTGCAGGGCGGTATCCGCATATTGGCGGCATGCGGGTGAGCTATCATCGTGGTAGTGATGGCGTGGCCGTGCTGGACACATTGGCCACCACGCAAGGTGATGCCATTAAGAACGATGATACCCGGTACCTGCTGATCACGGCCTCTTTCCTTGCCAGCAATTCTGATGACGGTTACCTGTTCCATACGGTGCCTGAAGGTGAGCGTAAGGCGCTGGAAGCTGACCTGCTGACCATTGTTCCGGCCAGGCTTGGAGATCAGGCAATGACACCGGCTATCACCCCGGCCAATCAGCGAAAAAAAGAACTTCCAGGGCAAACTCCGTCGCCGAGCTGTAAGATCTGAGTTGGTGAGGGGAGGTGAACTGACTTTTGGGTCAAGAACAGTTTAAGTAATATAAATATATTTACTTGAGCAGACTGATCGCAATTCATTCTGTGAAATGAGGAAAAAAATCCAGCAGAGTAGGGGTTTTCAGTATTTTTCTCGCTTGCCTGATGTTTTGGGCATGTTTCGTGGCGCAGCATTCTACCACCAACCAGCTTGCAGTTGCGAAGCAGTCTTAATTCAACCGTGTGTAGTGAAGTAAACTGTAAGTTTTACGCAAACTTCATTGTGACTCTATTCTTTGACTATTTCATAATATTTGAGTATGCAGGAAACGGTAATGAGCTTGGGATCGCTGTGGGGACAGCGATTCTTACAATAGCTGGAAAGGCGTTGTGAGTATCGGGAGGAACCGGACTTGAGGGGTATTTCTGGGGTGGACTACCGGGCCATGAAGGTTCTCGTGGCCCTGTCCAATAAACAACTGGGTGAAACAATTTGGCACTATCTGAAAGACAGTGGTGTCGGACAGGTGCAGCTTGTGAGCACGCCGAAAGAGGCTGTGCAGCGCATGCATACCTTCGAGTTCACACACTTTTTCCTTGATTTTGATTTGGGCGAGCATGGCGGATCAGATTTTGCCAAATTCATCCGTATGTGTGATGGCAAAGTGTCTGAAGCGCCGATCATTATGATCATGCCCGCGCCCAGCAAAGACAAAGTGTTTACTGCCCGTGACGCTGGCGTGAATGAAATTCTCGGTCTGCCACTAACAGGCAAGCAAATCCACTCGCGACTACAGTATCTGGGGGGGCACCCAAAACCATTCGTGCGGGCTTCTACCTATATCGGGCCCTGCCGCCGCCGCGAGATCATGAAAGTTTATCATGGACAGGAGCGTCGC
Organism: Alphaproteobacteria bacterium; assembly: GCA_013372975.1. Taxonomy (GTDB): domain Bacteria; phylum Pseudomonadota; class Alphaproteobacteria; order Sphingomonadales; family Kordiimonadaceae; genus Kordiimonas. Next base: position 6,042 of record JABXIS010000041.1, read on the forward strand.
CGCGCGCCAATGCAGCAAAGCCAGCGCACAGCGCAGCAGCCGTTGGTCGCTGCGCAGATGGCTTGAATCAGGTCGCCAGAGCGGGCGTTTAGGCCCGCTCAACCCGGCACTGATAGCAATTATACTGTGACGTACGGATATGCAGGTAGGTGACGTTTTCGTCTGCCAGCATTTCGACGCATTCCGCCTCAAGGTCTTCTACCGGTACATGTTTTGCTGCCTGATACTGGATGCGATCGTCTACGCCATACCCACGTACCAAAACTGTTTTCCAGCGACCAAACATTGTGGGCAGGCCAGCATCTTCCTGGTGGCGGTCACACTCCCTGCCATGCAGGAATATGGGGCCCAGTTCCGCGTAGGGCTGAAGCTCTTCAAATGGGCGGTAGGCAAGTACCAGTTTTTCGGCGCCAGCTTCAATTGTATCTAGGCAGTGGCGACACGGATTGCCCGGGCCTGTGGATATTTCCTTCTCTGGTGCAATTCCGTTGGCGTCGGGCTCGCCGCGCTGATACGCCCTGGCTTGCTCTGTGGGCATGGCGATGATCTTGAGTGCTGTCATGGCTCGGGTCCTTGTTATGTGGATTTCGGGTATAGGGCACCTGTCGCGCAAAACCATGTTTCACGCGGTAACAGGCTCAAATGTCGGGTTGAAGTGCTAAAGCGCGAGCATCGCGCCTTCATGCCGAAGAAGCCACTCCTTGCGGTCCAGACCGCCGGCATAACCTGTAAGCGACCCATCGGCGCCGATCACACGGTGGCACGGATGGATCAGGCAAACCGGGTTGCGGCCATTGGCACGTCCTATGGCGCGCGGGCTTGAGCCAAGCTCTTTTGCCATGGCACCATAGCTGGTGGTATTGCCTGCAGGTACACCCCGAAGGGCTTGCCAGACTTTTCGTTCATAGTCTGTGCCCAACGGATCGGTGTCCAGGCTATCAAGGGCATCCCGGTCGCCACTGAAATAGGCTTCAAATGCTTGGACGATAGGGCCGGGTGCCGCCCCATCCTGTGTTTCTTCGTCGGGGAAAAAAGTCTCCAACTGTTTGGCCACCCGTGCTGCCCTGTCGGCAAACTCGCAGATCACGATGGTGTCACCGCGAAGGACAAGGGTGATGGGCCCGATCGGGCTAGGAAGGGTCGCTGTCGTGAGCATGATTATCTCTCCATTCTGTCGGTGTCAGGCCGAATTCTTTTTTGAAGGCGTCGTTGAAACGTCTGAGGCTGCCAAAGCCAGACGCGTAGGCCACATCAGGCACGCTTGCTTCGGGATCTTTTAGAAGCGTGGTAGCAAGGCCCAGCCGGTTTTCCTGTTTCACTGCCATCGGGGCTTTACCAAGATGCTGGTTGAACAGCCGCCTGAGATGCCTGTCGGTCACGCCTAGTTTGTCGGCAAGTTCCGAGAGGCTTTCGGGCCCCTCTCCCTGTGCCAGCAATCTCAGGGCCCTGCTAATAGTTGCCTTGGTGCCTTGCCATGCCGGACTGCCTTGGCGCGCCTCTGGCCTGCAACGTTTGCAAGGCCTGAAACCTGCCATGGCGGCCGTGCTGGCGTCTGAAAAATAGAGGACATTTTCAGGCTTGGGTTTGGGGGCCGGGCAAATCGGTCGGCAGTAGATGCCGGTGGAGGTTACGCCAAAGAACAGCTTGCCGTCGTACCGGTCATCGCGGTTCAGGAGCGCCTCGTAAAGGATATGTCTGTCTTGTTCTGTCATGCGCTGATGATAGCGCGGGGAAGGGGAAATGGCTCGCCATTTTCGGACCTAGACCTGAATAGGAACTGAGGGTCAGGCCCCGACAAATACCTGGCTGGCCAAAAACAGTGTCACGGCCATCAGGAAAAAGGGCAGAAGGGCAAGCCGTGGCGTTTCGTCACTGTTCCGCATTATGCCAAGGAAACGGGTGCAGGTGATGGCGCTGAAGAGGGTTGCGGCAACACCTGAGCCTGCCAAAAGAAATACACCAACAGAATTTTCGCCGGTTGACGCCCAAAATTGGTAGGTAGCGAACACAAGCATAACAGCTAGGATTGCCATGGAACCATAAAGGGCGGTTAGGGCCCAGCCGCGAAAGCGGTCGATGTCGTGAAGTGCCATTGAACAGGATACTCTTTGTTGGGTCTTTGGGCCGTTACCGGCGGCGGAAGGCCTTATCATACACATCCTTGAGGCGTGCGCTATCCACTTCCGTATAAACTTGCGTTGCCTTGAGGTCAGCGTGCCCCAACAGTTCCTGAATGGTGCGTAGGTCGCCACCTCTTGACAGCAGGTGGGTGGCGAAGCTGTGCCTTAGGGCATGGGGTGTAGCGCTTTCGGGCAGGCCTAGAGAGATACGTACCTTCTGCATGGCTCCCTGAATGGTGCGCGCATTCAGCCGTTTGCCACGCTTGCCAACAAACAGCGGTCCTTCTGCAGTGATTGCATGGGGGCACAGGCGTTTATAGGTGTCGATGGCGCTTTTGACCGCAGGAAGAACAGGCACGATGCGTTCCTTGCTGCGCTTTCCGAGCACGCGCATGGTGTCCCCAGCGGGTATATCTGCGCCATTCAGCGATAGTGCCTCGGCAATCCTTAGCCCGCAACCGTACAGGAGGGATATGACGGCAGCATCCCGGGCCGCAATCCATTCCTCATCGGCAAAGTCGCCGATGGTCTCCATCACAGTGCGAGCACCTTCTTCGGTGAGCGGTCGCGGTACGCGGTGTGGCAGCTTCGGGCCTTGCACGGCCTTGATGGCATCATTCTCGATATTCATTGTGCGTGACAGGAAGCGATAGAAGTTGCGAACCGATGATAGCGCCCGCGCGGTAGAGCGGGCCGAGGCACCGTCTGCGCGCTTGGCTGCAAGGAACGCGCGGAAATCACGCACTTCAAGGGCCTCAATCGTGCGCATGCCAATGGTGTCGCCGCGATAGCCCACAAGGAATGAGATGAAGTCTCCAAAGTCTTGGCTGTAGGCTGATAGTGTGTGGGGTGACACGCGCTTTTCACTGGTGAGATACTGGCGCCAGCGATTTATAACATTGGCAGCGTCGGGTGCTATGCCTTCAAGCGTATCCAGTGTCTTGGATTTGGTTTGCCTCGCCATCTAGGCGCCGGGATAACGCAGGCGCCCCAAAAAACTTGAGAGCGACGGTACATTTTCGCAGGCCTTGCGCATCTGCCATTTGGTTTTTTCGATCAGCATAACGTTTTCGATGCGACGGTCGAGAAACGCCCAGGTGTCCGCGCAATCATCCGAATCGTCATTCAGCCAATAGAGAACAACAGAGCTATAGACCGCCGAAAGGGTGGCGCGTTTGGTATACCAGTTGTGGTCCGTGCTGGTGTCGCCTGCGGCGCGCCACATAATATCGGCGGTGCGCCACAGGGCCTTGGTGCCCAGCGCCATATGCTGCGGCATGGCCAGCGTGGCGAGGCCGCGTTTTACCACTTCGCGCTCGCTCATGTTCAGTTCAAGGCTGGTGCGGATGGCTGTGGTGATACGGTCGCGAATTTTCATGGACGCCAGATCCCGCTCCGCAAGCGCGCGGGATAGGACCTGGTCAGCATCTTCCAGATGAAGCTCGAGCACTTCAATTGCGCCGCGCGGGAAGGCCAGCTCGGCCATCTCGCGGCTGATACCCACCTCTTCGGCGGCCAGCCAAAGGGCCTTTTCCGTCCAGCCATCGAACGCCACATGGCTGGTCATCGCCTCCATCAGGGGAAGCCGAAGCTCTTCCGGGGTCATGTTCTCAGTACTGGTTGCGGTCATGGCTATCTCGCGAGTCGTCTGTTTGTCGTCCGAATGGGTTATTTTCTAACACGGAAAGGCCATAAGCGCGAGGGACATAGTGCCGCAATTTTGCGTTTCAGGCCCGTCTTTGTTATAGTCTCTCTCATGAAGCAGGCTTTTGTCGCGCTCAGGCTTGGGTGCGAGAAGGGTGCTGTTGTGGAAATAACTTGTGTGGAACCCGGGGTTTTGCTATA
>JABXIS010000042.1 GCA_013372975.1 Alphaproteobacteria bacterium
GCCTCGAGAGCGAGCTGGACGTTGTTGAAGGCATGCAGTTTGACCGTGGTTACCTGTCCCCTTATTTCATTACCAACGCTGAAAAGATGACTGTTGAGCTGGACAACCCGCTGATCCTTCTCCACGAGAAGAAGCTGTCCAACCTTCAGCCAATGCTCCCGCTTCTGGAAGCAGTTGTACAATCCGGCAAGCCACTTCTGATCGTTGCTGAAGACATCGAAGGCGAAGCCCTCGCTACTCTCGTAGTGAACAAGCTGCGCGGTGGCCTCAAGATCGCTGCTGTTAAAGCACCTGGCTTCGGTGACCGCCGTAAAGCCATGCTGGAAGACATCGCAATCCTCACTGGTGGTCAGGTTGTTTCCGAAGACCTCGGCATCAAGCTGGAAAACGTTGGTATCGACATGCTCGGTACTGCGAAGCGCGTTTCCATCACCAAAGAAGACACCACGATCGTTGACGGCGTTGGCGCAGAAGACGACATCAAAGCACGTGTTGAGCAGATCAAAGCGCAAATCGAAGTTACCACTTCCGATTACGACAAAGAGAAGCTCCAGGAGCGTCTTGCCAAACTGTCCGGCGGTGTTGCTGTGATCAAAGTTGGCGGTGCGACTGAAGTTGAAGTGAAAGAGCGCAAAGACCGTGTTGACGATGCGCTGCACGCTACTCGCGCTGCTGTTGAAGAAGGTGTTGTTGCCGGTGGTGGTACTGCGCTTCTTTATGCAACGAAGGCTCTTGAAGGCCTGAAGGGTGCAAACGACGACCAAACTCGCGGTGTGGACATCATTCGCCGTGCGCTTCAGGCGCCACTGCGTCAGATTTCTGAAAACGCCGGTGTTGACGGTGCGGTTGTTGTTGGCAAGCTTCTCGAGCAAGACGATGTAAACTTCGGCTTTGATGCACAAAACGAAGAATACACCAACCTTGTTGCCAAAGGCATCATCGACCCGACTAAAGTTGTTCGTACTGCCCTGCAGGACGCAGCTTCCATCGCTGGTCTGATGATCACTACTGAAGCCATGGTTTCCGAAATTCCGGAAGACAAGGCAGCAATGCCTGCTGGCGGCATGCCTGACATGGGCGGCATGGGCGGCATGGGCTTCTAAGCCAGGCAACCCAACATATCTCAGTTTTGAGTATGGAACCCTCGGGGCAAGCGCCTCGGGGGTTCTTTTTATGTCATGGCATCTCGAGTTAATACCTTGTTAATCACTATGACACTTTTGTTAAAATCGCTGTGGTGTCATATCGTTACCGAAAATTTAACCCTTCCAAGGTAACACTCTAACTGACCGATGATCATCGGTTGGCGCGATTGAGGGGCCGCGCCGTTTTCAGTTTCAGAAATCAGAGCGAAACGGGGGTGAGCTGTCGGCGCAAGCCGTTAAGTGGAGGGAGCATTATGCTTACTTGGCTGCAGAATAAACCTATTTCTCTGCGTGTATTCTTTTTAGCGGGATCCGGCATTTTCGGGCTTTTGTTGGTTCTTTTGTCTTATCTCGTTTCCAACAGTTCGATTTCATCCAGTCAGGAAAGTGCCGAGCGCTTCAATGATATTGCCCATCTTGAGAAAGCCCTTGAAGTGGAGGCGCTTCAGCTCAGGCGGCGGGAGAAGGACTTCCTGCTGCGCCTCGATACGAAATACAAGGACCGGTACGACGACAATATGGCTGAAGTAAAGCGGCTGCTGGCCGCGATTGAAGGCATGAGCGAAGATCGCACCATGAAGTCTGCCCTTTCTGAATTGAAACGTATTCTGCCGGCCCATCAGCAGCAATTCCACAAGGTGGTTTCCGATAATGTCACCCTCGGACTTGATGAAAAGTCCGGCCTGCAAGGCACGCTGCGGGGTGCCGTGCACGACATTGAAGAAATGCTGAAGGAACATTCGGATGATAAACTCCAGATCCTGATGCTGATGATGCGGCGCCATGAAAAAGATTTTATCATGCGAGTGGATGACAAGTATGTCGGGCGGATCGATAGCCGCCAGTCGGAGTTTCTGGAGCGGCTGGATGCTGTTCGTTTCTCCGATGACGTGAAAGAGGAAATGCGCGGCAAGCTCGCCAGCTATGTCTCGTCTTTCAAGGATTATGCTTCGCTTCGGAAACAGATCGTGGAGGATATTTCTGAGCTGAGCGCTATCTATGCGGAAACTGAACCCCACTTCAAGTCTGTGGCTTCTATTGCAAATCAAGGGAATGAGGCGGCCCTCGAAGCAGCCCATGGCTCCCGGTCTGCAGCGTCTACGACCATCATTGTGATTATTCTCGTGGTGACGGGTGTGGCGGTTTTCGCGGCTTTCGCGATTTTGCGGACGACAGTGACACCTGTCCGCAACCTGGAAGAGGCCCTGAGCCGTATTGCAGATGGCGACTATGAAACAGCTGTTCCCGGCACTCAATTCGGCGACGAGCTTGGCAGCATGGCGCGGGTTGCTGAAAGTCTGCGTGACAGTGCCGCTGAACGTGTGCGCCTGGAGGCGGAAGCGCGCGAACGGGCGGAATCACGTGCGCAAGCAGAGCGTGAAGAAGCAGAACAGCGTGCCCATGAAGAGCAGAAGAAAATGGATGCCGAACGTGCTGATATGGCCGCTCGGGAAGAGCGTGCGCAGCGAATGGATGCGCTTGTAGCCAACTTCGATACGTCGATCGGCAGCGTGGTGGGCGAGCTGGATACGGCCTCTGCCACCATGCGGGATACTGCGGGTGAAATGGTTGATGTGGCCGATACCACTGGTCGTCAGGTAATGTCTGTAAGCGAAGCATCGCGCCAGATGCAGGAAAATGTATCTGCGATGGCGTCAGCCATTGAAGAATTCGCTGCGTCAATTGCAGAAGTGAACCAGCAGATGCAGAATGCCAACCAGATTTCCAAGGAAGCCATGGACGCGTCCGACAAGGGAGGCGAAGCGATTGACAAGCTTTCAACTTCTTCGCGCCAGATTGAAGAAGTGGTGAATCTGATCAATGATATCGCTGAACAGACCAACCTCCTGGCGCTTAATGCTACCATTGAAGCAGCGCGTGCAGGTGACGCAGGCAAGGGCTTTGCGGTTGTTGCGAGCGAGGTGAAATCGCTGGCGAACCAGACAGCGCAGGCGACAGATCGTATTACCTCACAGATCGCCGATATGCAGTCCATGACATCGACGGCAGTCGAGGTTATCAAGACCATCGGCGTGGCCAACGAAAAATTGAACAATGTGATGATCAATGTTGCGTCCGCGGTTGAAGAACAGCAGGCCACAACGAACGAAATCAGCCGCAGTGTTCAATATACCTCTGAGGGTACCCAGCGGGTGACGTCGGAAATTCATGAAGTGGCCAACGGTGCCGAGAAAACCGGCTCTGCGTCTGCTGATGTGATGACAGCGGCTGAACAGCTTGAAACTCTGGCAGCCAATATCAAGCGGGAAGTTGATGGATTCCTTGGCCAGGTTCGCGGTATGTAGAAGCAAGCGCCCCCTTCTGGACGGATGATGAAGAAAACAGTGCAGTGTCCATCCTTTGGGCACTGCAATTCTCAATATGAGGAAGACAGCCTTGCGAATGCCCAAAAAAATTTCGATCAATCAAATATTGAAGGGTGGCGCACTTTTGGCGGCAATGTTTCTGTGGTCTTGTGACACGAAGAAGCCAGCGCAGTATCCGCTTCAGCAGGCGGACCTCAGCAACCGTACATTACGTATAATGCATGATCTCTCAGCAGATGACATGCAAGGCCGTGAAGCAGGCGAGCCGGGTGGCGTGAAGGCGCGTACCTACCTGCTGAATACGTTGAAAGAAATGAATATTCCGGCCGGTTTCGCCAGGGGCTACGAGCAACCCTTTACGGCCGAACTCAGGAACTGGATCGGCTTTGCATACGACGCACCTGGCGTGAACCTGTTGGCAAAAATCGAAGGTGAAAGTGGTTCTGGCCAAAGTTTGCTCATAAGCGCCCACTATGACCATGAAGGCAAACGTTGGGGCAGGATCTATAACGGTGCCGATGATAACGCTTCCGGGGTCGCGGCCCTGTTTGCTATTGCGGAGGCCTTCCAGAAGGAAAAGCCCAAACACACCATGTATCTGGCCTTTCTTGATGCCGAAGAAGAAGGCCTTCAGGGTGCCTTTCACTTTGCGGAGCAAATGGAAAGGGAAAATCTGGGCTGTGTTGCTTTCAATATCAATCTGGACATGATCAGCCGCAATCACGACAACGAACTGTATGTTGCGGGCGGCTATCACACACCAGAACTGAAACCCTATCTGAACAACCTCGCTGAAGAGGTACCTGTAACCTTGCTTCAGGGCCATGATCGCCCGGAGGACGGCGGTGGCGACTGGACAATGCAGTCGGACCATGGTGCGTTCCATGATGCAGGGGTGCCGTTCCTGTATTTCGGGGTGGAAGACCACCCGCACTATCACCAGCCAAGCGATGAATTTGAAACTGTGCCTTTCGATTTTTACCTCAGGGCAGTGGAAACAGTTGTCGCAGCATCAAAGATGGTTGACGAGAATCTCCCGGATATGGGGCGAGCTTGTGGAGAAAGCGCTACTAGCCAAAACGACGGGTAGCGCAATTTTGAGTCGCGAAGGCTAGGTTTTCAGCAAATCACTTGCTCCGCAGATTCCTGTGAAAACATAACAAAATCAGGGGCTTGATGTGCGTTAGGGAAATATGTACATGGCTGTCATAAAAGCGAAACATAGATGACGCTAAATGCGCGCGTCTCGGGCGGCGGGGCGTTTAAAAGAAAACCTCCGCTTGGCCTGAACCGGTAATTTTAACAATCGCAGTTGGGTGCGGTTGGAATAACGATAGGATAATATGATGCTTAAAGGGAAACACCTCGCGGGTCTTATGGCTGCTACGGCGCTTGCAACTGCTGTTGCTGCACCTGCAAATGCCCAATCTGTTGAAGAGCTGAAAGCACAGCTTTCTGCACTGTCCAAGCGTATCGAAGAGCTTGAGAAAAAACAGAAGAAATCAGACGTTGTAAAAAAGGCCGAGCCTGCTTTCGGTCTTGCAACTGATGACGGTCTGTTTGAGTTCAATATCCGTGGCCGTCTCTATGCTGACGCTGCATGGGCATCTGACGACGATGGCAACATGGACGTAGACGCAACTGAATTCCGTACTGCGCGCCTTGGTATCGAAGGTAAAGCCTGGAAAAACACAAAATACAAGTTCGAGGCCGATTTTGCTGGCAACGAAGTTGAAATTAAAGACGCCTACATGCAATACGCCAGCGAGATGGGCAAATGGACATTCGGTCAGTTCAAGACACCTAACTCCCTCGAAGAGCAAACGTCTTCCCGCCACACTACTTTCATGGAGCGCGCTTCCTTCACCGATGCGTTCGGCCTTGCGCGCATGATGGGTATCGGTTACGGCCACGGCGGCGATAACTGGACATTCAATGCTGGTGTATTCCGCGGCGATGCTGGCGGCTCTGCTGACGATGCAGGCCAGGTTTTCGCTGCTCGCCTGACATATGGCGGCAAGTTTGACAACGGTAGCTGGCTCCTGGGTGCTTCTGCTCGCGTTCGTGATAACGACGGTGAAGATGGCCTGCGTTACCGCCAGCGCCCACACAACCACCTGACTGACCGCTTTGTAGCAACTAGCCGTATCGCAGAAAAAGACAGCATGTTCGGCCTTGAAGCTGCGCTTCAGTATGGTTCCTTCCATGTGGCGTCCGAATGGGCAAGCCTGAACGCCAAAGAAGGTGGTGCCGGCGGCCGTGATGCAAACTTCTATGGTGGTTACGTAGAAGCTGGTTGGTTTATCACTGGCGAGAAGAAGCCACTGAAGCTCGACAAGGGCACTTGGGATCGCCCGAAGGTTAAAGCTCCACTGCATGAAGGTGGCATGGGCGCATGGCAGATCGCTGCCAAGTTTGACCGCATCGACCTGACTGGCGACGGTGTATACGGCGGCGAGCAGGATACTGTGATCGTTGGTGTAAACTGGTACCTGAACCGTCACACACGCTTCATGGCCAACTACAGCCACAGCTCCATCGACAAAGCCTTTGACGTAGCTGCAAACGGTGCAGACGGCGAAAACGGTGTCGATGCACTGGGCCTGCGCTTCCAGGTTGACTGGTAAGCCTTGAAATACACTATGGCTAACGGCGGCGGGGTTTTTTCCCCGCCGTTTTTTATTGTGTAAGCAGCCATTTTATCGTGTGTGAGACAGCAGTGTGCTGAAAAGGGGACATGGGCCGCGAAAGCTGTCCCCTCTGCGACAAGTGGGGTATAAGCCATTTTGTGATGTGATGGCTGTTATAGCCGTGGCGCATTTAACGAAATCTGAAGGCCCGTAAGATATGGTGCAGACATGACAATCATGCCGAAAGCATATGATAGAGTTTTGCTCTCCCGCCTGTATGCCGGGTGGGCCGTAGTCTTTGCGGCGGCTTTCGCTTATTGCTATGTGAACAGTTACCTGTTCCCTGCAGGTGATTTGGGCCTGAAAGGCAAGATCGCCTGGACCGTCAGCCGGTGGGGCGCCTGGCCTTTGTTGTTGCCTCTATCGCTTTGGCTGTATGCATCGCTTGAAGGACACGGTAGAAAACTTGAGCGCTTTATCGTCCCGATTATACCGATACTGATTTCCGCCCCTTTGTTTTCCTATCTCGTGAACATGCTGTTTGGCATGCCAGAGACCTTGCTTGTATCTTACTATCGGGTATTGCCTGCGGCAGCCGGGGGTATCGCCATTTTTTCCGGTATTGCCTATCGCTTTAAGGGGCAGATGGACGCTGGCAGCGTTAGGCAAGGGGCGGTGCATCTTTCTCTTGTCCCATCGTCCATGAAAATTGAAACGGCTGACGAAAAGTTCCTGAAAAAACTGTATGACACCATAGACGAAAACTTGGCAGACAGTGCTTTCGGCGTGAAGGAGCTGGCGGAGAAAACCGCCATGAGCCGACGTCAGTTGCTGCGTAAAACAGGTGCGCTTCTTGATCAGTCACCCAGCGAAATTTTACGCAATCGTCGCCTTGAAGCCGCCAAAAGGCTTCTGGAAGCCAATGCCGACACAGTATCGCAGATCAGTTACGCCGTCGGTTTTGACAGCGCCGCGAATTTCACCCGGCTGTTCAAGCAAAAGTATGGTGAACTGCCGTCCGTGTTCCGCAAAAACTGTTTGGACAGATGCAAGGACGAAGAGATTCCCGAAGGCGCATCGGTTGCGGCCTCCGCCAAGTGAATTGACGCCTGTTCGCGCCGGCATCCACGTGGCGGGGACAGGAAACCATCCCATCTGAGACATACGTTTTTTTAAGTGGATTAGTTTCAGTTTGTCCCGTCATTCTGTGCCGGTCCACAGGGTCGATCCACTATCCCGCTACCTAATGTCAGGCCCTGCGGACAATCGCGTCGGGCATGACAGTCCTTCAGGGAAGACCAGTTGAGCAATTTTGAACTTGCGAAAAATTGCCAGCTGGACGGAAGAGCTTTCTAGAAGGGCGGTTTGCCAACAGGCGTTTGGTTGGTGTCGTTCAACTGAACGCTAATTCAGGGCCGCCGGGGAAGGTTGTTTCGTACCCCCATATTCGAATGCCGTACCCGGTGGCCCGTTCTTCTTTTTCCAAAATCCGCGATTCGAAAGCCGCCTTTGCTGCCACCCCCGGGTTTTGGTCGCAAACCACTCTTTGATGGCGCCGGGACAATAGCACGCGAGGAGGAGACATGTGTTCGTTTCCGCGCGACACGGCAAAGTTCGCGCGATCATAACTACTGGCATAACGACCGGCAGAAAACAGGCATCATGAACACACTAGTAAAAGGAGTTTTCCATGCGGCGAGCGATCACAATCAACGGTAAGGATATGATCTATGACGGAGACGGCAGTACACCGCTACTGTGGTTTGTCCGGGAAACGGCCGACCTGCGCGGTACCAAATTCGGCTGCGGTGCTGGCCTATGTGGGGCCTGTACAGTGCATTTGAATGGCATCACAGTTCGGTCATGCAGCACACCGATGGAAACACTGGAAGATGGTGACGCGGTAACCACAATTGAAGGCCTTGGATCAGGCAACCGGCTGCACCCTGTTCAGGCAGCCTGGCTGGAATTGGATGTCGCCCAGTGCGGTTATTGTCAGGCGGGGCAGATGATGTCTGCCGCAGCGCTCCTCGCCGACACGCCCAATCCTTCAGATCAGGAAATCGAAGACGCGATGTTTGGCAATGTCTGCCGCTGCGGCACCTATGGACGCATTGCGAAGGCCGTAAAGCGCGCGGCAACAAAAATGGCGGAAGAGGCAGGGCAATGAAAATCGAAAAACTGAACAGACGGCAGTTCCTGGCTTATAGCGGCGCGGCAACAGGTGGATTGATCCTTGGCGGACAAATTGCGGCTTTCGCAAATGCAGAGGAAAGTGATGTCTTCTTCCCAAATGTTTGGCTGCAGATTGCTGAAGATGGCCAGATAACAGTTTGGGTGAAGCGGGTGGAGATGGGGCAGGGGACCCGGTCGTCTCTGGCTATGGTTGCTGCTGATGAACTGGGCGCCAACTGGGAAGATATTAAAGTTCGGCATGTGTCCACGGATTCAGAGGATTGGGGATATATCATCGTTGGTGGCAGCGGTGGGCTTTCTTCCGGATACGATCTGTACCGCGAGATGGCGGCACAGGCTCGCGAGATGCTTTTGGCGGCGGCGGCCGTTAAGGCTGGCGGCAGCAAAGATGATTACAACACAGAGAATAGTTTCGTTATCCACAGCACAACGGGACAAACATGGCCCTTTGCATCATTGGTTGAGATGGCCGCACGCATGCCCAAGCCCCAAAAAGCACCCCTCAAGGACCGATCTGAGCACAAGCTTATCGGCAAGAAGGATGTAAAGCGTAAAGAACATACGGATATTGTCGGCGGGACGGCAGAATATGGGATCGATGTCGTATTGCCCGGCATGCGGTATGCCACGATCATTCGACCACCTCATTTCGGGGCAAGACCAAGAGCAGATATGCTGGCCGCTTTCAGGGAGCAGCCGGGTGTGGAAGCTGCCTTTCTGCTGGATGAAAAGCCCTATCCGCAAATTCCTGTCGTGCGAGGTGGCATTGCGATTGTCGCGTCTTCAACATGGGCCGCGCAAAAGGCCCGGGCGAACGTTGAAGTGGAATGGGTACTGCAGGACCAGAATGAATTTTCCTCTGACGGAATTTTCGCCAAGATGGACAAGGCCTTGGCTGGCAAGGGCGACGTTGTTAGACAAGTAGGCAATTGGGAAGCTGGCCTTGAACAGGCAGACGAAATATTGGAGGCAGAATATCAATTGCCGTTTCTGGCTCATGCCCCCATAGAGCCAATGAATGCGGTTGCGGTGTTCAGGGAAGGCAAGCTTGAGGTTTGGACACCAACACAGGCCCAAACGCCGATGCAGCAACGCCTTGCAACTCATTTTGGCATGCCTGAAAAGGATGTGGTGGTTCATTGTCCGCTGCTCGGAGGGTCATTCGGGCGCCGCCTGGATCAGGATTATGCATTTGAAGCAGCAATGATTGCTCACAAGGTTTCCTATCCCGTAAGGCTATTGTGGACACGTGAAGACGATATGCAATTTGGGTCTTACCGTAGCGCCAGCAAGCATAAGATGAAGGCCACGATAAGGAATGGTGGCCTTAGTGGGTGCGCGATCAAGGGAAGCCACATTGGTGTATGGTCCCAGTTCGAGCCGCATATGATGAATGGGCCGATTGACTGGAGCGCTATTTCTGCTGCTGTGTCATGGCCTTATGGTGTCGATCATCTCTCTGTTTCCCAGCATCTGGTGCGTGAGGATGTTATGGTGGGCTGGTGGCGCGGTGTTTACGCCACCAATTATAAACTTGTGCAGGAATGCTGGATCGATGAGATCGCTCTGCACCTTGGCAAGGACCCTGTCGAATTCCGGCTGAGTATGTTGCAGCGGCAACCTGATGTTGTGATGATTCCCGATCACCCTGATTATGGCGACAAGGAAATGGATATCCGGCGATTTGAACGGTTGATTGAATTTGCGCGTGACACGGCTGGCTGGAAAGAGAGGAAACGTGCAGGCAAAATCCTGGGATTTGGCAGTGACTATTATTCGGTGCGTACGCCGGTTGCTGTTATCGCAGAGGTTTCAAACAGGGATGGTCGGGTGAGTATCGACCGTGTGGACTGTTTCATTGATTGTGGTATCGCTGTGAACCCTGATGCGATCGCGGCTCAGTTTGAAGGCGGCGTATTATGGGCACTTTCTTCGCTGACAAGTGAGATCACTTTTGAAAATGGGCAGGTGCAGCAATCAAACTTCGATGGCTTTCAGGTGCCAAGAATGGATGTTCGGCCTAAAGAGGTGAATGTGCATATCATGCCAAGTGATGTTTATCCTTCAGGTGTTGGCGAGCCTGCCGTTACGGCAACAATGCCTGCGCTTGCAAATGCCATCTCTGCACTCAAGGGTGAGCGGCAGCGGATATTCCCGATAGATCTTGATGTTGCGTAACAGGCGAGTTGGCTCAAGAGCGTTGGCATCACATACCGGATTTTGATGTTCAGTAAAAAACTCCGTCCCAAAAGGGGCGGAGTTATTTCATTGTGAACTACATGAAGCCATCGCTGGCGCCAGGCCTAGCTACTTTTTGGCGATGATATAAACGGCGTGAATGATGCCGGGGAAATAGCCAAATAGTGTCAGGATAATGTTGATCCAGAAATGCTTGCCAAGCCCTTCCTGCAGAAAAACACCAAGCGGTGGTAGCAGGATGGCAATAAGAATGCGGATAAGATCCATAGGAATGCTCCCCTTGTTCGCCCCCAACGGGCCATGGCCTCAGAGTAAATCATTATCTACCGAATAATCTGCAGAAAAAATATTCTATACAGAAGAAAATTTTGTTTGATGTTTTGTTTGCTGCAACATATATACCGCAAAACCGACACGAAAGGTTCACGGTAACAATGATAAAGACCACCCATATCAGGCTGCATTGCCACATGCGACGACGCTTAGCTTTTTAGTTCTGCCGCGTTATTTGTTTTTGGGTGCCTGGTGCACCAATGATATGGGAATATGTCGATGATCACGATTGATCGGGAACGGCCTTTTGACGGCGCCGCGATTGAGGCGCTTCTGGATTCAGCCTTCGGCCCTGAGCGGGTTACCAAATCTTCTTACGCCTTGCGGGAAAACAACCATCCTGTGCCAAGCCTCTCTTTTGTGGCGCGGCAGGATGAGCGCCTTGTTGGCACCATTCGCTTTTGGCCAATTCAGGTACAGGATATGCTGAGCGGGCGGCGGCTTGATGCGCTCCTGTTAGGGCCGCTCGCCATTGCACCTGACCTGCAAGGCAAGGGCACTGGCGGCCAGCTGATGGCGCGCGGTGTGGCAGCCGCCAATGCGGAAGGCCATCAGCGGATTCTCCTGGTGGGTGATATTGGCTATTATTCCAAATTCGGATTCGAGCCGGTTCTGCCGCGTTATATCACGTTGCCGGGTGGCAAAGATGCCCGGCGGTTGCTGGTGCGGCAGCCTGCGACAATCAGCTCCCTGCCGACTGTTGGCAAACTGGTGGTGCCTGCACCGGTGCCTGCCATTCACATGCCGGTGCCGCTTGTTGCCTGAGTGTTAGGCGAAACGATTGTTCCATCATGCCTTTTCATTGAAGGGGAAACCCCCATATAGTGAAGGGCATGGAGGAACCTATGACAGAACCAGTGGCCCCCGGCCTTCGCCTTGAAGATATCCTGAAGCAGATAGACGGCCAGAAATTCCCGCCGGTTGACCGGTGGAACCCGGATTTCTGTGGTGATATAGATATGCGGATCGCATCAGATGGCACCTGGTTCTATATGGGCACGCCGATCACGCGCGAACGTATGGTGCGATTGTTTTCCACGGTTCTGCGCAAAGACGAGGACGGCAAAACCTATCTGGTTACCCCCGTTGAGAAAATTGGCATTACGGTGGACGACGCACCGTTTGTGGCGACGCGTGTTGATATGCTGCAGGGCGATGCCGGCAAGGCCCTTAAATTTACCACTAATGTGGGTGATGAGGTAATCGCCGGCCCCGAGCATTGCATTCGGGTTGAGGTGAACGCCGAAACAGGCGAGCCAAGACCCTACATCCATATTCGTGGCAGACTGGAGGCGTTAATCGCGCGTTCTGTTTTTTATGAACTCGTAGACCATGCAAGATCGGTAGAGAAGGGCGGCCAGACCAAGCTGGAACTGGAAAGCATGGGAGAATGTTTTTCCCTTGGCACACTGGAAAGTGAAGCTGGATGAGGAACTGGCTTGCAGATGCGCTGGCAACAGACAATCCTGCCGCCAGGGGGAGGCGCAGTGATTATGATCTCAACCGGGACGCCAAGTTGGTGGAGCAATTGGGGAAGGCAGTCAGGCCGGCTGCGGTGCTTGTGCCTGTTGTCAATCATCCCGAGCAACCCACAATCCTTCTCACCAAACGCACGGACCATCTTACGAAACATGCAGGGCAGGTAAGCTTTCCCGGTGGTAAAGTGGATGATACTGATACTGATGCCGTAGCGGCCGCCCTCAGGGAGGCCCATGAAGAGATCGGGCTTATGGCGGACAGGGTGGAGATATGTGGTTTTCTAGATACATACCGAACGGGAACGGGCTTTGAAATTACGCCAGTCGTTGGGTTGGTATCACCGGGCTTTGAACTGGTGTTGCAGGAAAGCGAGGTGCAGGCCGCTTTTGAAGTGCCCCTTGATTTTTTCCTCGACCGCAAGAACCATCAGCGCCAGAGTGCCATGTGGCAAGGGGTCAGGCGCGAATATTATGCCATGCCCTATGGCGATTATTTTATCTGGGGGGCAACGGCAGCTATGCTTGTAAATCTGTGTGATGTTATGGAAACCGTTAGGGAGAAGGGCAGATGATCGCAGCAATCCTGAGAATTGTACTGCTACTGGCCCCTCTGGTGGCGGTTATCATGTGGCTGCGCTGGCGCGTACGTGAAGACCGCACAGAAGAAGAACTGCAGGCTGACTTCGCGAAGATGCGCATGTGGCTTGTTGCTATGCTTGGCATAACGCTGCTGGCGGCCCTTGGTTTGCGCTTTATGGATGATGGTACAGGGGATGCCCGCACCAAATATATCCCGCCTCACACCGAAGACGGGGTTGTTGTGCCTGGTCGGTTTGTTCCGGCAGACGAGGACACAGGTAACGGCGGCAAGCAGGAAAAGCAGGACAGTGACCAGAATTAACGCTGACTGGCTTGACCGGCGCTTATGCCAGAAGCTTGTGTTGGCACTAGGGGCAGATCGCGTCCGGTTCGTGGGTGGTGCCGTGCGTGATACTCTCGTGGGGCGCTCGATCAAGGATATTGATGCTGCGACGACCTGGCTTCCGGAAGAGACAAAGGCGCGCCTGGAAACGGCGGGTATTAAAGTCATCCCGACCGGCTTGCAGCACGGCACTGTAACGGCGGTGGCCGAAGGGGATGCCATCGAGGTGACCACGTTAAGGCAAGATGTGGAAACCGATGGCCGTCATGCCGTGGTTTCCTTTACTGACAGATGGGAAGAAGACGCAAAGCGTCGGGATTTTACAATGAATGCCCTTTACCTGTCGGCTGATGGCACGCTCTTTGATTATTTTGGCGGCGCGGAAGATGCAGTGGCAGGGCGTGTTTGTTTCATAGGTGACGCCGCAGCGCGCATCGAAGAAGACGCACTAAGGATCATGCGGTTCTTTCGGTTTCATGCCCATTACGGCACGGGTGAAATGAACCCTGAAGGGCTTGAGGCCACACGGCGAAAGATGGCGCTTTTAGGCAAGCTTTCTGTCGAGCGCATTCGTGACGAACTATTGAAGCTTCTGGCTGCCGATTGGCCGTGCGACGTTCTGAAATCTATGGATGATATTGGAGTATGGCCACATACCCCACTGGGAACTGTGGATTTGCACCTGCTACGAACTGTTATCGGAAACGAACGGCGGTTTGGATTCGAGGTGGATCCAATCGCTCGCCTTGCGGGTTTGGTTGGGGAAGGCGGTGATCCTGTGGGCAAAACCCTCAAGCTTTCCAATGACCAACGGGACAAGCTCTCTAAGGCGTGCCTCGGTTTGAGGTTGCGTGTGCCCGGCAATGTGCCGGCGATGAAATCCCTCATCTACCAATTTGGTCGAATGGCAGGAAAGATGACTGTTCTTATGGTTGTCGGTGACCTGGAGCGAGAAAAGGTCGATGTTGTCAAGGAATGGGAAATCCCAGAGTTTCCGATGAAAGGGCGCGACCTTCTAGCGCTTGGAATGCGGCCAGGGCCGGAGATTTCAAAGACGCTTCTGGTGCTCGAACAGGAATGGCTGAAAAGTGGCTTCAAGATTGGACGCGACGCGCTCCTTGAACGCGCCGCGGTTCTTATTGGCTAGAAACTTATTCGCCGTTTAGCTTGTCATCTTTCCAGTATTTGGTGCCTTTGAGGGATGCCTGCAGGGCAAGGCCGGTCTTGGTCATCTGATAGATGCTCACCTTTTTGCTGAAGCCAGCGGCTTCTCCCAGATCGCCGCCTTTTTCGTTGGATTTGGCAGCGGCATCCGCTTCACCGGAGAAGTCCCAGCCTTTTTCGACAAAATCGTGCAGGCTGTCGCGGTCATGGAAGATAAACACACTTCGGAAATCTTTGACGCCAAGGCCCAAACCAACGCTTGCGTTCCCCATTTTCATGAAAGTGTCGCGCCCGGTTTTCATGTCGCGCACCACACCACGGCCACCACCACCGCCAATCAGGAATACCTGGACACCGACGTTGGAAAACACGGCATACCCTTCGGAAACATCGATTTCAGCACGTGTCTGCGGGCGTTCTTTAAACAGCTCAGCCAACACTTCTTCGCGCATGTCCCGGATTTTATCGCGTTTCTTTTCTGCCTTATCGGCAAAACTTGGCATCGCAACAGCAAGGGCAAGCAAAAGGGAAACGGTTATTCGGGAAAAAGTCATTGCAGATCTCGTTTGTTGTTTCAGATAGGGAATTGGATAGTCAGAAATCATGGCAGGCATGTGGCATTTCTGTCCTGATTGTCAGCCAACTGCAGTTTGGACGCCCAAAACGACAATAGCATAACGTGCGGCTTTACCAAGCGTAACCAACACCAGAAAAATTGGCAGTGGCACCCTGAAAGCACCTGCCACCAACGTGAGCGGGTCACCAACAATTGGTAGCCACGCTAGCAGAAGAGACCATTTTCCGTGCCGGTGAAAGAAGGCGTGTGCCCGATCGTATTGTGCTTCTTTGAAGGGGAACCATTTTTTGTTGCGAAAGCGTGCAATGCCGTGCCCCAGCCACCAGTTGAGGACTGAACCTGCCACATTGCCTGTGGTGGCAGCCAGGAAAAGCCAAAGTGGTTGCCCTTCGCCAGCAGCCAGAAGTGCCGCCAGCGTAATTTCGGAATAGGCGGGCAAGAGGGTTGCCGCCACAAAAGCGTTCAGGAACAGGCCAAAGTAGATTGCAAGTTCGGTCACGGCCACTTGGCTTCGGGCGGTAGCGACATCAGGATCGCCTCCACATTGCCCCCGGTTTTCAGGCCAAAGGTGGTGCCGCGGTCATAAACCAGATTGAACTCGGCGTAATAGCCGCGATATTCCAGCTGTGTTTCGCGTTCCTCCGCTGTCCAGTCTTCGTTCATGTGACGGCGAATAAGGGCTGGATATATGTCATCGAACGTGCGGCCCACGTCCTGAGTGAAAGCGAAATCCTTTTCCCAATCGCCTGTATTCAACTGGTCGTAGAAGATACCGCCTTCGCCGCGCGCCCTGTTGCGGTGTTTGATAAAGAAATATTCGTCACACCATTTTTTATACTTCTCATAATAGGCCGGATCGTGCCGGTCACAGCAGTCCTGAAGCGCCTTGTGGAAGTCGGCTGTGTCCTGTGCGTTCGGTAGCGGCGCGTTAAGGTCAGCACCACCACCGAACCAGCTTTTGGTCGTGGCGATAAAGCGCGTATTCATATGAACGGCGGGCACGCGCGGGCTGTTCATATGGGCCACAAGGGAAATACCGGTGGCGAAAAAGCGCGGGTCTTCATCGGCGCCCGGTATGTTCTTGGCGAATTCTTCCGTAAAGGTGCCATGCACGGTGGAGATATTGACCCCAACCTTCTCAAAAACGCGGCCCCCGCGCATCAGTGACATGGTGCCACCACCACCCTGAGCACCATCGTCCTGATTGGTCCGTTCCCAGGTCTTGCGTTCGAATCGGCCTGCTGCACGGTTTGCCATCGGGCCTTCATTATCATCTTCGATTGCTTCGAAACTGGCGCAAATTTGGTTCCTGAGTTCCTCGAACCAGCGTGCGGCGGTTTGTTTTTTGTCCTCTAGTGTCATGGTCTTGCCTTCTATTGCCCTGATCGGTCTTATTTTTTGATTGGGAATTGCCTGGTTTGCCTGAGCGCTTCCCCGAGCACCATCGACAGCGACACAGCCACATTGATGGAGCGCGCGGCTGCCTGCATGGGGATTGTAACCCGTGCATCGGCGGCCTCATGCACGAAATCCGGTGCGCCCGTGGACTCGCTGCCCACCATAAGGATGTCGCCTGTTTCAAAACTGAAGTCGGTGTACGGCGTGTCTGACTTGGTGGTCAAGAGAATGAGTCTGCCCCCTGCCTCTTTTTTCCAGCCCTGAAATGCCTCCCAATCCATGTGATGATGCAGCGTTACAATGTCTGCATAGTCCATGGATGACCGCTTCAGCGCGCGGTGGGAGAAAGGGAATCCGCAGGGTTCGACCACATGCACAGGCACGTCCATGCAGGCGCCAAGGCGCAGCATTGTGCCCGTGTTTTGGGGCTGATCTGGTTGGAAAAGGGCAATATTCATGCGGGCGAAGCTAATTCCATCGTGCGCAACGCGCAATGCAAAGCGTCAATATAATGTCACAGAAGGTGTTTTTTTTGGAAAATTGGCGGATAAATCCTTGCCTCTTGGTGCCCAGACGACTAAACAAATCCCAATTCGCTGGGCAGGGGCTGTCTGGCGATTGAATTTATGGTAAGCAGGATGCTGCGACTTCGTGCCGCAGGACTTTGCGTCCAAGCTCGGGTAGAAACACGCGACTGGAAACACACTTCGGGAAGCAACGATTGATCGCCTTTCGCATCGCGTTCCTGTCAGGGAAGATTAGATGAGCACAATCAACAAGACAATTGACGGTGAAGAAGGCGCCACACGGCGCGATTTTCTTCATGTAGCCGCCACAGGACTTGGCGGCGTTGGCGCCGCTGCGGCCGTTTGGCCCTTTATCGACCAGATGAACCCTGCTGCTGACACATTGGCACTTGCCACTGTGGAAGTAGATCTCAGCGCCATTGGCGAGGGTGAAGCTGTGAAGGTGATGTGGCAAGGCAAGCCAATCTTCATTCGCCACCGTACCGCTACAGAGATCGAGGAAGCTCGGTCTGTTAATGTAGCTGAGCTGGTGGACAAGCAAACCGACGCAGAGCGAGTAACTGAAGGCCAGGAAAAATGGCTGGTTGTTACTGGTATCTGTACACACCTTGGCTGTGTGCCAGTTGGTACATCCGATGGTGAAGATAAAGGTGAATTTGGTGGCTGGTTCTGCCCTTGTCACGGTTCACATTATGATACATCCGGGCGTATCCGGAAGGGTCCAGCGCCAAAGAACTTGCCGGTGCCGGTATATACCTTCCTCAGCGATACAACGCTGCAGATCGGGTAAGGGGAGCAATCATGGCTGAATGGATTGATGCAAAGCCTAAAAACAAGGCTGCCGCCTGGTTGGAAGAACGCCTTCCGATTATTGGCCTCGTAAACAATGTTGTTGGTGTTGATACGCCAACGCCACGTAACCTGAACTACTGGTGGAACTTTGGCTCCCTTGCGGGGTTGATGCTGGTTATCCAGATTATTTCAGGTGTTGTGCTTGCCATGCACTATACGCCGAACACCCTGATGGCGTTCGACAGCGTTGAGCGCATCATGCGCGATGTAAACTATGGCTGGCTGATCCGCTACATGCACGCCAACGGTGCGAGCTTCTTCTTCATTGCGGTGTACATCCATATTTTCCGTGGATTGTACTATGGTTCATACAAGGCACCGCGTGAAGTATTGTGGATGCTTGGTATTGTGATCTTCCTTCTCATGATGGCGACTGCTTTCATGGGGTATGTACTTCCTTGGGGCCAGATGTCCTTCTGGGGTGCAACAGTGATCACTAACCTTTTCTCGGCAATTCCGGTTGTAGGTGAAAGCATTGTGAGCTTGCTGTGGGGTGGTTTCTCTGTTGATAACCCAACATTGAACCGTTTCTTCAGCCTGCACTATCTTCTGCCGTTTGTGATTGCCGGTGTTGTGATCCTGCACATCTGGGCAAAGAAGGTATCCGATAGCGGCAACCCGCTGGGTATTGACGTGAAATCAAGCGCTGACCAGATCCCGTTCCACCCGTTCTATACGGTGAAGGACGCCTTTGGTGCTGCAGTATTCTTCGCGATTTTTGCTGCATTCCTTTTCTATATGCCGAACGCGCTTGGCCATCCGGATAACTATATTCCGGCTGAGCCTCTTGTGACGCCTGCGAGCATCGTGCCAGAGTGGTACTTCCTGCCATTCTACGCGATCCTGCGCGCGATCGATTTCCCGCTCGGTATTCCATTCACTGACATCGTGTTTGTAGAAGCCAAACTTCTGGGTGTGCTTGCAATGTTTGCCTCTATCCTTGTTTGGTTTGGTCTGCCTTGGTTGGATACATCCAAGGTTCGTTCCGGCAAATTCCGTCCGATGTTCCGTTGGTTCTTTGCCTTCCTTGTGATCGACATGTTTGTGCTCACTTGGCTTGGTGCACAGAAGCCAGAGGGTAACATTCCTTTCTACGGTAAAATCGCAACATTCTATTACTTCTCCTACTTCCTGTTGATCCTGCCGGTTCTGGGTAAGAGGGAAAAGACGTTGCCATTGCCGGAAAGCATTGCAAACCCAGTTGTTAAAGCTGCTGAGTAAGGGAAAAGACCGATGAAATTCGTTAAAAATATCGCGATTGCCCTTACTGCTGTTGCTGGCCTTGCCGGTACAGCGATGGGCGCGGGTGCCGCAAAACACCCTATGCAGATGGAATGGTCCTTCAATGGCCCAACGGGTACATATGACCGTGCAGCAGCACAGCGTGGCTGGCAGGTATACAAAGACGTTTGTTCTGCGTGTCACAGCCTGAAATATTTCCGCTTCCGCAACCTTGCCGATCTTGGTTACGAAGAGGACATGATCAAGGCATGGGCTGCTGAATACACTGTTGTTGATGGTGTAGACGACGCCGGTGACCCGAAAGAGCGTAGCGGTATGCCACAGGATGCATTCCCAAGCCCATTCCCGAACCCACAGGCAGCTGCGGCTTCAAACGGTGGTGCAGTACCGCCGGACTTGTCGCTGATCACCAAGGCCCGTCACGACGGCGCCAACTATGTGTTCAGCCTGCTGACTGGTTATGAAGACGCTCCGGCCGATCATCCTATGCCTGCAGGCAAGAACTATAACCCTTATTTCAAGGGTGGTAACATCTCCATGGCACCGCCGCTTTCGGAAGGTATCGTAGAATATGAAGACGGTACGCCTGCGACAACCGAGCAAATGGCAAAAGACCTGACCACATTCCTGATGTATGTGGCTGAGCCAAAGCTGGAAGCCCGCAAGCACATGGGCCTGAATGTTCTCTTGTACCTGGGCATCCTGATCATCGTTCTTTATCTTTCGATGAAAAAGATCTGGAAGCCGGTTAAAGAAGGCAAGAATTTCTACGAGTAGGTTTTCCTACGAAAGGAAAACAGAAGGGCTGCGCCAAGGCGCGGCCCTTTTATTTTGCCTGTTGCCTAAAACCGAATGCCCTCTTAGACATTGAAACACGAGAGGATGTTTTGTGACGGACCAGATAACCCCGCCAGAGGATTTGGGTATCTCCCCTGAAAGCGCCAAGCTTTCGGATGCTGTACAGGCATTCTATCTCTATTGGCGGGAAAAACGGCAGGGGGCAATGCCCGCGAAGGCGGATCTTAGCATCGCAGACATGGCGCCCTACTTACCCAATCTTGTTTTTGTTGAACCCAGGTTTGATCCGGAAGACTTTCGCTTTCGTCTGATTGGTACCGAGGTCGTACGTAAATCCCGCAAGGACCGCACAGGTCAATGTTTTGGCGATAATCCCAACATGGACAGAACATCGCAATTCTGGCGGCGTTACGCTTGGGTGCGTGATAACCAACAGCCGTTGTTTTCAAAAGTTGAATATGTAGGTACTGATAAAGCAGTTCGAAACGTTGAAGATCTTATTTTGCCGTTACGTGCGACAAAACACCAACCGATGTCTATCGTCACTTTCGTAAATTATATCGGTTTCGCCAGTTGAGTGTCCAAACAGCAGATAGCTTTCAAAAAAAGTCGGGGAGAGTGTCATGATCAAAATGTTGGGAGCTATCATTGCATTAGTGATTAGTGGTAACCCGGTGGCCGCTGATGATCAGGCGTCCTTGCCCTTTTCCAAAGCTGTACGCGTTGGGGAGATGCTCTATCTTTCCGGCGAATTGGGGGCAAAGCCGGGCACGATGGAGCTTGTGCCAGGGGGCATTGGTCCTGAAACGCAGCAAACCATGGACAATATCAAGGCCACGCTTGAAGCCAATGGCTCTGATATGAACCATGTGGTCAAATGCCTGGTGATGCTTGCGGATATCGGCGAATGGGCCCAGATGAATGAGGTTTACCGGACCTACTTCAAGCCTGGAAAGTTTCCAGCTCGAAGTGCAATGGGGGCTTCAGGCCTAGCACTGGGCGCGAGGGTTGAAATTGAGTGCATGGCACGGATCAAGGCTGAACACTAGCTTTTGACATGCCCGCCAGTTCCGTCGCCTTTTGCACGCCACTGCCGCGAGCGGTTCACTGCCATCTTTGCATCGATTTCGGTGCCAAGATCGAGCCCGTTCAGTTCCATCAAGCGGTATAGGAGGATGGCAACATCGGCCGTTTCGCGGCCAATCTCCGGTGTATCACCCGCTTCTATCGCTTCCAAAAGTTCTGCCAGTTCTTCGGCAGCGCGCGCCACAAGGATGCTTTGGTCCGCGACCGGGCCAAAGGTTTCTTCGGCCCAATCTGCGATCGTTTTCTGTGTTTCCTGGCCGGTCATGCCTAGCCCAGGCTTTCCACATCCAGTGAAATATGCTGCTTGGCTTTAACCTGCGAAAGGTCTCCGTTGTGGATGTCGAAGATGAAGCCGACGACTGAAAGATCGCCTGCTTCCACGCGTTCTTTCACAAATGGGAAGCTTTTAAGGTTCTGGAGGCTCAGGTGCACTGCAGCGCGTTCAAGCATGCGCTTGCTTTCGCATGGGTCAGCCTCATCAAAGCCTTCATTGGCCCGCAGCCATTCACGCAGTGGGCGCATCCAGTTATGGACAAAGCTGTCAGCCGGCATGCTGTGATCGATCACGCTTGCAACTCCACCGCATCCCGCATGGCCCATCACCACGATGTTGTCTACTTCAAGCACAGTGACTGCGAATTCAATCGCAGCAGAGGTGCCGTGGTAACCACTGTCTTTTTCGTATGGTGGCACCATAGCAGCCACGTTTCTGACGACAAAAAGATCACCGGGCCCCGCCGACAAAATTTGCTGGGGCAGCACCCGGCTGTCGGAACAGGCGATCAGCAACGTGTGAGGCTTTTGCCCCATGGTTGCCAGTTCTTCGTACAGGGAGCGGTCACTCTCGAAAACCGAGTCCCTGAAATGCTGGTAGCCTTTGACCAGCCGATCGTCGATCTTGCTCATAGCCCCTTAAATTGGTGATTTATTCGCGTCTTGCAAGCCTAATCTGAGGAAAATGGTCAGGAATATTTTATCCGGCCTTGTGAAACTCAAAATTACTGACGTATGCGGCTGGCGCACCAGTGCCCAGATCAAGGTAATGCAACTCTTTTATGTTGCGAGCATTGTGATTGCCCTGGCGTCTGGGCTCGTGATCCCCTACTGGTTTGTTGCCGAACCCGTAGATGAGAAGATAGCGCACCTCTCCTTTTTCATCCGAAAGGGGTAGGTGAACGGTTTGGTGAAGATAGCTACTACCCGATCCGCTGGTGATCATATCTGAAACATAGGCGCCGCAGGGTGTACCCATAAGGCGGGAATGAAATTGCTCCGTGGTGTCCACAAACTGGGGTGGTAGCATGTCGTAATAGTTTTTCAGCTCAATAGTGAAGCCTGCCAGGCGTTCAAACTCGCTCCCGGCGTAGCGGATTTGCAAGTTGCGGGGGCATACCAATTCGGTGATGCAAACCAGATGCAGAAATTCGCCAAACTGAATGGGATTGATATCTTTCTTCTGCGGCAGCGTCGGGTGTATGCCGCGCGGTAGTCTGTTCCACGCCTCCAGAAAAGGAGCAATTTCAGAGGGCAGCAAACTCATCTTTTCATTCCATTCGTCCCATCGCAGTAGAATGTCGCGATATGGTTATTTTTCCTTTAATCACGGTGAAAGACGAAATTCTCTATTCTGGCCTTGGGGGTGCCAGCACCCAGGTCGACATAATGCATTTCTTTGATATTCCCGGCGTTATGATCGCCAGCTGTTCGGCTGCTTGCGTCGTCCAATTGTTTCCTGCCAACACCAAAGGCCATTAGGTAACGCACGTCGCCTTGATCGCTGCAAAGTGGTAGCTGTAGCGATTCGTGCAGATATTGATTGCCTTTGCTTGTGGTGATCACATCGCCGATGTAGGCCCCGCAGGGTGTGCCCAATATGTGTTCGTGAAAAATTGCCATTGGCTTGGCAAAGTCGGGCGGCAGGAGATCATAGTAGTTTTTGCCGTTTACCTCGAAGCTGGCGCTTCTTTCATAGCCGCTGCCAGCATATATCACTTGCATATGAAAGGGCGCGACCATCTCGGCAATGCCGATCAGAGGCAAATAGGCTCCAAAGAGAACGGGGTTGATGTCTTTCCGGCGAGGTAGAACAGGATGATGGGTTCGTGGCAGATTACGCCAAAGCGCCATGAATGGTTCAAAGTCTGGATCCGGTTGGTACATCCTGCCTCCTTGAGCCCGATCAGGCTATAGTGACAGGCTGGACGTTATTTTTCAATCTGACTCAAAACGGTATCCCGCTCTTCTTCATTGACGATGTTCAGCAATACCTCCCAGAAACCCGAAACGGCTTCAGGACCAGCTTTTTTGTATGCCTCAGCGACGCGTTGTCGTTGGGTTGCAAAAAGCTCTTTCTCAAAAGTTTCACCCTTGTCGGTCAAATACAGAA
Organism: Alphaproteobacteria bacterium; assembly: GCA_013372975.1. Taxonomy (GTDB): domain Bacteria; phylum Pseudomonadota; class Alphaproteobacteria; order Sphingomonadales; family Kordiimonadaceae; genus Kordiimonas. The sequence goes on from JABXIS010000042.1 coordinate 23,261, forward strand.
GCCTTTGGCGTCTGTCCTCAACGCCAGACTCCTGCTTTACATAGCCTTCTTCGACCAACTGGCCCAGCACGCGAGACAGGCTTTGTTTTGTGATGCGCAGCAAACTGAGGAGGCCGGAAACCGTGGTGCCGGGGTTTCGCCCGACAAAATACAGGACACGGTGATGTGCGCGCCCAAACCCGGTCTCTGCCAATATGGCATCAGGATCGCGGGTAAAATCGCGGTACGCAAAATATAGGAGCTCAATGCCGCGCCGAAGCTCTTCTTCACGTAAATACAGGTTTGAATGTGGTAATTTTCTTTGCATCAGCCTAGCAATATATTATGTCAGTGATGTTGACATAATATCGACATAATGTTACATCGATCAAGCAAAAAGAGACATTTTCTTATTTGTTTTGTGTGTTTGGAGAACAAAAATGGCATCTGCCCCTTATGATGACCGCGACGGTTGGATCTGGATGGATGGAGAATACATCCCCTGGCGCGACTGCAAAGTCCACATGTTAACCCATGCCCTGCATTATGGCGGTGCCGTCTTTGAAGGGCAACGTGCTTATAACGGTAAGATTTTCAAACTGAAAGAGCATACAGAGCGACTTTTCAAATCCGCAAAAACGCTTGGATATGAAGTCCCGTATACGCAGGACGAAATCAATGACGCCTGTAATACGCTTCTTGAAAAGAATAACCTGATAGATGCTTACTGCCGACCGGTTGTTTGGCGCGGTAGTGAGATGATGGGTGTCTCCGCACAACAAAACACCATTCATGCAGCCATTGCCGTATGGGAATGGCCGTCTTACTTCTCGCCAGAAGCAAGAATGAAGGGGCTGCGCCTCGATATTTCAAACTGGCGCCGTCCGGCGGCGGATACAGCACCTGTGCACGCCAAAGCGTCCGGCCTATATCAGATATGCACCATGTCCAAACATGCAGCTGAAGCGAAGGGTTATGATGACGCTCTGATGTATGATTATCGTGGGCAGGTTGCCGAGGCCACTGGCGCCAACATCTTTTTTGTAAAAGACGGTGATCTCCACACACCTACACCTGATTGTTTCCTTGATGGCATCACGCGCCAAACAGTGATCGAGCTTGCGAAAAAACGTCAACTGAAGGTGATTGAACGGGCCATTATGCCGGACGAGATGGAGGGCTTTGAGCAAGCTTTCCTGACAGGGTCTGCAGCAGAGGTGACTCCGCTTTCCGAAATCGGGCCTTACCGGTTTGAAGTTGGGGAAATCACCAAAACATTGATGTTGGATTATGATGCGTTGGTGAAAGGGGAAGCCCGCTAAGGCTTCCCGGAGAGCGCCCTAGGGCGTCAGCATCTTTGATTCCTTGATTGCACGTACGAGATCGCTTAACGCATCTCGTACGTTTGCGTTTGGCAGGGTCTCCAGTTCAGGGATGATCAGGTCCATGTCGGTGATCCGACCGCTGAGGATGCTGTCACCGTCGGGTAGGCCTTCATAGAAATAGGATACATCCGTCTTCATAATATGCCCCAAAAGATACAGGCGGCCCGCACTAACGCGGTTCTGGCCGCTTTCGTATTTCTGCACCTGTTGATAGGAAATATTGAGGATATTTGCGATATCCTGCTGGGACAAATCAAGCGCACGGCGCCTGTCCCGGAGCCTGCGGCCGACATGTTTGTCGATCAGGTCCGCTTTGCGCGCAGACAATAAATCCATATTGTCCTCATTTTTGTCATTTTGCCGCGCCATAGACACTCCTTGTACCTGAAAGGTCTATTCCCCGTTGGCGCTCGCGACTTCCTGTGCTAGAGAATTCGCCTACGCTGAATCCAGTGCCGGGGGGTACCCTTCAGTGATTGTTGAATTATACTATTAGTTGCATAAGGGCGAGATTAAAACCTTATGCGGGAATTGCAAGCATGCATTTATGTTGTGCGGGAGTAAGTGGCTGATATGACAGCGAAGTGGCTGAAAAATACTGTTCTGGGCATCTCTATGCTGGGTGTCGTTGCATGCAGTTCCAAAGACAGTGAAGACAGATATGTCGCTCGAGATGTAGAGGTGCTTTACAACTTGGGGCAGGATAACCTCGAGAAAGAGAATTTCCTGATGGCAGCCCTCGCGTTTGACGAGGTCGAGCGCCAGCACCCATATTCTGTTTGGGCGCGCCGGGCGCAGTTGATGGCCGCCTATTCCCACTATATGACCAATAATTATGACGATGCGGTTCTGGCTGCCGAGCGCTTCCTGCAGTTGCATCCGGGGAACCGTTCAGCGCCATATGCCTATTATCTGATAGCGATCAGCCATTATGAGCAAATCTCGGATATCGGCCGGGACCAGTCGCAGACGTTGCGGGCGCAAAACTCGCTTACGGAAGTGATCCGCCGTTATCCCGACAGCGAATACGCGCGGGACGCCAAGCTGAAGCTTGATCTGACGCTGGATCACCTTGCAGGCAAGGATATGGAAGTTGGGCGTTTCTATATGAAGCGGCAGGAATATCTGGCTGCTACGCTTCGCTTCCGCAATGTGATTGAAAATTACCAAACCACTAGCCACACGCCAGAGGCGCTGCACCGTTTGGCCGAAAGCTACATGGCACTTGGCATTTATGACGAAGCCAAGATGGCCGCTGCGGTTCTTGGGCATAACTATCCGGGCAGCAAATGGTACCGCTATAGCTTTGCATTGTTGAATGGCCAGAATATGCGGCCTGAAGGCAAAAGCGGTTCCTGGCTTGGGAAACTGTGGCCATTTTAATCAGGGCGGGGAGAACGCGATGCTGACCAGCCTCAGCATTCGTGACATTGTTCTTATTGAAAAGCTGAACCTTGCCTTCGGTGAGGGCCTTACTGTGCTGACCGGGGAAACAGGTGCGGGCAAATCCATTTTGCTGGACAGCCTTGGCCTTGCAACCGGTGCCCGGGCCGACCGGGCTCTTGTGCGTCAGGGGCAGGACAAGGGGCAGGTTTCTGCGGCCTTTTCTGTGAACGCAGACCACCCGGCTTGCCTTCTTCTTGAAGATCAGGGCCTGGATGGTGGTGAAGGCATTATCATTCTGCGTCGCCAGATCACCGCAGATGGTAAAAGTCGGGCCTGGGCCAATGATCAGCCCGTCAGCCAAGGGCTTCTTGCCGAACTGGGCGGTTTACTTGTAGAGGTGCACGGCCAGCACGATGATCGTGGCCTGCTGGATGCGGCTGGCCACCGGGACCTCCTCGATGCCTATGGCCGTTATGATGCTGAACTGAAAGCCGCTTCTGCCAAATACACTGAATACCGCGAGGCCACCAAAGCCCTCGCTGATGCCGAACGTATGCTCGAAGACGCCCGCAAGGACGAGGAGTTCCTGAAGCACGCTCTTGATGAGCTTGAGGCGCTCGGCATGGAAGTTGGTGAGGAAGAAGCTTTGGCTGAACGCCGCACCCTGATGATGCAGGGCGAAAAGTTGGCAGATGACCTCAAGGCCTATCAGGATGATCTGGCGTCAGACGTTGGTGTGGATGCCACTGTGCGGGGTGTTCTCCGGCGTATGGAACGTACAGAAGGTGCGGCAGGTGAGCTTTTGAGCCCTGTGATTGAAGCGCTGGACCGCGCCGCCATTGAGCTTTCCGAAGGCATGGCAGCGCTGGACCGTCTGGCACAGGATCTGGATTTTGATCCGCATGAGCTTGAGCGCGCCGAAGAGCGCCTGTTTGAAATTCGTCGCCTTGCGCGCAAACACAGCTGTGCGCCAGACGCCTTGCCTGCACTTACGGACGATATTCGCAAGCGTTATGCCGCCGTGAGCGCGGGTGATGAGATGGTCGCAGCGGCCCGCAAGAAGGCTGAATCTGCACACACGGCGCTCTCATTCGCGGTATCAGCCCTGCACAAAAAACGCACCGAAGCAGCCGAAGAGCTGGATACGTTGGTGATGGCGGAACTGCCACCCCTGAAGCTTGAAAAGGCCATGTTCCGGACGGTTGTTGAGGCCCTGCCTGAAGGCGAATGGTCAGCCACCGGTGGTGACCGGGTGAGCTTTGAGGTGAAAACCAATCCGGGCACGCCGTTTGGCCCACTTGTCAAAATCGCTTCAGGCGGTGAACTCGCGCGTTTCATCCTTGCCCTCAAGGTCGTTCTTGTACGTGGTTCCAGCACGCCCGTGATGGTTTTTGACGAGGTGGACAAGGGCATCGGTGGTGCAACTGCCAGTGCCGTGGGAGAGCGTCTCAGGCGTCTTGCCGACGACGCACAGGTGCTTGTGGTAACCCACAGCCCGCAAGTGGCAGCGCGAGGTGCCATTCAGTTCCAGATTTCGAAGGGCGATAAGGGCACCGAAACCCGCACCAATGTGGTCTCGCTTTCAAGCGCTGAGCGGCGGGAAGAAATTGCCCGCATGCTGGCGGGTAACGTTATTACCGATGCGGCTCGTGCGGCGGCAGACCAACTTTTAGAACTCGACGGATAGACAATGGCTGATTTGTTTACAGTAAGCGCTGACAGGCTGACGGAGGCCGAGGCACGGCAGGAACTGGCCCGGCTGGCGATGGAAATTGCGCTGCATGACAAGCTCTATCACGGCGATGATGCGCCGCAGATCTCCGATGCCGACTATGATGCCCTGAGGCAGCGCAACGATGCCATAGAAGCGGCGTTCCCGCATCTTGTGCGTAAGGACAGCCCGTCTAAAAAAGTGGGGGCGGCTGTTCGGTCCAGCAAGTTCGAGAAAGTCACCCACGCGCGGCCCATGCTGTCGCTGGGGAACGCTTTCAACGACGACGATGTAGATGAATTTGTGGCACGCGTTCGCCGCTTTCTGGGGGCTGCGGATACTGAGGTCGTAGCACTGACGGCTGAGCCGAAGATTGACGGCCTGTCGCTGGCGCTGCGGTACGAGCAGGGCAAACTTGTGCAGGCTGCCACACGCGGTGATGGCGCCGTGGGCGAGAATGTAACAGTGAATGCCCGCACGATTGATACCATCCCGACAGAGCTTGCAGGCAATGGCTGGCCTGATGTGATTGAAGTGCGCGGCGAGGTTTATATGGGCAAGGAAGATTTCCTAGCCCTCAATCGCGCGCAAGAAGAAAAGGGCGGCAAGGTTTTTGCCAACCCGCGTAATGCGGCGGCGGGTTCGCTGCGGCAGCTGGATAGCTCGATCACCGCGTCCCGGCCATTGAAGTTTTTCGCCTATGCATGGGGCGAGGTGTCGGAGATGCCATCAGACACCCAGATGGGCATGATTGAATTGTTCAAAGCATGGGGGTTTGAGGTCAATCCCCTGATGCAGCGCTGCGAGGATGCAGTGGCAGCGATTGCCCATTACCGCTTGATCGAAGAAAAACGCCCAACGCTCGATTATGATATCGATGGTGTTGTTTATAAGGTGGACCGGCTTGACCTTCAGGAGCGCCTCGGCATGGTGGCACGCGCACCGCGCTGGGCCATTGCGCACAAATTTCCTGCCGAAAAAGCCATGACCATCCTCAGGGATATTGAAATTCAGGTGGGCCGCACCGGCGCGCTCACGCCTGTTGCAAAGCTTGAGCCCGTGAATGTGGGCGGTGTGATCGTATCAAACGCCACGTTGCACAACCGCGATGAAATTGATCGCCTGGGTGTACGTATCGGCGATACAGTTGTTATTCAGCGGGCAGGGGATGTGATCCCGCAGGTAGTCTCTGTTGTGGCAGATAAACGCCCCGCTGATACGGCGCCGTTCAAATTTCCCGAAGAATGCCCGGTATGTGGCTCGCAGGCTGTCGCTGAAGGCGATGATGTGGTGGTTCGCTGTACGGGCGGGTTGATATGCTCAGCCCAGCTGTTGGAGCGCCTGCGCCATTTCGTCAGCCGCAATGCGTTCGATATTGAAGGCCTTGGCAATAAGCAGATTGAGGCCTTTCTTGAATGGAACTGGGTGAAAGAGCCCGGCGATATTTTCGAGCTGCATACCCGCGAAGCGGACCTCAAGAAAAAAGAGGGGTGGGGCGACAAGTCGGTCGAGAACCTGATTGCGGCTATTGAAGAGCGCAAAATCATCGATTTCCACCGCATGCTGTTTGCACTGGGTATTCCGTCCATCGGGCAGGAAAACGCCAAGCTGCTGGCGCGCCACTTTGGCGATGTCGCCGCGCTGAAGGTCTATCTTGCGACTGCGCATGACATTATGGAGAAGCTGTCAGCCACACTTAGCCCGCAGGCGGTGTCATCTCTCAATTATGTGCTGATGAAATTCGGGCACTTGAAGGCCTTTGAAGAAGCGTTGAAGCCCGGTGATCTGCTCAGCGATCCCAACGCCTTTGTTGGCCTGATCGCTGACCGGCTTGCCGATATCAAGTCAGGCAAGCGCAAGGGCGACAATATCAAGTTGGCACACCTTGAAACCGTTGCGGGTTTTTCTGGCAAGCCTGGCTTCAGCTTCTCCGTCGATACGGCGCGTGCGCTTTATACCCACAATCAGGAACTGGCAGCCATCGATGGCATCGGTGTGGATGTGATCCTCAATTTGGAAGATTTCTATCTTGAGGACCAGAACCGTGCAGCGTTCGAGCGGCTACTCGGGTACCTGACGGTAAACGAAGTGGAAGCACAGGCTGATGATAGCCCAGTCTCAGGCAAGACCGTTGTGTTCACCGGCAGCCTCGAGAAGATGACCCGCAATGAAGCAAAGGCAAAGGCAGAATCGCTGGGGGCCAAGGTGTCTGGTTCGGTATCCGGCAAAACCGATATTGTGGTGGCAGGGCCGGGCGCAGGCTCAAAGCTCAAGAAGGCACAGGACCTGGGCGTACAGGTGATGACCGAAGATGAGTGGCTGGCACTGATCGCGGGATAATAGCAACAGACTTGTCGCACAGGCAGCTCGCCGTTAGGCTGATTGTCAGCCAAGGGGGAGGAGCCAAACATGCCACTAAAAATGATTCACGTCATCCTGCCAGCTGCTGCCGAAAACCATATTCGGAATATAGCGGCAAACAATAGCGTCATTTCTTGTGAAAAGGGTGACACACTTGACGGTGATCATGTGGAATATCACTTGCTGACCCAGCCAGGTGAACGGCAGATCGTGATTGATTCCCTGCAAAAGCTGCTGGGAACCTCCAGCCGCTCTCGCATCAATATTATGCCTGTGGAAGCCACACTGCCTGACGTTGAGATTCAGGCCACGGGGGATACACGCGAGGAATTGATGATCAAGATGCGGCAGGGTGCTTCGCTGGACGGCAATTATCTGATGCTGACGTTCCTTTCCACCGTGGTTGCGCTCATTGGGTTGTTGCAGGACAATGTGGCAGTGGTCATTGGTGCAATGGTTATCGCACCACTTCTGGGGCCTAACCTGGCGTTTGCCTTCGGCACTTCGCTGGGCGACAAGAAGTTGATGACACAGGCGTTTACAACAGCGCTTGGCGGCATGGCAATGGCCATATCAATCTCTGCAATTGTTGGGTTTATCTGGGGTTCGGTACCGGAAAGCCGTGAGATGCTTGGCCGTACGGCTGTGGGCCTTGACGGTATGGCACTGGCGGCGGCATCCGGCATCGCGGGCGTCCTGTCGCTCACGTCTGGCTTATCCATGACTCTTGTCGGGGTGATGGTTGCTGTAGCTTTGTTACCGCCTGCAGCCACGTTTGGGTATATGCTCGGCCTTCAGGAATGGAAGATGGCAAATGGGGCGTTATTGCTGCTTATAGTGAATGTGGTGTGTGTGAACCTTTCAGGCTTGCTCGTTTTCTTTGCCAAGGGCGTCAAGCCGCGCCTTTGGTTTGAACGCCGCATGGCCAAACCTTTCCTGCTGTCAGGCATGGCTATTTGGTCAGGTTTGTTGCTTCTTCTTATTTTTGTCATAGGCGTTACACCACGCTGACATATTCCTGCGACATTCTGATACAATTATTCGCATATCGGGACCCTTTGTCTTTTAAGCTATGCGTTTAACGCATACCTAGTTTGCGTTTTTAACGACTTCTTAATCATGATTGATCGGCCTATCTAAGGCGCGTCAGCAGGGGCTGACATGCCAGAGAGGCAACAGTTGGTTAAGGAGAAAACCAATGACAACGACAGCAAAAACAAATGAAAAAATCGCTGCTTTCAGCTTTATGGGCCTGCTTGCAAGCGAAGGTAAAATTCCAGGCGTTGATAGCGCTTCCGCAGACAAAGAGTTCTTTCTGGTAGCAACTGAAGAGCTGGCTCGCGAAGCTGTATCCGACCTGACTGCTACTGGTGATTTCTTCAGCCTGATGGTTGAAAACGGCATGATGAGTGCAGAGGTTGCTCGCAAGCCACGTCAGTTCAAAATCACCCGCCCACGTGGCCTTGGTGGCGATTTTGGCGGCATGACTGGTGGTGCCTTCGGCGGCGGTGCATTCGCCCATTAATTTCAGGCCGGTTTCAAACTGGCCTTTTCAAAGTTTCCCTGTGGGGCAGCCTTCCTTCTCCTGAAATAGGGCTGGCCCACCCTTCCCAAAGCACCTTTTCCCGGGGTGCTTTATGGCTTGCGCAATGTAAGCGCGAGCCATTCCCCTTTCTCTACTCTGCCCAGAGATACTAGTCCTCGAGACCCATAGGCCTCGAGGACTTCTTTTTCCTGCGTTACAAGAAGCCCAGAAAGCACGAGTGTGCCGCCTGAAGCCAGTGCATCCACAATATCGCCAGCGAGACTGATCAGGGGCCCGGCAAGGATGTTGGCGGTGATCAGTTCAAAGGGTTTTTCGCCGTCAAAGGCCGGATTATCAAGGCCCGGTGCCGCGACGAGCGCCATGCCCGGCTTGTCCTCGCCTATGGCGCGGGCGATACCTTCATTGATATCGATATTCTCTGCCGTAACCTCAACGGCGATCGGATCAATATCGCTTGCCACAATCTTCAGGGCTGGCCATACCTTCTGGGCCGCCAGCGCCAGAACGCCAGAGCCCGTGCCCAGGTCCAGCATGGTGTTTGGCACGAGGTTGCCCGCGAGGTCGTCCAACACTTCAAGGCAGGCCGATGTGGTTTCATGTTTGCCCGTGCCAAACGCCTGGCCAGCGTCGATCTGCAGATTGATAGCGTCTGGCTTTTTTTTGTCGGCGTCGTGGGAGCCATAAACAAAGAAACGGCCTGCTTCTACGGGGGCGAGCAGTTTCTGGCTTTCGCTGACCCAGTCTTTATTTTCCACCGCCGCGAAGTCATATGACCAGCCAGCAAGTTTTGCGCGCTCCAGTATTGCAGTCAGGAAATCGTCTGCCGGTTTTTCAGCAAAAAACACTTCCACACGCCACATTGGGCTGCCGTCCTGCTCGAAATAGGAGAGCGTCGGCGGAAATTCGCCGCGTTCGTCTGCCACGGCTTCGAGGCAGTTTTCCAGCTTGAGGGCCTGATCCACATGCAATTCGCCGCTGAGGCACCAGATATCGCTCACATTACTCTCCGTTTTTTCAGGCGCGGGTGACGAAACTATCAACCACACGCTTGCTTCCAGCCTTGTCGAATGCCACGAGCAACTTGTTGCCCTCCACGTCTTCGATCATGCCGTAGCCGAATTTGTCATGGAATACCCGCTCGCCGACGGCGAAATCGCTCACTTCTGCTGGCTTCTTAGCCTTCTTGGGACGGCTGGGTTTCATGGTGATGGTTGTCGGTTCCTTGCGACGGTTGCGATAACCAAAATCTTTTTGTTCCTGTCGCCATGTCTGCGCGCGTTGCCAACCGGGGCCATATTTGTCGCCACCCGACGTGAAGTATCCCTCGTCGGAGAAATCTTCACCCCAGCCGCCACGGCTTTGGCGCTGGTTGCCGTACAGGCCCTGGTTCGATTCCATTTCGATATGGTCTTGGGGCAGTTCATCTATGAAGCGGCTTGGGAGGCTTGATTGCCATTGGCCGAACACCTGCCGGTTGCCAGCAAAATAGATGAGCGCTTTTTTCTTGGCGCGGGTGATGCCCACATAGGCCAGCCTGCGCTCTTCCTCCAGCCCCTTGACGCCGGTTTCATCCAGCGCGCGCTGGTTAGGGAACAGGCCTTCCTCCCAACCAGGCAGGAAAACTGTGTCGAATTCAAGCCCCTTGGCGGCATGCAGCGTCATCAGCGAAACCTTTTCGTTGGTTTCGTTGCTGTCATTTTCCATCACAAGGGAAATATGCTCCAGATAACCGCCCAGATTCTCGAACTCGCCCATGGCTGACACCATTTCCTTCACGTTTTCAAGCTTGCCGGGCGCTTCCGGGGATTTGTCGTTCTGCCACATCTCCATATAGCCCGATTCTTCGAGCATAATTTCGGCCACTTCCACATGGCTGTGGGTGTGCAGCATGGCGCGCCAGCGATCAAAATCATCCATCAGGCGGGCGAGTGTGTTGCGTGCGGCAGGTCTGAGCGTATCCATGCCACACAGTTGCCGTGCCGCATAGGGTAGGGACACATTGTGCGCCTGAGCCACCTGATGCACTTTCTGGATGCTGGCGGTGCCGAGGCCTCTTTTGGGCACATTCACGATGCGCTCAAAGGCCAGCGCGTCATCCGGTTGGTTGATGACCCGAAGGTAGGCCATCACATCGCGGATTTCGGCACGCTCATAGAAGCGTGGGCCGCCCACAACGCGGTAGGGCACACCAAGGGTGATCAGGCGTTCCTCGAATTCGCGCATCTGGAAGCCTGTGCGCACAAGGATCGCGATTTCCGAAAGCGTATGCTGTTTGCTTTGCAGGTTTTCGATTTCCTCGCAGATGGAGCGGGCTTCTTCGGGGCCGTCCCACACGCCTTTAACCGTTACCTTTTCGCCGTCGCCTGCGTCCGTCCAGAGGGTTTTACCTAGGCGGCCTTCGTTCGCAGTAATCAGTGATGAAGCGGCGGCTAGGATATGGCCGGTGGAGCGGTAATTCTGCTCAAGCCGCACAACGGTGGCACCCGGGAAATCGGTTGAAAACTTCAGGATGTTGCCGACTTCAGCACCGCGCCAGCCATAGATAGATTGATCATCATCACCCACGCAGCAGATATTCTTGCTGGCTTGTGCCAGAAGGCGCAGCCACAGATATTGCGAAACGTTGGTATCCTGATACTCGTCCACCAAAATATAGCGGAACTGGTTGTGATAGTTTTTAAGCACGTCAGGGTGTGCCTGAAAGATCGTGATCACATGCATCAACAGGTCGCCAAAGTCACAGGCGTTCAGGATTTTTAGGCGCTCCTGATAGGAGCGATAGAGCTTGCCGCCAAGGCCGTTTGCATAGGCGAAGGATTCACCCTCTGGCACTTTCTCAGGCGTGAGAGCCTTGTTTTTCCAGCGGTCGATCAGACCGGCAAGCTGGCGCGCTGGCCAGCGCTTGTCGTCGATATTCTCGGCTTGAATAAGCTGTTTCAACAGTCTGATCTGGTCATCTGTATCGAGAATGGAGAAGTTGGATTGCAGCCCCACAAGCTCGGCGTGACGGCGCAGGATTTTTACGCAGATCGAGTGGAAGGTACCGATCCACATGCCTTCCACGGGGCGACCAATCACGCGGGCTACACGGTCCTGCATTTCCTTGGCTGCCTTGTTCGTGAAGGTTACCGCCAGAATGTTCCAGGGTGCGGCTCGGCCGGTGGTCATAAGATGCCCCAGCCGTGTGGTCAGCACGCGTGTTTTGCCGGTGCCGGCGCCGGCAAGCACAAGCACAGGGCCATCGGCTGCCAAAACCGCATCTCGCTGTGGCTTGTTCAGCCCGTCAAGGTATGGCGGCTCCAGATCATAGGGATCGGCGGCGGGTGCGGCGGGAGCTGCAGGCGCAAGGTCATCAAGGTCAAAAGGATCGTCACTCATCATGAGGCGTCTATAGCACCGGGTGGGGCCGACGAAAAGCAGACAATGAGAACATTTTGTGAACGCGGCCCAAGTCTAGGCGCGGCGGCCCATTTTATGATCCTGCCCTTGGCTCTCAAGTAGCGCGCGATTGTATTCCTTCATCACGTCGCGGTGGCGAATCAAACCAACCACTACATTTTCCTGCTCTGGCGAGATCACAGGCAGCACGTCTTCCCCGCTCATTTCAAGGCGGTGCAGGGCAAGCTGGAGTGGGTCGGTTGATTTCACCCGCTGTGGCATTTCGCGCATAAATTCGGCAACTGGTGTTCTTGCTGTTTCGGGGTTTTTGAAGATGTCTGGCGGTAATTGGCTGAAGGTGAGCCCGCCTGTCATATGCCCGGCTTCATCGGTGACAACCAAGAGGCCTCCGCCTTGAGTAACCAGAAGCTCGCGCGCGGCTTCTGCGGGTTCCTGATCGCGTACAGTGAAGAAATCCCTTGTCATATGATCAGCTACACGGGCTGATTTCAGGAGATAAGTGGCTTTGCCACCCTCAAGCCGGACACCCCGGTTCGCCAGTTGCATCAGGAAGAACGATCGTTCGAAGAAAGCGCTGGTAACCATGCTGGAAATGGCAGATGCGATCATCACTGCAATGGTGACATTATAATCGCCTGTGATTTCGAACACGATCAGCATGGTAGAAATGGGCGCGCCCAAAACGGCACTGGCAACTGCCCCCATACCCACCACGGCATACAATCCGGGTGTGGAGGCCAGATCAGGGAAGATCGCAGCCGCGACAATGCCGAAAGCACCACCTGTCATGGCGCCCAGGAAAAGAGAAGGCGAGAAAACGCCGCCGCCAAAGCGGCCACTGTAGGAGATAACCGTGGCCGCCATTTTGGCCACCATCAGCGAAATCAACAGATCCGCGCTATATTCGCCGTTCAGCGCCCGACTGGTGGCTTCATAGCCCACGCTGAGGACTTCAGGGTACCAAAGGGCGATAATGCCAACAAAGAAGCCGGCCACGGCAGGCTGCAGCCAGTAGGGAATTTTACCAAGCTTGATCCGGAGCTGATCGCCCCAATTGAGGCCTGACATGAAGGTAACGGCAACAAAAGCAGCGACAATGCCCAGCAGGAAGAAGGCGGGGAACTCCCAAAAGCTGGCGATGATATATTCGGAGGTCTCAAATGCAGGGAAGTTACCCAAGTGCGCCCGGCTCACCAGCGTGCCGGCGATGGCCGCAATCACGATCGGGGCAAAGGTATGCAGCGCATAATGCCCGATGATAACCTCGAGCGCGAAGAAAACCCCCGCAATCGGAGCATTGAAGGAGGCGGCTACGGCAGATGCCACGCCGCACCCCAACAGTGTACGCGCGGCAGAGGCATTCAGATGCAAAACGCGGGTAATTGAGGAGGCCAGTGTTGCTCCTAAATGAACCACAGGCCCCTCACGGCCCATCGAGGCCCCGGAACCCAGGGAAACGACCGTGGTAATGGCGCTGAGGATTCCGCTTTTGAGGCCCAGACGCCCATTCTGCAAGGCGGCCGATTCAATAACGTTTGGGACGCCACGAGCCTGATGCTTGCCGATGAAACGCAAAAGCTGCCCTACCACCAGCCCGCCGCCCACGAGGGCAGCCATAATGTGCCAGGCGGGCAATCCCTTGGCGCCTGTGGCGAGCTCTGCTTCATTGAGACCGTATATCAGTTCGAGAAGCGCACCAATGCCCAGGTAGAAGGCAATGGCGGCATAGCCCGCAACGACACCGACGATAATAGCAAGAACGGTGATGGCACCGAATTCATATCCACCGGCAGAGAAGAGGGTAGTCCGAACACGACGGCGCAAACGGGCCGCAAAGCCTTTTTTGTGCCCTTTTGCCATGAACTACCTCACCTAGCTGTGTGCCGCAGACATACAGATTGTTTCGCCAGCGTTACTACAATCTGCACAACTGAAATACAAAGATTTACCGTACCTTAGTGGCAGCGGATAAAAAGGTTAAGCAGATTCGCCCTACCCATGCCGCAATCTTTGCCCAAGATTCAATCACCCCTTGTAAATGCTGTTTGGTTTGCGCAGTGTGATGTGAGATTTGCCGAAATCGGAGCTTGGTGTGACCACAGGGAAAATTACAAAACTTCTCTATTGGATTGCGGGTAGCCTTATCGCGCTGCTGGTTGCGGCTTCTGTTGCGATCAGTTTTGTCGATTGGAACCAATATCGGGGGCTACTGGCTGGGATGGCCTCTTCGCAACTTGGTATGCGCGTTGAACTGGGTGGGCGTGTTGGTGTTTCCCTGGTGCCGCGACCAGCTGTATCTGCTGAAACTGTTCGATTGTTTCCTGAAGGTGGCTCGGTGTCGGATGTGGTGGCGACAGCCGATCGCATTGAAATGCGCCTTGGCCTTGGCGCCTTGCTGCAAGGTAAACTTGCCATTCAACACCTGGGTTTTGACGGCCTTGACCTTGCCCTGCAGGAACAGAATGACGGCTCTTGGGCAGTGCGTGGGTGGCCTGAACAGGGTGATGCTGGTTCCGATGCAGCCATTCAAATGGAGAGGCTGAATATCGTTGGGGGCACTGTCCATTTTATCGATAAAGGGGGCAAGGCCCGGTCTGTCGAGGGGCTGTCTTTTGACCTGGAAGGCAGCTTGCCCACCGGGCCACTTGAATGGGATGGAAGCTTTGTGGTGGCTGGCCAGCAGGTAACCTCCAGCGGGCGCATGCGACCAAGCCTCAGAGAAGGCGTGTTGGCTTTAAAGACAGACATCGCCCTGCATGGGGGCGAACTGCAGGTTTCTGGCAGCCTGATGGATGGTGGCTTTTCTGGCCGGGTTCAGGCAAACGGAACGAGCCTGAGACAATTTGGATCATCCTTGAAATCTGTGATGGACGGGACAGCATATCAGCTACCTGTGCCTGACCAGCCCTTTTCCCTTGATCTTCAAGTAGATAGAAACGCAGGTATTTATAGCCTTGTCAGCAGGACCCTGTCGGTCGGAGAAACCCGAGGGAGATTGGATCTTTCCGTTGCTGAACGTGAAAAGAACTTTCATGTGGCAGGGACCGCGTCGCTTGGTATTGTGGACTTTTCGCACTGGTTTGGTGATCAGCCTGAAGTTGACGAGAATTCCAATGCGCAAACGACAGCTAAAACGGCGATCCTGACAGGGGCTCTCGATATTGCAGTCGAAGGAGTGCGTGTCAACAATGGGCTGGTGCAGCAATTGGATGCAGTGGTTTCGTTCAAGAATGATGGTGCACATATCACCAACTTGCAGGCCTTGTTACCCGGTGGTTCTGGTTTCTTCTTTGTTGGTAATCTAGGTGCGTCGGGGCAGGGGCAGGGCGCAGTGAAAATTGCGTCAGGAAACCTGCCGGAACTACTTCGCTGGGTTGGATATGATCCTAAAGGCCGGATACCGGCAGGCCGCCTTGCTACAGCGGAAGTGGAAACCAAGTTGTTGATGGAAGGCGGCTATTGGCAGCTTAGTGATCTTGTCAGCCGTGTCGACACCACAAATATTACGGGCACACTTGAGGGGAAGATGGGCGCAGCCTGGCCTTCCCGAGTGGATCTGATTGCTGACACGATCAACTTTGATGCCTATCTGCCTCAGAAGGCAAAACGAAAGCCTGTGTCAGACGCGCGGGTTGCGGAGCTGGAGCAGCCGGAAGAGGGTGCAACTTTCAGGATCGCTGTAGGTGATATCCTGTTAGGTGGTGCGAAGTATAAGGAAACCAATTTGAAGGCGTCAGTCAGTGATGGTGCGTTCAAGTTTGAGGAGCTGTCTACCCGGCAAGGCAATGGAGGGGCCTCATTCTCAGGTACATACAGACCATTTGACGAGGTCGCAGAAATCAATGGTGCTGCAAAACTAACAAATTGGTCCTGGTCCGTTATTCGATACCTCATGCCGGATATACGGCCTCATATTCGTTCTCTGGGTTTTTTGCAGGTCAATGGTGAAATAACTCTCGCCGGCAGGTTCGATAACCTTCATATGTCAGCAGCGCTTGAAGGGCCAGGGAACAAGAAATTGACGACCAGTGGCAATCTAAGCGTTAAAAATGGTGCGCTTGCCGGAATTGATCTGCAAGGCGGTTTTGAGCACGACAATTTGCGGCGGTTTCTTGCTGGAAATGAACTGCAAGTTTTAAGACCTGTGCCGGTAAAACTGACCTATGCTTTGACCAAAGGAGAAGCGAGCAGCGAGACCTTCAGAGTAAGCGGTGACCTGGCGGGCGGCCAATTGACGGCGGAAGGCCAGCGAACAGACGACGGCCGTGAAGTTGCGGTAACGTATGACCACCGGCGGGCAAGAGACGTTGCTGGCTTGTTAGGTATGCCTGCTGACTCGTTTGCGCAGAACCAGGCGATCCGAGGCACAGGTGTTGTTTCGTTGCAGGGTAGTGGTTGGGCCATACGGTCCATGGATGTTAGAAGTGGCAGTGCTCACATTCGGGGAAATCTTACTCATTCTGGTACGACAGGACTTGATGGTAACCTTACATTGGAAGGACTTTCCTATTCGCGCGCGTTGAATGAACCAGAAAGCTCAGATTTCTCGGGTTCTCCTCAAATTTCGCCGACCTTGTTCCAATATGCGGGGCAGGTGGGGCTATCAGTTCAAGGAGCTCAATTGTTCGGCCAGACGATATCGGCTCCCAACGCCACCCTGGTAATGGGTGACGGAATTATTCGTTTTGACCTGGGCGAGAACGCGATCGTGAACGGCGCGGTGTCAAAGATAAAATTGGACCTGCAATCAGATAATCAGATCTTGGCTCGGGGCGAACTGGGCTTGCCCTCCATAGATATAGGCCGATTTATGGCTGGAGCTGGTTTGGCGACTGCTGTTGTTGGGCAGGCGGCGCTTGATTTTTCGTTTGAGGGAAGCGGGGCAACGGTTGACCAAATCCTTGCTTCACTGCGTGGACGTGGCACCATGAAGGGCAACGCAGGGACCTTGAACTTCCTAAGTGTACCATCCCTTGTCCGTAATATGTCTCAGGCACAGACCGCGAGCGCCTTTCTGGGAGGCGTTGGCAATTGGTTGCGTAACGGCAGCACCAGCTACAGCCAGCTAGAAGCAAGTTTTACTTTGGATGCCGGAACAGCACTGGTTGAAAAAATTGCTGCAAGCGGTGACTGGGGCCAGCTGTCGCTGGATGGTCAGGTAAACTTCCTCGATCGTTTCCTTAGCCTCAAGGGCGGCCTTGATTTGGTGTCACCGCCTGATACGCCGCATATTCCGGTCGTATATGAAGGGCCGCTCAACCGTCCAGGGTCATCTTGGGCAAGCACGGCTTTTGAGCGATTTGTGATTGCCGGCATCGAACGCCGACTAAGGGCAACGCTGCAACGCGATTTACAGCAAATTCAGGGCGACAATGCGGGGCAAAGTGCAGGGGGCGCTGTTTTCGGCCGTGCGCTTGGTTTGCTTGATCTGTTGCGCCAGAAACAAGAGGCGGAAAAGAAAGCGGCTGAGGAAGCTGCTAATGCTCAGACTGCTGGTTCTCAAGGGTCTGAAGAACAAAAGCCCTGATGGTGCCCGAAAGGGACCCAGTTCTGGCCTCATCGAGCAATTTGACCAGTTCATTGACTGAAATATCCCGCTCTTGAGCAATCATGCGCAGATGGCGCCAGAAGCAACGCTCCAGCGAAATGGATGTCCGGTGGCCCGATATGGTCACGGAATGTTTCTGTAGCTTTGCATCTTCAAGGTCGATCATGGAACCGGTTTTGCACTCTTGGCCTGATTGGTCAAGCAGCTTCCCGCAAATAAAAACCGGGGCACTTGGCCCCGGCATTGTTTGGTTTGCATGGTGATGCCTGGTTACAAAACAAAATCCACACTTGTCAGGTCTGCCAGCGTCAAGCCAACAATGAAGGCGGATTGGTTCCCGTCATCCCACACGATCAACACACCGCTGCTACCGTCTTTGGTTGTTAACGAGGCTGCCGCCTGAACATCTGCGACGGTGTTAAAGCCAGCACCGGAATATTGCAGATTGATCTGGTCATCGTCGATGTCGAAATCCCGGATGGTGTCATTGCCGGACACTGCCCCGAACATGAAGACGTCTTCGCCGTCACCACCAGACAAGAAATCGTCATCATTACCGGCCCAAAGGGTGTCATTACCTTCGCCACCGATAACCGTGTCGGTTCCTTCGCCGTTATAGAGCATGTCATTACCGGAGCCACCGTCAACGGTATCGGCACCAAAGCGCCCCCATAGCAGGTCGTCGTTATCCTCACCTTGCAACAAGTCATTACCGAAGCCGCCGCCAAGGCTGTCTAGGCCGCCGCCGCCGCTGACGACGTCATTCCCAACGTCGCCAAGGCCTGCAAAAACAAGGTCGTTGCCGAAACCGCCGATGACATTGTCGTTGCCGAGCCCGCCCCTGAGTAGGTCATCATCGCTGCCGCCATCGATGGTATCGTCACCATCGCCGCCGTCGATGGTATCCTCGCCGGAGCCGGAGTTGACTTTATCGTTACCCCCCAAAGGCAGGATCAGATCATCATTGTCTGTTCCGTCAACGGTGTCCGGGTCGTTGCCTCCGGTGAATTCGGAGACATCAGTAACGGCAATTGTGAAGCTTTCAGAATAGCTTGCGCCTTCGTCATCGTTGGCCGTGATGGTGACTGTTACTGAGGATTCAGTTTCAAAGTCGATTGACTGGCCAGCTTTGAGCTTAAGTTCGCCGTTCGCGTTGATTGTAAAGCGGCTGTCGGAGACAGACAGAGAATGGGTGTCATCATCTACGTCAGATACACTCACAGTACCGATAACGGCACCAACCTTGTTCTCCGTGACACTCAGGCTGCTGACAGAGATGTCGTTCGGGGCATCATTCACCGATGTGACCTTCACCGTCATTGTAGCAGTGCTGGACGCAAAACCAGTGCCGTCATTCACCGTGTAGGTGAATGTGGTGTTACCGGATTGGTTGCTCACAGGCGTATATGTGAGGTTGCTGATATCTGCCACGGCGATCACATCTCCCGCGGTTACTGCAACGCCGGAGAGTTTCAAGGTGCCGCTGGAGGGCAGGGTATCGATACGCACGCTGACAAGTGCATCGCCTGTATCAACATCGCTGAAGTTGAAGTTGCCAGATGAGAATGTCTTGTTCTTGTCTTCGGCAGTTGAAACCGAGCCACCCGAGCTTGTCGGCAAGTCATTCACACCGGTAATGGTAACAACAATGTCTTCTGAGGTGCCATCGGCTGATTCAATTGTGATCGTATCATCCAGCGTGTCACCCGCAGCAAGTGCTTGCACATCGCTGTCGCTATTGTCGATGGTGTAGGTCCAATCACCATTTGCAGCGATCACAAGGGTGCCGTTCGCGCCATCAATTGTGTCTGCATTGAAGGTGTTTTCACCAGTATCGGTGTCTGTGACCGTGGCTGTGCCGGTGTCTGTGGTGCCGTCTTCATTGATGGCACCGATAAGATCACCCGCAATTGTCGCTGCATCATTCACGCCATCGATAGTGATAACAATATCTTGTGTCGTGCCGTCGTCTGCAGCAACGCTGATTGTATCCTGCAGGGTATCGCTGGCGGCCAGCGCCTGCACATCACCGTTGGCTTCGTCCAGGTCGTACACCCAGTCACCATTTGTTGCGATGGTAAGAGTGCCGTACGTTCCAGCAACAGTGTCAGCCGTGAAAGTATCGGCATCATCGACATCGCTCACTGTCGCGGTTCCGCCGACGGTATCAGTGTCCTCACCGATGCTGCCTGTCAGGTCACCGCCAAAGGTGGCGGCATCATTTACCCCGGTGATGGTGATTATGATATCCTGGTTTGATCCATCGTCTGACTGAACCGTAATCGTATCCTGAAGCGTATCCCCGGCGTTAAGCGCCTGAACGTCACTGTTTGCTTCGTCAAGGTCATAAGTCCAATCGCCATTGGCCGCGATCTGGATGTCACCGTAGGTGCCGCCGGGTGTGGCAGCATCGAAGGTGTTCGGGTTATCCACGTCCGTTACGGTGGCGGTGCCGCCAACCGTATCTTCATCCTCATTCATTGTGGCTGTCAGGTCACCACCGAATGAAGGTGCATCATTGACATTGGTAATATCAATATTGGCAGTCCCCACATTCACATCGCCCGAGCCATTGTCGTCATTGGCTGTAATGGTCAAAGTGGCGGCATTGTCGCCGTTAGCGTCGGCCGCGCCAGTATACTGAACCGCGTCGGTATCATCGAGGAAAGTGTTGATGTCATCGGTGTTGCCGGTGAGTTCCAGTGTTGCAGTACCAGAGCCACTTACGGTTACGCCGCCGCCTGTTGTGGCAGCCAGGGTACCTGCATCTACCGTGAAGGTAATAATCAGGTCGGTATCGTCACCATCCGAGAAGGTAACACCGGACAGATCTACATTACTGGCAGTGTCCTCTGTAACTGTAATGTCTGTCGGAATGCCGGTTGCTTCAGGTGGTTGGCTTGTCACGCCAACTGTGAAGGTAGCAGCATGATCCTCATCACCGCCATTTGCTGTGCCATCGCCATCATTCAGGGTGAGGGTGAAAACCCTGTCCCCAATGCCCGAAGGTGGAGAATGCAGCAAATTCTGAATAAGTGTCTGTATATTGGCATTAGTGGCGTTAGCGGTTGTGAAATTGATTGTCAGGTCGTTGCCGCCCTGTCCGTCATCGGTGGCATCCACCGTACCAATAGTAACACCGCTGACCTGAACAGTTTCACCAGCTGAAATAGAGCCGTCACCGCCTGAAGTTACGGTCGTACCGTCAACAGACCAGTCGCCGTTAGTTGTGCCGGACGATTGGTTTATGGTGATAAAGCCACCGTTATAGTCATCTGAGTCTGCGTTGGTAATTGTGACGTCATTGAGATCAGTGACATCCTGCGCACCGTCTCCTGCCACAATCTCGCTTGCGCTATCACCATTGAGGTTGGCAATTCCCGGTGCGTCATTCACTGCCGTGATGCTGACGGTAGAAGAGATCGACAGTGTCGCCGTGTCGTCATTGCTGCCTGTATTGCCGCCACTGTCCGTGATCGATGTAATGGTTACAACACGGTTGGACCCGGTCGTCGGGTCATCACTGGCGTTTTGATACACCATGCCGTCGATCAGGGTCTGGGTTGCCGCTTCAGACATGGTGCCGCCCGAGAATGACACAGTCGCAGTGCCACTTGAAACGCTGACACTATAGCTGAGGCTATTTGTAGCCGTTGTGCCACTGTTGCTGTCGGTGAGGGCAATGGCAGTGCCGTCGATCACCAATATTTCGTCTGACCCGTCGCTGACATTTGTGACTGTCATTGTCAGGTCGGAAATGGTTTGGCCGGTTTCGATGGTGTCTGCCGTAACGCTGGAGAAGAGATCAGAGTTTGCCCCGCCTTCTGTGAAGGTTGGGTCCTGGCCCGTTGCAGTCAGCGTTGGTTCGTCGTTGATGTCTGTGATGTCGATGTTGGATGTAAATACTGTTACATCGCCAGAACCATCACCATCATTGGCTTGCACGGTCAGCGTTGCGGCGTCATCACCGCTGACATCCGAACCACCGGTGTATTGAACGGCACTTGCGGTATCCAGATAGGTTTCGATTTCATCAAGTGTACCAGAAAGGGTGAGGGTATCTGTGCCCGAGCCTCCGACAGTAACATCAGCACTGGACGTTGCGGCCAGTGTGCCACTGTCAACCACCAGCGTAACTGTTGCATCTCCGTTTGAATCGGCATCGCTGAAGTCTGCACTTGAAAGATCAAGATCAGACGCTGTTTCTTCCAGCACAGTAATGTCGGTTGGGCCGCCAGTGGCAGTTGGATCGCTGTTGGTGGCAACAACAGTAATTGTGGAAGTTATCGAGAGGGTTGCCGTATCGTCGTTCGATCCAAAGCTACCGCCATCGTCTGTCATTTCCGAAATGGTGACGACACGGTTGCTTGCGGTGGTTGGTGTGCTGCTGCTGTTGTGATACTCGATCGCATCGATCAGGGTTTGGGTCTGTGCTTCGGTCAGCGTGGCACCAACTAGTGTGATCGTTGCGGTGGAGCCACTCATGACAACGCTATAGGTGAGGCTGTTGGTGGCTGACGTGCCCGCATTGTCACTGGTGATGTCCACATAGGTGCCATCCAAGAGCAGGAATTCCGAGCCACTGTCCGAGACATTCGAGACCGACAGCGTAAGCCCAGTAATGGTTTGGCCAGATTCGATGGTATCGACAGTTACGCTGCTGAACACATCGCTGTTGGCGCCGCCTTCGGTGAAGGTAGGGTCTTCGCCGGTTGCCGTAAGCGTGGGTTCGTCATTGAAGCCGTTAATGTCGACATTCGCTGCGCCAAGGTTTACGTCGCCAGAGCCATCATCGTCATTGGCATAAATGGTGACGGTCGCTGCGTCATCACCGCTGACATTTGAGCCCGGTGTATATTGTATGGAGCTGGCAGTATCGAGATAGGTTTCGATTTCATCAAAGGTACCGGAAAGGGTGAGGCTATCAGACCCGGAGCCACCGATGGTTACGTCAGCACTGGATGTGGCGGCCATTGTGCCGCTGCTGGCAACGACCGTTACCGTTACATCGCCTGAGGAATCCACATCAGAGAAGTCGATAGCAGAGAGATCAAGGTCACCAGCTGTATCCTCGTCAAACGCAACATCGGACACAATACCAGTTGCGGTCGGGTCGTCATTCACCGCGGTAATGTCAGCGTTCACCGTGCCGAGGGTAACGTTGCCTGAGCCTTCGCCGTCGTTGGCGATAACAGTAATGGTTGCTGCATCGTTGCCGTTGGTGTTGGAAGAGCCGGTATATTGAACGCTGGACGTTGTATCGAGGAAGGTTTCGATTTCGTCGAACGTGCCGGAAAGGGTGAGCGTATCACTGCCTGAACCGCCAACCGTTACATCGGCCCCATTGCTGGAGGTGAACGTACCACTGCTGGCCACCAGAACAACCGTCACGTCACCGGCGCTGTCAACGTCTGTGAAGTCTGCTGCCGACAAATCAACGTTTCCGGCCGTATCTTCAGAGAATGTTATGTCTGAAACCAGCCCGCTGATGGACGGGTTGTCATTGACGTCTGTAATATCAATATTGACGGTGCCCAAATCTACATTGCCTGACCCGTCGCCATCGTTTGCACGAACTGTGAGCGTGGCGGCGTCATCGCCGCTTACGTCAGTAGCACCTGTATATTGAACAGCAGACGCAGTATCCAGGAACGTGTTGATATTGCTGAAAGTACCGGAAAGCGACAGAGTGCCGGTGCCTGATCCGCCCACGGTGACGCTGCCACCCGAAGTGGCGCTCAGAGTGCCTGTGTCAGCAATCAGATAAACCGTTACCGACCCGCTACTGTCAACGTCAGAGAAAGCGCTGGCAGAGATGTCCACATTGCCTGCAGTTTCCTCGGTTACAGAAACATCGGTCACCAGCCCAGAAATGGTCGGGTCGTCATTCACGGCATTGACAGTGACACTTGCTGTATCTGACGCCGAAGAGAAGGCGGTGGAGCCACCGTTTGAAGACGCGTCGGCAGTGCTGCCCGCTGTGCCTGAGGATTCATCCCAAGCCCGGAACGTGATCGTGGCGCTGCCGTTATAGTCGGCATCCGGCACAAAGCGCACCATGTCCGCGCTGTCCAGGAGGCGGGCGGAAGATTCAATATCAACGCTCGTTCCTGTGGTGCCGGAGAAATTGTTCCAACTGGTGCCGCTATCGGTGGAATATTGCCACACACCATTGGTGTTATCGACAGTGGTGACGGCTATGGATTCAACAGCGCTGCCATCAACATCGGTAATGGAGCTGTCGACAACCAATGTGGCCACGGTCGTGCCAGTGTTGTTGGTGTTGTTGGTACCGTCATCATCACCATCGGCGCTGGAACCATCATCATCGCCCGCATCTTCATCAATCGCCGTCAGGGTGGGCGATTGGCTATTATCCAAAACCGGCGCATCGTTCACAGCCGTGATGTCAATGTTGACATCAGTATTGCTGGCGCTGTCGGTTCCATCTGTCACAGCAATGGTCAATGTGGCGGCGTCGTCTCCGTTTGTGTTCGACGCCCCGGTGTATTGAACGTTTGACGTGGTATCGAGATAGGTGTTTAGGTCACTCGCTGACCCAACAAGTGTGATTGTAGTGCTGTTGACAAGCGTTTCAGTTACGCCGGACCCGACAGCGGCGCCGTCGCCGGGAGTTGAAAAAGTGCCGCCGTCAACCTTAAGTGTAACCGTAAGGCTGTCACCATCTGAATCTGCGAATGTAATGGCAGAAAGATCAACGTCTGATGCGGTGTCTTCCGTGACGGATACATCTGTTGGGGCACTGCTCACGGTGGGCGCACTGTTGCTGACGGCAGCGGAGATTACGACATCGTCAATGCCCATTAGGGCCATGCTCGAACCGTTGTCGGAATTGATCCTGAACTCAACCACACTGTTAAAATCCGACCCAAGCGTTCCATCGGACACGCTTAGATAACCGACATTCTGGCCATTGTTGGTCGTCGTGGTAAAGCCGCTCAGGGTTACCGCAGAGCCAATCTGCGTGCCGCTGGCATCGTGGGCTGTTACGGTGAAGGTCGGGGTTGCTGAAGATGCATAGAAGAAAGAGAAACCGTCAAGGTTGAAGGCCCCATCGTCGTCCGCGCTCAGGGAGATATAGTCGATCTGCTGAACGGACCCTGTCGTTCCGCCGGAGCCAGCCGCGTGGGTAAAGATCAGAGCGTTATCCGAAACACCGAAGGCACTGTTTGTGTAGTTGCTGGTCGCATCGTTTGGGGTGCCGATATAGATATCGACACTATCTGTGTTGCCCGAATAGGTGACCTCTAGGCCGGAAGCGCTGACATTGGATACTGGCCCGGCGTTATCGGTGGCGAGCAGGGTTACGCCATCGTTAAAGTTTTCGGTGCCATTGGACGGAGCCAGCACGGCGTCGAAACCCGACATGCTGATCTCGGAGAACGCCGCGCTAGTTTCGATTTCACCGGTGTTGACTTCAAGGTCCCAGTCACCGCCCTTGGTGCTGTTGCCCGTCAGGTCATCAGAAGCTGCGACGTCGGCACCGGTTTCGGCTGCCAGCGCTTCAAGGAAATCAAGGCCTTCGCCACTGTCACCTATTCGGCAGCCAAAGAGCAGCATGTCGCCGCCGTCCGAAAGAGCATCACCAATAGCAGACAGTGCGCCGGAGAATTCACTGATGTTGTCAACTGTCAGCGCATCCTCGCCGAGATACAATTTGCCAACTTCCCCGTGAGACAAAACCTGAAGAGATGAAATTTCTGAGTAACCAGCGAGAGCCTCAGCCAACTCGTCAAAACCACCTTCACCGACCAAAATGATTTCTGCGTCCTGCGCGACGCCGTCCATCAGGGCCTCGTATCCACTAACGGTGGTGTCAACGACTACAACCCTTGCGCCGTTGCCCGAAGTACCATCGGGCAATGCCGCCGCCGATGTGTCTGTGAGGCTGTCTTGAGGGCTGTCGCCGAAAGAACTGGTGGCGCCAAGGTCGGTCTTCAGGTCGTCGGTCATCGTGTGCTTCCTATGAAATTGGTATCACTCAGGCTTGGCGCTGCCTTTAGGGGTGAAATTGGGTGCGCCAAGTCTGCATGTCTATAGTCCCCCAAAAATACACGTGCAGGTATAAAGAATACTTGTGCCATAGCTAGGCCCGGAACCGGGTGCTGCTATTCATTCACATTTAGCAAAATGTAATAGAGAAACCTAGGATGGGAAACATTAATTTTAGATAAATTAAGTGTTTATGCTGCCTGGTCAGATTATCTGTCGAACGCCACAACTCTGGAATAACTAATCGCGCAACAAAAAGACGCCCCGTTTCTTGCACGCTATGGGGTAATTCCAGTGGCGGCTATTATATGGCCGTGGGAGCTGAAATAAAACTTTAAGCACTAATAGGTTGACTGATTTCAAACTTAAGGTTTCAATCAGATTTCTTGTTATGCGTGTTTTCCGAGTTTTTTTGCATCCATTCCAATCATTTAGGGGAAGACCTATGGAAGGCTATCTTGGAGTCATCGAAGCGCTTGGTTTCAATTTCACACCGCTCCATTACGGCGCTTGCGCGGGCGCACTGATTGCGATCTCTCAGAATACTGCGCTCTTTTCACTGCTGGGCACCGCGTTCGGGGGCGATGGTCGCAGCACCTTCGGCCTCCCGGAACTCAGGGGCCGTGTGCCGATGGGCTTTGGTGCCGGGCCGGGGTTGCCACCCTTTGTCATGGGCCAGAAAACGGGCACCGAAACCGTGACACTCAATAGTACCCATCTGCCGGCGCATACCCATGCGCACACTTATACCGCCAGTGGTGGTGGCGGCACGCCGGCGGCGGCCGTGGTCGAAGTGGCGTCCAACAGCGGCGGCAAGAAGGCGACGCCGGCTGACGGTGATTATATCGCGGGCCCAGGCAATGCCTTTGGTGCTGTACAGGATAATCTGTTTCTTGCCCCAACCGATGTGACCTCAACGGCACTTATCGGCGGTGTCACCGTTACAGGCGGTGGCGGGTTTGATTCGGCTGCCTTCTCCATTCTGAGCAGTGGCCAGAACTATCCGTTCCCGATCGTTCAGCCAAGCTCGGTCATCAATTTCGCCGTCTGCATGCAGGGTATGTTCCCAAGCCGCAGCTAACCTCTCTCCAATGGGCACCAGATTTTCCAGCCCTTATACGAAGGAGGTATAGTCATGCTGGACAAGGTAACATCGAAAAATTTCAAGGATATCGTGGGCACAAAAGCTACGATAACCATCATGGATGGACCCGACATTGAACTGACCGTGCAGGCAGTTCATGAGATCAAGCTCAAGAAGGACGATGAACGGCCGGATAGTTGCCGCAAAAAGCCCTTCAGTGTTGTTCTCAGTGGGCCCGAAGCGCATCAGGCCCCTGATGGCAGCTATGACATGACGTTTGAGAAGATCGGGCTTCTTGAACATGTCTATGTGGACAACAAGTCCGACAATCCGGAAAGCGAAGACTTCAATACGAAGGCTGCCAAAGATGCGGCGGAGGCTATCAAGGCCGCCAAGAAAGCAGCAGCGGCAGGCAAGGAAGCCGATTCGGGTGATGATGCCGCGCCACGGAGCGAACCGGAGCCCAGTGTGCTCTATGAAATCAACTTCGGGTAACGGGCGGCAGGAGACGTATCATGTATGATCAATATATGGGTGTCATCAAGGCACTTGGATTTAAGTTCGTCCCGGCAGAGTGGGGTCTGTGTTGGGGCGGTATCTACGATATCGACCAGTTTACGGCCCTTTTCTCCCTGCTCGGGTGCCGGTATGGCGGCGATTGCCGCAGCAGCTTTGGCTTGCCGGACCTCCGTGGCCGCGTGCCGATGGGCTATGGACAAAGTCCGGGCACATCTAATCGAATTCTCGGCACATTGCCCGGTTGGCACCAGCGCGTTTTGACCTACAGCTATATGCCCGAACACACCCATTCGCACACCTACACGGGTGGTAGTGGCGGTGGCCTTGATCTCACGGTTCGGGTGGCGTCCAAGAGCGGTGGCAAAAGCGCCACACCGGCCGATGGCGACTATATCGCGGGTCCAGGCAATTCGTTTGGTGCGGTGCAGGACAATCTGTTCCTGGCCCCGGCCGATGTGACGTCAACGGCCAAGATTGGCGGCGTTACGATCGCGGGCGGTGGCGACTTCAACAATAATAATCTGGCCATCGCGTCGACACCGGACCTTACAAATGCTGTGTATGTGTTCCAGCCAAGCCAGGCCTTCAACTACTGCATCTGTATGGAAGGCCTCTATCCTTCTCGCAGCTAGGACAGATCAAAACAATCGGGTGCCGCGTGCGCGCGGTGCCCATCCGCCCGGGAGGGCGATTTGGGGTGAACTTTATGGGAGACAAGTATGACCAGCAGTGAAGTAACACCGATCCCGCTTGGCGAGGTGACCTCGCAGCATTTCAACTTGAATGACTCGGACTACCATTTCGTCGCAGGTGATCTGGCGATGCCGGTTCAGTTGATGGACTGCAAGGAAAAGCCGGAATCCGCGGGCCCAGACAGCACACGTACACCGTTCCTTCTGGTGTTCCGCGCCGATGTGGATGAGGCGCATCTGATGCAGCAGACGCTTGAGTTCAAGGGTTGTATCCACGGTCTTGAAGACGCGCGGATCGACGATCTTTTGATTCTACGCATGATGCGTCCGGCAAACATGCCCGAAGGCGCCTATTATCAGGTGATCTTCAATTGATGTTTGGCAAAGCGATCACCGGCAAAGAGATTGAGGGAGGCATAGTATGATTGAAGGAACCGTTCACCTGCCACATGGCATCACGGCCCGCGCAGCGATCAAGGGCGACAAGGATTTCCTTGCCAAGATGTACAAGGACAACCGGGACGATTTGCGCATGGCCGATGCGGAGAAGGACTATATCGAATCCGTGATCGAGATGCAGCTTGAGGCCCAGATGGGTGGCTATGGGGCGCAATTCCCGAATGCCATTTATCTGATTCTGGAAAAAAATGGCTCGCGTATCGGGCGCCTGACGCTGGATGTCCAGCCCGTTGAGCTCAGGTTGGTGGACCTCGATTTCATCAAGAAAGCGTCGGGAAAAGGCTATGGGTCTGCCATTCTTTTATGGTTGATGAAAGCTGCCGCAACCACCAGGAAGCCGCTTCTGGTACCCACGCGGCGCGATGATTTCGCCATGGGCAAGTTCCTGATGAAATATGGTTTCATCGAGGATGAAAGCATGTCTGACCAGGTTTTTGCCCGCATGAGCTGGATGCCAACAGCTGACGAAATGGCAGGTATTGCCGATATCAGACCGCGAGCTGCCGCTGGCGGCGCAGTCTAGTTCCAAATACATGCAGTGTTAGGGGTGAAGGGAGGTGAAAGCCTCCCTTTTTGCGTTCAACCAACTTTCACATGAGCAGGGAGGGTGGTCTGGATTTGGTCTTGCATTCTACATTTATATATAGCAATTTAGCTATATGAATATATCAATTGACATTGAAAAGGCGCTCAAAGCGTTGGCCAGCGATAAACGCCTGTTGGTGTTGTCGCTCCTTAAGGACCCGGTTGGCAATTTCCCACCTCAAGTGGATGGTGATCTAATTGAGGACGGGGTGTGTTCGAACTGGCTTACCGAGAAGATGGGGGTTGCGCAGCCAACGGCCACTAGGCACCTGAAAGTCCTTGCAGATGCCGGACTGATTATACCCACCCGAAAGAAAGGCTGGGTTTTCTATAAGCGTGACGAAGCGCACATTACAGCGATCAAAAAGTTATTTAGCGAGGAAGTTTGACATGAAAGACATTTATGACGATGTGCTGGCGCATGCGCAAAAACATGGCCGCGCCTATCTGGCGCAAGTTCATGAACAGCCCGTTTTTCCGTCGGAGGAGGCGCTTTCAAATCTGAAGACGTTTGAAGAGGCCTTGCCCACCAAAGGGCAGTCTGCGATTGACACAATTGACATGCTGCATGCTATTGGGAGCCCGGCAACAGTTGCTACAACGGGGCACCGGTATTTTGGATTTGTGGTTGGCGGAACCGTGCCGGCGAGTGTCGGCGCCAACTGGCTTGCTGGCGCCTGGGACCAGAGCCCATCGTCTTTCATGAACTCACCTGTAGGCACCAAGCTGGAAAGCGTGGCAGCGGGCTGGTTGCGGGACATTCTCGGCCTTCCCGATCACCTGGGAGTTGGCATGACCACTGGCGCCACAATGGCGAATTTCACAGGCCTCGCCGCCGGGCGGTCCGCACTTCTCAGGCGTGCAGGATGGAACGTGGAAGAAGATGGCCTCTATGGCGCACCGGAGATCAAGGTGATTGTGTCTGAAGAGGTGCATGTGACTGTCGAGAAAGCTCTGGCGATGCTTGGATTGGGCAAAAAACGTGTCACACGTGTGCCGACCGATGCCAACGGTGCAATGAAGTTGGATGCCTTGCCTGAACTGGATGCTCTTACAATGGTTTGTACGCAGGCCGGGAACGTGAATACAGGGGCAATTGATCCCATTGGTGCTATCTGCGCACGCGCCAGAGAAGTTGGTGCGTGGGTGCATGTAGACGGGGCATTCGGCCTTTGGGGGCGGCTTCTGGAGCATATGACAGATGCTTTTGAGGGCATAGAACAAGCTGATAGCTTGGCGACCGACGCCCACAAATGGCTGAACACGCCTTATGACTGCGGCATTGTACTAACCAGACATCCAGAGGCGCTGCACCATGCAATGGCGACAGTCGCCCCATATTTCAAGGCGGAAGAGGCCATGGCGCCGAAGGATATGGTGCCTGAATTTTCGCGCCGTGCCCGTGGCGTGGAGGTTTGGGCGGCTTTGCGTTCGCTTGGGCGCGACGGTGTGACAGGTATGATCGAAGGCTGTTGTGTGCACGCGCGCCATTTTGCCGATGGCCTTCAGGCAATTGGTTTTGATGTGCTTAACGATGTGGTGCTTAATCAGGTCGTGGCAACAATCGGCTCCCCTGAGGAACTGGCCGACATTCGTGCTCTTGTAGAGGCGTCGGGAGAATGCTGGTTCGGCCCAACGGTATGGAAAGGCCGACACGCTGTGCGTATCAGTGTTTCCAGTTGGCGGACGACAGCGGAAGATGTGGAGCGGTCATTGGCGGCGATAGCGGCGGCCAAAGCGGCTATTCTGGGGGACTAGCCCGGAATAGCCTCAGGTGGCCACCAGCAGACGCCCTTTTCGCTGACACGGGCGCCAATCCGTTTGTAAAGGCGAATGGCGCCCTCATTCTCGGCCATTACTTCCCATTTGACACCTGCGTCTTCGGCTTTCGCTTTTGCACCCAATTCCATCAGAAGCTTGCTGCCAACGCCGTGGCCCCGCGCGGTGGGGGAAACATAAAGATCGTCCAGCTGGAAGATATTGCTGTTGTTCCAGATATGGAACCGCGGCACCCACGTGGTAACGCCTACGATCGCGCCTTCCAGTTCCGCTACCATGAAGCCAATTTTGGCAGGGGATGAGAAAGCAGCCTTTTCAAAGCCTACTGCGTCGATCTTCAGGTCTGCCGCTGAATTCTCATGGGAGGCGAGGGCCTCGATAAGGCCGTAGGCCGCGGCGGCATCTTCGCGTGTGCCTTCGCGAATAATCAGGGACATACTATTCTCCGAGAAGGGGAAGGGCGGCTGCTAGCCGCCCTGCTGACTTAAATGTCTTTGAAGAAATCGTTGCCCTTGTCGTCCACCACGATAAAGGCCGGGAAGTCTTCCACTTCGATTTTCCAGACAGCTTCCATGCCTAGGTCTTCAAAGTCCAGCACTTCCACCTTGCGGATATTGTCCTTGGCAAGTGCAGCAGCCGGGCCACCGATGGAGCCCAGATAAAAACCGCCGTGTTCGTCACAGGCCTTGGTTACGTCGCGCGAGCGATTGCCTTTGGCCAAGCTAATCATGCTGCCGCCCAATTTCTGGAATGGACCAACGTAGCTGTCCATACGTCCGGCGGTTGTCGGACCAAAGGAGCCTGAAGCATAGCCTTCCGGCGTTTTCGCGGGGCCTGCGTAATAAATGATGTGATCCTTGAAGTAGGAAGGCATCTCGGCACCGTCCTCGATCATTTTCTGGATACGGGCATGAGCCAGATCCCGTGCCACTACGATGGTGCCAGTGAGGCTGAGACGCGTCTTGATCGGATATTGTGTCAGCTCGGCGAGGATTTCAGCCATCGGGCGGTTGAGGTCGATTTTTACCACTTCATCGGAAAGGTGCTCATCTGTCACTTCGGGCTGATACTTGGCCGGGTCGGTTTCCAGCTGTTCCAGGAAGATACCGTCCTTGGTGATCTTGCCTTTGGCTTGGCGGTCTGCTGAACAGGAAACGCCAATGCCAACAGGCAGGCTTGCGCCGTGCCGGGGAAGGCGGATCACTCGCACGTCGTGGCAGAAGTATTTGCCGCCAAACTGGGCGCCAATGCCCAGATTTTGGGTCATCTTGTGGATCTGTTTTTCCATCTCTATATCACGGAAGGCACGACCTGTTTCATCACCTGTAGTGGGCAAGTTGTCATAGTAACGAGCGCTGGCTTTCTTCACAGTCGCCAGATTCTGTTCGGCGGACAAACCACCGATCACGATTGCAAGGTGGTAGGGTGGGCACGCCGCAGTGCCGAGCGTTTTGATCTTTTCCTCAAGGAACGTCAACATTTTGTCTTCGCGAAGCGAAGCAGGCGTTTGCTGGTACAGGAAGGTCTTGTTTGCGCTACCGCCACCCTTTGCCATGAACAGGAATTTATATTCATTGCCTTCGTTCGCGTAGATATCGATCTGAGCGGGCGTATTGTTCTTGGTGTTCACTTCCTTATACATGGAAAGCGGGGCCATTTGGCTGTAACGCAGGTTAGTCTCTGTATAGGTGCGCATCACGCCTTTGGTCAGGGGCGCCCCATCATCGCCCGACGTCCAGACATACTGCCCTTTCGCGCCAACAATAATAGCGGTGCCAGTATCTTGGCATGAAGGCAGGACACGGCCAGCAGCGATATTTGCGTTTTTCAGAAGTTCTTTGGCAACAAACCTGTCATTCTCAGAGGCTTCGTCATCCTTGAGGATATCGGCCAGTTGCTGGAGATGGCCGGGGCGCAGAAGGTGCGCAATATCGGCCATGGCTTCGCGTGCGAGCAATTCCAGCCCTTCTTCTTCCACTTTCAGAACCGATTTGCCGTCAACCTCAATAGTAGAAACAAAATCGGAGGTGAGCTTGCGATAAGGGGTGTCATCCCCAGCCTGTTGGAACAGTTTGGAATAGGTCCAGTCACTCATGTTCTTATACCTTCTTCAGGTGTTTAGCCTGCGGAGTTGAAAAGGGGTTATTTTTTCCGGAATGCATCCAGCGTAACCACATTGTCACCATTCTGGTCCGGCGCCTCTACTTCAGGCTGATCGGAAATGATCTCGGGCAATTCGTCGGTCGTTTCCGCGCTGTTTTCTGCAACGCCGCCCTCTGAGCCTTCTTCCTCTTCTTCGGTATCGTCATGGAATTGAAGAGCAAATTGCACACTTGGATCAACAAAGCCGACAATCGCTGCAAAAGGAATGACCAGAAGTTCAGGGTTCTGGTTGAACGATAGCCCAACTTCGAAATAGTCTTCCTCAACCTTCAAGCCCCAAAATTTATGTTGAAGCACGATTGTCATTTCCTCAGGGAAGCGGCTTCTCAGGTGGTCAGGGATATCAACCCCTTCGGCCTGGGTTTTGAAGGCGATATAAAAATGGTGTTCGCCCTGAAGGCCTTCTTCGGCAGTTTCTGACAGGATAGTCCGCACAACGCCGCGCAACGCGTCCTGTACCTTGGCATCGTAATCGATGAAAATTTCTGACATGCTGATACTCAAGCTTTTCGTGAAAATGAGTTTGATCCCTTATAATGCCAAGGCAGGCCGGGGTGAAGGGGAAACCTGAGATTTTCGTGGCAATCTGGGCTATTGTGGGTTTCGGGCGGCGAAACTCTTTCTGAGCACGCTTTTTCTTTGCTGTCGGTTAAATGAAGAACGGCAAATTAACCGAATTACAGCCCAGTAAACGATTTGTTTTTAAAAGGTTAAATCATTATTAACTAAAGAAATCATATTTTTTAGATGGCTCATCCGAGATTTATTTTCTGAATTCTTTTGATTTGTGAGCCGGGGTTGAAACTGGATTGGGGGCGGCAGCTCTGACCTGCAGCAAGAGCAAGCCACATTATTTGTGATGAATCTTCAATATTTTCAGCTGGCTATGGATTTTATCGAACGGTCGAAACAGGTTTCGTCGCTTGAGGAACTGGGGGCCGCTTTTCAGGCGGCTACTAAATCTTTGGGCTTTGATTACTATGCCTGTGTTTCCTGTGTCGAGTTTGGGGCGTTGCCGGAAGGATCGGTTTTTCTGGCCGACTATCCGGATGACTGGACAAAATATTACCTTGAACAGGAATATGAGCGAACTGATCCAATTCTACAGGTTTCATTGAAAGAGCATATGCCTTTCAATTGGGATAATAAGATCAACCACCGTGTTCTGACGCCGGAGCAAACCGAAATGATGGGCGAGGCCGAAGATGCCGGTCTCTTATATGGTGTTACTGTGCCCATTCATATTGTTGGTGCGTTTCCGGGTGCCGTCAATGTGGTTGGCGATAACCGCGACATTGACCCTGCAGCTGAACACGCGATCCATCTTATGAGTGTTTATTTGCATGATGCAGCCTTGAGGGTTGCAACTCAAAATAATGCTCAGCCAAAAGCCGTGGCCAAGCTTACACCCAGAGAAAAAGAATGTCTTCAATGGGTTGCTGCAGGTAAAACCGATTGGGAAATTTCTTCGATCCTGTCGATTGCTGAACGGACAGTTCACACCCATGTGGAAAGCGCGAAATCAAAGTTGGGCGTTAGCACACGGGTTCAGGCGGTTGTAAAGGCCTTCCTGACCAATCTGATACACCACTAGGTTTATTTTTACAATCTGTCTGCAAAACCTAGTCTATTCGGCTGATATCCTGATGCACGTATATAAGGGACAATTGCCTCAATCCTGAGATAGCGAGGAGGCAATCGATGATCCATGTTGTAAGTGCTCTTAACAGGGCAGAGTATAGTGACTACCTGAGACAACTTTGGCAGCAAAGGTATGATGTCTTTGTAGAGAAGATGGGATGGAGCCTTGATTGCGCAAAAGGTATTGAGCGCGATCAGTTTGACCGTCCGGACACGGTTTATCTTCTGTGCATAGATGACGAAGGCCGTCTCAAGGGGGCGATGCGTCTGCTCCCCACCATGAAGCCGCATCTAATGAGTGAAGCCTTTCCTGGCCTTTGTGCTTCTGGCGTGCCCTGCGCAGACAGTATCTGGGAAGTGTCTCGCTTTTATAGCCTGACGGGTCGCCACATGTTGCTGGAACGGGATCGCACCGTAAGTGAACTGGTGTGTGGCTTGTTCGAATTTGGCCTGATGAAGGGAATCGAGAGCGTCACCTGTGTTGCCAGCATGGTATTGTTCCCCACCATTTTGAAAGCTGGCTGGAATGTTACCCCACTGGGGCTGCCTGCAGTGTCTGATGGTGAGGTAATTCTCGGCTTCCAGATTGATCTGAGCTCTTCTGACTATCTGAAGGTGTGTGAAACCCGCAAAATTGAAGGCAGTGTCCTCCATACCGCGCCAACCGCCGAAGAAGTGCCGCTTCTGGAGGTTGCCGTATGACAATTCAGATCCAGATTCCTGAGCAGAAGGTTGCTGGCACCTCATCTTTGGATGGCGGTATTGGTAAACTGTTATTTCTGTTTCAGCAGCTCCAACCCTGGCAGGTGGAAGATATCGTTTTCAAGGTGAGGCGGGCACTACCCATTCAGGTGAAGCCGGAAAATGAAGAAGACAGGGATGCACCTTTCTCAAGGTCTGATGCCGCTCAAAAGGCAGTGGTGCAACTTCTCTATATGATCGCGCCTCAAACCTACCCGGATATTCTGTTTGCTCTTACCTACGCAGAGGCGCTTGCAATGATGCAAGGTGCAGAGCTGGATGAATTTGCGGTAGCACATTAGAACTCTGGTGATTTTTTCCGGTAACAGGACCACCGGGAAAAGCAAAACCACCGGGACGGGAGTGGTGACCCGTTCCGGTGGTTTATATTTTGTCTTCTTACATGCGATCTGTCCGCTCTGAACACCTGTTGGTCGCAAAGCCATTGTGAAACCGATCTACCGAAATAGCGTAAGCGCGCGGAAGCGTCTGTTGCCTCCGCCATATATTTAGGAGGGGAGCAATGCGCTTGTTTAATAAAACAGCGACAGCCATGTGCGCGGTGTTGGCCGTGACGGCATCAAGTTGGGCTGGTGAAAAAGAAGATACACTGATCAATCAGGTAGTGGAGGCTTATGGCGGCGATGCCCTGACATCTGCGACTTCCATGACCATAAATGATCGTTTCAAGGTGTTGGCCGTGGGGCAGAGCTCCAATCCGGCGGTCATGGACATCGGGATCAATCATGTAACACTGACAGTTGATTTCGAAAATGGCCGCAAAAGCGTTACCAACTGGAACGAAAACCGTGGGGGTACCTTTCTGAACCAGGTGGTTCACAACGGCACATCTGCGCATAACATCAACCACCTGCTCAAGACGACAGCAGAGAACGGCAATTTACCTTATGCAGCTGTGGGCGGAGGCATAATCCGGACAACGGATGTTGCGCTTGTCAGGTTGCTTATGGACGCGCGGGATAGTGCTGTTCATGATGGCGAGGCCACTTATCGTGGACGCAAACACGAGAAATTGACTTTCAAGATGGAAGGCAGCCCGGATCTGACGGTTTTTGTTGATGCGGAAACCGGCCTCCTGAGCAAGATGGAAAGACAAAATCCGCAATTGGGTACACTCAGCTATCTTTTCGGGAAATATAAGGAGGAAGGTGGCATTACGTATGCCACAGACATGAACTTCCTTATTGCCGGACAGCCGAATATCATATCCGTTTCCCGTGACATCGATTTCAATACCAAAATGGACGGTGCATTTGACGTGCCGGAGGGATATGCAAGCCAGGGCGGCAATATCGATACATCTGAAATGATCGCGCGAGATCTAGGCAATGGTGTATATTATGCCGGTCAAAACAACGGCTTTTCAATTTTTGTCGATGCCGGCGACCACTATGTTGCGGCGGGCGGATATCCAGCGCTACCTGCAAGGCTGAAAGCAGTTCAGGAACTGGCTGGCAACGACAAGCCTCTTGGCAAGCAGATTGTCACTCACCATCATTCTGACCACCTGGGCGGCATGAATGAAGCAGCCGAACTGGGCGCAAACTTTGTAACGGTAGCAGACCATGTCGGG
Organism: Alphaproteobacteria bacterium; assembly: GCA_013372975.1. Lineage (GTDB taxonomy): Bacteria > Pseudomonadota > Alphaproteobacteria > Sphingomonadales > Kordiimonadaceae > Kordiimonas. The sequence goes on from JABXIS010000042.1 coordinate 59,846, forward strand.
CCAGTTCGCGCCACGCTCAGTGGTGACGTCGGGGATGACAGATTTGAACTGGTGAATGGCCGGGCGTCTTATGCAGATGGTAAGGTTCAGGTGATTGATATCTCCACCGCGCATTCCGAACATTATCTTCTTGTCTATGTGCCAAGTGCCAATCTTGTTTTCAGTGCGGACCATTTCAGTACGAATCTGGAAAGTGGGCTGCCACCAGCTAACAACAATATGGCGACCTTCCGTACTGCAATCGAGGCCCTGGATATGGGCGCGCTGAACTTCCTGGGGGCACACGGGTCTCGTATGCTGACCATGGATGATCTCAGGAAAGCTACAGACGGCTTTCAAGTGGCAAGTTGTCCGGCGGGTTTCGACATCTGTGCGGACTAGAAACTGTCTCTAAATTACGGAAAACATACTAAGTCTCGGGGCACATCAGTGGCCCGGGATCACTTTTTTGGGGGTGCGAAACATGAGAAAATTGAAAGAGTTGGCCACGAGTGTGGCCGTGGCCGTGCTGCTGGTCTCGCCAGTGGCAGCTGATCAGCTAGCCGACGAAGTTGTGGATCAGGTTGTGGCAGCCTATGGCGGAAAAACCTTGACTGACATGAAAAGCCTGTTTGTTCGGGATCGCTATAAAATGATCAATACTGACGGTGGAGCAGTTCCGGGTGAGGCAACTGTTTCCCGCCTCTATTCAGATCTTAGCGTTGACTTTGAAACGGGCCAGAAGAGCGTCAAGAACTGGACCATGAACCAAAATGGTAATCGCCTTGGGCAAATTATGTTTGATGGCGAGAAAGGCTGGAGTGTGAACCATCTACGTGGCTCCCATGTTAGACGAGATGACCTCAACGGTGACAATGTGGGGGCTGGCATGATGCGGCTCCTTGATGCCACCGTTGTCCGCAGCTTGTTTGAAAACCGGAATTCGGCAGCCTTGAAGGAAGATGTGCAGTATCGGGGCGTCCCTCACTATCAGCTCACATTCGCAACTGAAAAGGGGCCCGAACAGCTTCTCTACATCGATAAATCAAGCGGATTGGTATCAAAAATGATCCGAGGCCGTGCTGTGTATGAGTTTGCAGACCATGTGTTTACAGACGGTATTGCTTATGCGAGGGACACTAACTTTCTCGCCAGCGGCCAACCCCGCTTGGTAACAACCAGTCGGTCGATCCAGGTCAACGCAAACGTTGAAGACGCATTTTCTGTGCCCAAAGCGACAAAGGCACTTGAGGGCATGCGCGATACCAGCTCCATGGACGTCGTTTCTCCGGCTAAAGGAGTTTATCTGGCGGGCAAAGGCTTCTCTGCTTCAATTTTTGTGGATGCCGGTGATTATTTTGTCGGGGCAGGTGGCATGGGGGGCATCAAGGACAGGCTTTCCGCTGTTCAGGAAATGTCCGGGTCTGATAAACCTTTGAGGTATCAGGTTATTCCAGAGCATCATCCGGGGCACAATCGTGGTGCAAAAGATATTGCAGATCTGGGCGCCATCTTTGTAACCGTTGAAAACCATGTTGCTTCGATACAGGATCTGCTGGACGCACCGTTGCCTGACGACCGTTTCTTGCTGGTTGACGGACAGCAAGAACTGGCTGATGGCAAAGTGGGTGTTTACGAGATTGCAACAATCCAGTCGGCGCAATATCTGATCTTCTATGTGCCATCGGCCAAGCTTGTTTTTGGCGTTGATGACTTCGGCACAAACCTGTTGAACTCAGTACCGTCGCCTGACAGGCGCATGATTTCATTCAGGAAGGCAATTGAGGCGCTGGACCTTGACGTTGAACAGTTCGCGCACGTGCATGGCACCGGCTTGCTGACAATAGACCAATTGCGTGAGGTAACGGATAGTTACCGGCACAGAAGTTGCCCGGCCGGGCACAGCATCTGCGCTGACTAGATTCTAAAGGAGGGTAGTGGGCCGTTCTGTTGCTAGGTGGCCCAACCCCCACCTGAAAGAGTCAACTCTCAGGAATTTATAAATGTAGTAGCTATGACCGCTTACGCAGCAACAGCATACTCGACGTTGTTGTCGTTAGCATTTATTTTAGGTGGCCCATCACGGCGGTGCCATCCCGAGCGAAAAGCAACATCTTTCGATACACGTCGATCCTGGTTCGCCCCCATCAGCAACGGTCTGATGACCGTATGGCCTTGCTGTCCAGGCAAGCAGGCCGTTCCTGGTGGAGGCGCCGGGTACTGCCCCCGGGTCCGCAATAGCTACTCAATGCACCGTTTATCGCCATAGTCGCCGAAGCGACACCCCTGATATAAGCAATTGTTCTCGCGATTTAAAGCCCAATAAAATCTTGTTTGAAGAAATTAGTACAGATTCGGGATTTTCCCGAAACTGTGTCATAATGCGCCTTTGATGGGCTTTTTGAAGGAGGCAAATGATGCCAGACAAGGAGCATTGGGAATGGTCCGCCGAGACAGGGCCTAGGGGAAACCTGCGGGAAGCGGTGGCGCTTTTCAGCACCGAAGATGACTTGCAAGCAGCGGTTGACGATCTGGAATGTCACGGCTTTTCAAATGCTGCGGTGTCGCGGCCCTGCGCAATCGATGAGATCGAAAGGGCTGTTAACCATCCGGTTTCATCTGTTCAGGACCTGGAAGATGATGCTGCGGTTCCGCGTGAGGCCTATATTGATAAGGATAGCCGCACCAGTGGCATGATGGTCATGATTGTGGTGCCTGTTTATATCCTGCTGCTTGCAGGGGCGGGTATTGCCGCGGGCCACGGGCTTGAAACGTGGCAGGCCATTGTTCTGACAGTAGGGCTTGGATTGATTGGCATGGTTGGCGGTGGCTATTACGCCATGCGCATGGCGCGCCGGTCAAAAGACCGGCTTCGTGAAGAACAGGCGCGCGGAGGGCTCCTCCTGTGGGTCCGTACAGGTAGTAGAACCCAGGAAGATCGTGCGCTTGAGATACTCAGGCGGCATGCTGGGCGCGATGTTCATCTGCATGGCCCCGCCATACATTAACATGTCCCTGTGGGGAAAAGAAAAGGCGCCCGGAGGCGCCTTTTTTTAATCGATGAACTGCAGGTTAGCCAAATCGCCAAGTGATAGCCCGGCAAGGAAAATGCTGTTGCCGTCCCCTGTATCAATCAGCACCCCGGATGTGCCATCCACAGTTGTTTCAGTGGATGCATTCTGGATGTCAGCAAGCGATGTGAAGTCTGTTTTTGTGCCGCTCAGGTCCAGTGTATCTTCGTCGATGCTGAAACCACTAACCTGATCATCACCATGATCGCCCGAGAAGGCGAGGGTATCGCTGCCAGCGCCGGGATAGAGGAAATCATCCCCCGCACCGCCGTTCAGCAGGTCATTTCCGGCACCGCCATAAAGGGTGTCGTTGCCGCCATCACCGTAGACTGTATCATTATCAGTACCGCCATATAGCTCGTCATTTCCGTTGCCGCCACGAACAACGTCGTTTTCGGTACCGCCAAAAACAACATCGTTGCCGTTGCCACCGTTCAGGTTGTCGCTGCCAGACTTGCCAGCGTAAATCTTGTCATTGCCGCCAGCGCCATCAATGGTGTCGTTGCCTAGACCGCCGCCAAGGTTATCTATACCATTTGCGCCATAGACCAGATCATCCCCATCACCTGCCCACATGGAATTGCCGGTGCTTTCGGATGTGGTTGGGGCATTGTCGACCCAGTCACCACCAACCATTGTGTCGTCACCGCTGCCACCGAAGCCTGTATCATTGCCAGTTTGACCCACGATCAGGTCTCCACCTGCGCCGCCCGCAAGGATATCGCTGCCCGCGCCACCAAAGAGGGAATCATTCCCGGCATCGCCAGCACCAGCCCAAACGGTGTCGTTGCCAAGGCCCCCAAAAAACAGATCGTTTCCTGCGAAGCCCGTCAGCACATTATCGGCATCGTTGCCTGTGAGGGTATCGTCGCCAATTGAGCCTTTGGCATTTTCGATGATGGTGTTTGGCATGATCAGAAGCCTGCCTGGCTCGATGGCTACATTCTGCTGGCCATCTACATACCATTCATAAACAATATCGGGTCCGATGTCAGACCAGGCGCCTGGGGTCAGGTCGATATGAACCGCGTCGCCAGTGCCTGTGACCTGAATGGTATCTATGCCGCCTGCGTCAAAGATGGTTTCCAGGAACTTGGCAGACAGGTCGTAAGTGAAGACATTGTTACCCGCCGTGCTGGTTTCGTCGACACCGTACAGAAACTGCAGGCCTGCAAGATCCGCCCACATATAGGTGGTCGTGTTGGTTCCATGCTCTGCGTCTTCATACCGGCCAGATTTGACATACGACATGATCGTATAGTCTTCACCTGTATATTCGTTCCAGGTGGCAAGATCGTTAAAGCCGAGCGAGTGTCCAAGTTCGTGGATGAAATAGTCGCCAATAAAGTCTTCGCCGACTGCAGTTCCGACGAAGACATCACCCGAATAGGGGCCTTCGTAAGGGATAGAGGATGCGCCGCCCACCACAAACTCATGGTATGAGAGACGAATGTTGCCTGCGCTTTCTGCATAATCTTCAACCCAGACCAAATCCAGATTGGTATAGGATTCGATACGTGCGATCTCAAGTTCCACCAGATATTGGGCGTAAGGTGTGATCGGCTCAATTGCGTCACTCCACCAGGTGTCATCGCTGTCGGTGTCCGTTAGCCAATTGTGTGGCTGGAAGCTGTAGCTAACGCGGCTGATGCCATCTTCATCCGGTGTCCAACGCGCGCCGCCACTGTTGATAATGCCTGTGATCTCAAGGATGCCATCATCATTTGGATCGCCAATGGTATCGACACTGCCATATTCAGTGTAGTGCGATGTCACAGATCCCTGCTCAAGGATCAGGTCGTCCGCGGCATCCACAAAGTCATTACGGTCAACATTGAGGAGTGTAAGTGTGTTTGTGCCGTCAGTGATCACCGTATTGTTGCCGCTTTGGCTGAAGGTCATATCGGCGATATCGAGACCAGACCCCTGAAAATCCAGAATATCTTTTGCAGCGTTGAAATCCGTAATTGTATCGTCGCCCCAGGAACGGCCAATAACAAATACATCCGCGCCTGTGCCACCGGTCATCTGATCATCGCCGCGTCCGGGGCGAAGCGTGTCGTCGCCTGTGCCGCCCGACAGGGTGTCATTCCCCAGTCCGGTCTCGATCAGATCGTTGCCTGCATCGCCGGATACAACATCAGCACCATCGTTGGACAGGATATAGTCATCCCCTGCGCCGCCCGAGATCGTATCGTCTCCGTCTTCGCCGCCAATCACGTCGACACCGTCGCCGCCGCTGATGTTGTCATCGCCATCAAAACCGCGGAGATAGTCATGGCCATCATTGCCAAATATTACATCGTCGCCGCCGTTGCCGTACAGGATATCGTCATCGTCTGAACCCGAAAGGGTATCGTTGCCGTCGCCGCCATCTTCGTTGGCGCCGAAAATCCGCACACCGCGCCGATAGCGAATGTTGGCGTCGCTCAGCTCGTCGGCAGAGACATCGAGAAGGGTGACACTATCACCCCAAGAAGTGGTGAGGGTTGTGTTGCCACCACTTTCTGTGATCGTGAAATCTTCCAGCCGGCTGATAATGGTCCCGCCAAAATGCAAGGTATCTTCGGTGGGGTCAAAGTCAGAGATCGTATCGTTGCCCCAAATGTCGGCAACGCCATCGCGAATATCGTCCCAGTCATCGCTGTAGAAACGGAAGGTGTCAGCACCTTCACCGCCGGTCAGGAGGTCGTCTCCCCATTCACCGACGAGATAGTCGTTACCGTCGCCGCCCACGAGTGTATCATCACCGCAGCCACCTTGAAGGCTGTCATGATCGCTTGTGCCGGTAAGCAGGTCATTGTCGCTGCCGCCTACCTGATCCTGTGTAACAAATACGGTGTATGATCCGGTATCGACGCCCCAGCCGTCGATGGAGATATAATAGGTGCCCGAAATGGCAGGTGTAATCTCTGTTTGGGCTTCTGTGGTGGTATAGCCCTTGGCATGCCGTATGGTGTAATATTCCTCCGGCGTGTGATCGGTTCGGTTACCTACAGGGTCATACATGTTGAGGATCTGCAAATATTGTGCATTCCCGTTGTCACTGTCTGTGCCCAGAACCCGGATCGTGTATGTGGTGCCAGCTGTCAGTTCAACAGCAACCCAATCTATATCGCCGCTTGTTTCGAGTTGTCCTTGGTAAACGCCGTTTTCAACGACGCCTTCAGTAGTGGTGTTTGCAGCAATATCAGGCATATAAATTTGTTCCTTTTTCCCCAGCCAATCTTGGTGGAAAATACATCAAAGGTGAGAAAAGGAAACTGACTGATACACTTTTTTACAAATTGCGCGGAGGTTACAATCGTTGATCGTTTTTAGGCTAAATCCTGCAACCGAAAACACATGTTGGCCAAGGCTCCCTATTGCCTTGGTTACCGTCTCGCCCTATAGCTTCTATACGAATTAACGGGTAGCGGGGTCCCATGCAGCAATATCTAGATCTATTGGCTCGTATCAGACGTGAAGGCACCTTCAAGGGTGATCGTACGGGCACAGGAACTTACAGTGTTTTTGGCCATCAAATGCGCTTCAATCTGGCCGATGGTTTCCCGATGGTGACAACCAAAAAACTGCATCTCAGATCTATCATTCACGAACTTCTCTGGTTCATCGCTGGCGACACCAATATCAAATATCTGAAAGATAATGGAGTTTCCATCTGGGATGAATGGGCGGATGAAAAGGGTGACCTTGGCCCGGTTTATGGTCACCAGTGGCGAAGCTGGCCAACGCCTGACGGCAATACAGTTGATCAGATCGAAAACCTGATTGACCAGATTAAAAATAACCCGAACAGCAGGCGTTTGATTGTTTCCGCCTGGAACGTAGCAGATGTTGACCAAATGGCCCTGCCGCCATGTCATTGCCTGTTTCAGTTTTATGTGGCCGATGGCAAGTTATCCTGCCAGCTTTACCAACGCAGCGCCGATGTGTTCCTCGGTGTGCCGTTTAATATTGCCTCCTATGCGCTGCTTACCCATATGATGGCACAAGTGTGCGGCCTGGAGGTTGGGGATTTCGTTCATTCCTTTGGTGATGCACACCTTTACAGCAATCATATCGAGCAAACTGACCTTCAGCTTAGCCGCGATCCGCTACCACTTCCGAAACTGTGGCTTAATCCGGAGGTGACTAATCTTTTCGATTTCACCTTTGATGATATTCGCATTGATGGCTATGAGGCCCATCCTCACATTAAAGCACCGGTTGCGGTATAGGGCGGGGAGGCTAAAAAGCGCGTGGCTCGGGATAACGATATTGATATCCGTCAGTGGATACTCGTTATAGTAGTTGTTTTGGTAGGTTCTGGCCTTACCTGGTCCGCTACGCGCGAATCTGTTCGGTCTGCGGAAGGCGCATCACAATCGGACTTTTCCGCAACGGCCGGGCTTTATGTGGATCGGGTGAAGCGAAGCCTTGACCATGGCCTTATGGCTGCCTCGGATCTTTACAGCTACTACCAGGCCTCTGAAAACATCGATAACGATATATTCCAGCGACTTATCTCGTCCTATTCAAGCCTGAATGAACATCGGAAAATGGTCGGTGTGGCTGTGGCGGCGACACCTGACATGGTGTCCGAAATCGAAGCCTATGGGAAAGAAATGCATTCCGGTGGCTTTTCCATTCGCGATGTCGGTAAGGCAGCTCCTATTCCTGGCGCGCGGTCTCAGCCGCCAACTGAGGGCATTCGGGGGTTCTACATGTTATATGTCTGGGCTCCTGAGGAAGAAAGAAGTTCTCGGTGGCGCGGCCTGAACTTTGGCTCCTATCCCCCGATCAATGCCTTTCTTGAGGATACACTCAAGAAAGGTGTTCCTGCCGCTATTCCCATGCCTCAGCTTGAGAGGCCGGATATGGCCTGTATTCTTCTGGCGACGCCCTTCGTTAGCCAGGCAGGCGTCGACGGACTGATCATACAGGTTATCGATATGGAAGCCCTGGTGCAGGAAGTGGCATCTTCGGTTAGGTTCGCCAACATAAATGCCCGCTTTACAAGTGAATGGCAGGACGGAGTCCATAGCAAAAGCCTGATGGTCATTGACGGACGCTATAGTACTGAGGCTTTCCCGCCCCCGGCAGCCAGGCCCTGGATCGCGAGAGAGACTGTGACCATTGGCGGCCAACCCTGGCAGATTGAGCCATGGGCGCCCTATAAAGCCTTCAAGGTAGATTATGGCCCCGCGGTTGTGACCGCCGGTGTTTGCCTTCTGTTGACAGGCCTTGTTGTCTTTATCGTCTGGTCCCAGTCACAACGTGCCCAAAGGGTTGTCGATATTGTGGCCCGGCGAACCCGCGCGCTCAAGGACGCGCATGAAGAGCTGGAAAGCCACTACCGTATGCTGCAAAACCTCAACAAGGATGTTGAGGAATCGCGCAAATCTGCCGAGGCGGCGAACCGTGCCAAATCGGAATTTTTGGCCACCATGAGCCATGAATTGAGGACGCCTCTTAACGCCATTCTGGGGTTCTCGCAGATATTACAGGAGGAGGCGTTGGGCCCAATCGGCGATAAACGGTACGCCGATTATGCCCGGGATATCAATTCAAGCGGCACGCACCTTCTGGCGATCATCAATGATATCCTTGATCTGGCGAAACTTGAGGCCGGAAAAATCCAGATAGAACAGAACAAGATCTCAGTCCGCCTGCTTGTTGATCGGGTAATCTCCCTTTTGTCCCAACAAGCAGACAACAAGGGTATCAATCTGGAAGAAGATTTTGCTGACGACATGCCCGACGCCATCATTGGCGACGAATTGCGCCTCAGGCAAATTTTGATCAATCTTTGCTCGAACGCAATCAAGTTCACAAACAAGGGTGCAGTTACCATCCGTATGCATCAAAGGCCATTTTCTACAGGACAAGCGGGTTTCATCCTGGAGGTGGAAGATACCGGCATTGGTATTCCTGAAGACAAACAGGAAACGCTGTTTGACCGCTTTACTCAGGTTGATGCCGCCTTGTCGCGGCGGCATGGTGGCGTTGGTCTGGGATTGGCAATCTGCCGTGAGCTTGTTGACCGTATGGAAGGCAGGATCAGCGTTCGCAGTTTCCCGAATGTGGGCACAACCATCCGTGTTCATTTGCCCCTTTTGGAAGCGGGTGCAGATGATGAAGATGATGGCATGATTTAGGGTTGGAGTAAGTTCAAATGAGTTTGTCCCTTATTGTTGCAATGGCGAAAGACCGAGCGATTGGTCGCGACAATGATCTGCCTTGGCATCTGCCTGCAGACTTGAAATATTTCAAAGCGGTCACGATGGGTAAGCCCATTGTGATGGGCCGTAAAACCTACGAATCCATCGGTCGGCCATTGCCTGGTCGGCGCAATATAGTGATTACCCGAAATGAGAACTGGCAGGCTGACGGGGTGGATGTGGTTTCATCGCTTGCCGAAGCAAAAGCACTGGCGGAACAGCATGACGAGGCGATGATCATTGGTGGTGCACAGATATATGGTCAGGCGCTTGAGTATGTGGACAGGCTTTATATCACTGAAGTGGACCTGACCGTTCCCGATGCAGACGCCCATTTCCCTGAATTTGGAGCTATGGGCTGGCAGGAAACCAGCCGCGAACATCACGTTGCGGACGGTGACAAACCAGCCTATGCTTTTGTGGTGTATGAACGCCGTTAGGCGGCGCCCACACTTTCTGAAATTTGTACTGCAATTCGGCGATAAGCGTCGCTGATTGGGCTATCCGGATCAGCCGCAACAATCGGTGTGCCTGCATCGGCATTCTCACGAACGCTCATATGAAGGGGCAGGGCGCCAAGGAACCTGCAATCTAGTTCACCCGCTGTTTCTTCCGCACCGCCATGGCCGAAAATGTGTGATTCTTCACCACATTTCGGGCAATGGAAGGTGCTCATATTCTCGATAATGCCTAGGATAGGCACCTCGACCTGACGGAACATAGCCAGCCCCTTGCGGGCATCAATCAGTGCAAGGTCCTGAGGCGTTGAAACAATCACGGCACCCGAAAGTGGGGCTTGCTGTACCATGGTGAGCTGCACATCACCGGTGCCCGGTGGCATATCCACCACCAACACATCCAGCGGGCCCCATGCCACGTCACGCAGCATTTGTTGCGTGGCGCCCATCACCCTTGGGCCGCGCCATACAACAGGCTGGTCCACATCAATCAGAAAACCGATGGACATTACCTTTATGCCATGGGCGTAAAGGGGCTGGATCACCTTGTTCTTTATCTCGGGCCGGTCTTCGATGCCCATCAGCATGGGCAGGCTGGGGCCGAAGATATCGGCGTCCAAAATACCCACCTTCAGGCCTTGGTCGCGCAGCGCCAGCGCCAGGTTTACGGAAGTGGTCGATTTCCCGACACCACCCTTGCCGCTTGCAACAGCAATGATGTGCTTCACGCCCGGAATCTCGGTCGGGGAAGGCGGCGCTTTAGGGGCTGAAGGCCCCTTTGGAGTCGACTGTGGTGCGGGGCGCGATGCTGTCATGATAACATTGGCTTCTTCAACGCCGTCGACGGCTTTGGCCGTGCTCTCTACCTGAGTGCGCAGGGCTTCTGCGTCGGCCGGTGCCTGACCGCCAAAATCCAGAATGATGCCAACCTTGGCGCCATCAACTACCACGGCGCTTACCAGTTTGCTTTCCATAATGCTTTTTTGCATCCCCGGTGCCTGGATGGTTCCCAGGGCGGTCTCGATGGCAGATTTCAGCGTATCAGACATAAATTTCCTGTGTTTCGGAGTTAATCGGTACGATTTTTACCGCAGTAACGTTGCAGCGGCACGGTGCCTACCATATATAGGCAGGCAAGACACGGTGTTTCTAGTGCAGAAACGTCGCAGTTTGTAATGGCACATTCGTGCCAAAGGGGAGAATAATATGCCTTGGCAAAATAACGGTGATGGCGACCGCCCAAATCCTTGGGGCAATGGTCCGCGCCGCGGCGGTGGCGGCGAGCCTCCACACATTGATGAATATATCCGTAAAGGACAGGACCAGCTTCGCAAGGCTTTGCCAGGTGGCAAGGGCGGGCCGATCATTATCGTGCTCGTAATGGTGTTGTTGTGGCTTGCAAGCGGGCTTTACCGCGTAGAGCCAAACGAACAGGCTGTTGTCCTGCGGTTTGGTCAATGGACCGAATCGTCTACACCGGGACTGCATTGGCATTTGCCATACCCGATCGAAAGCGTGGAAGTACGTGGTGTTACCGATGAAAATCAGATTTCCATCGGTAGCCGGGTACAGGAAAGCCGCCGGTCTGGCCGCCAGACCTTTGCCCGCCCTGACGAAAGCCTGATGCTGACGCAAGATGAAAACATCGTGGATGTACGCTTCAATGTGGTTTGGCGCATCAAGGATCTCGGCAACTATCTGTTCCGCCTGCAGGACCCCGACGGTACGATCAAGTCTGTTGCAGAAAGCGCAATGCGGGAGATGATCGGCCAAAATCGGATCACGCCAATCATCACCACAGCACGTGGCCAGATCGAACAAAGTACTAAAGAACTTATCCAGACCACGCTTGATGAATATGATGCAGGTGTTGATATCCTGCGGGTGCAGATCATCGAATCGGAAGCACCGGGTGAAGTGAAGGATGCGTTCCTTGATGTACAACGGGCGGAAGCCGACCAGCAGCGCTTTCAGAACGAAGCCACAAAATACCGGAACGAAGTAATTCCACAGGCTGAAGGTGAAGCAGAGCAGATGGTGCAGCAGGCAGAAGCCTACCGGGCGCAGGTTGTTGCCCGTGCGCAGGGTGAAGCGGCCCGCTTTACTTCGGTTTACAATGAATATGTTCTCGCCAAAGACGTGACCAAAAAGCGCATCTATCTGGAAACCATGGAGGAAATCCTCTCTGGTATGGATAAGATTTTGCTTGATGGCAAAGCTGGTTCAGGTGTTGTGCCGTACTTGCCGCTTGATCAGGTGAACAAGAAGAAAAGCGGGGGAGAATAAGCCATGAACGGAAAAGCTATTGCCGGGCTTGTAGCCCTTGGTGTCATCATTGTTGTTGCTCTCAGCGGCTTGTTCGTTGTGGATGAACGCCGTCAGGCGATTGTGGTGAAATTTGGTAGCCCCCAGCGCACCATCACAGAACCTGGTTTGCACTTCAAGATGCCGTTCCTCGAGCAAGTGATCTTTCTTGAGAAACGCATTCTCAGCCTGGATGTTCCAGCGCAGGAAGTGCTGGCATCTGACCAGCGCCGTATCCTGGTGGACAGCTTCGCCCGCTATCGTATCAGCGATCCGTTGAAGCGTTATCAGGCAGCGCGGGATGAGCGCGCAGCAGCGAGCCTGCTTGAAAACGCCATGGAATCGACCGTGCGTCAGGTGCTTGCACGGGAAGTGATGAACAGCATCGTTTCAGGCAAGCGCGACGAACTGATGAAACGCATCAGTGACCTCACCAACGAACGGGCGCTTACTTTTGGCCTCGAAGTTGTTGATGTACGCTTGAAGCGTGTTGACTTGCCACGCGAAAACAGCCAGGCAATTTTCCAGCGTATGGAAACTGAGCGTCAGCGCGAAGCGGCGGAAAAACGTGCTAGCGGTCAGCGTGACGCGGTGAAAATTCGTGCTGCGGCAGATCGTCAGGTTGCTGAAATTCTGGCGGAAGCAGAGCGCAAATCGCAAACCATCCGCGGTGAAGCCGATGGTGAAGCGGTGAAAATCTTCGCTGAAGCCTATGGCAAGGACGAAGAGTTCTTTGAATTCTACCGTACCATGCAGGCCTACAGGTCTTCGCTTGGCAAGGATGACACGCGTCTCGTACTGTCGCCAGACAGTGAGTTTTTCAAACTGTTCATGGACCGGAAGTAACAAGCCGGGATGGACTGGAAACTGTTATTCATCGGATTGGGCCTCGCTCTCTTCATTGAGGGCGTGGCCTATGCCGTTGCACCAGAGGGCTTCAAAAAACTGCTTGTCGCAGCGTCACAACAGCCCGCCGCAAAGCTTAGGGGCATGGGCTTGACCCTGGCGGTGATTGGTGTTGGCATAGTGTGGCTGGTTCAGGCCAATTTTTGACCTGAGGGTAAGGCCAACGCGAGTAATGAATAATAATTGAAGGAGTAAGTGCCTTGAGCACCACCTTAGTAAAAGCAATTAGCACGCGAACGACAGCTGAAATGTCGGCCAAAGCAATCAAGATGCTGCTGACGTCCCTTTTGATGTTGGCAGCAGCCATGATGTCTGTTCAGCCGGTAGCCGCCAAGGGCGCCCCTGACAGCTTCGCCGATCTGGTTGAAAAACTTTCGCCAGCTGTTGTGAATATTTCCACAGTTCAATTAATCCGCAATACCGGCCGCCGTGGTGACCGTCGTTTGCCTGAAGGCGTACCTTTTGGTGACCTTTGGGACCAGTTCCGCGATCGTGGTGGTGAAGAAGAAGAGCCACGCGAAGCACGTTCGCTGGGTTCTGGCTTCATCGTTGACGCCAGCGGCATTGTGATCACCAACAACCATGTGATCGAAGATGCGGACGAAATTACGGTAACAACTGCAGACGGCGATGATTATCCTGCTGAAGTTCTGGGCCGTGATGCGCTGTCCGATATGGCAGTTCTCAAGATCCAGCACGAAAATGGCGATGATTTTCCGTTTGTTAAATGGGGCGACAGCGACGCCGAGCGCATTGGCGACTGGGTTCTTGCCATTGGCAACCCGTTTGGCCAGGCTGGTACGGTTACCGCTGGTATTATCTCTGCCCGCAACCGTACGCTCAACGGCGGCAACGACGTTGAGTTCATCCAGACAGATGCTTCCATTAACCGCGGTAACTCCGGTGGCCCGCTCTTCAATATGAAGGGTGAGGTTATTGGTGTGAACACGGCGATCTTCTCGCCAACCGGCGGTAACGTTGGCATTGGTTTTGCGATCCCGTCCAATGACGCTTCCCGCGTGATGGCTGAACTGCAAAACCACGGCAAGGTTCGTCGCGGCTGGCTTGGTGTGGGCATCCAGCCCATGACAGAAGAGTTCGCCGAATCCCTCGGTATCGAGCAGGAAGAAGGCGCAATCGTAACCCGCGTTGAGCCAAACAGCCCGGCAGACACTGCTGGTGTGCGTGAAGGCGATATCATCGTTACCTGGGACGGCAAGCCTGTTGAAGACAGCAACCGCCTGAGCCTTCTGGTGAAGCGCACCGAGATCGGCAAGCCTGTGAAGGTTGTTGTGATCCGTGCCGGTGAGCGTGTGACCCTTGATGTAACCACAGGCGAACTACCAGCCTCTATGGTGCCAGGTGGGGAAGACGAAGACGAGGAAGGTGATGACCGCCGTTCCGAACGTTCTGGCCGTGAACTGGTTGAAGGCATGGAACTTGCGCCACTGAATGACACGCTGCGTCGCCGCTATAATATTGCGGATGATGTAGAAGGTGTGGCTGTTCTGCAAGTTGCCCGTCGGGCACCAGCAGCACGCGCAGGCATCCGTCCGGGCACTGTGATCCTGCGGGTGAACCAGCAGGAAGTGAGCAGCGCTGGTGAGATCGTTGAAATGATCGAAGAAGCACGTTCCGAGGGCCGTGAGCGGGTATTGTTCCTTGTGAACTACCGCGGCAACACAGCCCACGTTTCCCTGCGCCTGTTGCAAGAGCGGAGCGAAGACGAATAAGTCTGATATCCATGAAAAATAAGAAAGGGCCGGTTCATGCCGGCCCTTTTTGTTTGGCTCGTGTTTTTATCCCGAGGTTGTTTAAAGCTGCGACAAACCCGGTACAGAACGGCTTGGGGTAAATTCCGTAACCGTATAGACCACGCAGCCATTCATCTGGAACGGATCTTCTTCAACAATTGCCTCGATGGTTTCGTGGCTTTCAGCTTTGGCGACGATTACGCCACATGTCAGCGGTTCCTTGGGGCCCGAAGTCAGGAAGATGCCGGCATCAAAATATCTCTGCACAAACGCCAGATGGTCCTGCATATAGGGCATGGCCGCTTCCCGGCCTTCCTTATATTCCAGATCAAGAATGAACAGATTCTGTTTGTCTCTCATTACTGACACAGCCTTTGGCTCCTGCGATTATTGAACGAACTCGGCGTCTGAATAGCCTTGGAAATACAGAAGCGTTGTCAGGTCACCATAAGTTACGGCTGCGGCCGCTGCAGCGCGTGTTTTGGGTTTGGCATGATAGGCTACACCGAGGCCCGCGCCCTCAATCATCGGGATATCGTTGGCACCGTCGCCCACCGCAAGAATGTCGTCGCGCCCAAGACCGTGTTTGGCGCTTTGTTCTTCCAGCGTTTCCAGTTTGGTCGCGGCGCCGCAAATGGGTTCGACAACCTTGCCTGTAAGTGCCTCACCTTCAATGCCGAGAATGTTGGCGCGGTTCATATCAAAGCCAATCGCATTGGCCACTTTGTCTGTAAAATAGGTGAAGCCGCCGGAGACAAGCACTGCATAGGCACCATTTGCCTTCATGGTCTGCACAAGCGTACGGGCGCCGCCCATAAGTTCGATGCGTTCATCATAACAGGTTTGAAGGTCAGCAACCTTCAGTCCGTGCAAGAGGGCCACGCGTTCCTTGAGTGCGCCTTCAAAATCCAGTTCGCCGCGCATGGCGGCCTCGGTGATCGCAGCTACTTTTTCCTTCATGCCGACAAAATCAGCCAGCTCGTCGATGCACTCAACCGTGATCATGGTCGAATCCATATCTGCGAGGATCATTTTCTTGCGCCTGTTCTCGGCTGATTGCAGGCACCAGTCCAAACCATCAATATCGTCAAGGATTTCCGCCAGCGTTACCTTGATACCGGGATCAGCGTCAAAGGTGAGGTCCAGCGCTTTATTGTCCGAAAGAACGGCCCGATTGATCGGGCGGCCTTCAAACACGCCAGCGATGGCTTGTTCAATCTTTTCGAGGCTTGTGGAACAGTCAGGGTTGACGACAAGGGTTAAAGCGATATCCATGGAGGGGATGTCCTTTTACTGGCTTTTGAGGTTGCCTTGAAACGAGCCCTTTTTATTGCAGGTCCAACCGCGAGCGGCAAGTCGGCTTTATCGCTGAAGCTCGCAAAAGATCTTAACGGTGTGATCATTAATTCTGACAGCATGCAGGTATACAGTGACCTGCGTGTGATCACCGCACGCCCGAGCGAGGAAGAGGAGGCACAGGCGCCTCATCGCCTCTATGGTTATTTGGACGCGTCCGAGGTTTCCTCAGCTGCGGGTTGGGCACAGGATGCGATGCAGGAGATCGAAGCCTCCTGGGCGCAGGACCAAACGCCGATCGTGATCGGCGGCACAGGCATGTATTTCAAAACCTTGCTGGATGGCATGGCCGTAATCCCTGAAATCCCCAATGATATAAGGGCAGGGGTGAGGGCTCGCTGCGAGGCTGAAGGCAGTGAAGCCTTGCATATGGATTTGCAATCCGTGGACCCGGCTACAGCAGCGCGCCTGTTTCCGGGCGACAGCCAGCGCATTTGCCGTGCGCTTGAGGTTTATGAGGCCACAGGCAAGCCCATCAGCGAATGGCAGGCAGATACCAAACCTGGCCCTATGCAGGCGGTTGATGACGCGGGCCTTCTGACCAAGATCGTGCTCGATCCACCGCGCGATGTGCTTTACGACCGCTGCAACAGGCGCTTTGACCTGATGCTGGAAACGGGTGCTTGGCAAGAGCTGGATAATCTACTTGCGCGCAACCTTGACCCAAGCCTGCCTCTAATGCGGTCCCTTGGGGTGCCAAGCCTTGCCGCGTACCGTCGGGGGGAACTGTCGCTTAAGGACGCAATCGAGGATGCCAAGATGCAGACACGTCGTTTTGCGAAACGCCAGCTTACATGGTTTAGAAATCAGTTTGGCCACTGGGAACGGTTTCCCGCGCAATTTTCGGAAAGCGAATACCGGGATTTTTTGAACAAAAAGATCACAAAAGCGGTTGACTGAGTAATTTTCGTACAATAAAAGGGCCCTATTGACACCACGCCAGCCCAGGTGTCGATACCCGGAGCCTTTTGCCCAAGAAGGTTCCTACTGTGACGAGACCCACCCCGGGGGCGCTCCTAGAGCGCCCCCATTTAACACTAGGGTCTTGGAAGGTGGTCTTATGCTTTCAAGGCCGTTTCCGTAGCGTCATGGCGGGTAGGGAATGCCTGTGAGGGCAGGCTCGGGTGGACGACAATATTATTGCGGAATGAAACGATGGCATCGACAGATTTGAAAGAAAACAAAGCTTCTGACGACGAACAAACAGGTACCGCCATGAGCGGCGCCCAAATGATTCTCAAGGCGCTGACAGATCTGGGTGTGGATACCATTTTTGGGTATCCCGGCGGTGCGGTCCTTCCGATTTATGACGAAATTTTCAAGCAAGACAAAATCAAGCATATTCTGGTGCGGCATGAGCAGGGCGCGGTTCACGCGGCCGAGGGCTATGCCCGCACAACCGGCAAGCCAGGTGTTGTTCTGGTGACTTCAGGGCCCGGCGCGACCAATGCAGTGACGGGCCTGACAGATGCGATGCTGGATAGCATACCGCTTATCTGTATCACGGGGCAGGTTGCGCGCCACCTGATCGGTAATGACGCCTTCCAGGAAGCGGATACTGTAGGCATTACGCGGCCTTGCACCAAACATAACTATCTGGTGAAAGAAACCGAGCATGTTCCGGATGTGATCTACGAGGCCTTTTATGTTGCGACCAACGGTCGTCCAGGCCCGGTTGTGATCGATATGCCGAAAGACGTTCAGATTGAAAAAGCCGAATATAAACGCAGCGGCCATCAAGAGCACCGCACATACCGCCCGCAGGTGGATGGTGATGATGCGGCCCTCAGGAAAGCGGCCCGCGCCATCGCGGCTGGCGTGCGTCCGATCATTTATTCCGGTGGCGGGATTATAAATGCAGGCCCGGAAGCTTCGGAACTGCTGACTGAATTCGCGAAAATGGCAGGTATCCCGGTTACCAGCACCCTGATGGGGCTGGGCGGTTTTCCGGCAAGTGACCATCAGTTCCTGGGCATGCTGGGCATGCACGGTACATGGGAAGCCAATCATGCCATGCACGACTGTGATGTGATGCTGGCCATTGGCGCGCGCTTTGACGACCGTGTAACAGGCCGCATTGATGCGTTTTCACCGGGTTCCACGAAAATTCAGGTGGATATTGATCTCAGCTCCATCAACAAGAATGTGGCTGTTGATATTCCGATCATCGCTGATGCCGCAAGCGCACTCAGAAGTCTGATCAAAATCTGGAAAGAGGAAAAACTGTCTGCCAACCAACCGCCTCTCGTCGCCTGGTGGGACCAGATCGAGCGTTGGCGCATGAAAAATTGCCTGTCCTACACGGATAGTGACAAGATGATCATGCCGCAAAAGGCGCTCGAACGCTTGCAGCACCATATTGAAGGCAAGCAGGCGATTATCGCAACGGAAGTGGGACAGCACCAGATGTGGGCGGCCCAGTTCCTGAAGTTCGATAAGCCAAATCACTGGCTGACATCGGGCGGACTTGGCACCATGGGCTATGGCCTGCCCGCCGCCATTGGTGCGCAGATTGCCTTCCCGGACCGCCTGTGCATTGACGTGTCCGGCGACGCCAGCTTCCAGATGAACCTGCAGGAGTTGGGTACGATTTCCCAATATAATCTGCCGGTTAAAATCTTCATTATGAACAATGAATATATGGGCATGGTGCGCCAGTGGCAGGACCTTTCCTATGATGGCCGCCGGTCTCACAGCTATTCCGATAGCCTGCCAGATTTTGAGAAGCTGGCAGAAGCGTATGGCATCAAGGGTATGAGCGTTGAAGACCCGGCCAAACTTGATGAAACCATCAAGGAAATGATCGAACACGATGGCCCGGTTCTGCTGGATTGCCGCGTGGCCAAAATTGAAAACTGTTTCCCAATGGTCCCCGCGGGCGCGGCGCACAATGAAATGCTGCTCGCAGGTGATGTGATCGATAAACCAAAAGACGACGAAGCGCTGGCAGTTGTTTAGGCAGGTCGCTACACTAAGGGGGAAGAGTAACTAATTATGGACGGCGCAAATATGAAAGAAATTGGCCCAATCGCACGACATACCATCAGCGTGATCGTAGATAACGAAGCGGGCGTACTGGCTCGCGTGATCGGCCTGTTTTCAGGTCGTGGCTACAATATTGAAAGCCTGACAGTGTCCACCGTTGATACCGCGCATGAAACCTCGCGGATCACGGTAGTGACTTCTGGCACACGTATGGTGATCGAGCAGATCAAGGCGCAGCTTGACCGCCTGGTGCCGGTGCACAAGGTGGCAGACCTGACAATTGAAGGCGATTATGTGAGCCGTGACCTGGCGCTAGTGAAAGTGGCCGGTGTTGGGGAAAAGCGCGTTGAGGCGCTTCGGCTTGCTGAAGCATTCCGTGCACAGGTGGTTGATGCCAGCCGTGACAGTTTTGTTTTCGAGCTTACGGGGGCGGCCAACAAGCTTGACGCGTTTGTCGACCTGATGAGCGAGCTTGGACTTGTGGAGGTTGCCCGCACGGGCGCGGTTGCGCTGGCGCGCGGCTCTGACGCCCTATAGGCAAACTTGGATTTCATCGGTGCCCCCGTGGCGCCAAAAGTGATTGTTTTGACGGGCAGGCAAGCCCACCAAAAGGATAGTTAAGATGCGTGTTTATTTTGATAGTGATGCAGATGTAAATCTGGTGAAAGACAAGACCGTTGCCATCGTTGGTTACGGCAGCCAGGGCCATGCCCATGCAGGTAACCTGCGCGACAGTGGTGTTTCCCGCGTGATTGTCGCGCTGCGCGAAGGTTCCGGCACGCGCAAGAAAGCAGAAGCCGCAGGCTTTGAGTGCATGACAGCAACTGAAGCTGCCCGCGAGGCCGATATGGTGATGGTGCTGGCGCCAGACGAGCATCAGGCGAAAATCTATGCCGATGAGCTGCATGCCAACATGAAACAGGGCGCTGCGCTTATGTTTGCCCACGGCCTGAACATCCACTTCAGCCTGATTGAGCCACGCGAAGATCTGGATGTGATCATGGTTGCGCCAAAAGGCCCAGGCCACACCGTGCGCAGCCAATATGCTGCTGGCAAAGGCGTTCCATGCCTGATCGCCGTGCATCAGGACGCTTCCGGCAAAGCACATGATCTGTGCCTTTCATACGCTTCCGCCATTGGTGGTGGCCGTTCCGGCATCATCGAAACCAACTTCCGCGAAGAGTGTGAAACGGACCTCTTCGGCGAACAAGCCGTATTGTGTGGCGGCGTGTCCGAGCTGATCAAGGCCGGTTTCGAGACGCTCACTGAAGCGGGTTACGCGCCAGAAATGGCTTATTTCGAGTGCCTGCACGAAGTGAAGCTGATCGTGGATCTGATCTATGAAGGTGGCATCGCCAACATGCGCTATTCCATCTCCAACACCGCTGAATATGGCGATTATAAAACCGGCCCGCGCATCATCACTGATGAGACGAAAGCTGAGATGAAGCGCGTTCTCGAGGACATCCAGCAGGGCCGCTTTGTGAAAGATTTCATGCTTGATAACGCCGCTGGCAATCCAGAGCTGAAAGCCCACCGCGGCCTTGCAGCACGCCACCCGATTGAGGAAGTTGGCTCCAAGCTGCGCGGCATGATGCCTTGGATGAAGGAAGGCAAGCTTGTCGACAAGGCGAAAAACTAATCCCCTTAGACTCTGATTTTCAGAGTTACTCTGTGATGTACTGAGTTGATTTTGGGCGGTCCTCCTGAGGCCGCCCTTTTTTTGCCTTGAAGGCGGGGTACCTGCAAAGGAACGGTTTACCTCTCTGGGCGCGGCTGATAGGTAGTCCGCAGTTTTGAGGGCAAAAGGAGCATTCCATGACATTTTTGAAAAAAGCTGGCCTTTCGCTGGCGGCAGTGACGGGCCTTTCGGGCGCATCTATGGCAGGCGATTTCAGCGGCCTCTATGCCGGTATTGAAAGCGCGGTCGATGTTGATGACCAGTCTGTTCTGGTGGGCGGTACCATCGGTTACCGTATGGAGCCACTGCCGAATATCATCGTGGGCATCGAAGGCAGCTACGGCAGCCATGTGGAAGGCACACGCGATGTGGGCGCTGCTGTTCGCGATTTTGGCAGCGAGTGGGATGTGAATGCGGTGGCCGGTATCCTGTTCGGCGATGATGACCAGAATATGCTCTATGGCACGCTTGGTTACATGAATGTGGACTATTCCACCGTGGGGCAAGTGGGTACCACCAGCGGCGATAACGTACGCATTGGTGGCGGTTTTGAGCACCAGTTCAGTGACTTTCTCTCATTCCGCATTGGCGCCGACTATGCCAAGCCTGCGGGCGAAAAGACCGTACGCGTGAAGGCCGGATTGCTGGTTAACTTCTAGCCGCAGCAAGAGATTACAGGGAAGGCGGGCCTTAAACAGGCTCGCCTTTTCCTTTGGCAAGTGGCGCAGAACAATTTAGTGTTCTGCCATGAAAGAATTTTTGCCCATATCAACCGATCGTTTGATTATTCGGTCCTTCCGTCTTGAGGATGCTGCTGCCTTTCATGGCTGGCGCAATGATGCCGATGTGGCGCGTTATACGCTGTGGGAATTCCCTTATCCGATGGCAGAGGCAGAAAAAATCAGCGCTGAAATGGCCTCGAAGCCGCCTTTCCCCGAGGGCGAATGGTATCAGCTTATTATCGAAGACCGGGCATCAGGCAACGCTGTAGGCGACATCGGTATCGGCAATGGCGTGACACCGGAAGGCGCTGGCGTGGTGAGTGTCGGCTATAGCCTCAGCCGTGTGGCGCAGGGTAAGGGCTATATGACAGAGGTGCTTGCGGCTCTTCTCCCCACGCTCATAGTGCCCCTTAAGGTTACCAAGTTTATTGCCGAGATCGATGTGCGAAACCCGGCGTCCGGCAGGGTGCTTGAAAAAGCGGGCTTTGTGCGCGGTCAATTGCATGAGAAGCGCTCGTTCGTGAAAGGCGAATGGTGTGACGAAATTGATTTCACGCTTGATGCCACAAGCCTTGCAACGGACAGCAAAGAATAGTTTCTCTTGTTACTTTTGAAATAAAATTTCGAATACTTGCCTCTTGCGCAAATAAAATAATATGATACTCCTAGCGTTCTCGGCTCCTTGGGGCTGGGAATTGAGGATTTGCAAAGGGTCAAAGACATATGCACGGTCGGGCACCACAAAAAAGGCAGGCAAAGGCCATCGCGATCAGTCGTCGCGCTGCCTCTGATTTTTCGCGCCTGACCATGGGCTCCGGTCTTCTGACGATCCTACTATTCGCTGGCCTACTGCTTGGTGCTGAGCTTCTAGGGGGCTCGGGTCGACTTATCGGCCCTTGAGTGCCGCAGGCAATGGCACAATTTGTGCCTCGGTGCTTAAGGGTGATGCCAGCTGAACTTATTCATTCAGATCGTTACTAAAAAAATCGGGAATTAAGCCATGTCACACAGTGAAGCAAACCGTGTGCGAATATTTGACACAACCTTGCGCGACGGCGAGCAATCGCCTGGCGCGTCCATGACATTGGAAGAAAAACTGCAAATCGCACGCGTGCTCGAAGCCATGCGCGTTGATGTGATTGAAGCCGGGTTCGCCATCGCCTCCAATGGGGACTTTGAATGCGTGAACCGGATCGCCAAAGAAATCAAGAACAGCACGGTTTGTTCGCTTGCCCGTGCGGCGCTCGGCGATATCGACCGGGCAGGTGAGGCGATCAAGCCCGCGAATTCCGGCCGTATCCATACTTTTATTGCCACAAGCCCTTTGCACATGAAGGTAAAGCTTCAGATGGAGCCTGAGGCGGTGATCGATGCGATCCACAAGTCCGTCAGCCATGCGCGCAGCTATACGGATGATGTGGAATGGTCAGCTGAGGATGCCACGCGCACAGAGATGGATTTCCTCTGCAAAGCGGTGGAAACGGCGATCAAGGCGGGGGCAACCACCATCAACTTGCCGGACACAGTGGGCTATGCCACACCGCAGGAATATATGGAGATGTTCAAGACCGTGATCGAGCGTGTGCCCGACGCGGACAAGGCCATCTTCTCCACACATTGCCATAACGACCTTGGCCTTGCTGTGGCCAATTCGCTTGCCGGTGTGGCGGGCGGTGCGCGCCAGGTGGAATGCACTATCAATGGTATCGGCGAGCGTGCGGGTAATGCCGCGATGGAAGAGATTGTCATGGCGCTCAAAACCCGTGGCGATATCTTGCCTTATCACACCAATATCAAAACCGAAGAAATCATGCGGGCATCCAAGCTGGTTTCCACGGTGACGGGTTTCACTGTCCAGAACAACAAGGCCATCGTCGGTGCCAATGCCTTTGCCCATGAAAGCGGTATCCACCAGGATGGTGTGTTGAAGGCGGCCGAAACCTACGAAATCATGACGCCTGAAAGCGTTGGTGTAACCAAGTCTGTGCTCACCATGGGCAAACACTCTGGCCGCCACGCCTTTGCAGACAAGCTGAAGGATCTGGGTTACGAGCTTGGCGACAATGCTTTCCAGGAATGTTTCCGCCGTTTCAAGGAACTGGGGGACCGCAAGAAGAACATCTATGACGAGGATATCGTCGCGCTGGTGGATGACGAGGTTGCAACCTGGGCAAACCGCATGCAGGTGATCAGCCTGAATACCTACAGTTCTTCGAACGGCACTGCTGTGGCTGATCTCTCGATGGCCATCGACGGCGAGAAGATGAAAACTGTTACCTACGGTTCTGGCCCGGTGGACGCGGCCTTCAATGCCATCAAGGATCTGATCGATATTCAGCCCCATTTGCAGCTTTTCCAGGTGCATGCGGTAACGCAAGGCACAGATGCGCAGGCTGAATGTACGGTGCGCCTTGAAGAAGGTGGCCGCACAGTAAACGGGCAGGGCGCGCACGAGGATACAGTTACAGCCGCCGCGCGTGCATACGTTTCTGCAGTGAACAAGCTGCTGGTAAAACGCGAGAAGAAAGCACCGGACGAGGCCGTCGTTGCTGCGAAGTAACGACAATCCTGCTCGGAAGGGAAGCGAGGGCGCTCATTGGGCGCCCTTTTTCCTGTCCGTGACAAGGAGTGCCTTGCAACCATTGAGGGCGTTCTTATCTCTATAAGGTAAGAACGAGGGATTCAGATGGTTGATCAGGTAAGTCGGGATACACAGGCAAAGGACGCAGGTTTTGGTGCCTATGCAGCGCCCAGGCAACGATGCGAACCCAACTTGCTTCTCGCGACCTCCATGTTCCTTATCTTTTTGGTTCCCAATATCATTTTACCGTTGGTGTTTGGTATTGTTCTATACGGAGCAACTTTTGGTAACAACGGCTTGAGCGGATATGCTGGCGCAATCTGGGGCGCAGCCGCAGCCTACGCCCTTACATTGTGGGCTGTTTATCTCAACTTCCGGTCTGATGAAGGCGTTATCTTGCATTCTGTTGGGTGGCGATGGCCTGCGCATAGGCTGCAGGCCTGGTTGCCGATGCTTGCTGTTTTCTTTGGGCTCATAATCCTTGGAGGCAGCCTGTATGAGCAGCATTTGGGACAATCGTTGCAGCAGGAGATAACCGACCTGATTAGGACAATCATCAACAGCGATTGGTATCCGACTGCTGGTGTTACACTGCTGCTGGTATGTGTATTAGGGCCGTTAGTTGAAGAGTTGGTTTTTCGTGGCTATTTGCAATCCGCGCTGAACCGACATCTGCCGTCCTGGATGGCGATATCTCTTTCTTCTCTTGTTTTTGCGGCCATTCATTTTGACCTGCCGGCTTTGCCGGTATTGCTGCTCGCTGGAGTGTGCCTGGGAACACTATATCAGCTTACACGGTCGCTGTTGCCGCCGGTAATTTTACATATGGCCGTCAACACCTATGGTGTGGTGAATGTATCGCCTTCCTTTTAGACCCCGATTGCATAAAGAAGCGCCTTAAAATCACTACAATTTTATGCGTTTGGCAGCGCCTGACCATCGTTATCGCTTTAACTATAAAAAAAATGCAAATTATGGGACTATCTTGCGTCTCCCCTCTTGTGATTTCACCATATCTGGCCCATAACCGCATAAAGCACCTATATGAAAAAGTATATTGGGTGCAACAGGATGGGCTTCAGTACAGTTTCTGCAAAAGAGGGTTAAATGCTATCAAAGCTTCTGGGCATGTTTTCGTCGGACATGGCGATTGATTTGGGGACAGCCAACACACTTGTCTATGTGAAGGGGCGCGGCATTGTCCTAAATGAACCTTCTGTGGTTGCGATCAAAAGCGAGCATGGCCGCGACCGTGTGATTGCAGTTGGTGATGAAGCCAAATTGATGCTGGGGCGTACGCCTTCCGGCATTCAGGCTATTCGCCCGCTTCGGGACGGCGTAATCGCCGATTTCCACGTTGCTGAACAAATGATCAAGCACTTTATCCAGAAAGTGCATAACCGTTCGTTTGCAAGCCCACAGGTTGTTGTGTGTGTGCCATCAGGCTCCACCGCGGTTGAACGTAAGGCCATTCAGGAATCAGCCGAGCAGGCGGGTGCCCGCAAAGTGTATCTGATTGACGAACCAATGGCTGCCGCAATCGGTGCAGGTTTGCCTGTAACCGAGCCGCAGGGTTCCATGGTCGTAGATATTGGTGGTGGTACTACCGAGGTTGCCGTTCTGTCGCTTTCCGGCATTGTGTTTGCCACAAGCGTGCGCGTGGGCGGAGACAAGATGGATGAGGCTCTTATCGGTTACATCCGTCGCAACCACAACCTTCTGATAGGTGAAGCAACTGCAGAACGGATCAAAAAGGAAATCGGTACAGCGCTGGTGCCGGAAGACGGTGTGGGCACAACCATGACCATCAAGGGCCGAGATTTGATGAATGGCGTGCCGAAAGAGCTGGAAGTGAACCAGCTTCAGGTTGCAGAGGCCCTGTCCGAGCCTGTTAGCCAGATAGTTGAAGGTGTAAAAGTTGCGCTTGAGCAAACGGCACCGGAACTGGCTGCGGATATTGTTGATCGTGGTGTTGTGTTGACGGGTGGCGGTGGCCTCCTCAAAGACCTTGATACCGTGATCCGCCGTGCGACAGGCCTGCCCGTCACTATTGCAGAAGAGCCACTGACCTGTGTAGCGCTGGGGACCGGCCGTGCGCTTGAAGATCCGGGCCTGCGACTGGTGCTGACGGAAAGCTACTGATCCGGCCAATCATTGCCTTTTGGGAGGTTGACCGCTGAGCCCTACATTGCATTCAGCCAATCTATCACCATCCCCCCGGTTTGGTCGAACCAACCGGGGGCGTAGTGGTTTTTGGCCATATATGCTGCTGTCGATTGCGCTCCTGACCTTCGAGCTGATGGGATCTGGTGTTCCCCATCAGGTGCGGGCTTATGCCAATGATATTGTTTCCCCTGTGTTGAGAGTACTTGAGCAGCCCATTCGTGCCGTACAGGCAGGCCTTGAGCGTATTGCAGGTGTTTCAGATATCTATCTCGAAAATACGACACTGAAAGACGAGAATGATCGCCTGAGGCAATGGCGCGAAGCAGCTATGCAGCTGAGCCGGGAAAACGAACGATTGCGCCAGATGCTCAAGGTTCCTGTACGCGAAGTGCCGCCAGCCGCAACAACCCGTGTGATCGGCGTTGGTGGGGGTGCATTCGAGCGCAGCGTTTTGATCGGTGCAGGTTCTGCGGATGGTCTAATGCGTGGTAGCCCGGTTATAGATGAAACCGGTGTTGTTGGCCGTGTCATTCAGGTCGGGCGTTGGACTAGCAGGGTTCTCCTCGTAACAGATATTAACAGCAGGGTGCCTGTGCGACTTGAGCGCACTGGCGATTTGGCAATTGCTGAAGGACAGAACGAACAGCTGCTGCGCCTTCGTTTCCTGCCGCAGGGCGCGCAGGTGCGGGTTGGTGACAGGCTGCTTACATCTGGCCATGGTGGCGCGTTTCCGCCGGATGTGCCCGTGGCCCGGGTGACAGAAGTGGTGGATGATTTTATCCTTATGGAGCCGATCGGCCTTTTGGGCAAACTCGATTATGTCCGGGTAATGGCCTACAATCCTGTTCCAGACGCTGTATTCGATGATGCCGATGATCAGGGGGAACAACAATGAATGCTGTTCGTCGCCCCGCGTTGGCATCTTTTGGGTTTGCCGGCTTCATTCCGGTATTGGCAACCTTTTTCATGGCCATCTTGATGTTGCTGCCATTGGGGACCGGAGCCGCAAATATTGCTATGCCCCATCTTGTCTTGGCGTCTACATTCTATTGGCTGTCTTCGCGGGCGATCCTTCTGCCTTATGGCGCTTGCGCCATCCTTGGTGTGTTTCTTGATTTGTGGCTCGACGTGCCCATGGGCATGAACATGCTGTTGCTGATCCTGACACGGCTTTTTGTGCTCAATCAGCTCAAACACTACAAGGGTCGCAGCCGCTTTGTGCATTGGGCGGTCTTCACCGTTTTGGCCCTTGCATTATATCTTTTGTCCTGGCTGATTTCGTCAGCTGTTCATGGCACAATGATCCCACCGGAGCCGATCGCGCTTCAATGGATGGTGACATCATTCTCCTACGCCCCAATCGGCTTCCTGATGGGCCGCCTGAGACGAGCAGCAATGTAAAGATGGCAAGAGAGGGACTTAGATATCAGCTTTTCAGCCGCCGGGCGCTTCTGCTGGCAGGCGCGCAGGGGCTGGTGCTGACAGGTCTCGGCGGCAGGCTTTATTATCTTTCTGTTGTTCAGGGGGATCAATACAAGCTTAGGGCAGAAAAGAACCGTGTAGCCTTGCGGCTGATTGCGCCCGAACGCGGTGAGGTTTTTGACAGGTATCGTCGGAAACTTGCCACCAATCGACCTGATTTTCGCGTTTTTCTGATCCCCGAGCAGGCCGATGAAATCAAGGCCACACTGGAAAAAATCGGGCAATTGGTGAAGCTGGATGACAGGCGCCTGGCAAGGCTCGAGCGGCAAATTCGCAGGCAGCGTAAATTTGTTCCGGTGACAGTCGCGCAAGGTCTCGACTGGCGTACCTTCTCGCGCGTCAATGTGTCTGTGCCTGATTTGCCGGGGGTTGTTACAGATGCTGGCCTTTCGCGCTTTTATCCTATGGGAAACGAAATCGCTCACCTGATCGGCTATCTGGCAAGCCCGGGGGAAGCGGAGGTTTCGTCCAACCCGCTCTATCAGCTTCCTGGTTTCAAGGTAGGCAGGCAAGGGCTCGAACGACGATATGAAAGCCGTCTGCGTGGTGCCGCAGGCACACGGCGGGTTGAGGTAAACGCAGTTGGACGTGAAATTAGGGAACTGCCGCCAAGGCAGGAGGCGCAGTCAGGAAATGACCTGCAGCTTACACTCGATATCGATCTGCAGCGGTTTGCCATGGAACAATTGGGCGAGGAAGCCGCAGGCGCGGTGGTGATGAACGCAAAAACAGGTGAGGTCCTGGCCCTTGCTTCCGCCCCCACGTTTGATCCGAATGAATTTACTACGGGCATCAGCCAGGAAAACTGGAATGCGCTATTGAAAGACCCACGCAAGCCGTTGATCAACAAAGCTGTCAGTGGCCAGTATCCGCCAGGGTCCACGGTGAAGCCTATCATCGCGCTCGCGGCCCTTGAGCAGGGCATCGTGACCGAGGAAACCACTCATTATTGCAACGGCAGGCACAGATTCGGGAACCGCACCTTCCGCTGTTGGAAGCGCGGTGGCCACGGCAAGCAGGACCTCAAAGGCGCTATTTCCAACAGTTGCGATGTTTATTTTTACAAGATCGCCGAAGAACTGGATATCGAGCATATGGCCGATATGCTGCGCAGGTTCGGGCTTGGGCACCAGTATGACTTGGGCATTGATGGGGAAAAGGATGGCCTTGTGCCAGATCGTGCGTGGAAGCGTGCCGCCTTCAATCAACCGTGGCAAGGCGGCGAAACCCTGAATGTGGGGATCGGGCAGGGCGCCTTGTTGGCCACACCACTGCAGCTTGCGGTGATGACAGCACGGCTGGCTTCGGGCCGGGCACTTGAGCCGTCACTGGTGAGCGAAGACCTGGAAACGGATGCACCAGATACGGCTTTTTCCGCGATGGATGTGAACCCGCTGCATATGCGGATTGCCCGACGCGGTATGGAAATGGTGATGGAGCCGGGCGGCACGGCCTTTGATTTTCGGCGCAAGAAAAGTGCTCCGAAGCAGGCTGGTAAAACCGGCACGGCGCAAGTGCGGCGCATATCCGAGGCCGAGCACCAGGAAGGTGTGCGAGACAACGACGAGCTGCCATGGGCCATGCGAGATCACGCGCTGTTTATCGGCTATGCCCCGACAGACGATCCGCAGGTGGCTATCGGCCTCCTTGTCCAGCATGGCGGTGGGGGCTCGTCAGATGCGGCACCTCTGGGCCGTGCCATCATGGACAAGGCGCTTGAATTGATGGCGCAACGGCGCACCGAAGAGGGGGAAGCCTGATGGGAACGACCCGGATGTTTGGCCCTCGGCGGGTGGATAAAAGCCCCTTACAGCGCCTGCTGGACCTGAACTGGGGCATGGTATTGATCAATTGCCTGATCGCAGGCATTGGCTTTGCCATGCTCTATTCAGTGGCGGGCGGAAGCTGGTCACCGTGGGCGGAGACCCAAAGCATACGTTTTGCCGGCGCACTGTTGGTCATGCTTGTGATTGCTGTCATCGATATTCGCTACTGGATGGCCTTTGCCTATCCGGCTTGGGCGATCGGCCTTGGCCTTCTGCTGGCGGTCGAATTTGTGGGCGCAACAGGCATGGGGGGACAGCGCTGGCTTGATATTGGCTTCATGCGTCTGCAGCCATCAGAATTGATGAAAATCGCGGTGGTGATGGCGCTTGCGCGCTATTTTCATGGCCGGAATTATGACCAGAGCCGTAGCCTCAGGTCACTTTTTATCCCTCTGGTATTGATGGCCGTTCCCATGGCACTGGTGATGCGCCAGCCAGACTTGGGGACATCTCTTATGATTGTCATGGGCGGAGTTGCTATCCTGTTTCTGGCTGGGCTGCCTGCCTGGTTGTTTGCAGTTGGTGGCCTGGCGGTTGCAGGCGCGATACCCGTGGCCTGGCGTTTCATGCGCGACTATCAGAAAGACAGGGTTCTGACATTCCTGAACCCCGAGGCTGATCCCCTTGGTGCCGGATACCAGATCACACAATCAAAGATTGCCCTTGGTTCCGGCGGCATGACAGGGAAGGGTTTTCTGGAAGGCACGCAAAGCCAGCTCAATTTCCTGCCCGAGATGAAAACAGATTTTATCTTCACCGTGCTTGCAGAGGAATTCGGCCTGATCGGCGCCTCTATTACGCTTGGCCTATACGGGATCGTGCTGGGTTATGGCCTTTTGATGGGGCTGGGCTGTCGCAGCCAGTTTGGCCGCCTTCTCGCTGGCGGGCTTTCCATCACATTGTTCCTTTATGTGATGATCAATGTTGCCATGGTTATGGGGCTGATGCCGGTGGTAGGGGTGCCGCTGCCGATGATTTCCTATGGCGGATCAGCCATGCTTACATGGATGATCGCCTATGGTTTGATCCTGTCGGTGGCCATTCACCGGCACGTTACATTGGCACCCAAGGGAAGCGGATTGGCCTAGTTAATTTGCTGGGAGCCGCTGTGAACTCGTTTGGCGCTTCTGGCTATGCCCCGACTGCCTTTGCCTTCTGTTTCGGGTATATATTGGGCCACCCTGTTTCTGCCTTGCCCTTTTGCATCATAGAGCGCCTGGTCGGCTTCAGCCAACACGTCATCGATGGATCTTTCGCCGAGGGCAAAGCTGGTGACGCCAAAACTTGCGGTTACATTCAGGGCGCAGCCGGGTAGTTCAATGGCGTTGGCCTGAATTTCAGACCGAATGCGCTCAGCCAGCACCGTGGCGTAATCAAGGTCACCACAGGGAACAAAAATGGCAAACTCTTCCCCCCCCATGCGCGCGAGCATGGACGGTGGGCAATCATCAGTGCGATTGATGGTTTCCCTTGCCAGAAGGTGATCACAGCGAACAACAAGGTGTTTCAGCACAAGGTCGCCCGCTTCGTGGCCGTGCGTGTCATTTATCTCTTTGAAGTGATCAAGGTCCATGAAGATAACAGCTGATTGTTCAGGGCTTTCATCCTGTGTAATAGCCGCAACATAATCAATAAAGCTGCGCCGGTTCTGGGCACCTGTAAGCGCATCTGTCGCCAATAAATTTTCCAGCTGCCGTGCCTTGCGGGTTTCTCGCGTGATGTCCTGCATCAGTATCTGGCAGGCGGGCGTGCCTTCCCACGGCAGTCGCGCAGATGTCAGGCGGTATATCTTGGTGGCTCGACCTGGTATCTCGATCCGCACACTCGCCACCTGGTGGGGGACATCTGTGGAGAACACTTTTTCGAACAGTTCTTCAACTTTTAGGCGATCTTCATCGTTCAGGAAATCAAACAGATGCTTGCCCACAAGGGCAGCTTGCGAGTCATTCAAAAAGTCTGCGCTAGCCTGGTTTGCGAAAAGGATGCCCATACGTTGATGGATCAGGAAACCAATTGGCATCAGATCAAGCACCATGCCGATACGTTCCTGTGTATCGACAAGGGCAGTTTGCGTTTGTGTCGCTGCCGCAATGCCTTCAAGGTCTTCGAAAAATTCCACCTTGGTCCTCCATCCGCCCAAGTATGCAACTCATAGTAAGAGGACAAGGTTAACAGAGAGAAAACAAATTACACACCGCAGTCAAAGAGTTATGCCTTTCAACTGATGTGTCTTGCACCATTGGGTAAAGCCTGTATCTTCGCCTTATCTGGGAGGAAAAAATGAAAAAATATTTGTATGGCGCACTGCTCGCTACGGCGATGACTATCCCCGCCGTATCCAATGATCTGACACAAGCAATTGATGGGGATTTTTCCTATCTGGAAACGCTTTATACCCACCTTCATCAGAACCCTGAAATTTCGTTGCAGGAAGAGAAGACAGCAGCACGCATCGCCGAAGAACTTCGTTCTGCCGGCTTTGAGGTTACCGAAAAATTCGGTGGGCACGGTGTCGTAGGTGTGCTCAGAAATGGCGAAGGCCCGACGATTATGATCCGGACAGACCTTGATGGCTTGCCTGTGAAAGAACAAACCGGCCTTAGCTATGCAAGTACTGCCACAACCGTGGATGACAAGGGTAAGACAGTTCCTGTAATGCATGCTTGTGGCCACGATATGCACATGACCAGTTTTGTGGGAACCGCCCGTCGCCTGGCTGCCATGAAAGACAGCTGGCGCGGTACTGTGGTCATGATTGGGCAACCGGCAGAAGAACGGGTTTTGGGCGCCGAAGCTATGATCGAAGAAGGGCTTTTCAAGAAGTTCCCGAAACCAGACCATAACCTCGCGCTACATGTTAGTGCGACAATGAAGGCAGGCGACGTGGGCATGGCGTCGGGCTATGCGCTGGCCAACGTAGACACGGTTGATGTGGCGATCAAAGGCATCAGCGGGCATGGCGCTTATCCGCACACAACAAAGGACCCTGTGGTACTGGCTTCGCAAATTGTTGTTGCCCTTCAAACCCTTGTGTCACGCGAGGTGTCGCCGCTGGATTCTGCCGTTGTGACGGTTGGATCAATTCATGCAGGCACAAAGCACAATATTATCTCTGATGGTGCGCATTTGCAGCTGACAGTCAGGTCCTATACCGAAGAAGTGCGACAGAAGCTGCTAGCAGGTATTGAACGCATTGCTAAGGCGCAAGCCATGTCTATCGGCCTGCCGGAAGATATGTGGCCGGTAATGACAGTAAGCGAAAGCACACCCGCAACCTATAATGATCCAGCGTTGACAGAGGGTGTCTTTGGTACGCTTCAGCGAGCATTAGGCGAAGATCGGGTGCATGTGCTTACACCAGTAATGGGTGCCGAAGATTTTGCACTATACAGCCGTACGGAAGAAAAAATCCCAAGCCTGCTCTTTTGGCTGGGGACAGTGCGGGCGGAGGATGCAGCAGCGTTTAAACGGGGGGAGAAAAAGCTCCCAAGTTTGCATTCGTCTTCGTTCGCGCCTGAACGCGAGCCAACGATCAAGGGCGGTGTTGAGGCAATGACAACTGCCGCGCTTTCGCTTCTTGCCAAGCCGTAAGCTATAGATCGATTAGTTTGTTACGCCGGGGCTGGAAAGCGTCGGCGTAACGGGCTAAGATGAGCCAACGAACAGATATTTCAGGGGAAAGCCGTGGCGCACTCACATGATCACAGCGTATGCATCGATACAGCACTTGCCGAAGCTGAAAGGGTATGTGCCGAAAACGGCTCTCGTTTTACAGACCTGCGTCGACGCATCCTCAAAATGATCTGGCAGGGCCACAAGGCGGTAAAAGCCTATGACTTGCTGGACCAACTGGCCAATGAAGGTGGGTCTGCAAAGCCGCCTACCGTTTATCGTGCGCTTGATTTTCTGATGGAAGAGGGCCTCGTACACAAGATCGAATCCCTGAATGCCTATATTG
Organism: Alphaproteobacteria bacterium; assembly: GCA_013372975.1. GTDB lineage: Bacteria > Pseudomonadota > Alphaproteobacteria > Sphingomonadales > Kordiimonadaceae > Kordiimonas. The sequence continues at coordinate 93,278 of JABXIS010000042.1, forward strand.
GTTGCCCCCATCCCGGGGATGACCATGTTAGCCAGTTCCTGATCTGCGATAGCTGTGAAAACGTGCGCGAAGTGGCATCTGACGAACTGAAGGAATCGGTCCTTTCTGCTGCTTCTGAGGCAAGTTTCAAAATCCGCCGCCAAACGTTGGAACTTCACGGCGTTTGTTCTGATTGCCAGAAAGACAAGCAAGCCGCCTGATCTTGGGCGGCCTATCCCGTTAAATTTGCTAATTTCGCTGGAAATTTTGATGCACAGCGATTACAGCCATGTGTCTTATGGCTGAACTTCTGGACATACATGCCACCGCGGCGGAATTTTTGGCGCTTGCTGCGCATCAGCTCGCAACCGGAGAGGTTGATGAGGCCGAAAATACTGCGCGTGCTGTACTTAAGATTGCTCCGAAGTCTGCTGCCGGATGGCATATGCTGGGCGACGTCCTTTCGGTGTTGCCCGGACGCAGGGGTGAAGCTTCAGATGCATACGACAAGGCAGTGCGTCTGGACCCAGAAGACAGCGAGGCCACAGCAGCCCAGAATGATCTGGCTGCCCGCGCTACCTTGAAGCCGAACAAGACGCGCCGTGAACGTGGACTTTCGCTTCCCTATCTGGCGCCTTCAGATGGCAAGGAACGCTTGATTTCTGAAGCTCGTGCCGCCGAAGCACGTGAACAGTGGCAAGATGCAAGGAAGGCATGGGAAACCGTTTTGGAGATTGACCCAAGCGACACTTGGGCCTGGTCTCAATATGGACACCTTCTGAGTGTGAACCTGCATCAATATGATGATGCGGAGGCTGCATTCCGCCGGGCTGTGGAAGAAGACCCAACAGACGATTGGGCCTGGGGCAAGATGGGCATCATGCTTGCAGATTTCATGGGACGTGTGAAAGAGGGCCAGGAAATGCTGCGGCGCGCGATCACTCTGGACCCGGGCGAATGTTATTATCATGGATGGTTGGGCTGGTCTCTATATCGCCAAAGTAATGACCTTGAGGGTGCTGAACGGGAATTGATGGAAGCGGCTCGTTTGTGGCCAGACTATCAATGGGCGTTCTTCCACCTCGGCTTTGTACGGATGGAAATGGGCGACCGTCCCAAAAAAGCAGAAGAGGCGCTTCTGAAGGCTGATGCCCTACAGACAGACGACATTCCCGTCCTTTATGCGCTTGCATCGCTGTATGAAGAACAGCTCAACAGGCCGCGTAAGGCTATTCGCATATATGAGCGGCTGGCGAAACTTGTGCCGACAGACCCTTTGATCTTTCGCAATATGGGCATGCTATATCAGTCAGCGCTTGGCGAACCCCAAAAAGCTGTTGTGGCTTACGAAAAAGCGCTTTCTTTCAATCCAACGGATTTCGATGTGCTAACCCGCCTTGGCTGGCTTCATTGGGAAGTGCTGGCAGATGTTGAGACAGGCCTTCAGTATCTGAATTCTGCCGCAGAACAGGCGCCGGATAGCGCATGGGTTTGTACCCATATGGGGCAGGCCCTTCACCACGGGGCAGGCCGAATTCAGGAGGCTGAACAATGGTTCCTGAAGGCGCTCGAGAACGACAGCAAGTATGACTGGGCTCATGCCATGCTAGGCGCCCTTCACTGTGAACAAGGTACGGACCTGGTAGCGGCCGAGCATCACCTGCGCGAGGCGGTTCGCATCAGCCCCGATTATACATTTGCATGGGCTCGGCTGGGGCGGTTGATGCTGCTTCGGGAAGGCGAAGGCGGCAACCAGGCAGCGTGGCAGGCTCTGACGAAAGCGCTTGAGCTTTCGCCGGGCAACATTGATGCCTTGTCTGATATTGTTTGGATGGGCATTTACCGGCTTTTTCGCCCCGATCTTGTGCTTGAATATGCCGAGAAGCTAGTCAGTCGGGATGGCAGCAACGCTTTTTCGCGCGTGCTTTATTCCTATGCGCTGCGCTATACAAGCGATGATCCTGCGGCAGCACTTGCGCAAGCGCAGGAAGCCATAAACCTGCAACCCGATGATCATTATCCGTGGCATGCCTATGGCGAAATTCTGCTTCACGAGATTGGTGATCTTGAAGGCGCGGAGGAAGCCTTGTTGCGGGCAGCATCCTTGCAGCATGACTGTGCGTCCACCGATTCCGACCTTGGGTTGGTTCGGTATGCCATTGGCCGGTACGAAGCTGCGCCTGGCTATTTTGAACGCGCGCTAGAGCATGATAGTGAGTGTGCCGCGGCATGGCGTGCTTATGGCTGTTTTCTTCATTATAGCGGCGGTGACACCACGCTGGCGGAAGAAGCTATGGAACGGGCGATCGCATTAGAGGAAGAAAACTTCGAGGGCTGGGCTCTTATGGCTGCTTTCCTGATGTTGGATGAAGACCGCGCTGACGAAGTTCAGGAATTTCTGGGTGCGGCGCAGGAACGCGCGCCGGAAGGCCTGGATGTGATCGGTTGGGCGATGAAATATCTTCAGCCCAGGGTGCTGGCGGCATAGGCACCGCCAGCCATTTCCCCAAATTTAGATATGGCAGCTGGATAGGCCGCGTTTCGCGAGATATTGCTGGTGATATTCTTCCGCTTCCCAAAAGGTGGCTGCGGGCTCAAGGGTGGTCACAATATCTTTCTTGAAACGGCCCGAAGCGATAAGCGCCTGTTTCTTTTCTTCGCCCAACTGCTTCTGGATGTCATCGTGATAGAAGATGGCTGACCGATACTGGGTGCCCACGTCCGGCCCTTGTCGGTTCAATTCAGTCGGGTTGTGGTTGTCAAAAAACACATCGACCAATGCTTCGAAGCTTGTCTTCTCTGGATCATAGTCAATCTGCACGACTTCGGCGTGGCCGGTTTTGTCTGTGCACACTTCCTCATAGGACGGTTTTTCCTTTTCGCCGCCCATATAGCCAACACGTGTGGCGTTAACGCCTTCCATTGTGCGGAAGATCTCTTCCACGCCCCAGAAACATCCACCACCAAAAGTCGCTTTTGCCATTTTCTTGTCTCTATTAACTGGTTTAGATAGTGAAGCACCTCGTCTCGGGTGCTACAACAGCAATATGTGATCGGGTCTCTCCTGTGTCGAGGGGCAAATTGATAAAATTACCGTGTAGGAGATTGGTCCGTGTTGAAATCCCTGAAAGGCCTTTCAGCAGCTCTTTTCGTTTTGGCTGGCAGCGGCGCTTTTGCGCAATCGGCAGCCATCCCGGCTGAGCTATTGGAGGTGGACCGCTTGCGCTGCATGCAGGGCTGTGAGGCCAATGCAAGTGCTGTGGCGTGCAAGGCGCTTTGCGATTGCACGGTATCCCAGTTCCAGAAACGCCTCGATATGGATAAATATCTCGGCCTGTCAGCACAGCTGTCCAGGAATGAACTTTCGGAAGAGAATCGCAGTATTCTGGATCAGGTGGCCAACTATTGCGTTGCAGAACTCGATAAAGCCGGTATTGCGGTCGGTGCCCCTGACGAAGCGGCTGACAAGGGTGGGGCACAATAGGGCCCTACCATTTCTTATTTGTGTGAATTTTTCAGCGGTGTGGGCCGACCGTCATTGTCGATTGCCACAAAGATATAGCGCCCTTCCGTAACCTGATGCAGCGAGCGTTCAACGCCACGCTCGGCATAGACGTCCAGCTTCACAGTCACAGACGTACGGCCTGTTTTTTCAATGTCTGCATAGATGCTGATCACGTCGCCAAGCTCGATGGGGCGGTGGAACTTCATGGCCTCAATCGCAACGGTAGCAACGGGTCCGCCGGCAATGCGCACGGCCGCATCGGCGCCCGCGAGGTCCATCTGGCTTAAAACCCAGCCACCAAAAATGTTGCCGTTCACATTCAGGTCTGCTGGTTGCGGTATCGTCCTTATGGTCGCGCGGCGGCGTTCTTCGGTCAGCGATTTCATCTCGGATGTCATGTATGTGTTCCTTCTCGTGGTGCAGGCGTGTTTGCACTGTGCACGGGCGCAACCTCAAAATCCCCCGGCATGGTCTCTATGTAAAGAGACCGGCTTGGGAAAGCGAAGCCTGTTCCCGCTTCTTCCACAATTTTTTTGATTTCCAACAAAAGCTTTTCCTTGATGGCCAACCACTCCAGCCAGTTTGTCGTGCGAGTGAAGGCATATAGTAAAATATCGATGGAGCTGGCCGAGAATTGGTCGATGCGAACAAATGTAGCCGTTTCATCCGGCTGGACAAAATCCGTGCTTTCGCTGATGTATTTTTCGACCCTGTCACGCACTTCTTGAAGCTGTGCAGCGCTTGTACGGTATTCAAGGCCGACCAACCACTTTATGCGGCGGAATGTCATTCGTGAAAAATTGGTGACGGCATGGTCGGAAAGCTTGGTATTGGGCACATAGACAGGGGCCTTGTCGAACCGGCGAATCGTAGTTGTGCGGAACCCGATGTGCTCTACCGTACCTTCAACAATACCTTCCACCAAAACCCAATCGCCGGGATGAAAACGGCGTTCGCCAATGACAAACAGCCCGGCAATAAGATTTTTGAACAAATCCTGCGCACCTAGGGCGACAGCAACCCCAAATAGCCCGAGGCCAGCTATCAGTGGACCTACCTGAATGCCCCATATCTCGAGTATCGTTGCGCCACCAATTATGGCGAAGGCAGCCCGGATGGCTTTCGAAAGCCATTCGATCATTGAAACTGTAAGTATCTGATCAGCTCGTTGCAGCAGTTCACTTACAGGCCCAGCTGCACGGTATAATGTCCAGAAAATAACAAAAGCGATCAGGGAACGGTTTAGCTTGGAAGCCAAATCGGCCGATTCTGTATCCAGCTCCAAATATGCCGTAGCGAAGAACAGTCCCATAACAATGGGAACAAACCTGAGCGGCGCTTCAATGGCGGCGACGATTGTATCGTCTAGGTGGGTTTTTGTGCGCTTTGTCCAGGCAGCGATGCGGTTGACAACAAGGCGAGTGAATAGATTGCGGGCGAGCAGGAAGATAAAGAATATGCCGAAAGCAACTATGATCTGACCGACATCAATACCATAGAGGCCGTTACGCCAAACCTCTTCAACCAAAGCCAGAAAATCCTGCCAGTCGTTCTTTGTATCTGCGCTCACGCCGCTGCCCCTGTAATCAATTAAGAATTGTCGTCTTTATCCTGCTTTTCGGAATAAAGAGAGTGCACATCCTCATCGTGCCCATGCTTATTACTGAAAAAAATCAGTGCCATCAGCCCAAAACCGACAACCACAGTGAAAAAGAGTCCGAGGCCGGCAGCTGCGAGGCCATGACCCGAGAGTTCCACACCATCAATCGAGCCCAGGACCGTAAGGGCCCAATAGCCAGCGAGACCAAGCGCCACGAGGGAGCCTAGAACGAGAAGAAAGGTTTTCATATGTCGCTTCCACAAACTAAAATAAGCGCCTCAAATACAGGCGGGAACCATCACCCAGACTGATTTAGGCCGGACCGAAGCTTTCCGATAAGTTTTATGCCGGTACCGCGGTCTGTATGACCCATCTCAGAAACGGTACGAATGTCAAGGAATGACACTGCGTCGATTGCGCGCACCTTTACAAGAATGAAGCTTCGAAATCCAAACCACAGGCTGGTATGAATGGCTTCAATGTGACCTGACGCAGTATCGCCAAACACAATATTCCAGCCTAGGCGGCGCATTTCCTCCATTGCGGTATTTGTCGATTCTTCCACGGTTCCTGCGAGGGGAATACTGCCAAGGCCTGGATAGGCTGCCATCAATTTAGCAAGATATTGTTCCTCATGCCGACTACCGAGGATGTCTAGGGGAGAAGCGGAGTCATACTGCCTTTCGGGCAAATTTGTGAAATTCAGGAGTGCCGTTGGGCGTGTGGAAATGTCGTGAAGTGTGGGCCCATACCGCAGGTCGTAAAGGATTTGCCCTGAAGGCCAACCAACGGACACAGTCATTAGCGCTGCAGCCAGTGCTCGCCAACTGGTCCTGGCCCTGCTGGAAAGGCGCCCGTGTATTACCCCTGTCGCGGTGAATACGGCCGCCACAATAACGAGCCGGAAAGCAACCCAAATAAGCTTCAACTGAAGGTCATATATCTCTGCGCTGTTGGGGTTTCCGAAAACCCCGGTCTGAACAACAGGCCCTGCCGCTACGAGGGCCAGCAATGCAATGCAAGCTGTTGTTAGCCCCAGTGACGCAAATACAGAGGGCTTTTGCCCATCTTTTTTAAAAAATATGCGAGCCATATGGCTTTTCCCCCGGTTCGTGCGAACCGCAAAATACAGTTCTGATCCTCCATTTGCCCCTTAACCCCACTTGGTTGTAACGCAACCCGCATCGGCAATAAAGTGTAGCGTTACTTTTAAGCCAACTTTTAACAGTATCTGGGTTCTTGTGCCGGTAATCAGATGCTTGCCATGCAGATGATTGGCAATGCCCTTTGCGTCTGGGAGAGAAAAGGGGCATAATATCCCTTAGTTCACCCGAGTATCCGCGAGCGCCCCGGCCCAGGGCCATGTAGCTGGGTCCATCACGAGGGAGACAGATATGAATGTTGGCACATTACTTTCCGAAAAAGGTAGCGATATCATTGCGTTGGAGCGTGGTTGTACCGTTATGGAAGTTGCCAAACTGTTAGGGGAACGGCGTATTGGTGCTGTCCCAATTACTGATAATGGAAGACTGTGCGGGATTATGTCAGAGCGCGATGTGGTGCGCGGCATAGCCATTCGTGGTGGGGGCGTTCTGGCTGATGATGTTTCCACACTCATGACCAAGTCGGTTTTCACCTGCACCAGCAACGATTCCATGTATGAATTGATGAAGATGATGACGGAAAGGCGTATCCGTCACGTGCCGGTCGTGGAAGATGACAAGCTCATTGGCATGGTGTCCATTGGGGATGTGGTCAAGCACCGAATGGAAGAAGCTACGCGCGAAAATGAAGCCTTGAAAGATTATATCGGACAGGCGTAGCCAGACACTTGATCTAGGGCCCGTAGTGTGGGCCCTGGTTTCCGCTTTCCAGGCAACGAGCGTAGACTTTTTCATATTCTGCCACGCTGTTCTTCCAGTTTCGCACGTTTTCAACAAAATCTCTACCGGCCGCCAGCATGGATTGCCAGTTCTCCCGGTTCTGGATCAGATCACTGCAGACGCGTGTGAAATCAGCCGCATCATCTGCCCGGAACATGCGACCCGTACGGCCATCTTCGATGAGTTCGCGGTGACCCCCGATATCGCTGGCGAGGACCAGCCTGTTCATCGCCATGGCTTCCAGCGGCTTCAGAGGCGTTACGGTTTCGGTCAGGCGGATAGAATGGCGTGGGTAAACCATGATGTCGGCAAGGCTATAGTAACGCCTGACCTCACTGTGGGGCACACGGCCCGTGAATATCACTTTGTCTTCGAGTCCAAGCAGGGTTGTTGCGGCCTTAAGTTTATCTTCGGTTGGACCGCCTCCAACCAACAGCAATCGAATGTCAGGGTGTTTCTCAAGCAGTTGTGGCAGCGCCCTGATCAAGAACTCCAGCCCTTCATAGGCATAGAAGGAGCCTGCAAAACCAAGGACGGATTTACCTTGAAGGTTTAACTGTTTCAGAAGTGGGCTGTCTTTTTCTGTGATCGGGGGGAAGGCATCTGCATTCACGGCATTCGGAATTACAGTCACTTTGTCCGCTTTGATGCCACGGGCAAGGATATCTGCTCTGAGGCCTTCACATATGGTTGTTACCTGGGTTGCTTGCCGGATTGCACGTGTTTCGAGGCTGCGGCTAAGACGATATCTAAGACTGCCTTCATGCGTGCTGCCATGGTCAACCGCCGCATCTTCCCAAAAAGCCCGTATCTCATATACAACAGGAATGCCGCCCGATGCCCGCTTCGCCGGGAAGAAATTCAGGACAGGGGAGTGAGCATGGAGAATATCAGGTCTGATATCTCTGATCACCTGCTGAAGCCGAACCCGACTCACATGCATTTCCCATCGTTCACGTATTCCCGGTGGCATCCAGGAGGGTATGCCTTTGTTGGGTGTGCGATATATGGTCCAGCCTTCAACTTCCTCTGACATCTCGTCGCCAGGACCATGTCTCGGCGTTGTTATCAACACAGGGTCCCAGCCGCGTGCCTTTTGCTCAGCCATGATGGACATGGTGCGAAATACATAGCCGCTGTGTTTGGGGATACTGTGATCGAGAATATGGAGTATGCGCATAGGGCCTGCGTCTATCACCTGATTGGTTGCCTGAAACTTGGAGGTCAGATTGCCGTATGATGGCCAGAATGTCCAAGAGCATTTTTTCCGACTACACCCTTAAGGAATGAACCCAACTTTAACTATTATTTGAAATGGTTTCGGGTGAAACTGAAAAATGTCGGTTGGGTGGGATTAAGGGAAGAGGAATTGGGTGTGTTTGAGTATTTTGACGTGGATACCGAGCCGGTAACTTTCGATCTGGGCGCAAAGGGAGACTTTTCTGACATTGTTTCGATGTGGCAGGAACGGTTGAAGGGACAAGACATTCCTTCTTGGTCAGACTTCAAGTTGCCGGATTTTTCGGGTTGGGTACCCACGATGGCTATGAGCGAAGTATCAGAGTGTCGGTCAGACATCAGGTTTCGTTTGTTTGGGAGCGCAATGGTATCCCTTCAAGGCAAAGACCTGACCGGATCCAGTTTCCGTGAAACCTTGCCGGGCCCTTATGACGCTATTTACAGAAACCATTTCGCCAGGTTTTTGGAGAAGCCTCAGATAGCGCTCGGTTTCCCTTCCGCATCCAGTACACTCGACAAACCCCACCTGATGGCGGTGGTTCATCTCCCACTTGCTGATGACGGTCACACAATAGACCGAATTTTGCATTTTGCTCGCCTTGTTCCTCTATATATAGAAGAGGCTGATACCTAATAGCATCATCCGTTGATGGGGGAAGTGTGAGACAGATCTCGAAATTAATGGCTGCTACCGCGCTTTCGGTAGCGCCGGTCGGCCTCGGCGAGGTCGGTGCTGTTGCTGCGGATAACGACGGTGATCAGGTGATTACCATTCAGGTTGAGAATGATCTGCTCTTCAATACAGACGAAGACTATACAAATGGCCTACGCATCGGTCTCGTTCACCGGCCTGGGAAAACACCATTTGCCGATGACGTAAGTGACTTGCTGCGCAGATATTCTCCGCTTGCGGACGATGCACCCAGTTCGGACATATATTATAGCCTCGCGCTTGGGCAAAATATGTACACGCCCGGCGATATCGCGACGTCTGACCTCATAACAGACGACCGGCCATATGCTGGTTGGCTCTATCTGGAGTTTGGCGTGACGAGGGAGAATCCCGGAGGGTACGAAGTCGCCAAACTTGACCTGGGTGTTGTGGGGCCGGCGTCGCTTGCAGGTAAAACACAGCGCTGGTGGCATGGGGTCATTGGCATTGGCAAGCCGGAGGGATGGGAACACCAGCTCCCCAATGAGCCCGGCATCAATCTTTATTATAGTCGTGGCTATAGATTCGCTACCAAGGCCATTCTGGGTTCGCTTCAGGCCGATGTTACCCCGCATTGGGGTGTTGCATTGGGCAATGTGCACACATACGGGGCAGGGGGGCTGACAGTGCGCCTAGGTACGAACCTTAACCGGGACAAAGGCGCTCCTCCGCGGATTCAGCCCAGTCTGCCTGGCAGCGACCATTTTTCCGGAGATGATGATTTTGACATGTATTTGTTCGCCGGAGGAGAAGTCAGGGCGGTGGCGCGCAATATCTTCCTTGACGGGACCTGGCGGGGCCATGAGCACCACGTGGACAAAAAGACTTTTTTAGCCGAGGTGCAGGTTGGCATGGTGTTATTCCTTGGTCGAACACGATTCGCGCTTACCAACGCGTTCCGGACCTCGGAATTTGAAGGCAGTGGAAATCACCGATACAGCGCGCTTACGATGTCGCTCAGGTTTTAGTCAGCATCTTCTTCATAGCGAAGCAAGTCTCCGGGCTGGCACTTCAGGTAAGCACAGATGGCCTCAAGGGTCGCGAAGCGCACGCCTTTTACCTTGCCGGATTTCAGCAGGCTGAGATTGGCTTCGGTAATACCAATATGGGCTGCAAGGTCTTTCGATTTTACCTTGCGTTCGGCCAGCATAACGTCAAGGCGAACAGTGATAGGCATTATCTGTTCTCCTTAAACGATCTGATTCAACTCGTCGCGCTGTGCGCGCGCATGCCTTACCATCTGGGCGATTACCAAGGCCATCAAGGCAGGTACAAGGCCCAGCAACGTGTCGGAAGACAGGGAAATGGATAGCTGGCGTTCGCCGGGCGCGTTCATGACGGTGAGAATCAGGACGAGGATTGTTTCATTGAAGAAGCTTGCAAGCAGATACCAGAGCATGGTTTTTCCGATGCGTTCGCATGCTTTTTCTGTTTGTTGGTCAAACCAGTTCCCCAACTCCAACTGATGCAAAAGCCCAAGCAGGTGGAGCAGGGCAGTGACCAATAGTCCTGCAGGTAAAGCATCCGCGCCGAATCCTGCAAGTTTTTGCCACCAAGCCAAATTCTCTGGCCCGCCATGTTTGTCAAGCAAGGTGAAATCAACACCAAGCACTCTAAGACTTTCCGGATCTGCCCAGAACCACGTTGTCATGCCGACAATTAGGACAATGGAAGTCCAGACAATCCACTTCAGTAACCTGACACTATTCAACTTCTCGCTCATGACTGCCTCATTTTGGCCAAATATTATTGTTTTACAGAAATAAATTTCCTGTTAAGGGTATCAATGTGTTTGGCGCGAGGGAAGAGAGAATGGCAACTGGGCGGGAAAACGCCGTATGGACTGCTCGAAAGGGGGCGATTTTGATCGTCGCATTTCTGGTGTCTCTTGCGATTCTCATGATGGTTTTGGGGAAAAGCGTTTCAGCAGATGATTCAGATTCTGCCTCCAGTGGACAGATTGATACCGTCCAAAGGGAAATCGAACCACTGGTTGTTCCTGTGTACCCGAGGCTCAGAAAAAAACCGAGTGACGACAGCAAGGATAGCGAGCCCCCCAAAGGCGCCGACCTTCGGGACAGCTATATAATAATGGGGGATGGGTCGGTTCTAACCATGGCCGACTGGATCAAGGGTAGCCTGACCAAGAATCAGACTGGCGCGGGGATGAGTGATTATGACACTCGCTTGTTTTTGGGGCAGGTTGCGCGTGCGCTTGCCGGTAGGGATGAGAATCAGGTCAATCGCAGCGTCGTCTCGGTCGGGCCAATGCGCGATTTCAAGCCAGGGGGTGTTCCGCGGTCTGTGGTTGAAAACTCGCTTGCAGGCCTTGTTGGCTTGTTTCTGGTGAAAATGCCTGATGATTATACGCCAGCGACGGCCGGAGGCGCCTTTGATCGGCGCCTGGCCACGGCTGGTGGTGCAGCTGTATTATTTGAAGAACAGTTTCAGGGGGCCGTAGCTCAAACCGCAGACGAATTTCGTGAATTGGGTACCATGCAGAATATGCTGAATGCCTATAAGAGGAAGGCTGGGCAGTAACACCCCTGATTCCAAAAAGCCTAGATGGTGGGCTTCTCTGATCCTCAGCATTTCTTTCATTGTGTTAGGGCAATTGGCCGGGCGCTTCCGGGGCGCCTCTTTTATAGAGGGGTGTCTCTTAATATAGCGACCCTGCTGTTTATATTGATGCCTGCCTGCAAGCCCTTCCTTGCTTTCTATATAGGTATTGCTGTCCCTTTGCGTTGATCCTTGTTCCCGTCCGTATTGATTCTCTTGGGATAAGAATCAGAGAGAACCGCAGAGTTCTGCGGTTTCTATCCATCTCGCTGCGTGGGTTGGCCTGTTTCTGATCCCTGATGGGCTCTTCGTGTGCGCTGATTCACCCGATTTTGGCCCCTGATTTGGCCTCCTCGATCTTGTCTTGGCGATAAAGGGGCTAGGGGTACTGGGGCAGGAGGCGGGAGTGTGAAATATTATTGCTGCCCATTAAGGCTTTTGTAACACATTTGGAAAGAATATGGGGTTTCGCGGGTTATCTGACACTTTTTTGAAGAAAACTGAAAAAAGGTGTTTACAGGGTCGGAAACCACCCCTATAACCCGCCCCACACCGACGGGGCGCACCGCTCAGCGAGACGCACCGCCGGGACGCTTGACCCCAACGACCAGCCACGCTGGAGGGTCCGAAAGGTAAAGCGATTTGCTCTTTGACATTGTAGATTGGAAGGGAGATGTGGACGGTGGTCTGGAGATCATCATCTATATTTTCCGACATGTTTCACTGGTTTTCGGACCGGTTGAAATAGCACTAACCGATTATGTTCACGCAAGTCGGTTAGGTCAGTGAATTCTTGAGCGCATATTTCGGTATGCATTCAGATTTTCTTGTTGTGTGAATTGATGATGGTTTTAAGGAACCATTTATTGGTTCCTGGTCAACTTGAGAGTTTGATCCTGGCTCAGAAC
>JABXIS010000077.1 GCA_013372975.1 Alphaproteobacteria bacterium
AAAATCAACCGCTGCACCGCCAAATGCTTCAGCAAGTACTTTAGTGATCGCAGCTGTCAACGTCGTCTTACCATGGTCAACGTGACCAATAGTACCAATGTTGCAGTGCGGCTTATTACGTTCAAACTTTTCTTTAGCCATTGCCCGTCTACCTTTGCAAGCAATCACGCCCTGTGTCTAACACTCAGGCGAGCTTTCCATTTAACCCCATGACGCCCACCCGGGTGTCACATGATGATGTCGCCCGAGAGGGACTTATTGGAGCGGGTGAAGGGAATCGAACCCTCGTCGTAAGCTTGGAAGGCTTCTGCTCTACCATTGAGCTACACCCGCACAAGCCAGCGGCTCCTCTCGAACACAACAAGCCTTCCTGAACTAAAGCCCTCAGAGAGAACTCTTGAACAAGGAAGGATAAGTGGTGGAGGGGACAGGATTCGAACCTGTGAAGCCGAAGGCGTCAGATTTACAGTCTGATGGGTTTGACCGCTCCCCAACCCCTCCACGTATATTTCGGTCCCGCCGTAAAACCCTGTTTGGAGAGGGCCTGTCCGGCGGCGCGGTGTGGGCAATATGCGCATATAAATTCGCATGTCAACACCAACTTCCAATTGGCGTGCATTTTTTTCAGGAGACTTTAATATTCATCGGGAATGCCGTAAGGAGGGCGTTGAAATTACAGGACTTGATGGCAACCAGTACCCCATCATGCCAAGCGGAAAGACAGCCTGATGGCCAAACGAGATCATAAAAAAAACACTGGCGGAAAAACGGCACGACGCCCACAAGGCGGGAATCCGTCTCAGGCACACAGCCGTCCCCCTCATAAACGCCCGCAGGAGGCACGCCATGGCGCACCGCTGCGCTCGGCAGGGCTTACCCCCAAAGCACGCGATGGCTTCTTCCTGTTTGGCCGCCACGCGGTAGAAGCTGCCCTCAAAAACCCGGCACGGGAATGTGTGCGCCTGATCGGTACAGCGAAGGCAATGCAAGCCAGCGGCCTTCCCGGCATCCGCCCGCAACTACCTGTCGAAATTATCGAAGACGATACCCTTCTCAGAAGCGCTGTTCCGGCAGATTCGCCCCACCAGGGCGTGTTGATGGAGGTGCGCCCCCTGCCCGGCCTTGATCTGCATGACCTCATGCCGCTTGTGGGGAACAAAAATATCATCCTGATGCTGGATCAGGTAACCGATCCTCACAATGTGGGCGCCTGCCTCCGCTCTGCTGCCGCCCTTGGCGCTCGGGCGCTCATCACACAAGACCGCAACAGCCCGACCGAATCCGGTGTACTCGCCCGCGCCGCCGCTGGCGGCCTCGAAGTCATGCCCTGGATCCGGGCCTCGAATCTCGCTCAGGCGCTCGATACCCTCAAAGAGATGGGATACTGGCACGTAGGGCTGGATGGCCACACCGACAAGGAAATCGGCAAGCTTTCCATGGGAGACAATATTGTGATCGTGATGGGCTCCGAGGGCAAAGGCCTACGTCCCTTGGTCAGAAAACATTGCGACGCGGTCGCTAAAATCCCGATGGCAGGCAAGGTGGAGAGCCTGAATGTATCAAATGCAGCAGCGATCGCTCTTTATGAGTTCAGCAAATGATCCTGTCGGCGCATGACATAATAGAATCCCTCGATCTGGCCCCTCATCCCGAGGGCGGCTACTATCGCCGCACCTTCGACAATGCGACAGGCCCGGCTGACAGAGGCAAGATGTCTGCTATCTATTATCTTCTTGAACAACAGGGGTTTGCCCTTTGGCACAAATTTGATGCAGATGAAATCTGGTTTTGGAACGCAGGCGCACCGCTAACCATCGAGGTTGGCAGGGAGAAGGCTGCTCAACAGATCTTTGAGCTGGGCCCAGAACTTGGTTCAGGCCAACGCCCTCAGGCCATCATTCCAGCCAACCACTGGCAGCGCGCACGCACAAATGGGGCCTGGACCCTGGTCAGCTGCGCCGTGAGCCCAGGCTTCCTGTTTGAAACGCTTGATTTGCATATGGAAAGCCGTCCCGACTGACCTTCTCTAAAGGGCACCAACAATAGCCTTTAACAGCGGACCTTTTTATCATAGGGTACCGTCAATCGGGATTGGGGAATTCCTGACACATTGGTAACAGTTAGCGCCGGGTCAATGATGGCGCTCAGAGGGGATTTGTATGTTGGACCAGGACCTTGCAAACGAAAAAAACCTTTCAAGGCAGTTTGAAACATCAGTTATGGCGGCAATTGACCGCCTTGGCGGCACCGCCGACGAACTTGAAACAGCCGCGAACACCATGACTGCCGCCACGCAGGAAACGGCCGAGGGCATGCAGCTTGCTGAACACAAGGCACGCGACGCAGGCTCGAGCGTGAATGCCGTTGCAGGCGCCACCGAAGAGATTACCGCGTCTGTGGGTGAAGTGAGTGAGCAGATGGGCCGGGCGGCCGAGGTGACCCAAAAGGCGCTGCATGAAGCCAATGATGCCTCACGGCTGATTGAAACCCTCAACGAGTCCGGCAAGAAGATCAGCGACGTGATCAAACTGATCAATGACATCGCCAGCCAGACCAACCTTCTGGCCTTGAATGCCACCATCGAAGCGGCGCGCGCAGGCGAAGCCGGCAAGGGTTTTGCCGTTGTGGCATCAGAGGTGAAGGCGCTTGCAACGCAAACCGCGCGGGCCACGGACGAAATCAGCCAGCAGATTGCTGAGCTGCAGGGCGCAACCACCGATGCAGTCGCTGCGTTCGAGAAGATTTCGAACCGCATCCAGGAAGTTGATTCCATTGCAAGCGAAGTTTCCGGCACCGTGAGCCAGCAGGCCGCCGCCACCCAGGAGATCAGTTCAAGTGCAGCGATGGCCGCAGAGGCAACAAGCGGCGTGATCTCGGATTTCAGCCAAATTGGTGCAGCTACAAACCGTACTCAAGGCGCTTCTCATGAAGTTTCGGACAAAGTACATAGCCTTCAGGAACAAGGGGCTGCCCTCAGGGCAAGCGTTCAGGAGTTCCTGAACCATATGCACAAGTCGCAAAGCTAAATTTTCCTACCTGGATTGCTTAAGGCCGCCCTATAGGCGGCCTTTTCTTTTTGCTCATTGCGGTTAGGCGAAAGGCGCCGCCTCAGCCTCGGAACCATCCTTGTTCAGGAATACAGGTGCAAGCTCGTCCGCTTCACCAAATGTATGGAACAATTCCCATTTCACGCCTTCCGGGTCCTCCGACCAGGCTTTCTTCGATTTGGCGTAACAGCAGCTCACTTCCCCGTCATGGCGGATTGGGGCATCGACGGTACCCAACCGCATGCTCAGGCGCGCCAACTCGTCATCTTCCTCAACTTCCACGCCAAGATGCCCCACGCCACCCTGCCCGCATGTGGTAGAGATGGCGAAATTAACCGCCAGGTCCTCTGGCGCCCATTTGGCGTAATCCTCTTTCACCTTCACAGGCTCGGCGCCAAACATTGCTGTATAGTAGGCAATTGAGGCCTCAAGGTTTTTCACACCAATATGTACGTGCAGTCTTTTCATCTGATTATCCTTTATCTGTCGTTTCTCGGATTTGTTGATCACTTGGGCAACAGCCAGCCTGCAACACGCGCGGATCACCGGCACAG
>JABXIS010000073.1 GCA_013372975.1 Alphaproteobacteria bacterium
CGAAGAAGAAGATCAGCATGATGAATACGATGTCGAGCATCGGTGTCATGTTGACTTCGGCTTCGTCGCCCCCTTTTGCAAATTTACGCATTGGTAAAAACTCCGATTCTGGTCTTAGTGATCCGTTGTCAGGCTATCTTCGAGCCGCTCGGATTCGCGTTTTGCACGGCGTTCGATATAAGTGCTCAGGAAAATCCCGGAGAGTGCCGCAACCATGCCCGCCATTGTCGGGATGGTGGCTTTCGACACCCCTGCTGCCATGGCACGAGCGTTCGATGAACCCTGTGTCGCCATAACCTCAAACACCTCAATCATACCCGTAACCGTACCCAACAGCCCGATAAGAGGGCAAAGGGCAACGAGCGTTTTGATCATGGCAACACCCTGGTTCAGGTTGTTGTTGACCTCAGAGATCATGGCATCACGAATTTTGTGTGCATACCAGGACCGACGCTCGGCACGGGATTCCCATGCGTCTACAACGCGATTCTTTTGCTTTTTGTACTCCAGCGCGAAGTACCAGATACGCTCGATGATAAGCACCCACATGATGAACGTGACCGCAAGGACCAGGAACAGGACGTTTCCGCCCCGCTCCATGAACGCTTGGATCGCGCCGAATGCTTCATTAAGCGCTAGCATTCGCATGCTCCTTCTCTGCGTGAACAGCGATGATACCAGCGGATTGCTCTTCCAGTACGTGGATCACGGACTTGGAAGCGCCGGCAACGAAGCTGTGCAGGAGCAGAGTAGGGATAGCAACAACCAGACCTTCAACCGTGGTCATAAGAGCCGCGGAGATACCAGCTGCCATCATGCTCGGGTCACCAGTACCGAAGAGCGTGATCGCCTGGAAGGTTTGGATCATACCGGTCACCGTACCGAGGAGACCGAAGAGCGGTGCTACCGCCGAGATCAGCTTGATCAACGTCAGG
Organism: Alphaproteobacteria bacterium; assembly: GCA_013372975.1. Classification (GTDB taxonomy): domain Bacteria; phylum Pseudomonadota; class Alphaproteobacteria; order Sphingomonadales; family Kordiimonadaceae; genus Kordiimonas. The sequence continues at coordinate 936 of JABXIS010000073.1, forward strand.
AAGCGCTCAAGGGCAGGCGTTTCCTTCAGAATTGCTTCATCAAGCTTCAGCTCAAGAGTTTCAACGTCAACAGACTTGTTGCTGTCGTAAACAGACAGAACACGACCGAGTGGGTTGTTTGTGTCAGCAACTTCGCTGCGGATCTGCTTGCGAACCTTGCCTTTAACCAGCATCAGGTACAGCCACTGAACAACAGCCAGCAGTACGCCAACAGCACCCAGAGCCAGAGTCAGGTAACCAATGAAGCCACCTTGATCCAGATATTCAGGAATAGTTGGTTTTTCTACTTCCAGGTTCAGAATCTGACCACGGGATGGATCCAGTGCGATTTCAGAGATGCCGGAAGCGTTCTGGAACGGATCGATCGTGCCAGTCAGGCGAGAACCTGGCTGACGCTGCAGTTCTTCCACTTCGCTGTTGGTTTTGAGGGTGTAGAATTTGCCATCACCAACGAGACCGAAATCACCGATACGAGTGATGTCAGTTTGGTAAGTGTTGCCGTCTACGCCGCGAACGGTCAGCGGGAAAGTAACAACTTCACCGGAGCCGATCATTTCTTGAACCATCTGAGTAGGCCAAGCGCGGATTTCATCAATTGTTGGCAGTTCTGCAGAGTCTGCAGCTTTGGCTACCAGCGTGTTGATTGGCTCCATGCGGCCTTGATTATCGATCGTTACGTGCGAAGACGCGATAACCGCTTTGGCGTCGCCTGCAGCTTGCTGCAGAACACCGAAAAGCTCTTGAAGCTGGCCAAGACGCTCGCGCTGAACTTCCAGTTGGCGTGCAATTTCAGCTTCGTTGTTGCGACGTGTCTCTTCAAGACGAGCCGACTCGCGCTCAAGGCGCTGCTGAGTTTGGCGCTCTTGCTCAAGAAGTTGAGCTTGCTGCTCTTTACGGGCAACGAACTCTTGCTCACGCTTCCGGTGCTCTTCAGACTCGGATGCGCGGCCTTCTTTAACTTTGCTCAGAAGGCTGTTCAGGTCAGCAGTTTGGGCGTTCGCTACCGCGGAAAAGCCCATCATAAGAACTGCAGCAGAGGTCAGAATCTTTTTCATTGTTATTATCTCCCCTTCTGAACCGGCGCTTTGACAGGAAGCGTCAGAACGTCGAATGGCATCTGGCTGCGAGCCATACGAATCAGCTGCTTAACAGGTGTGCCGTACGCTTCGTCCAGTTTAACCCAGGAGCGGCTGCTCTGGTCCCAGGTAGCAGTCTCTTTGCCGTCTTTGGTCTGGTAGTAGAATGCTACACGGCCAACACGAACAAAGTTTACGCTACGACCATCTTCGAGACTCGCTTCATAAGCGTTGATCGAACGACCGTACTGAACCTCAGCCTTGTAGGCTTCGAGGATCACACGGAAACGCTCTGGGTCGCTTACGTTTGGATCGTCGATAACGTCACGCAGACTTTCAACACGCTCACGGCGCTCGTCAATCTGGAACGGGATGTCGAGTTCGACAAAATCATTCAGGTCCTTGACCATGTCTTCCATCAGCGGAACGACCTGACGTTTAATTTCGTCAATCTGCCCGATGGAGCGTTTGATTTTCTCGATTTCTTCTTCCTGCTTCGTGATTACACGACGCTGCTGAGCATTATAGGCACGCAGACCAGCGTTGGTCTTCAGTACCGTTTTAAAGTCAGTGTAAAGTTTGGAAGTAGCGTCGGCCGTTTTATCAATACGTGCCTGGGACGCTTGTGCGATTTGATTGGCCTGGTTTACCTCTTCAACAATCGACTTCAGACGTGCGTCTTGTGCGTTAGCACCAGCAGCACCCAGAAGGATCGAGGTAACCGCAGCCGTCGAGACAGCTATACGTTTCACTTTAGCCTTATCCATTTTCTGCCCACATGGGTTTTAACAAAGCCACAAAAGTTCTTCGTATCCGAAGATCAATGCGGCGGATTAAACCTTGCAAAGATAAGATGCCCGAAGGCCCCTAACCTTTACCCTTTAAAATTGGGAGCAAGCCGACAACCGAGCACAGATCCGAGCTGACGCCCGGCGTACCGAATTGTCGTTTCAAAAGGCTTTCCCGTACCTCTCCCAATTGTGCCGACCACCACACGGATTAACACCGTTTTATCTCGTTATATCTCGCCGTCATTATTCCGACCTCGGGGAGGCTGGAGGACGATCTGTTATGTTTGTATCCCGTCGACTAACTGCACGGGCAATTAATCTCTGGGTTGAGACGGGCGGTCCGGCTCGGAGCCTATCATCCAAGAATCTTCTGCGATTCCAAGCAAAAATTTCACTTTTCGTATCAGAAAGGCCCGATGTGTATAATTTTACTGCGTAATAGTCGTCCAATCCCTCCGTAATCTTATTATGTAATAATGTAACTTTTTCGTCGGAAAGTCAAATGATTAGAGGCATGTCGCCGATTGATCTGTCAGAATGACGTGAAGAAACCGCGTGCGCGGTACCTCGGAAAAGGATTGCGAACAAAGGTTTAGATTGTCAGGCGCGACCGGGCCGTTTCTGCTGAATTTCGAGCAAGGCAGCCACAACTCCATGCCACTGATTCTCGGTAGAAACCTGAATGGCATGCTCTAACCCCATGTGACTCGACAAACGATTGGCGAGTGCACGGCTGTCGTCAGAAATGTTACTGCCTTCAAAATCGCGTGTCGTGCTTGCAGGCGATGTTTGGGAAGGTGAACGCATACTAAAACCCTTAACTAATCTACTATCCTCTCGGTGCCCAACCAGGCACAACTTCAAGAGTAAGGGACAGTTCTAAAAAACGGGTTAACAGAAAGGCAGTATTGTTCCGGTTGGTTTTCTTCCGAAATGCTGACTTGGGCCGATTCGCCCTCAAGCCGATTGGATTACCATCCAAAAAGTGCGAATCAATCCAGATCCAGCCTTGCCTTGCGCAAGCCCCGTAAACTGTTTCCGATATACAGTTCGTCAGCAGCCAGCAGGTCAGAACGGGTCAGTATTTTTTCGGTGATCGCCGGTGAATGGGTTTTCAACAAATGTGTGCGCAGAACGCCGGGCAACAGGCCACATTCCAAGGCTGGGGTGAACCACTTACCGTCCTTGACCAGGAAGACATTGCTGATAGCGCCTTCCGTAAGCTCGCCCCGATCATTGAAAAACAATATGTCATCAAATCCGGCTTTTTGTCCCTTCGCGAAAGCACCATCATAGCGCTGCCGATTGGTGGTTTTATGGCGCAGGAAAACATTGTCTCGCGGCAATACGTCGTTTGCGATGCAGACGCGGACTGTCGTTTCCGACGCGGCAGGCAGGGCGGTGCTTGAGATAGTGATTGCACCAGACTGTGCAAGCAAAAGCCGAACTCGTCGAATTTCTGAAGTGTCAAAAGCGGAGGCATGTTCGTCCAGCATGGCGAGGATCTCGGCTTCATTATAGCTGAAATCGAAATAGGCGGCGCTTTCCGCCAACCTGGCCAAATGCAGGTCCAGCATGTGATAGCGTTTGTCGCTATCCAGCTTCAGGGTCTCGATCAGGGAAAATACGTCATGTCTGGATTTGGCGAACCGGGCTTTCAGCAAACATTCTTCATATTCGCCTGTCGCGTCGCTATCGGCAACCACGCCACTTCCAACACTGAGGCGGCCATTGCCCGTACCGTCCAGTACCAGGGTTCGGATTGGAACATTGAGGGACCAGTCGGCCTTCCCTTGCGCGCCTCTGCTGAAATGTCCGATGGCGCCGCAATAGACGCCGCGCGGAGCCTGTTCCAGTTCCTGAATAACTTCCATCGCCCGCACTTTAGGTGCCCCTGTTACCGATCCACAGGGGAACAAGGCTTTCAAAAGGCGGGATGGCGAAAGGTCTTGCGGAGCTTGTGCTGAAACCGTTGAGGTCATTTGCAGGAGCGTCGGGTATGACTCCACTTCATACAAGTAAGGAACAGACACACTTCCGGGGGACGCGATCCGGCTAAGGTCATTGCGAATCAGATCCACGATCATCAGGTTTTCGGCACGTGATTTTTCATCTGTTTGCAGTGCCGATGCTGCCGCTTTGTCGTCTTGTGCTGTCAGACCGCGGGGGGCGGTCCCTTTCATGGGTTTGCCCATTAGCTGGTCACCTTCGCGCCTGACAAAAAGCTCAGGAGAGAGGGAAAGCACCTTGAAGCCTTCTGCTGTGCCCGTATCGATATATGCTCCATAGGGAACGGGTTGGCTTGCACGCAGCTCTTCATACAAGGCCAGCGAATCGCCTTTCAATGTACAAGGGATCGGGAAAGTGTGGTTGATCTGGTATACGTCGCCCGCTTGAATATATCGGTGGATTTGCTCCAGCGCAGCCAGATAGTCATCTTTACTGACGGCAGATTGGCCAATGGTTAGGCCTGAATAATGAAAATTGCCGTGCTGTGCTTGTTGGAAGGCGTCGACCAAGGCTTGAGACTGGATCGCCTCACGGTGCCGGGTCGCGATCATCCAGATAAGGGGTTCTTCCGGCAGTTCAGTTATCAGCGGTGCCAGCCTTGGTTCGAAATAGGCAGCGCATTCATAGGCTATCCAGCCAGCCACGTGCAATCCGTCAGCAACCGCCTGATCCATCTGTTCAAGCGCCGGCTGCACATCTTCCAGCTTATGGGCGGATATTATTGCCTCAGGTGAATGGAACAAGAGCGAACGGCCCGCGCGGTGAGGCGGGCGGCTGTCGTCAAGAAGCACGAGAGGCGCATTTCTGAGATCAATCGCTGGCATGCTTTTCTTCTGGGCGCTGGCCCGGTTTCCATTCTTTAGTTACTATTGAAACTGTTGGGGCAAACACGTAAAACCATGCCCACAAATCCGGGTCCTTATGTGACAGACAGTCAGGCGCGTCAACAAAGACCGCCCAAGTGTGAAAGAGACGCCTCCATGCCCCAAGCAAAATCGGCAAACGAAAAGAAAGCTTCCGATATGACACCTGCTGTTCATGCTGAGGAGCTGGAAGCCATCACCGATCTGTATGACAGGGTTCAGTGGTTGTCCTCATGGACGATCCACCATGCCAACAATATTCGCGAGAATCGCGACGGTCTGAAGGTAGGTGGGCATCAGGCATCATCGGCATCTCTGGCAGCGATCATGTGTGCCCTGTATTTTGGGGTATTGAGGCCAGAAGATCGGGTGGCAGTAAAACCCCATGCCAGCCCGGTTTTCCACGCCATTCAATACCTGTTTGGCAAACAAACCCGTGAACAACTTGAAAATTTCCGGGCGCTCGGCGGTGCCCAAAGTTATCCAAGCCGAACCAAAGACAAGGATGACGTGGATTTTTCAACAGGATCTGTGGGGCTTGGCGTTGCTGTTACGGCTTTTGCCTCCTTGGTGCAGGATCATCTGATCGATCGCGGGCTGCTGGATAGTCAGAAGGCTGGGCGCATGATCGCCCTGATGGGTGATGCCGAGCTGGATGAAGGCAATATCTATGAAGCGCTGATCGAAGGCTATAAACACAATCTTCGGAACTGCTGGTGGGTGATTGACTATAATCGCCAAAGCCTCGATTCGATCACGTCGGACCGCATGTTCACCCGTTTCACTGATATTTTCGAAACCACGGGCTGGAAAGTCATCAACATCAAATACGGCAAGAAGCAGCAGGCCGCTTTCAGCAAGCCCGGTGGCATTGCCCTCAGGGATTGGATCGATGCCTGCCCTAATACGCTTTATAGCGCCCTAACCTACAAGGGGGGAGCCGCGTGGCGGGAGCGGCTTTTGGCAGATATAGGTGACAAACGTGGCGTGAAGAAGTTGCTGGAAGGCTATTCGGATGCGGACCTTCAAGCATTGATGACCAATCTGGGTGGCCATGACATCGAATTACTTTTGGAAACCTTCCGGTCGATCGACAGTGATCAGCCGCACTGTTTCATTTGTTATACCGTGAAGGGATACGGGCTACCGTTCCAGGGGCACAAGGATAACCATTCCGGTCTCATGAACCCAAGCCAGATGGCAGAACTGCAAACACAGATGCAGGTGCCTGCCGGGCGGGAGTGGGAACCTTTCGCCGGCAAGGAAACGAAAGCCAATTATCTGGAAAAATTTCTTAAAGACGTGCCTTTCAATGCACCGGTGGTGCGGCGCCATGATGCGCCCATTGTGCCCCTGGAAGGCACGCTTGAAACTGGCGCAGGCAAGCAGTCTACGCAGGTTGCTTTTGGTAAAATCATGAATGCCCTTGGCAAAGGCGATAGCAAACTTGCGGATAGAATAATCACGACGAGCCCGGATGTGACGGTTTCCACCAACCTGGGCGGATGGGTGAACCAGCGCGGTATCTATAGCCGCGACCTGATGGAAGATGTGTTCAAGGCCGAAAAGGTATTGAGCCCGCAAATCTGGCGTGGCCATGGCAAAGGCCAGCATATGGAACTGGGCATTGCCGAGAATAACCTGTTTCTTGCTCTTGCTGCTATGGGGCTGTCAGGCAGCCTGTTTGGCGAACGATTGATCCCTGTGGGCACGCTTTATGACCCCTTCATCAACCGCGGGCTCGATGCCCTCAACTATGCGTGTTATCAGGACGCCCGCTTCCTGCTGGTGGCAACCCCAAGCGGCCTGACACTGGCACCTGAAGGGGGCGCGCACCAATCAATTCATACACCGGTGATTGGTATGGCCCAGGACAAGCTTGTCTATTTCGAACCTGCCTATACCGATGAACTGGCAGCCATCATGACATGGGCTTTTGATTTCATGCAAAAACCGGATGGTTCGTCCGTATATCTGCGGCTGTCCACCCGCGCCCTTGAGCAGCCTGAACGCACCAATGATGATTGGCAGGCTGACATGCTCATGGGCGCCTATTGGGAGCGGGAACCAGACGAAGGCGCGGAGTTGGCCATTGTCTACACAGGTGCTGTAGCCCCGGAGGCCAAGGACGCGATTGACCAATTGCTGGAGGATGTACCGGGCGCAGGGCTGATGGCGGTGCCATCACCTGATCTGCTGCATAAGGATTGGTCGATGTGCGTTCGAGCGCTTGGCCGCGATGGTATCCGGCAGCAGAGCCATGTGGATTCCCTGCTTTCCAGGCTGTCCCCTGATGCTGGCCTGGTAACAGTGATTGACGGTGCGCCCACAACGCTAAGCTGGATTGGTGGTGTGCAAGGGCACCGCACAATGCCGCTTGGAGTGGATCGTTTCGGCCAATCTGGCGACATAGATGATCTGTATTCGGAATACCGCATCGGGGTGGATGCTATTCTGGACGCTTGCGCAAGCGTTTTTACGCGGACTTGATTGGTACTGCTGAATTGGTGAAATCGGCCCTTTAGATGAGGGCTGGTTTGTGATCTTCTTTGTTCAAGCAGAGGAGCACGCCATGCCCGGTTTTGAAAGTTTGATTCCCTTCTTTATCGCTACGGCCATTTTCGCCTTCGTGCCCGGACCAGCGATCCTGTATACGGCTGCGCAAACGGTGGCCCGAGGCCGCCGTGCGGGTTTCATGGCCGCACTGGGGATTCATATTGGGTGTTATGCCCATGTGATCGGGGCGGCACTTGGCCTGTCTGCAATTTTCACGCACGTGCCAGCGGCCTATATGGCGGTGAAGCTGGTGGGTGCAGCCTATCTGATTTGGCTGGGCTATAAAATGATCCGGCAAAAACTGTCGGCGGACGACTTTGCGCACGACACTGACACGCTGATGTCGGGCAAATCGACGCGTCGTGCCTTCATTGAGAGCATGACAGTGGAGATACTGAACCCCAAGGTGGCCATATTTTTTGTCGCCTTCCTGCCGCAATTTGTCGATGCGGGTGCGGCTCTACCTGTTTGGGCTCAGTTCATGCTTTTGGGTGCGTTTGTGAATGTTTGTTTTTCCAGTGCAGATGTCATTACCATCCTGATTGCAGACAGGGTGGCAAAAGGTGCCAAAAATTTGGGCCGCACGATGGACCTGCCGAACAAATTGGCCGGCCTGACATTGATTGGCCTTGGCACAAGATTGGCGGTTGCGGATGAATAGAAATCAGGGGCATAGATTACCGCCCCTGATCGCTCATCGCCTAGATCAGGCTGTAGCCTTCCAGAACGCCTACAACGCTGGCGGTCAGGATAGTCAGCCAAGTGCCAACAGTGCCCCAGTAACGGAACGGGTTGAATCCTTCGAATTTGCCGAATGTGAGGCCGTGCGCATAACGTGAGGCCACGAATACGGAAGCCAGCACCAACACCAGTATTTGGTTGGCCCCCGCAGTTTCCAAAAGGCCGAACAGCACCAGGGCGAAGGGTGTATATTCCGCGAAGTTGCCATGAGCGCGAATTGCGTTCTGCAACTGCTCATCGCCACCATCACCTACAGAGACTTTTGCACGGCCCCTGTTCTTTGCTACGTTATATGATAAATAAACAAACAGCAGGCCCAAAAAGCTTGCTGCAATCAAGGTAATCGTCATATGCCCCTCCCCGGGAATGATTTGCTTGTAACAAGAAAGTGGTGTGAGTTAATCGCATCGTCAAGATAGGGATACACGGTGGCTCGAAAAGTAAAAGACCGTTTCAGGGATTGGAACCTGCTACATAAGTCGGTGGTGATGGTGATTATCGCCTTTTTCTTGAGCGTAACAGTTTGGTCCATCTGGGTGTTTGATGCCGCCTTTGAGCTTGAGCAAGAAGTGGTAATTGATCACGGCACCGAAGCTATCTGGCCATGGGTGTTTGACCCGAAGAAGCGAACCGACTGGCAGGGCGAGCTTGTTGATGTTGTCCCCTATGTTGGCGCGCCAGACAAGGCAGAGTCCACCCGCCTTCTGTTCTGGAAGCGCGGTTACAAACGGTGGCAGTCGGTGGAGCGTACCAAGGATGTTGTGCCCGAACGTCTGTACGCGACTGTTTACGAGTCTGATAACGATATCCGTTGGTTGCGCGTTGAACTGATACCGGAAGGGCCTTGCAGAACCCGTGTTCGGCTGAATGAAATCATTGGCCCCAAATTTTATAAGGATCGCTTCTGGTTTTTCACCAGCAATCGCGAGGCCGAAAAAAGGCTGCAAATATCCGGTGCCGCATTGCAGCGCTGGGTTGGTGATACATCCGGAGCATGCGCCGCCGCTCAATAGCAAAATCAGCTATCCAGTTTTTCCGCAAGCACCAGAAAACGTTTGGTGGTGCCTGGATCAATGCCGTCAAACGGCCAGCAGGTAATCAACAGAAGATGCCCTTTGGGTGGCAGCGCCAAAGTGCCCTCCCGCATGTCAAAAATCCGCGTTTCCTTGACGCGGTAGATGGCCTTTCCTTGCATATCCAGAAGCGGTATTAGCGTGCCTGCCTTGACCCCTTTCAGGGCCTTGAAATGAGTATCTCTGTGTCCTGACAAGACGATTGGATCGGCGGGCACGCCATATTCTTCGTGCAGGCCGGCTCCGAAAGCGAGAGACTGGCCGGTGGCCCGGTCCAGAATGTGAACGCTTTCGCCTTCGATCTCCAGTTTGCCAATGACGCCAAAATCAGCCCATGACCAGGGCTTTGCAGGGGCATCAGATTCGGTGCTTTCCTCGAATGCCCGGTCCATCAGACCGTAAGCCAGTTGTGCCTTCAGCGGAATCCAGAAACCAGCGATGCTGGCGGCAATACCTGCCGCCGCCAGCACATATGCAAGAGCCCTTACCCGCATTTGGTTGCTCGCCGGACAACACGGTCAGCCAGCATTAGCAATGAAGCCAACACCAGTAGGGCAAGGCCGATCAGCATATAAAGCTGTGCGGGTGTAGCAGTACCCCTTGGCCTTACCGATTGCGCCAACCTGTCCCGGGCTGCGACGGTTTCTGCTGTTAACAAGCCGCTGGTAAGGGTCATCACCTTGCGCTGGCCCCAATCCATGCCCGCGGGCAGGTTGGCAGGCGTTTCCCGGCGGAACAGTGGTGTCCGGGCAGGCCTGGCCGGGGTGTGATCTACGGCGACAAGGCTTGTAAAATCGCTAACCAGATTATAGGGCAGGGCGATATCCAGTATCTTTTGCCGCTGTGCCTTGCGGTCTTCTTCCGAATATCTGCCTATATGGTTCCTGTTTACAGCCTTGATGGCACGCCGGGCCCACAAGCCGGAAACACCTGTACCGTTGCCGCCGCCCCTTGCATCTATTTTGGCTTCCCAGGGCGTGCCCTGAAAATTGCCCGTTACGACAATATCGCCTTTCATTGGTTTGTCGGTGCGCAGGGCCAAAACGATGGGTTCACCTGCATAAAGGTCAGCAACCCGCGCGGGTACCATCTGCACATCCTGTTCGTCCAAACCTTCCGGAAGGTTGATTTTGATTTCGGTAATTTGCGGGCTTTCGATCTTGTTGAACAAGGTAGCCATGGCGGTGTGTACATCGTCATTCATGGCAATATTCAGATAGGCACCACGGCCGAAATGCGCGGCTTCTTCCATGAAGTAGCTGTTGGGGGCACTGCCGATGCCTACAGTGAACAAACGGGCATCGCCCAGGCCAGTTTTGATCTGCTGCATCAGGGCTTTTTCGTTTCCAACGGCACCGTCGGTAATGAAGATGATCTGTTGCAGGGATGTGGATGCAGCATTTTCTTCGTCACTGCTTCCTCCCGGCAAAGCAAGACCAAGCGCGGCGCTCATTTCCGTGCCGCCGTCGGCCTCAATATCGTCAAGGAAGTCGAGCGCTTGTTCGATAACCTTGGTGGTAGCCTGTTGGGTGCGGGGGAAGAGCGGACGAACGAAACTGTCGAAGGCGATAAGGTTGATGCGGTCAGCATCCGTTAGCCGCATCAGCGCGCGGCGCACCGCCGACTTGGCCTGCCGGATTGCCTGCCCACTCATGGAGCCTGATTTGTCGAGTACTATGGTCAGGTCCCGCGATACCAAGTCGGCGGTACTGTGGCCATCAGTTTCTGGCGGAATGAACATCAGCAGATGATGCATGCCTTCTCCACTCGCTTCTTTCAGGTGGCCAACCTGTGGTGCTTCATTTGCGTTGGGGCGCCAGCGGAGAATGAAATCCTGATCCGCAGGCACGGGCCCTTCGGCCAGTTCGACTTTGGCCGTCCGCCCGTCTGAATTGATTGTCACGGCATGGCTTGGGCTTTCAAGGTTGGCCATGTCAAAGCCGGCGGCAAGATCAATTGACAGTGTTACAGGGTTGTGGATCTTGCCTTGGGCGATAACAAGCGGTTGGGTAAGGCCGCGGCCATCTGGCACCTGGTCGGTGTCGAAACCCCATCCGGCGCGAGCTTGGGTGTCGTCAAGAGGAATCCCAGGATTATAACGCGGGCGCACAACCATGGGGAACCTGAGTTCGAACAGATTATCACGCGGTTCGATCAGGTCCTGATATTCGATGGTAATTTCGATGGTTTCACCGGGGCCAATATTGGCCAGTTGGGTTGAGAAAATATTCGGCCGCTTCTGGACAACAAGGCTTGCACGCTTGCCAGCGCGTTTTGCCGCTTCGAACGTGCGTTTTGCTTCCGCCTTTTCCTTGATCTCTCCTTTAATCAATCGGTCACCGACTTTCATTTCCAGCGTATCAACCGCTGATCCTTTGGGCAGGGGGTATGTGTAAAGACCTTCTACCCACGCTGTGCTGTCATTGGTGAAATGCTGTACGACGCGTGTGCGCACGATCGGCCCGGATACAGACATATGTATGTCTGTTTTCAGCATAGGGGCGCGCACAACGCGGCCCGGCTTTTCCGTAGCGAAATACAGATGGCCAGGCTCGGCGCTGTTCATGTCGTAGGTTTGTTGGGGGAGGTTTTCCTGCAAAATATCCGCGCCGCTCGCGGTGGCGGGAAGACACACTAGGATAAGGGATAATACGAGGGCTCGCATGGCTGGGGTCCTTCCAGAATGAGGGGAAGGTTCAGCTATAGGCAATCATCATGGCTTGCTCATGCCGGACGCGTGCCGGAAGAGGGGCATTTTCACGGAAAAATTAGGGCGAGGGTGTCGGACCTAGAGGGCGCTGACTTCAAAGTCAGTAAATTCCCACTCGTCGATATTTTCCATTTCTTCGAGGAACAGGTTTTCGGCGGCTACCACGGCCTCTTCTTCGGAGCCTGCATCAACTTCAGTAACCCAATAGAAGGTGCCATGTGGCAGGCTTGCTTGCAGGGTAACTTTTTGGCGGGCCATAGGAGCATCCTTTTTTCTGTGCCGTGGTGTTTTGCCGGATCGATTTTTTCGATCCATGGCGTCGGTCTAGCATGAAGATGGACGCCCTGCAATCTCTGGGTGCCGGTAAATGATACCTCAGGGCGCGATTGTTTCTCCACGCAGAAAAGCTGCATTCAGATCCCAAAAATACGAAAGCGGCAGCTTGCGACTAGCTTGAAACTGTTTACGGGCCTGCATCACCAGCATTTTTCGGCTTTCATAAACATTTCTGACATTACCAGCGTTCGAGAGGGAGTTCACCAGCGTGCTATAAAGGTTGAATTCGTTATCTTCCATCAAGATGCGAGCGGTTGCCAATTTGTTGAAATGCTGAAACTTGTTTCCTTCGGTCCAGGGTGCACCTTCGCTACCACGATAGATATGGCCGATCTCAATGTCGTTGATCAGTTTGCAACTGCCCCCTGCCAGCCACGCCTTGATGCTGATCAGCGGTTCTTCACAACCATACCGATGAAGCCCACGATAACTGCCGATATGTTCCATAAAGTCCCGCTGCATCGCATAATTGCCGCCCAGCAAGCAGGGAATATATGATGTGCCACTTTCGCCAAGAGACCGGATATTCCATTTGGATTTCAGGGATGCCCCGAAAGTTTCTTCACGCCTGGTCACGCTGGCGCCGTGCCCGATTGGGCCGCCTTCATAAATACCGCCCCCTGCAAGTGGCCGGCTCCGAGTACAGTATAGCGCATTCGGGTCTTCGGCGATGGCGGCATTCACACTTTGGTGCCAGTCTTTGGCATAAAACCGCATGTGTGCGTCCAGAAGGATGACATTTTCGGTTTTTGCCCAGCGTACGCCTTTTTGTCGGCAGTGGGCCGGGCCAATGCGGTCACTATTCAAAAAATACCGGCACCCGAATCTATCGGCAACGCTTTCGTAATCACGACCATCATCAGAGGCATCGTTGATCAAGAGAATATCGACATTGTCCCCGCTGGTATCGCGAATGCCGCGTACCGTCTGTTCAACTTCGTCTCCTTCATTGGCGAAGCAGATTACGGCTGTCAGCTGGGGTATGGGCACAGGCTAGGGTTCCGCTTGGGCGTTAAAGACCCTTTCAGTTAAACCGCGAATACCAATATAGAGCAAGGGTATTTGGCCCCTTGCCGGACTAGAGGGTCCGGCCAATCAGCTCTTTCATGATTTCAGAGGTGCCACCATAAATCCGCTGAACCCGACTGTCAGTGAAATGGTGCGCTATCTCATATTCCGCCATAAAGCCGTATCCACCGTGAAGCTGCACGCAGGTATCAACCACGCGGCCCTGCATTTCGGTTGTCCAAAGTTTGGACATAGCGCCGCCTGCCGGGTCCAGTTCGCCCTTGATATGACGCGCCAGGCACTGGTCTATGAAGGCCCATCCCACTTCAATTTCGGTTTTCATTTCAGCGAGTTTGAAGCGGGTATTCTGGAAGCTGGCGATGGGGCGGCCGAAAGCTTCTCGCTCTTTGACATAGGCCAGCGTTATGTCAAACGCGCGCTGTGCACCTGCCATAGCTATCACCCCGATAGAAAGGCGCTCTTGCGGCAGCTGTTGCATCAGATACATAAAGCCTGCGCCCTCATGCCCGATCAGGTTGGTGGCGGGCACACGAACGTCATCGAAAAACAGTTCGGACGTATCTGAGGAATGCTGGCCGATCTTGTCCAGATTTCGGCCCCGGCGGAAACCGTCGCGGTCGCATTCAACCACAATCAGGCTGACACCCTTTGCCCCTTCCTTGGGGTTGGTTTTGCAGGCAACGATCACAAAGTCACAGTTCTGGCCGTTGGAGATGAAGGTCTTCTGCCCCGACACCACATAGTGGTTCCCGTCCAGTTTTGCAGTGGTCTTGATGCCCTGAAGGTCTGATCCCGTGCCGGGTTCTGTCATGGCGATGGCGCCAACCATCTCGCCGGTTGCCATCTTGGGCAGGATGCGTTCCTTGAGGTCATCCGACCCATAATGGAGGAGGTAGGGCGCCACGATATCTGAGTGAACAGCAAGTGCCGCACCGCCCGCGCGGTTATAGGCCTGCTCTTCGTTGATGATGCAGTTGAGGCGATAGTCACCGCCTACACCGCCATATTCTTCAGGTAGCTGGGGGCACAGAATGCCTGCCTCCCCGGCCTTGTTCCAGAACGCTCGGGGCACTTGTCCGGCCTTGGACCAGTCCGCAGCAAAAGGTGTGGCTTCCGTTTCGAAAAATTTCCGAACGGCATCCCTGAAAATATGGTGTTCTTCGTCATAGACAGCGCGGCGAGCCAGCATGGAATATCCTTCCCCGTTTTGTTCCCTCTGAAAAGAAGATGGGGCGGAGGCATGGAGCTGTCAAATAAAATGGACGCATCAGTCCAATAATTACGCGTGCTTCACAATGAATACAAAAAAAGGGGCCGCTGGCCCCCTCTGCTCATAGCTTTTCTGTCGCTCGCTAGCTTTGACGGCTGCGGCGATAGGAACGGATCGCTTCGTTCATTTTGATCTGAAGGTCGCGGCGTCTTTCGTGAACGGCTGTCAGATCTTCATCCCAGCGGGCCTGCTGATCTTTTGTCAGGTAAGGCATCAGTTTGGATGCGCGCTGGTCCATGCAGGTAAGATATTTATCTACTGACTGGGAATAAGCCAACACAGCGTCCCTTGCGTCCCTGATTTGGTCTGCATTTGCAACGGAACCTTCAGGAACATTGGGTTGCGCCATTGGCGGTTCGCCACAATCGGCGCCCTGAACGGAAACACTGCCAAGCAGCGTACAGGCAAGCGCGAGTGTCAGATATCTGGTCATCAAAACATCATCCTTGTTTTTGGTGCCGCCATCATACCGAAAATATTCTCCGGCGCAATTCCCACCATTGCCTGAAGACGGCCAGCCTTTTGCGGCGCCCCCTTTAAGGGCACCACAATCAGTTTACCTTGCTATAAGGCTATTTTTTGGCAGCAGCCTTCTTCGGCGCCGCTTTCTTGGCTGCAGGCTTTTTGGCTGCGGCCTTCTTCGCCGCAGGTTTTTGGGCCGCAGGTTTCTTGGTAGCCGCCTTTTTGGGCTTTTCTGCCGCTGGCGCCGCTTCTGCAGGTGCTGCAGCAGCCTGTTGTTCGGCCTGTGCCTTCGCTTGCGCTTCCATAGCCTGACGGCGCGCGTCATCCTCTGCCTTGGCTTGCTCAGGGAACAGTTGGCGATACACAGCGTTTACGCGGTTGGCTACGTCACCAAGTGCTTTTGCAACGGCGTCCAGATTATAGCCAACACCACGGTAGTAGAACACGTGTGTAGCCGGGTTGTAGGCGCGGTAGATGCATTCGTCAGGCGTGTTGCCTTCGCCAACGCTGGCTGGGTCACCGACCAGATCAAAGATCACTTGCTGCCCTTTGGTGTTGGCGATCCATTCTTCCATTTTTTCGTCAGAGCGTTCCCACAGTTCGCACAAACGGCGATCATTCAGGGGATGCTTGTCCTGTAGCTGAAGTACTTTGCGCAGGGCTTCGCCCCGACCGCGGGCGCGGGCGCGTGTAGGCCACAAGAGCGATGCAATCTGGCTACCTGGCATCAGAATCAGCTGGCCGGCATACAGCACACCAGAGGCCGCCTGGTTCATCATGGCCTGGTTAAACAGGTTGAAGGAAGCCTGCACATGCATGCACTGGTTCCGAAGTTCGTGAATATAAATGGCGAGCGTATTATTATCCATGTCAACTATTCGCTTTTTGTTTTGTTTTCGGTCTCGACCGTGTCCCCCATCTCCTCCCAGAAATGTGTCCCTGAAATCGCTCCCAGGGACAGGCCGGCCTCTATGGCAAGAGCGATAGCACAAGGCATAAGGCCTTTGCCAGCCCGGAATTGCTGCTTTTGTACCAAAGTATGGCGTACATCCTCTGGGGGGCATCGTCAGCATATTGCCAACAGGGGGTGAAAAGCGGTAAACTGGCGTGGGTGTAACAAGTTGGGTGCAATCATGGCTGATGCCAGTTTTGCAGCGCGGCCGCAGCAGGCGGCCCCGGTTTCTCGTGCAGAAAGGCCTTCTGCGCGCCCGAATAGTGCATCTTCCGCCCAATCGGCAGATTTCAATCGCAATCTAGGTGTCGAACGCAGTGATTCGGTAAATGCCGCTATCCGGCTTGCGTCTGTTGGGCAGAGGCCGCTTCCGCCAGGTGGCGGCCTTTTGGGGACCGGTGTGCAGTTCATGCTTGCACAAACCCGTACGCAAGAGGCAGGCGCACCTTTGCCCGCGCCGTCAAACCTGGAACGTGCACGTAACCAATATCTGTCAGCCCAGGCCAAGGTCAGGGATACGGTAGCTGCCAACAATTTGTTGCGCGCCGAAACCAGCCAAACTGCACCCGCTTCATCCGAAGACGATGATGCCGCCATTGGTATTCCTGCAGGTAACCTGATTTAGAATTGGCCGCCATAGTTTCGTGGGAACGGCCAGTCGCCCAGTCTTCCAGCCTTGGCAACCGCCGCTTGAATGTCTTCCCGCTCCAGAAGGGTTGAAAGACGTTCCCGCAGGCGGAATATCTCGGTCTTGGGGCCGATCCACTTGAAGTGGCTCAAGGCTGTTAGCACGGATGATCGCTGTGTTTCGTCTGCCAGGCGTTTGATATAGAGGTCAGCGGTATAATCCATATCATCCATGCATAGCGCCATCAGCGTAGTGGCTGCATAATTTTTGTCTGGCGTTTCTTTCAACTGTTTCCAGTGTTTGTTGGCGTCAAAATATCGGCCCATTTTTGTTTGGGCGCATACGCGCGCGCTTTCCGCCCAGTATCTTCCGTAGTCTGTCGTCGCGTCCTTATAGTTTTCAACAATATCTTCCGCGGCATTCAGCGCGTCTGCATACCGGCCATACTGCCAAAACATGCCGGACAGGTTGATATAATGCGATACAAGTTCCTGTTTCTCTTCTTCAGGAACGGCAACCATGGCCTCCATATATGCGATGGCCTGTTCGGGTTTGTTCTGATTTTCAAGAATGGTGGCCACCTCATTCTTGATCCACCCGACATATTCGACGGACATCTGATGATCCGGAATCACAGCCAATGTCTGATCCGCCAATTGTCCTGCCGCGTCCAGGTCACCGCTTATGCGCAAGGTCGAGATCAGGTCCAGCCTGTGCCCGGCCCATGCATCCCACCCCAATGACCGGGCGCGTTCAGCTTCACCCTGCGCCTTTTCATACTGTTTTGCCAACATATGGTCTGTGTTGAACAGGCCCTCGGCTTCCAGCGTATTCCACAGCGGCGCAAAATCAACGTCCTGCCAGATGTCAGTGAGCAAAGTGATATGGGTCATATGGGACACCAGTAACTTTGCTGCTGCTTCTGTTTCGCCTGCCTTCGCTTTCAAGCGCGCCAGTTCGGTCCAGAGGCCTTCGGGCGTTACGCCGTCGTTGGCACCGCTATAGTTGAGGGCCAAGAGGTTTTCCAGCATTGCTTTGGCGTCTGCGGTACGGCTCGCCTTGATCAATTCGTTGAAGAAACCACGTATGGTTCGGACATCCACCCACTGGATCATATTGTTGGCGTTTTCCAGCAACCACAGGAAGCTTTCTGTGGGCACCAGATCGCCCTCTTTCAGCCCCTGCATCTGGGTAATCATGTAACGACCGATAACCGGGTCCACGTCGATCGCAGCTTGGGCATTGCGGGACGAGCATGTGTCTTCATCCTGTCGTGCGCAGCTTACCGCAGCCCAGCCGAGAAACCTGGCCCTGTCCTCTGTGGAGAAGCCAGCATTCTGCCCATGCTTTTCCAAAAGGGAAATGGCCTTGGCGTGCTGTTTCGCGGTATAGAGGCTTTCAAACTCTTCCCAGACTGCTTCTGTGGTAATCACAGTTTCTGTGCTTTTGGCTACATCATCCTGCGCCCGCAGACCCGTCACGTTGCAGGTGGCAAGGACAAGGCCAATGACTATCCCGTATTTATGGATCATCATGATGCGTTTCCTTGTTGTGCAATTGGTTTGAGCAGATTGAGTTTGGGCGCAAAGCTGCAGGCAGCCCCGGCGCAAGCTTGCGCTTTGAAGTTTTCCACCCAATAGGCTTCAGCCATACCATAGGCCAAATCGATATCGGGACCGGTAAGCGCTTGCTTCACTGTATTGACCCTTTCAGGCGGGACTTCAGCACCCTGCTGGCTGGCGAGCAGGTACCATTTCATGGCAGCTATCCAATGGTCGGTAGCTGTTTCGTCGCTTTCATAAACCCAGCCAAGGCGTAACATGGAATTTGCATTACCTGTCGATGCTGCCTGTTCATACCAGGTTTTGGCTCCCTGAAAATTCACAGGCGTGCCAACCCCGGATTCATAAAAATATCCCAGGTTATGCATGGCCTGCGGGTGGCCAAGATCGGCGGCGCGTTTGGTGTAGTCGAATGCCTTTGTGTGGTCTTGTTCAACGCCTGAACCATTCTGGTAATAGACACCAAGGTTCACAAGTGCGAGGAGGTAATTCTGTTCTGCGGCTTTCAGAAACCATTTGACGGCTTCCTGATTGTCAACGGGAACACCTAAACCCGCGTCGTACATATGGCCGGTATTATAGATCCCTTCCAGGTGCCCCTGCAGCGCTGCCTGCTTGAACCAATAGAGCGCCCTGACAAAATTTTTTTCCGTGCCCGCGCCATTATAGAAAAACACCGCCGCCCTGAACTGGGAATCCTTGTTGCCCAGCCTTGCGGCCTTTTCATACCATTTGAGAGCGCTGGCGAAATCCTGATTGCCATCGAGGCCGGTTTCAGAGATGTGGCCAAGATTATAGAGCGCCTGCGTGTTGCCGCTGTCGGCAATGGACAGGAACAATTCTTTGGCTTTTCCTATATCCTTCTCGACCCCCTGGCCCTGCATATACATATGGCCAAGATTGTTGATCGAAAGGGCATGACCGGCCTGCAAACCTTTCTCGTAATAGGCCCTCGCCTTCGGCAGGTCCTGCTCAACGCCACTACCAAAATGATACATGACACCAAGATTGTAGGTGGCATTGCCATGGCCGTTTTCAGAGGCCTTTGTGTACCATTCTATTGCCGCATCGGTGTTGCCAGCCTCCGCTTCCTTGAGGCCAACTTCATATTGTGCAGCGATATGGCCCGCCCTGGCAGCTTGCAAGAACCATGATCTGGCCTGGTGCTGGTTGGCTGTTACACCATAGCCGTTCGACCAAACGATCCCGAGATTATAAAAGGCAGAAACATGATCAAGGGCGGCTGCTTCTTCAAACAGTTTGACGGCTGTTTCGATATCCTGGTCAATGCCGTCGCCATTCAGATACAGGGCCGCCAGATCGTTTTTCGCGGAAGCGTGGTTTTGCGCCGCCGCCTTTTTGTACCAGGTTGCGGCCCGCCGTTTGTCCTGGCGTACACCGTTGCCCAGGCTATACATCTCGCCGAGACGGTATTGAGCTTCCGCCAATCCCAATTTGGCTCCTTCTGTATATGCCCGAAACGCCGCGCCCAAATCCTTGTCTACACCGGTGCCGTTCAGATAGGCTGCTGCAACATTTTGCCAGGCGAGGGCATATCCCAGATTGGCTGCTTCGTCATACAGTTCGAACGCTTTCACGTGGTCGGCCGGTACGCCAGTGCCGTTACGATATAGAACACCAAGGTTGTTCTTTGCTGCGGGAACACCCTTTTCGGCGGCCTTTTCATACCAGACGGCGGCTTCTTCAAAGCTTTGATCCACGCCGGTACCATAGTGAAACAACACAGCAAGGTTGAATTGCGATTGGGCATACCCGGCTTCTGCAGCCTGTTTATAGTAGCCAAAAGCAGCTTGTGTATCCTTTGGAATGCCCAGGCCTTCCTGATGCATATATCCAAGATTGTGAAGCGCCAGCGGTTGCCCTTGTTCCGCGGCTTTCTGAGACCATTCCAGGGCTAGGGCATAGTCCTGTTCAATACCCATGCCACCAAGATACATGCCGCCCAGATTGGCCTGGCCCATATCATTCCCGGCTTCGGCTGCCAGGCGGTAATTTTCGGCTGCCTTGGCGGCATCCCGGCGTACGCCCAGGCCATTCTGATAAAGAACCCCAAGGTTATTGTAGGCTTCGGCATATCCTTGATCTGCGGCTCTTTGATACCATTTGGCTGCCTCAAAATAGCTGCGTGGCAGTATCTGGCCTTCCTGATAATAGACACCAAGGTCGTATTGGCTTTGCGCATCGCCACCTTCGGCGTCTTCGCGAACATCTTCGATTGTCCGGTCAAAGGCGTGGGCGCTAATGGTTGGTGCTGGTGCCGCAAAACTCAAAATGGCGGCGCAAACAAGGATCAAATTTTTCATGAATACCCCCAAAACAGTATTGTACAATTAACACCTTCGCTGGGGGCCGCTCAAGACTGATCTCAACCGGTTGCTAGATTTATTGAATGGAGCTTGGGAATTAGCCGGCAATCTGCGACATCAGAACGCTGATCCAGCGATTAACCAGCTTCTCATTATCTTCAGCACTGTCATCGCCTACGGGCTTGCGGCTGTATATTGCAAGCGCGCTTTCATAGGCGTTCAGTTCCTGTATCTTCACCGTAACCACCGTTGGCAGGGCCTGGCCCGGCTGGCGTTCAGTAAAATCGAACTGGTTTTGAATGGGGTCGAACCGGAAAGTACGCGCCGTTGGCATGGCATCGGCATAGTCGGCAACCGCAAGACGCAGTTTTTGGGCGCTGACGGGGAACCGCGCCGAAGGGCCATTGGCGATTGCGGCGGGGCAGGTTTCCTGCGAGCACAAAAGATAGCCCGCATCACCTGATTCGAAAGTCAGTGTTTCAAATTCAACCGGAGGCAAATCGCCGGACTTGCCTCCGAAGATGTTTTCGCCCCCACCCAATTGCACCATGAAATAGGCACCAAGGCCCGCAAGGATTACAATCAGGCACAAGCCAATGGCCAGGGAACGAAATTTTTCAAGCATGACAAATAGTTTTCCGACAACTTAACCCAAAATAGAGCCAAGCTGCATGGCAAGGCTCATGTCGCCTTCTACACGCAATTTACCGGTCATGAAAGCCATCTGTGGGTTAAGATTGCCTTCAGCGATCTGGACAAAATTGTCCATGGTTACCTTTACTGTGCAATCAGCTTCAGAATCGTCGTTGTCCACCACAGTTGGGGACGCTTTCCCGTCAATCCGCACCACGCCGTCGTCACCAAAATCGAATTTGATAATTGCAGCAAGTGGTGAATGGGCGCCAACGCGGCCCCGGATTTCTTCGGTGATTTTTTCCAGTGACATAGTGTTCTCCCTTGTGACTGATGTGAATATTGGACGCATCAGTCCAGAAATCAATCAGTTATTGTCATCATTTTGTGTGTCGCCGGTTTTTTTCTTGAATTTGCCGACCAAACTGCTGATGCCTTGCTCGAGTTTACCTTCAGCCCCTTTGGCCAAATCCTTGATCTTGTCAGAGGCGCCTGCCTTGATCAGCGCTTGCGCGATCTGAGGCTGCAGAACAGCCATTACGTGGCGGGCAATCTCTGCCGGTGCCAGGCCCTTTTCATCTGTGCCGAGGTCGGTGATGGTGAAATCGGCAAGTTCGACGGTTTGGTCTACATCCATCATGCCACCCTCGTTTTTAACAGTAACTTTGGGCGCACGTACCTGAATGCTTTTGATTGTGAGGGTGATATCAGAGGCGCCTGTATCTTCCGTGCCCGATGTACCCACATTTTGCTGAAGTTTTTCGAAGTTGCTTTTGCCATCAATTCGACGCGCATCAAGCATGGGCGCATCAATAACAATATGGTCGATAATAATGTGATCTGAAAACAGGCTGGCAGGTCGCACCTTCATGTCAAAGTTGCCGACGCTGGCAAGGACGCCTTCGCCAAAGCCTTCCGGCTGCCCTACTTCCAGGCCTTTAACAGTGACTTTTCCAGTGAATGGGGACAGGTTGATATTTTCAACACGAACCGGCACCTTCAGGGTTTCAGGGCCTGCCGTTTCCACGCCAACCTTCACGATGCTGCCTGCCTTGAAATAGGCTACGGCGCCAGCTGCGGCAACCAGTATAACCAGAAGTAGAAGCAGCTTTTTCATGTCTTTCCCCTTTTATGTTAAGACGGTGGAGCACTGATCATTATGATGGCACTGTTTTACGGCCATGTTAAGGCGCAACGCTATCAAAAGCTGAACAAAAGTCTTAACGAAATCCGTCAGTTATGCCAGCATGGCGCATGGCATTGTAAATTTGACCTAAGAGGGTGGTGAATTCATGACAATCGTGACGCAGGTGCTGCTGTTTGCTTCCTACGTTATCCTGGGCCTGGCGATGGCGATCATTCCGCCTCGGTTGTTTGGCATGCCTGAACAAATGGCACAGCTCTTGGGTGTCATAGTGTTTTTCGGTGCCTGGCAGATCCAGAATATGTTCACTGTCCGGCGCATTGAAAAAGAAACCAGTGCCCGGGTGGCTGTGCTTGAGGATGTCACCACCATCTTGCGAGGTGATCTGGAGCGTACCAGGCGCAAGACTGACAAGGGCGACGAAAAAAGCGATGTTCTCGTTTCCGAACTGAAAGTTCTGCATACGCTTCTGACGCAGGTGATGGAGCGGGAAGTGGAATTGAAAGCCAAACCTGGCAAGGCGCCTGCCAAACGTGGTGGCAAAGCCGGGCGGCTTGAACCCACTGAAGAAGAAGTATTGGCCCTTAGTCTTGAACACGCAGACAAGGGCAAAGAAGATCAGCCTGTTGCTGTCGCTGATGTGGCTACCGCGCCTGTCGAGGAAAAAGTCGCGGCACCGGTTGTGCCGGAAGCTTCCAATGTTGATGGCGCAGATCTTGATATCGAAGAAATTGAATTGACCCCGGAAGAGGCGGCCATGGCCGTCGTGGACGAGGGTGATGGCGAAACCATGGAGCCCGTTCAGCAGGATGTGGTGCCGGAAGGGGTTGAGCCCGGTTCAGCGGTATCCGGTCGGGCCCCAAGAAGGCCCGCTGCTGGTTCAGCAGGGGTTCGTACGGCAAAAAAAGCGCAAATACGGATCATCAAGCGCGAAGATCAGTTGTTGTCTGTTGTGCGCAGTTCGCTCGCGGAGAACAGGGTAGACTTGTATCTTCAACCCCTTGTGGGGCTGCCGGCACGGCGTTCCATGCATTATGAATGTTTCTCCCGCGTGCGGGACGAAGAGGGCCGTATTATCCTGCCACGTCAATATATGAAGGTGGCGGAAAACAAGGGCCTTATCGGTACAATCGATAACCTTCTTTTGTTCCGGCTGATCCAGTTGGTGCGGCGCCTTGGCAAGCGGCGACCGAAGGTTCGTTTCTTTATCAATATGTCGCGGCACTCTATGGAAGACGAAGAGTTTTTCCCGCAGTTTGTTGACTTCATGTCAGCAAACACGGAATTCCGGGATCGCCTGGTGTTTGAGATAAGCCAGGAAGATTATTATCTCCTGGAAGGCGATGTGAAAGACCGGCTGCTGGCGCTTGGGCGCAAGGGCTTTGGTTTCTCGATGGATCTGGTCAAGGACTTCAATAAAGACTTCACAATTTTGGGTGAACATAAGTTCCAGTTTATCAAGGCTGATTTGAAGGACCTGCAGCTTGCCCATCCGGAAGAAGGTGATGTTGAAGCCTTCAAATCTTTCATTCGCCGGCATGGTATGCAGCTTGTGGCAAGCCGGATTGAAAGCGAAGATGATGTTCTGGAAGCGCTTGAAGCGAAAGTGGAGTTCGCACAGGGGTATCTCTTTGGCGAGCCAACCTCGGCGAACCAGCTCTCAAGCGAATTCTAGAATTTTCCTTTAACTGTATCTGAGTAGGGTCTCCATGCCGAACCAAGCTGGAACATGGGTAGAGATAGCAAGTGGCCTGCGCGAGTTTGTTGGTCGTCTCGATCTCGTGATTTGTGACCTTTGGGGCGTGATGCATGATGGCATCAGGCCGCATTCGCGGGCTATTGACGCCATCGTTGAGGCCCGTGCAGCAGGCATCAAGACCGTTTTTCTCTCGAATGCGCCGCGTCCGCGTGGATATGTTCGCGACCATCTGGTGGCCATGGGAGTGCCCAGGGAAATTACAGATCTTGTTGTTACCTCGGGTGGTTTGGCGCGGGATGAAGTTCGCGCACTTTATTCGGGTGCGAAGCTATACCACCTTGGCCCCGAAGGGGACCGAAATACCATTGAAGGTTTGCCGGTGGATGAGGTCAGCCACCCGGATGAGGCAGACATTATTTTTGCGACTGACCTTGATTTTCACGAAATTGACGAGCATCGGCTGTGGCTACAGAAAGCAGCAGAAAGAGGCGTGCCGTTCCTTTGTGCCAATCCTGATCGCATTGTCCATGTTGGGGAAAACCTCTATCCCTGCGCGGGCGCTGTTGCTGACTTATACACTGGCATGGGGGGCGACGTTCACTGGTTTGGCAAGCCAACTGCCAAAGCGCTGACCTCATGCATTGGCGAAGTGGGAATGCCCGCTGATACAGATGGACGCAGGATCATGATGATTGGCGATAGCCTGCAGACCGATATAGCAGGGGCCCGCGCCGCTGGCTTTTGTGGGCTGTTTATCGCGGGCGGTATTCACCGTGAGGAGGCGCCTCTGGTGGCGCAGTCCGCCAAGGGCGATAAAATTTCCGTGGCCGAGTTCCAAAAAATATTTGGCGCGGAGAAAGCTGTTCCCCACGCCGTTATGAATGCTTTGATCTGGTAGTGTTTTAGCCGAACAGGGCGTCAATGTCGTCCTGGCTGACCTCTTCTCCTTCTGCCAATCCGAAGTCTTCCTCTTCGCCTGCAGAGGCTGCGGCTTTATCGTCAGCTTTTTTCTTTTTCTCTTCGTCAGCCTTCTTCTTGGCCTCGTCTTCCTTGGCTTTTTCTTTGGCCTTCTTGGCTTCCTGGGCTTCATGTTCTGCTACAGGATCAAAGTCCTCTTCGAACATATTGTCCAATTGCTTTGGATTGACAGCCTCAGGCATCGGCGCTGGCTCTGGTTCGGGTGCAGGTTCTGGCTCAGGCGCAGGTGCAGGCTCTGGTGCAGGCGCGGGTTCCGCAGCCGTTGCTGCAGCGTCACCACCCAAAAGGGCATCCACTTCAGATTGGTTGATGCCTTCACCCTCAAGGGCAGGGCCGGAAAGAAGTGATTTGTCTTCCGGAATTGGGCCTGCCGCCTCTTTGGCTTCTTCAATATCCTGATCAGTTACTCCGAGCAGATCACGAAGTTCCATAACCCGTTGTTCGATGTGCGAAAGCGTTTCAACAACCTTGGAAATACGCTGGCCAGTAATGTCCTGGAAGGAGCAGGCCTCAAAGATGCGCATAACGGCATCCTGGCTTGTGGCCACATAGTTGTCCGTATCAGAGGGATCAAGTGCCATGATCTCTTCGGCAGCTTCCATGATCGTGTTGGTCGCTTCTTCCGTCTGCTGAACAATGGCGTCCAGTTCAAGGCCGGCACGCGGGATGCGGGCGCTTTCCAGATCACCTGGCTGCAGCGACGCAATTTCCTTACGGGCATTGGTGATATAGTCACTCAACGCCCGGCATTCACGGTAGATTGATGTATCAATTGACTTGAAGAAAACCGACATTGTGCCGATCAGCACCTCGGTTACCGAGGCCACGTCGGTTAAAGACAATTGTGTTGTGTCTTGCTTCCGCAGGCTGTCTACAAGGAGCTCAATCTGCTTTGGAAGCTTTTCGGACGTCATTAGAAATCTCCGAGAACGGCAACCAATTTGGTTTTCAGTGTCGCTGCGTTAAACGGCTTCACAATATAGTTGTTCACGCCAGCCTTTTTGGCAGCGATCACGTTGTCGGTTTTGGATTCTGCAGTCACCATGATGAAAGGCGTGGCCTTAAGCTGGTTATCTGCCCGAACTTCTTTGAGAAGCTCGTAACCGGTCATTGGTTCCATGTTCCAGTCTGAAATAATCAGGCCATATTGCTTGGCACGAGCTTTCTCCAGCGCCATTGCGCCGTCCGTTGCCTCATCAACATTGTTGAAGCCCAATTGTTTCAGAAGGTTGCGAACAATCCGCAACATTGTTTTGTAGTCGTCGACGATCAGGATCGGCATACCCAAATCAACGGCCATGATAATTCCTCAATATTATGATTTCGTACCACCGGCGCCAACAGGGACACCGCTAAATTCCCTAATCGGGACACTAGCCCCGATTGCATGAAGAATTGGTTAACCCAAAGAAAACTAAGATTCAAATGTTAACTCCACACTCCATTGCAATATCATGGCCTGATTGTCCCCTTAAGTGCAAGAAAAGCTGGACAAAAAGTCAGCGTTTGCCGCAAACAAAGCTATATTTTGCGGATTTCGAGCAGGGAGCACGGTCTTTTATGGTTAACCAGATATTTTTCGAGGATATTCATGTGGGCCAGCGCGAGTCGATCACCAAATTGGTGACGGCAGAAATGATTGAAACGTTTGCTGAAATCTCTGGCGATGTTAATCCGTTGCATCTGGACGCAGACTATGCCGCCACTACCCGCTTCGGGGAGCGTATTGCGCATGGTGCGCTGACGAGCAGTTTCATTTCAGCTGTGCTTGGCACACGACTTCCGGGCATCGGTGCCGTGTTCATGAGCCAAAGCATGCGGTTCCTCGCCCCAGTGAAGATCGGTGCCACGGTTGAAGCGATCGTTGAAGTGGTCGGGTGTGAAAAGAACCGGGTTTCCTACAGAACCTGCTGTATGGTAGGGGATAAAATGGTGGTGGAAGGCGAAGCATTGGTGTATGTCCCGAGCCAGCCAAGGGCCTCGTAAGCAGGCCCGAAAACCAGAACGAGAGAAGGAACGGGTTGGCCTATGCGCCTGCTCAGGCATATCAGCGAAGTGAAAAACGCCTATCGCGGCAACGTGGTAGCCCTTGGTAATTTCGATGGTTTTCATCGTGGCCACCAGGTGGTGATCGGCGAGGCTGGGCGGCTTGCTCGTGCCATGAACCTTGGCCTGACAGTTGTGGTTACTGAGCCTCATCCTGTCAGTTTCTTCGCACCCAAAGCACCACCTTTCCGCCTTACACCTTTTCGTGAAAGGGCGCAGCTACTGGAACAGTTTGGTGTAGATCAGCTTCTGGTGCTGCCTTTTGACAAGGATCTTGCGTCCATGCCTGCGCAGGAATTTGTGTCGCAAATTCTGCTCGACGGGCTGGATACCAAACATGTTTTCGTGGGCTATGACTACCGGTTCGGCAAGGGCCGGGGTGGCGGCACTGATGTGCTGGCCTGGATGGGTGAGATGGAAGGTTTTGGCCTCAGTGTGATCAAGCCGGTAACTGTTGGGCTCGAAGGGTATGCTGGAGAAATCTATAGTTCCACGCTTGTGCGTCAGGCTTTGCAGGCAGGCGAAGCCCGCAAGGCTGCGGCGCTTTTGGGCCATTGGTGGTCCATCAATGGCCGAGTCACAAAGGGAGACCAGCGGGGCCGTACCATCGGGTTCCCAACCGCCAATGTAGAACTGGGCGAAAGCCTGCAGCCCAAGCTGGGTGTATATGCCGTAAGGGTGCATCTGGATGACGGCGAAGCACCCATCAATGGTGTAGCAAACATTGGTCGTCGCCCAACTTTTGACAAACGTGACATTCTGTTGGAAGCGCATCTGTTCGATTTTGATGGTGACCTCTACGATAAACATTTGCGGGTAGAGCTTGTTGCTTTCCTGAGGCCAGAGCAGAAATTTGATGGCTTCGAAGCATTGAAGGAGCAAATCGCCCGCGATTGTAGAGTGGCGCGCATTGTTCTTGCAGAGCCCGAGAATGCGCGCAACAGGCTTGGCGCACCAACACTTGACAGATATCTCACCCTGTTTCCCGAGCCGCATATCCGAGCCCGTTAACCCGCTTTCCAAAATATGATTTGCATTTGTGCCAAGCTGCCCAAACAATTGGAGCACCACGAATTCTGCATTTATGCAAATGAGACTCTATGACGAAGAGGTTCCATCCGCGGTATTTCCGCCTGCTACTTTTTGTTGCTGCGACCCTGTTTGCAGGGGCGTGGCAGGCACGAGCGGGTGATGTTGTTGAGCTTCTCACCAATATGGATTATCCGCCCTATATCGATGACACCTTGCCTGGTGGCGGGCTGCATACTGAAATTATACAGGCTGCATTCACGGCGGCAGGTGCAGAGCTGAAGATAAGGGTGATGCCTTGGAAAAGGATCACGCGCGAATTGGAAGAAGGCCGGGCCACGGGAAGCTTTACCTGGGCCCTGACACCTGAACGGCGCGAAAATTTCATCGTATCGGCCCCTGTGTTTTACAGTGAAGCCATTTTCTTTACCAGACTGGATGATTTCACCGGCGCCGCAGATATCCAGACCCGCGCCGATCAAGGCAAGCAAACCGTTCTATGTAAGCCGCTTGGCTGGACGATGCCTTCCTTTGCATTACCGTTGCTTGAAAGCGGTGCGCTACAGGTTGTTCAGCCACCCCGGCTTCGCTTCTGTTTTGAGCTGATGCTCGCGGGGCGGGCGGACTTTGTCGATGTTCCCACCCTCTCAGCATGGTATGCGTTGCAGGCAATAATGGGTGAAGCCACTGATCCGGAAGCCGTGCGCGTCCGGATAAAGGTGGTACATGATCCTGACGCCGAGGGCGGAACAAGCCATGTTCTGTTCGTGAAGTCACCTAATGGCAAGCGTGCCAATGCCTTGTTTGCAAAAGGGATGCAGCTGATTGGGCAAAATGGCACATTGCGCGCAATCGTTGACAGGCATCTTCAGCCCTACCCCCATGCTAACAAAGAAGCCTTGATAGCTGGTTTGCGGCGGGCAGGGGTCTTGCTGGATCGGGACACCGCGAACTAAAGCGGTAATTTCTCTATTGCCATGGGCGGTTGAATGCCTACAGTCACCCACCAAATAGAGATATACGTATTTGGGGAGCATCATGGAACTTTTGTTGGATTATCACGTCTGGGTCAGCTTTCTGACCTTGACCTCCCTCGAAATCATTCTGGGTATCGACAATGTTGTCTTCATTGCCCTGCTTGTCGGGCACTTGCCTGAAGGGCAGCGCAAGAAAGCACGCATGATTGGGCTGACATTGGCCCTTGTTATGCGAATTTTGTTGCTGCTTGGGGTTGCGTGGATCATCAGCTTGCAAACGCCTTGGATAACCCTGTTTGGCCACGAGCTTTCAGGCAAGGATATTCTGATGCTGCTTGGCGGCGGTTTCCTTCTTTATAAGGGTACCAACAGTATCCATGATGAAGTTACAGGCGACCACAAGGAAGAAATCAAGGCTGTCTCCGGTGGCATGGCAGCTGTGATCCTGCAGGTGGTTTTCATCGATATCGTATTTAGTTTCGATTCCGTTATGACGGCAGTGGGCATGACGGATGTTATCCCGGTGATCATTGCTGCCATGACCATTGCAATGCTCGTGATGATGTTCTCAAGTGGTTATATTGCAGCCTTCATTGAGAAATTCCCGACGCTGAAAATTCTGGCGCTCAGCTTTATCATGTTGATTGGTGTCTTCCTTGTGGCTGAAGGTCTCGGCTTCCATGTGCCGAAGGGATATATCTATTTCGCCATGGCCTATTCACTTGGTGTCGAGATGCTCAATTTGCTCAAGCGTCGGAGGGGTGCGAAGAAACGTGTGGAGGCAAAGTCTGCAGATTAGGACAGAGGGCGGCCAGCAAGGTCGCCCTTTTTGCTTAACCGGCTGTTAAGGGTCCGCCTCTAGGCTTGAGGTTGCAGATGGTATCGATTGGGAGACAGGTAATTACCGGGACGCCACGTATTGTTGACAATCTTCATGTTATGCTGGCGCTTGGGAACGAGCAGGCTTCGGCAAGCCTCAAAGATATTCTGTTGCGCAACCGGATCAGTGTTTTTGCAGCCAGCAATAACAGGGATGCGGTGGATCAGATGCTCACACATTCCTATAATATGATCGTGATTGACGAGAATTTCCCCGACCTGGGAGGGATCGATTTTTGTCGGTTTCTCAGGCTGACAAACTCTCCGATGGCTGTCGCGCCAATCGTATTTGGTATCCATGAACCGAACCAGAAGAAGGTGATTGCCGCCAGGGATGCTGGCGCAACCAAGATCGCAGTCATGCCTTTTTCAGGGGCTTCTTTGATGAAGGCCATGCAGGCCGCGGCCGAAGATGCGCGGGTCATTATACAGGACACCAGCTATAATGGACCGGACCGCCGTTTGCGAGTAGCGCCGCCACCGGGTGGTGTTGATCGCCGCAAAAACCAACCTGAGGTGATCGACAGAGCGGCCCAGCTGAAAATTCTCACGGGCGGAGAAAATTGATCGGCCTGTGCCACCGATCCTTGTTTTTCATGCCCCAGCCCCTATAACGAACTTTCGAACCGGAAAATGATCCATGTTTGGGAGAGCGCCTGTGTCGTTAGGGCAGAAATCCGATCTTAGAGTGTTGATCGCAATGGCCAACGGGCAGGCGGCAATCGGGGCGCGAGCTGTTTTCAAGGAGCAGGGCGCCGCGACTTTCATCGTGGTTGAAAACAACCGTGAAGCCATGCAGCAGATGAACTCGCATCAGTTCAACCTGCTGCTTGTGGAAGATACATTCCCGGATCTGGGTGGTATTGATTTCGTTCGATATATTCGCATGACAAACAGCCCCGTTTCTGTGGCGCCGATCATTTATGCAATGAAAGAACCAAGCCAGAAAACGGTTACAGAAGCGCGCAATGCAGGCGTTAACAAGATGGTTGTAATGCCGTTTACTACTGCCAGCCTTGTGAAAAACCTGGACGACATTTTGTTGAAGCCCAAACCCTTCATTCGCGTGACAGGCTATTATGGGCCGGACCGGCGGGTAAACACCAATGAGTATACTGCAGCTGAGCGGCGCAAAAAGCAGCACGGCCTGTTTCCTGTGGCCAACCAGCAAAAGGTATTCAAAGGCCTCGGGTAGGGCGCCTTTCCGCTCGACAGCGGCAGGCAAGATTGTTAAAAGTGCCGCCATGTTATCCAACTTGAAAGTTCGTCAGCGCCTTGCTGGCATTATTATTCGAATTACTGGCCCGGCGCTAATAGACTAGCGACCGGGGTTTCAAGTTTACGCATTTTCCAGAATTCATAGGGGCACGGCATATTTCTCCGGCCCGCCAGTAGAGAGCGAGACAATCAGTCATGTCTGCCGACAACGATCAAAAACGCGATTACCGCGATACAGTATTTCTGCCTAAAACCGATTTCCCCATGCGCGCGGGCCTGCCGCAGCGCGAGCCAGAGTTTCTGAAGCGCTGGGAAAAGGATGCCATCTACACACAACTTCGGGCTGATGCAAAAGGCCGCGACAAGTTCGTGCTGCATGATGGCCCCCCATACGCTAACGGCAACATCCACATCGGGCACGCGATGAACAAGATCCTGAAGGATGTGATCGTGAAGTCGCAGCAGATGCAGGGCAAGGACGCGCCTTATGTGCCGGGCTGGGACTGTCATGGCTTGCCGATCGAATGGAAGATCGAGGAAAAATACCGCAAGAAGAAGAAAAACAAGGACGATGTGGACCCAGTGGAATTCCGCAAGGAATGCCGTACGTTCGCCGATGAGTGGATCGGTGTACAGCGGGAAGAATTCAAACGCCTTGGTATCTTTGGTGATTGGGAAAAACCTTACCTCACGATGGATTTTGATGCAGAAGCACAAATCGTTGAAGAGCTTCTGAAATTTTCGACCTCCGGTGCGCTGTATCGCGGTTCCAAGCCCGTGATGTGGTCTCCGGTTGAGAAGACGGCCCTTGCCGAGGCAGAGGTTGAATATCACGATCACACCAGTGTTCAGATCGACGTGGCTTTCCCTTGGGTGAAAGTACCGCACGAAGACGTTGAAGGTGCGCGTGTTGTAATCTGGACAACCACACCTTGGACAATCCCGGCAAACCGTGCCGTTTGTTACGGCCCGGACATCGACTATATGGTGATCGAGGTTACTGAGGCAGGTGAAGACGCCACGGTGAAGGTAGGTGATCGTATGGTCGTTGCCGACGCTTTGGCTGTTGAGTTCGTGAAGCGCGCGCGTGTTGAGAATTATCTCGTGATCAGCCACCTCAAGGGTGCTGATCTTGAAGGTGGCCTTCTGGCCCACCCATGGCGTGGCCAGGGGTATGATTTTGATGTGCCAATGCTGCCGGGCGATCACGTCACTACAGATGCCGGTACGGGCTTCGTTCACACGGCGCCTGGCCACGGCGATGACGATTATCAGGTTGGCCACGTAAAGTTTGGCATTGAGGTGCCTTTCACAGTGGATGAAAGCGGTTGCTATTACGAGCATGTGCCGCTGGTTGCCGGTCAACATGTATACAAAGTGGCTGATACCATCTGTGAACTGCTCACAGGTGCCGAGGCGCTGATGAGCCAGGGCAAGCTGACGCACAGCTATCCTCATAGCTGGCGTTCGAAAGCGCCCCTGATCTTCCGCAACACACCACAATGGTTCATCTCCATGGAAAAAACCGGCCTTCGCGCAAAAGCGCTGCAAGGCATTGAGGATACCAACTGGTTCCCAGCGGTATCCAAGAACCGGATCAATGCCATGGTTGCTGACCGCCCGGATTGGGTGATCTCTCGCCAGCGCGCCTGGGGTGTGCCAATCACCGTGTTTGTGAACAAGGCCACAGGCGACGTGCTGCAGGATGCAGATGTGAACGCTCGTATTGTTGCCGCCGTCAAGGACGGTGGTGCCGATGCATGGGTTGCCGTTTCCGCACAGGAATTCCTGGGCGACAAATATGACGCCGATGATTTTGAACAGGTGCACGATATTCTCGACGTGTGGTTTGATAGTGGCTGTACGCACGCCTTTGTTTGTGAAGGCCGTGAAGACCTGCAGTCGCCTGCCGATCTGTATCTGGAAGGCTCTGACCAGCACCGCGGCTGGTTCCAGTCCAGCCTTCTGGAAAGCTGCGGCACACGCGGGCATGCCCCGTACAAGAATGTGCTGACCCACGGTTTCACCATGGACGGCGAAGGCCGCAAGATGTCAAAGTCTTTGGGCAACACCGTGGCGCCCCAAAAGATCATCCAGCAGTATGGCGCTGATATCCTGCGCCTTTGGGTGGTGTCTGTGAACTATATGGAAGATGTCCGTATCGGTGACCAGATCATCCAGGGGCAGGTTGATGCCTACAGGAAGATCCGCAACACCATGCGCTACCTTCTTGGTAACCTTGATGGTTTCACCGTAGAAGAGCGTCTGCCAGCGGCCGAGATGCCCGAGTTGGAGCGTTATATCCTGCACCGCCTGGCTGAACTGGACGAACTGATCCGGGAAAAGGCCAACACGTTTGACTATAACCCGATCTTCCAGGCGCTTTACCAGTTCTGCATCGTGGAACTCTCAAGCTTCTATTTCGATATCCGCAAGGATGCCCTTTATTGCGATAGCGCTGCGGGCAACCGCCGCCGGGCAGTACGTACTGTGCTTGATGAAGTGTTCATGCGCCTGACGACCTGGTTCGCGCCAATTCTTGCCTTTACGGCGGAAGAGGTTTGGTTGTCTCGTTTCGGTGAGACGGCTGAAAGCGTTCACCGCCAGGCATGGATGGAAACACCAGCGGGTTGGAAGAATGAAGCGCTTGCAGAAAAATGGACCATGATCCGTCGTCTGCGCCGTGTGGTCACCGGTGCGCTGGAACTTGATCGCCGCGAAAAACGCATCGGTTCAAGCCTGCAGGCGGATGTGGCTGTTTATGTGGCTGATCACGCCTATGTTGATGCGTTGGCGGGCCTTGACGTGGCCGAGCTGATGATCACTTCTTCCGCCAAGGTCGTTGAAGCAGATGCGCCTGAAGGGGCCTTCACACTCGATGATGTGAAAGGTGTTGCCGTGGTAACGGCGCTTGCAAGCGGCGAGAAGTGTGAACGCTGTTGGGTGGTGTCCGAGGAAGTCGCTGCCCATGGTGAACTCTGTAATCGTTGTGCCGATGCCGTTACGGCGATTGACGCACAGGCGGCAGAATAGGCGCAGCATGGCAGGCCCATATTTCAAAAACGGGCTCATTGGGGCCGCGGGGTTGCTCGCGGCCGACCAGCTTTCCAAATGGTGGATCCTGAACATCTTCAACCTGCCAGAAAAAGGCAGTGTTGAGATACTGCCTTTCTTCAGCCTGAGCATGGTTTGGAACTATGGCATCTCCATGGGTATCCCGCTTGGCGATTCGCTGGGGAAGTGGGGTATCATCGTGCTCACCGCCGTGATCAGCGTCTGGGTTACCAAATGGTTGCATGATACGCCCAAGAAGATCGAAGGCTGGGGCCTTGCGATGATTCTTGGGGGGGCTATCGGCAATATCATCGACCGTTTCATCCATGGCGCGGTGGTGGATTTCCTGCATTTCCATTATGCGGGCTATAATTTCTATGTTTTCAATGTGGCAGACAGTGCAATCACCATTGGTGTGGCGCTTTTGCTGATTGATGGGTTGCGGGGCGGCGAGAAAGGCCCTAAAAATGCCTCAAAGGCTGGCGAAGGTTCGGCCAGCCACGAAGGAGAGAGTTCATGAATCTCAAGTCTGTTCTGTTTATTGGTGCTGCGGCGCTTACCTTGACCGCCTGTGGGGGCGGCAAGATGAGCCCTGACGAATTTGAGGTTGTGAGCCGCGCGCCACTGGTGGTGCCGCCTGAAGCTGATCTGGCGCCGCCGCGTCCGGGTGTTCCAAATGCGCAGACAATTGATCCTGGCCAGCAGGCTTACGAAGCCCTGTTCCCGGATGAGGATATCAAGCGTTCGAAGCCAAAAAGTGTTTCCGAGCGTGAGCTTCTTTCCCGCCTCGCCTTCAGCGATGCTGATGTTCGCTCAAATGCGGGCCAGAAAGATCTGGCTGTAGTGAAGAAAACGCTGCTGCTTGCGGAAATTCTGGAGGCGGAAGAGCGCCAGTACAGCAGCGACAATATCTCTATTGAGCGCGTGTCTTCCAGCCGCTAGGTTTGGCAGACAATAGAATGATCAAAGGCTGCGGTTTTCGCGGCCTTTTTTATTGCGCTGGCGGTGCTATCTTCCCTTTGCGATAAGCTGAAGGTGAGGTGCCGGTTTCTGTTTTGAACGCTGTATTGAAGACAGACTTGGTGGCGAAGCCCGATCGGTGAGCAATGTCGATCACGCTGGCGCCCGGTTCTGCTACCAGCAGGTTACAGGCATGCTGGATACGGTATCGCCGTATTTCGCCCTTGAAGCTGTTGCCTGACGACCGGTTGATCGCTTCTGACACTTCCCTCGGTAGCGCCGCCAATGCATCTGCCACGTCCGAGATCTTGAGGTCTTCCTGAAGATAGGCCTGTTCTTTTTCCATGAATGCAGCAAAGACATCATAGAGCTGCCTGTCGTCGGCGGTTGCGTCGCGTTTTGGTGGGCGTGGCTGGCGGCCTAAAAACACCTCTGGTTTCACTAGGGCCCACCAAAGCAGAGTCAGCGTGACAATGCTGATGCCAATGGATTTCATGATGATAAGCCACAGCGGCGCATGCCAGCTATTGTCGAGGACATAGACCGAAAAGGC
Source organism: Alphaproteobacteria bacterium (assembly GCA_013372975.1). Lineage (GTDB taxonomy): Bacteria > Pseudomonadota > Alphaproteobacteria > Sphingomonadales > Kordiimonadaceae > Kordiimonas. Next base: position 36,492 of record JABXIS010000073.1, read on the forward strand.
CGTGACCTTCAGAAGGGAGAGGCCTGCTGTGGCCATTGCAAGCAGGCTCGCCCAGGCGAGCCATGCCCCATTTTTCCCAGCCCTGTGGTGTGTCAGAATGAGGGACAGGGCAGCCAAAACATATATCAGCCGTATTGCCGACATGACGGCATAGATCCAGCCCCAATTTGTATAGGGTGTGACAGCGGCGGCAATGAGCAAGGCAGCAGCGCCACCCAGATGTTTCCAGTGAGGACGTCCGGTATGATCGCTGCTTTTTGTTCGCACCAACCACCAGATGGCAGGGCCCTCAAGCCCACCAAATAGCAGTATGGCAAGGCCATTCAGCGGCGTGGCGTTTCCATATGACCAGGCAAACACGGCATAGTTTGCGGCAAAGACAGCAAAGACAAATTGCACTGCAAAGGATGCCTTTCCCCGTCGTGCATAGGCGAACAACAGAAGGGCGGATACTGCGATCAAAAGGGCAAGGGCTGGCGGGAGAAGTCCGATTGTCACTTTGTGCATCCTGTTTTGGCCGGGTTTCCGGCTACAAATAGTTCTGTTTCGTGTTTCAGGTCGATCAGGAAATCAGTTCACGCTTCCTATCATGCCGGGGCTGGTATTGGTACTGCCAGCCAGCCAATAACATAAGGATTGGAGGATAGAATGAAGGCAAGTTTCTTGTCATTTCTTTTGTTTGCGCTGGCGCCTTCAGCGTGGGCAGATGCGGAAGTGCGATATTTCGCGGGTATGGCCGGGGTTATTACACCCATGATGGAATATATTCCAAAAGGTGAGATTGATGCCGACAAAGCAGCCCGAATAGACCATTACCGCGTGGCCTATGACCCCGAGGGGCGGTTCAGCAGCATCAAATATTTCTCGCGCGGGCGCCCTTCCAGCAAGGCCTATTTCCAGACCCACGAGGTCCGCTACAGCTACACGGGCAATAAACGCATTCGGGAGTATTTTGCTGAGGATGGCGCGCCCACACCTATGTGGCGGCACTATTACAGATCGCAAAATATCCAACGTGAGGTTTATACCCGTGTAGGTGATGTTGTGACACTTCATATGTATGGCCTGGATGGTGAGCGCGTCACCGCAGGGACCGAAAGCTTCGAATTCCGGGCAGACCACAGTGACCCGCGCGGGTTTATCCAAACCCAGTTCAAGGCCGACGGATCGCCCAACGTAATTTTCAGTTATTTGCCGTTCGAAACCTCGGTCATTACTCGCAACGAGTTTGGGTATTTGTATCAAATTCTGCAGATTGACCCGGAGACAAGTGAGGTGATCAATCACCCCGAGGCCGGTTTTGCCGAAATGCGACTAATATTCGATGCCCTTGGCAGCGAAAATGGTTGGGAATTCAGAAATGCGGCGGGCGATCTGGTTGACCGTGCGGCTACGGCTGTTGACCCTGGCTATGCACGCTGGATTTATGAATTTGAATGGGAAGACCGAGCACTTGGCAGGTTCCGTGTGCTTCACGAACGCTATGAAACCGCAGCTGGAGAACAATTCTGCTCGGGTGGCATTATCTGTGCCCGCCAAATGGGGGTAGATGCCCACCGTAATGTAACCTCAAGCGCCACGTTTGGGGTTGATGGTGAACTGGTTATTGATCCTGACGCCGGCTTTGCAAAAGTGGAAAGCGCATATGATGGCAGGAACAGGCGCACGGAACAGCGTTTCTATGCCTCGGATGGTGCGTTGCGCACAGAAGGTGTTGCCGTCCGCCGTTTCGTCTATGGGGAAGGGGGTGCGCCTGTGGTCACAGAATTTGATCACACCGGCGCAAAAATAGAGAAAGCTGAATAGCAAGTGTGAGAAACGTCTTAAGGCAGGCGTTTCTCATATTCCGCTTCCATGGGCATGAAAGCACCCCAGAAAGGCGGCGGGTTTTTGCCTTCCAACACCTGGATCATAATACCCACATGTACATGCCAGCCGGCAGACACGCCAATGATGGTTTCGCGATTTGGAAGCTTGCGGTGGGTGATCGTCAGAAGCGTCATGTCGCCCTTCGGTTCCAGTTCGAACATCACTTCGGAATCGGGGGCCTCGCCTTCGTTCCAGGTGTAGGCCAACAGGCGGGGCGGATCGATCGCTGTAATGGTGCCCAAGAGTTCTGTGGTGCAATCATATTTTTTATATTTTTCAGGCACGTCTTCTGGCGTGGCGGACAGGGTGGCATGGTCGAACAAATGTTCTACCTTGCCGCCTAGGTGCAATTCCATTTCGCCCCGGCCAAGCCAAGTCCCGCGTTTTTCGCTATCTGTCAGATAAAGCCAAACCGTATCGATGCTGGCGGGCAGCATACGTTCAAGGCGCACGGTGCCGGGTTCCAAAAGGGTGGCAAACTCATTCATTATCCAAATTCTCCAGTTTCTTTTCCAGCGAGGCTGTCTTCAATGCAGCTTCAAGAGCATCAAGGCGGCCTGCCCAGAATTTCTGATAGCGTTCCGTCCATTCATGCGCTTCCCTCAGCACCGTGGCATCCAGCCGGCAAATATGGGTTCGGCCTTTTACCTCGCGTGATACAAGTCCCGCATTTTCCAGCTTCTTCACATGTTTGGAGGCGGCGGCGAGCGACATCTCATAAGGTGCCGCAAGGTCACTGACCGTGGCCTCGCCGTGCGCGAGGGTGGCGAGCATGCCGCGCCGCGTGGGATCCGCGAGAGCAGCAAAAGTGGCGTCTAGCCGTTCTGATAATTGCTTAACCATGTGGTTAAATATATTGATGTGATTTCAATTGTCAACCATTTGGTTAAATATAAATTTGAAATTGTCATTCTGATAGGCATGAAGGTTGCAAAAAGATTCGGTGCCGGTTGCGTACCAAGGATAGCGGGATGCAGGTATCAGGATCAGAAGCTATGACGCAACATACTGAAATAAATGAAGAAAGTGGCACCCCTTGTGGGGAGGGCGTTGCCGCACCAAGCTTCCAGGCGATCCTCGAACACATTGAGGGGACCGATGAAGCACGCATTATTGCCCACCAACCGGATGGAATTGCCGAGTTCGGCGTGGTGGGGTGGGCAATGCATGCCCTGGAGACAGAATCATATTTGGTGGCCAAGCGCGGCCTGATGGCCGACGAGGGCCTCACTCGCGGTGATCTGGGGCATATGAGTGCCGCCGCCCGCGTGGTGTTTGAAGCGCGGGTGTTTGATCGGCTGCGCACCGATTACGCCATGGGCGCGGCCATCATGCAGAAAGAGAAGCGGGGTAAAAAGAAACACCTCAATATGTGTTTCGCCGTGCCGATCCCTGACCCCTAGATATCCCCTCCGGTGGGCGGTGCCCACCAATATCTCCCTGCCTTCTGATCTTTCTTCCATGGTGCAAAAAAGCCTGTTAGGTTGCCGCCATGACCAGCCAGAACAGACACGACCTGCCGAAAAAAGCAGGCATCATTCATCTTCTTTCCGAACGCACAATCAACCGTATTGCTGCCGGTGAAGTTGTTGAGCGCCCCGCCAGTGCCGTGAAGGAACTGGTGGAAAATTCAGTTGATGCAGGTGCCACCCGCGTGGATGTGGTGATGCGCGATGGTGGCAAGGAACTGATCCAGGTTCTGGATGATGGCTGCGGCATGGATGCAGACGAACTTTCGCTGGCGGTAGAACGTCATGCCACTTCAAAACTTACAGATGATGATCTGGTGAATATCGGCTCCCTCGGGTTCCGGGGCGAGGCCTTGGCATCCATTGGTGCGGTGGCGCGCCTTGCTGTTACCTCGAAGGCGTCAGGATCAGATGAGGCCTGGGCTGTGCGCGTTGAAGGCGGCCACAAGCATGAGGTGGAACCGGCAGCGCTTACATCTGGCACGCGCATTGAAGTGCGGGATTTGTTTTATGCCACGCCTGCGCGCCTCAAGTTCATGAAAACTGCACGCACGGAATACTCTCAGGCGGGCGATGTGATCAAGCGCCTTGCCATGGCGCATCCTGAAGTGGCTTTCACATTATCGGACGGGGAGCGCACCACCTTTCGCGCCCCGCAGGTGGCCACCCTCACGGGGGATGCGCGGCTTGAACGTTTGGGTGCGATCCTCGGCAAGGAGTTCCGTGAAAACGCGCTTGAAATTGATGCTGAGCGAGAAGGCCTCCGGCTCTCTGGCTTTGCCGGGCTGCCCACCTATTCGCGCGGTAATGCCCAGCACCAGTATCTGTTTGTGAATGGCCGCCCGGTGAAAGACAAGCTTCTGAACGGGGCGGTGCGCGGAGCCTATCAGGATTATCTGGCGCGGGACAGACACCCCATTTTGGCGCTGTTCCTTGATGTGCCCTCAAGCTTTGTGGATGTAAATGTGCACCCGGCGAAGGCCGAGGTGCGCTTCAAGGACGCGGGGCTGGTGCGCGGGTTGATTGTTTCCGCTCTCAGGCACGCGCTGGCGGCGGCCGGGCACCGGGCGTCCACCACTGTTGCAGGTGCGGCCCTTGGCGCCATGCGGCCGCATGAGGGGATATCGTCATCGCTGCCGTGGAACCGGGGCATGGGCGAGCGCCCAACCTTGCCGCAGGGTTTCCGCGAGGCAGCGGAACAAATGTATGCGCCCCAATCCAACCAGTATGGCGGCTTTGGGGAAGACAGCCAGCTAGCGCTTGACCGCACGGGTGATATCGCCGCCCCAAGTGCAAGGCCGGTGGACGAACAGGCACCCTATGGTTCTGGCCCCGGCGTGGCCGAGCTGCCGCCCCAGCGGGCACCCGAGGATTTCCCTCTTGGCACCGCGCGGGGCCAGGTGCATGCCACCTATATCGTCAGCCAAACAACAGACGGCATCGTGATTGTGGACCAGCATGCCGCCCACGAACGGCTGGTGTATGAACGCATGAAAAAACAGATCGCCGCCACCGGCGTGGCCAAGCAAAGCCTGCTGCTGCCTGAAGTGGTGGAGCTGGAAGATGGCCCGGCCGAACGTCTGCTCAAACGGGTGGACGAACTTGAAGCCCTGGGCCTTGTGATCGAACCCTTTGGCGAGGGCGCTGTGATGGTGCGCGAAGTGCCAGCGATGCTCGGTAAGCTGGATGTGCCGGGCCTTGTGCGCGATCTGGCAGACGAACTGACAGAACTGGATGAAGCCCTCTCGCTCAAGGAGCGGCTTGAAGAAGTCTGCGGCACCATGGCCTGCCACGGCAGCGTGCGCGCGGGCCGCAGGCTAACGGTGGATGAGATGAACGCGCTGTTGCGCGAGATGGAAGCCACGCCGCATTCAGGCCAATGCAACCATGGCCGCCCCACCTATGTGGAGCTGAAGCTTTCGGACATCGAAAAACTTTTTGGGAGACGGTAGTGGGACTGCTGGATTTCTTCAAAACACTGTTTGCGAAACCCTCCCAGCTTACCGGCCTGAGCGCTGCTGCTGTCAAAGTGGAATTTGATCCCACCCACCTAAGGACCGACTTCAAAGGAAGTGAAACCTCAGAGCTGGCATGGGAAAGTATTTCCGGCATTTTTGTTATTACAAATGCCGGAGGTCCAATTGCACAGGACTTTTTCTGGTGCTTTGCGTCGATGTCTGAACAGAAGATTCTTTCTTTCCCCGGCGAGACGGAAGGTGTGAACCATCTGTTGACTGAACTTCAGCGGCGTTATGAAGATTTTGACTTTAAAGCCTTCATCGATGCAACAGGCAGCACAGAGGAGGACGCATTCCTTCTGTGGGGCGTGTTGCCCACTGCTGACGAATAGTTCAATTAATTAGTCTCTCCGATGCCCCGCTTCGTCTCAAGATACGTCGCGAAGCTGGCAAGCCAGTGGCTGCCGGCATAATGCTCGTCATTCACCGCGGCGATGCCTGCTTCCTTATGCACGGCTGCGGCAGCGAGGATGGAATCCTTGCGCGGATCGTCATCCTTGAGGGCTGAGGCAATGCCTTCAAGTGCCCAGGCGCGGGAAAGGTTCACGCCGTCAAGATGCACCAGTTTGCCGTCTGTGGCGTCATGCACCACAGCGGGCATCAGCCAGTTGGCACGACCATTGAGCGGGATGGCGGGCAGGAACTTCATCAGCCATTCGGTGAATTCCGCCTGAGGCATCACCCGGCGCATCAGGTCTGCCTCCATCAGGCAAGGGGAAAGGAAATCTTCGCCCGACGGTTCATACCCGATCGGGCAATTGAAATCGCCTGCGTGGAACTGCATCACCTTTGAGGTGAGTAATGCTTCAAATTCCGTGTTCCCCACCGTGCGGGCATAGTCCAGCATCAGGCCGAATGCGAAGGCGGTCTGGTTATGGGTGCCAAGGCGCACGGGGTAGGCCAGCTTGGGCAGCCAGTCGGTCACCTTCTCAACAATCGCGTCTTCCAAGGGGCGCAGGGTTTTGCGCCATGTTTTCAACAGCGGGTTATCGCTTTCCTCGAGTTCCGTCACCAGTTGCAGATACCAGGCGATGCCGTAGGGCCGTTCGAATGATTTGCGGCCTTCGGCGGTGAAATAGGCCACCTCGCCTTTGATATTTTCTTCGGTGAAGCTTTCGCTCAGCGCCTCATAGGTCACCTGCCCGAAGGGGCTGTCTGTTTCCTGCTTCAGCAGGCGCACCAATAGCCAGTGGCCATGCACGGATGAATGCCAGTCAAAACAGCCATAGAAGGCGGGCGTCAGCTCGTGCGGCGCGCCCACGTCGGCGCCTGAGTTCATCACATGGCTGATTTTGTTCGGATATTCCCGGTGAATGCAGCTCAGCGCCATATGGGCGAAACGGTCTGTCACCACGCCATCACGCGGGGCGGGCAGGGTGCGGGTATTGTCCCCGGATGGGCGATCGCAGGCGCCCAGAAACAGGCTGGCTGCCAGAAGCAAGGTGGCTGATTTCATTGTTTATCCCTCAAACCGTTTGATCAGCTTCTCAATCAGGGCGCTGCTTTCCTCCATGTGGGACTTTTCGGTCTTCAAAATGGTGAGGAACAGGCGCCGGCGGAAGCCTTCAAGATCAAAATCAACAGGTAACGGATCATCGCCCGCGGCGTCCAGCATGAAATCAACCACACGGTTGGCAGCGTGCAGGCGGCCCCAGATATAATCGTTCTCACGGGATTTCCGGCTGAAGAAGGCGCCGAAGTTATAAAGTTGCGTGCCTAGAAGGGGTTGTTTGTCGCTTTCATCCTGCATAGTTTCGCAGTCCAGCGGGCTGATGCGCGCCACCCTGATCTCGTCAATCTCCAACAGGTCCGCCGAATTGCTCATGGGTAGCATCAGCACATCATAGAAGGCATAACCCACATAGGCGCGGAACAGGGCAAGGCGAAGCTGGTTCTGCGGCAGAACTGAAAGTGCCATCGAAAAAGTTTCGTCCTGGTCATAGTCCAGATCTTCGAGCGACATTTTCTCCGCGATACTGTCGAGAAAGCTGGTGATGGCCAGATCGTCGATGGGTTGGGTTACGAGGCGCTCGAAAATGGCACCGTCATACTGATCAGCTGCCCAGCGATTTCTGTAGGCCTCCAGCATGGTGTAGATCTGTTTTTTGATCTTCTTAACGGGCTCTACCAGATGTGCCTGATTGTCCTTCTGCATGAAGCGGTTCAGCTTCATCAGCACAAACCTGAGGCGGCGTACGCGGTAGTCAACATCAAGCTCCCGGAGGCGTCTCACGTGATATTGCATGCCTTGTTCGGGGACAATTTCCACAACCCCACCTTCGGGGCACAAAAGGCCCTTACGTTCCGCCCATTTTCTCAGTGCTTCAAAAGTGTCTGTCTCCGAAAGTTTGACAGCACGCAGGGCCGCGCCTTCCACCATCAGCTGTGACAGCCGCTCCAGCATGCGTACGGTCTTGGATTGCATATAGCTTGAATAGCTGAATCCGGTATGTTTATGGGCCTCTTCATGGGCACGTTCGCGCCAGGACGCCAGCATCGCCGTATCTACATGGCGTTCTGCGTCAAGGTTTAGTACACGATCCACCAGCCGATTTACCTCCGCCTCGGCTGACTGGATGGTCGCTTCGAAACGGCGGGCATTCTTGTTTTGTCGATCTATGGCGCGCAGGTCCTCATAGATGGGTTCCCGGCGCGGAATTTCCGCCAGCGATGACAGGATCGTGCGAAAGAAGCCGGGCAGTTCGGCGTGCCGCTGGCTTTCAAGAAGGGTTTCCGGGTCGTCGGGCAGGGGGTCCACATAGATAATGCGGCGGTCCACCTCGCGGTGGGCCGGTCGCTCATACACCGCACCAATGGCGGCGCCAAAAGGTTTGTTGTTGGTAACGCCACCATCAATGAATGACATCTGGCTCAGCGTGCTCATGTCGCCAACAAGGGCTGGGAAGTTTCGGGTCAGGAACATGTCCCTGTGAGGCCAATCCTGCCTGCGGGCGGTCAGGCGCTCTTCCAGGTCCTGCAGTCTGAGGGGTGGGAAAGCACCAGGAAAAGAGGACGTTGCCCGGGCGGCAAACCCAAGGCCCGGAATGTTGCCGTCGGTAAAATCGCTCTGGATCGCGCCTGTGGCCGCTTGTCGGTAGCCAAAATTCAGGATCACACTGTGTTGGTGTTCCAAAACTTCGCCGGGGTCATGCAGTTTGATGTGGCGCGGTTGGCCAAAGAAGTTGGTGAGGCTGACAAACAGGTCCAGCCGGTGCCCCGGTGGCATCAGCGTGTCTTCTGTATCGGCGTGCCCCATATTTTCGCAGGCATTCAGCATCCAGGTCAGCATGCGTGTGCCGGAAAAGGGGGGCTGGAACCAGCGCGAGCGCACAAAACGGAAAAGCTTACGCTGTGTCTCCGGGTCTGGTTTCTGGTCCCCGAAAGCTTTTGAGCCAAACATCCACAGGAAAGGGTACAGATAGAATTTACTGGAGCGGTCTGCGATGGTGTCTTCTTCCATCAGCTCTTCAATGTCCCCCAGGTTGAGCCACATGGTTCTGAGGGGATCAAAATCCAGATCATGCGCCAGGGCACGTGCCAGGAAGATGCCGTTGATGCCGCCCGCCGATGCGCCTGAGATCACGTCAACAATAACCCGCAGGTCAAGCTTGTGCCCAAGCGCCTGAAAGAGTTCGAAATATAGGCTTTCGGTGTCGGTAAAATAGGGCCGTTCAGTGCGGCTTTTTTCAAAGGTTGTCGCGGCGCGCTCAATGCGGCCCGAGATGCTGTGATAGGTTTTGGAAGCCCGGACAAGCTTGAGGATTTCGCTGGAGATGCCATTCATATAGATGGCGAGTGAAGCCCCGCCATAACACACAAGCGCCAGTCTCAGTTCCTTTTCGCGCATCTCAGTCCCTTGTCTGGGTAGCTAGAACGGATAGCTACCGCAACCCTTTGAACAGTTTGCCTTTTTTTGAGTGAAACGCAAATGGTTGTTTGGCCAGGCCAATAATGACCTGGCCAATGTCGATCCCTCGTATGGTGGCATCTGTCAGTTACGCGCCGGGTATTCTCCATTGGTGACAACGCAAAAACGCATTCCAAGCTGCGGGTTTATAACGCTCATGGGCATGCTGCCGCCTGTAGATCCGATGGTAACCGTGCCGCCGGTCATGGGCTGATAGTGATGACGATGAGGTGTGATGCTTGTTTCGTTTTCGCTTCCCCCGTCTGGCGTCCGCGCTACTTGGTGGGCAGATTTCGTGTCAGTTTCTTTCCTATCTGCAGACACGTGCGCGCTGGTGGTTGGGGTGAATACCGCGGAATGGGAATGAGCCGCCAACTGATCAACTGACTGCGTAACTGTTTCCATACCCCGCATGGTGCCTTGGGATATTGGATTTTGGCCGGGGCCCTGACCAATGCCGACGGGGACCCGACCGCGAAGATCTGGTAGTGCAAAATTGGTCCGCCCGTCGCCGCCGTAGCTATTCCCAATCAAGGAAAATAGAATAGCGTTTTCTGCAATGGAGAGTATTTGCCCATTCGCCTCCATAGTGTCTTTTGGGCAAAAATTCGCGGCTGTCAGGCACACTGTTCCTGTGTATGATTCTGCGGAGCAGCTTGCATTGGCGGTGGCAGGAAGGGCAAGTGTGGACAGGCCTACCAAAAGGACACGTAGATGTGTGCGGCGAAAAACTTGAGAAATGTCAGTCATAAATAGCTCCCTTGGTTTGTGGTGCGATGTATATCGGCCACTTAGTTTTTTCACTGAAAGGTTAGGCGACCACGTAGCGCCAGTTTGAAACTGATCGCGGCTCCCGCTTTAAATGCTTCTATAGATTGTAATTTTATGCAAATTTAATTTTCAGGTTGTTTTTCTTGGTTCAGATTCAGCGCTTGCCAACTTCCTTCAATCATCGAGCCGAGATAAACCTACGATTAGAAAGGTCGTTCTGCGGTGACGACTGGGTTAGGCTGCGTTAGATTGCGCTGAATTACAGGAGTATCAAATTTTGGCGGATACAATCGCAAAAGACCCAAACTGGTGGCCACACCGGTTCGATGAAAAAACGGGGCAGGTGCATTTCATCCGGGCAGACCGGGATGCCCATAGGGAGGCCGTTTTCCTGACCGACGAGTATCTGAAGGATGCCTCCAATCCGAGGGCTGTGCCTTTGGCTGGCGCGGCGAATGCTGCTACACGGGCGCCGATCCATTTTGTGTTCCATTCCGCCTACAGTTGCTCCACGCTGGTCGCGCGGGCCTTTGACCTGCCCGGCATTTCCATGGGGCTCAAGGAACCGCAGATATTGAATGATGTATCGGGTTGGCGTATGCGCGGGGCCCAGTCGCAGCAGGTAGCGCAGGTTATGGATGCCGTGCTTGCCTGCTTATCCCGCCCCTTTGAGGATGGCGAGTCTGTCATTGTGAAACCATCCAATGTCGTGAATGGGCTCGCGGGTTTGATGTTGCATGTGAGGCCCATTTCGAAAGCTGTTTTCCTTTATGCGCCGCTCCGGGATTTTCTGGGTTCAATCGCGCGCAAGGAGATGTGGGGGCGCCTGTGGGTGCGTGACCTGATGGTCAAGCAGATGAAGGAAGGGTTGATCGATCTGGGGCTCCAGGGAGAGGACTATCTGCGCCTGACTGACCTTCAGGCTGCAGCTGTCGGCTGGCTGGCACAGCACGCTTTGTTTGAGAAGTTGGTTGTCAAATTTGGCCCGGATCGTATCAAGACGCTGAATAGCAAGGAATTGATGGCTGCCCCTGACAAAGCAATGCATGCGCTGGTCGGGATGTTTGGCCTTGATGTTGGTGGTGAACAGCTGCGAGACCTTGTTGAAGGGCCAGTGTTCCAGCGTCATTCAAAGCATGATGAAGATTTTGATGCCGCGGCAAGAGAGGCCGATCGCAAAGCTGGTGAAGCACTCTATGCTGACGAGATCGAGAAGGTCTATGCCTGGGCTGAGGCAGTGGCAAAAAATGCAGGTATCCCATTCAAGTTGTCAGCGGGATTGATCTAGTCTTGTTTACAGCCTTCTAAATGCAAAAGAAAAGGCGGGCCAAAAGGCCCGCCTTCGTTGTTTCTATCTCATCCCTCTGAATTAGAAGGAGATCCGTGCGGACACGTTGAAACGACGACCAAGGGTGTCGTACGTGGATGGGTAAGTGTTACCGGAGTTGAAGCCTGTTGCACCGATGAAGGAACCCGTCAGTGGTGGGTGCTTATCGAACAGGTTGGACACAGTACCGGTTACAGATACATTTTCCATAACTTGGTAACGAACCGACAGGTCAAACAGGTGGTATGGCTTGGTGTTACCAAAGTCAAACTCACGAGTAAGATTGTCTGCAACGCCTACGAACGCTGTATCGGAGTCGTTGAGTTCATAGGAGTTACCGCTGATGTAACGCCAGTTCAGGGAAACGTTGAACTTGTCGAAGGACACTGTGTTACGCCAGTTGAACGTGAATTCAGGCTGGATCGACGCACAGTTTGCGCTGTAGAGACCAACACACTCACGGTTCAGGGAAACACCGGTTTGTGCTTGGAACGTGGCGCTGTTTGTCCAGTTGCCGCTCAAGCGGGTATCCCAATCCACGCTATCGGAGATGGCGTGGCCGTAAGATACGGAGAAGTCGATACCATCTGTTGCCAGGTTGCCTGCGTTCGATGTGAAGAGGTTCAGGCCGGAAACAACTTGGTTGTCACCAGACAGGCCACCGTCGATTGGCGAACGACCGATTTGCGAACATGCTGGGTTGTCAGTTGATGCATTGTTGAAACAAGCAGCAATCACGTCATCAGGTGTTGGAGCGTTGATCGCGCCTTCAACCTTGATGTTGTAATAGTCTGCAGTGATCGTCAGGCCAGGAATGGCTTCAGGCTGCAGAATGATGCC
>JABXIS010000035.1 GCA_013372975.1 Alphaproteobacteria bacterium
GATCCGGATTCGCCTTTCGCGGCGCTTGCGGGCCTCAAGGAATCCCTTGAGAAAAAGAAGTAAGATTTAAAGAATGAGTGAAACGGGCGATAAAATCAGGCTGGACCTCTGGCTCTGGTACGCCCGTTTCTTCAAAACACGCTCTCTCGCCAGCAAGATCTGCAAGGCGCACAAGGTGCGTATCAATGGCGAACACTCCAAAAAAGCATCGGCAACCATCAAGCCCGGGGATGTACTGACGTTTCCGCAGGCGGCCCATGTGCGTGTGGTGAAGGTTCTGGCGTGCGGCGAACGCAGGGGTCCTGCCCCCGAGGCCCAGGCGCTCTATGAAGACCTGTCGCCCATCGAAGAACAGGTGAAAGCCAAAAAGGAAGAGGCGAAAACCGCCCCGGCGCTTCGGGAAGCGGGCGCGGGCCGCCCCACCAAAGCCGAACGCCGCGCCATCGACAAGCTTATGGATCGCTAACTTTCCTTATCGATACAGCACTACATTTTCGTGAAACCAGCGAAGGCCACAGCTCATTTCTTGAGACGAGAGGCTGATGGTTGTTTTGTTGACTGTTCCCTTGCGAGGTCCCACCTCGCGCACAAATATGAAACTCCCTGGTGCGGTGCCTTCATACACTCCTTCGCCGATTTTATGGGATAGCTGAGATTTAAAGTTCCCCAGGAAATCAAAGGGGCCATAAGTGCCGCTAATGGAAATCCCCGAGCATTCGGCAATTGTGAGACGAAAACTCGATGAATCTATGCCGTGAGTGATCTCAAGGTTCGTGACTGGGCGATCGATGTGAATAAACACCCCGCCAAACTTGATGCCACTATCGGCATAGACTTGGCTGTAGGTGTCTTCCTCCGACCAATCACATGCGGACAAGCCGAGGCATAACAAAAATGCTGCTGTGCATGAACAAAGGTTTCGATTCATGAGTGCCCCCTTCTTTTATGAACATTGGTGTTACATAATAACATTAATGTGTCCAGTCATACGTTTGGGCCGCTAGGCAAGCAAAGCCTTCGTGTTTGTTAAGAATCGCTTGCATATAAAGGCGTTGCGCGCCGCCGCGTGTTTGGGCATAAAGCGATTCAAGGAATATATGCACGGTCGCCTTCCAGCCCGGCCGGATGCAAACAGGCATTATCAAGGAGACACTCATGACCTACGTTGTCACTGAGGCATGCATCAAATGTAAATATATGGACTGTGTGGAAGTCTGCCCGGTGGATTGTTTCTATGAGGGTGAGAACTTCCTCGTGATCAATCCGAACGAATGTATTGATTGTGGTGTGTGCGAACCTGAGTGTCCTGCTGAAGCGATCCTGCCGGATACCGAGGATGGCCTCGAGGAATGGCTTGAGATCAACACCAAATATTCGGAAGAGTGGCCCAACATTACGGTGAAAGGCGAAACACCTGCTGATGCCGATGATTGGAAGGGCAAAGAGGGCAAAAAAGAGCTCCTGTCCGAGAATCCAGGCAAGGGCGACTGATTTTAGCGCCTGATTTGGCTGCGCTTTATTGCTTTTGCAGCAAAGGTTTAAGAAGGCTCGACCTTGTGGTCGGGCCTGATTTTTTGGTCAGGATCGCCTGAAAACAAGCAATAGAGCCAAATAGCCCCATCTTTCTGCTGTCATATTTGTGAAATTTATGGTATAAGATGGTGATTGACGCGGATTTCAGGGCGCCGAGCCCTTGACCGTGTGGTGGCTGGAACCGCCTAAAATTGAATAGCTTATTAAAGCCTGTATGCGCTCCTGGAGCTGGGGCAGCATCGGTTTTTTTTGGCCCTGCGCAATGGTGACGCAATTATATTGCCCGCCCTGTCGCCCCGACTGCCTCCCATCAGGCAGATCATGCCCGAGGGGTACAGTGGTGATGTTGCCTGATGCGGTTGGCCAGCAAATGTAAAGAAGGACAAAGGACCACTATGGCTAAATCCACCAAACATCCTTATGCAGTTGGCGATTACATCGTATACCCGAAGCACGGCGTTGGCCGTATCACCGAGCTTGAAGTCCAGGAAATCGCTGGTTTGAGCCTGGAGCTTTACGTTATCCGTTTTGAAAAAGAACGCATGACGCTTCGTGTGCCAACGACTAAGGCTGAAGCTAGCGGCATGCGCCGCCTGTCTTCCGACGCGACGCTGAAGGAAGCCTTCACCACGCTTAAGGGCAAGGCGCGCATCAAGCGCACCATGTGGAGCCGTCGTGCGCAGGAATATGAAGCAAAGATCAACTCCGGTGATCTTGTTTCCATCGCCGAAGTGGTGCGGGACCTGCACCGCGGCGCTGACCAGCCAGAGCAATCTTACAGCGAGCGTCAGATTTACGAATCAGCGCTTGGCCGTCTGGCACGTGAGCTTGCCGCCGTTGAGGATATCGACGAAGCGGCTGCTATGGTGAAGCTTGAGAAAGAGCTCGCCGCCTAAACAGGCAAAAAAACAAGAATTTGAAGCCCGTTCCTGGCAATCAGGGGCGGGCTTTTTCGTTCTGCGTGAACACAATGCTGTGACCTGGCGAGGCGGAATCGATGATCTGTAAAAAAGTTGCTGCAATTTGAAAAAAAGGGGGTCATAATGCGCTACATTAATCAGATACATTAATTTCTTGGGAGGGGAATGATGAGTCGTGGTAACTGGGCAAGCGGTGATGACCGGAAGCTAATTCGTTTTGCCATGAAAGTCCCGATGCTGGACCGGGAAGAGGAAGGCGAGCTTGCCCTCTCCTGGCAGCAAGAACGCGATGAACGCGCCCTCAAGACATTGACAGAAGCCCACCTGCGCCTTGCCGTGGCAACTGCCAGCAAATACCGTCACTATGGCCTGCCGGTTGCGGACCTGATCCAGGAAGGCACTGTAGGCCTGATGGAAGCCGCCTACCGTTTTGAGCCCGAGCGGGATGTCCGTTTTTCCACTTATGCCAACTGGTGGGTGCGGGCGGCCGTGCAAGACTATGTTCTCAGAAACTGGTCGATCGTGCGCACGGGCACCACGAGCGCACACAAGGCTCTGTTCTTTAACCTGAAGCGCCTCAAGGCCAAAATGAGGGTTGATCCTGATCGCCCTCTTTCCATGCTTTCCCGCAACCAGATTGCCGACGAGATGGGCGTAAGGCTGCGTGATGTGGAGGCGATGGAAGGTCGCTTGTCTGGTGTGGATCGGTCTCTCAATGCCCCTGTCGCAGACGAATCGGCACAGGAGTGGCAGGATCTTCTGGTCAGCGAAGCGCCGCGGCCTGATCAGGTTTATATGAAAGAAGTGGACGGTGCCAAGAAGGCCGCACTCATTCAAAAAGCCATGGGTAGCCTGACAGAGCGTGAAAGCTTCATTATCCGCGAGCGCCAGCTTCGCGAGGATGGCGTAACATTGGCCGTGCTTGGCAGCCAGCTCGGGATTTCGAAAGAACGGGTGCGTCAGCTGGAAGCGCAGGCTCTTTCCAAGCTCAAGCAGGCACTGATTGCAGATGTAGGTGATCCCATGCTGGCGGGCCTGGCAAACGGCTAGAAACGAGTGCCGAAAAGAAAATGAAGGGGCTTTGAGCCCCTTTTTTATTGGGTCATGTTTTACTGAGATTTTGCAGGCTGGCTTTTGAGCCTGATCTGGCCGGGCCCTTGCACCAGAAGCCTTGGGCCTGCCTTATAGTCGATCCAGCCACGCACCTCAACGAACTGACCTTCAAACGCCAATGGGTCGATATCCTGCTTCCTGAAATGGGTCTCCGCCGTTGAAGGGATCTCAACGGTAAAATCCCGCCGCCAGTCTGCGCCAAAATTCAAATATATAGTGGAGCCAACGCGCTGTGCGCTCAGAACGGTGCCTTGTACAATATTGAACCAGCCCGTTTGAACATCACTGTCCGCAGGCACAGGTTGCAGATTCCTGAGTGCCCACAAGCCGGCACGAACCGCGCGCGCCTCATCCTCGGCAGCATAGAGCATATCAAGGCCGCGCCGTCGCGTAGGGCGCGGAAACACAAAAACATGTCCTTTGGCGACCATTGCGTGCTGCAGCCAGCTGCCATCTGGCATGATGACGTGCGCTACCTGCTCGCCCTGGCTGTTGAATTCCTTGCCCTCACAAAATAGGTGGAGCGTTTGGCCTTTCGTGGCAGCAATCAGGGCTGCTTTTGCCTCCTCGGCGTATGGCCAGCTCTTGTAAGGGTCGCCTTTCTTCCAAAGTTCGGGTGCTTTCACAAGCGCCAGCTTCACGATCGTACCTTCAGGTGTAGCGAACCGTGCGCCGCCGATGGCCCCAACTGCCGTGGTTTCACCGCAAGATTTCAAGCCGCTTGTGTCTAGGCTTGCTGCCTGCGTTTGCAAATGGGCAAAAACCGCCAAGAGAACAGATAAGGTAAAACGGTATGCTGGCATGGAATTGCCCTCCCTGCCGCATCCTAACCAGCAAAACGCCTGCTTTACAAGGAAGACAGCGCTCAGGGTGTCGGCGGATTGGATTTGCTTTGGTAAAGCGGGAAATCAAGTCTGACAGCAGTGCCCGCTCCGGGGGTGGAGGAGATATCAAAGCGACCGCCAAGAAGTTCCATGAACCGGCTCACGAGCGGAAGACCCAGCCCTGTGCCTGTGTGGCTGCGCGCATATTCACCTTGCACCTGGCCGAATAGAGACAATGCTGTTTTGAGTTCCGCCTCTGACATGCCGACGCCGGTGTCACGAATAACCAGGCAATAGCGGTCCCCCCTTATGGTGCCACGCAAAGAAATCCGCCCGCCTGCTGGCGTGAATTTGACAGCGTTCGAAAGAATATTGATCAACACCTGCCGCATGATACGTTCATCGCTGTATAGCGAGCCGGCCTCGCATTCTAGCGCCAGCTCCAGATTTTTCTCGTTTGCTTGTGACTGGATGATTTTGACACTGCCGTCGATCACGTGGCGCAAATCGACCTTTTCGGCATAGATGTCAAACCGTCCGGCTTCCAGTTTCGAAATATCAAGAATATCGTTGATGATGGATAAGAGGTGCTCGCCAGCTTCCTTGATCAGCGACAGGTATTCCTTGTTTTTCGTACCTTCAACCTTCCCGTAAAGTTCAAGAGAAATCAGTTCAGTAAAGCCAAGAATGGCATTGAGCGGGGTGCGAATTTCATGGCTTGTAGAGGCAAGGAACGCTGACTTCGCGTGATTGGCATCTTTCAGTTCATCCACAAGCCTGTTGGCCTGATGGACAAATCTGACCATGGCAACAATCACCAGCCCAAGCAGGATAAGTGCGGGCAAGATCAACTTGCGGATCATTTTTGATCCTGGGGCCGCTGTTTCCCAGCTCACATAGGCAGCTGTCTTGCCATCAAGTCCGGTGAGTGGCAACAAAGCATCTGATACCGGTTTGTCTTTGAAGAGCTTTAAACCCTCAATTGCAGTCTGATGCCCAATTTCGGCCAATACTTCAGGTGGTAGGCGCGACAGGAAAACAATGATGGGATGCCGGTTCTCGATCACTTGTTGTGGGAATTCCCTAATGCCAGCGGCTTGAACCACACTGGCGCCAAAAGCAATCAATTCACCTTCAACCACCATCAGCCCGGAAGTGCTGTGTGGAACCTCCACTTCCGGAGTGGGGTAATTTCTTGCCAGTTCTGCAAGCCCGGCGTCCAGAAAGGCATGAGGCGGGGAAGAGATGCCGACGAAATTGGAATACAAAAGGCTGCCATCACGCCTTATGGCAATGACACCCTGAATATTTTTGATGCCGTTGACGGACTCGCCAATAGTGGCGTCAATCCATTCAACATTCTCTTCTACTGAGAGATTCTCGACCGCTTCGTCCCACCAGGCATTGTCTTCAGCCAAGACCGCGAGAGACTGGTGAACGCGAATGAAATTCTGCTCGACAACCTTTGCTTCGGATTCAATCGTCGCTTCGTCCTGAAGCTTGGCCGCAACAAAAACCACCGCGATGAACGCGGCGACACTTGCGGCAACGGCGACGAAAACCGGCGTGACAAGGCGATGAAACTTCACAGCAGACCCTTCAGTGAACCCAGTCTATGAGACGCTGAATTGGTTAATATTGCGTAAGAAGATAACAGAAAACCACAATTTTCCTGAGGATTTCTCACGATAGCAAGCAGGCGGTTGACGCTCCAAATCTTTGCAGGTAAACCCGAGCTTTCAAGTTGGTTGCGGCCCCGTAGCTCAGCTGGATAGAGCACCAGATTCCTAATCTGGGGGCCACAGGTTCGAATCCTGTCGGGGTCACCAATGAATTCAATGGGTTAGGAGTGTTCGAATTTCCTGCCCATTTTTCATGTCCGCACTATGTCCGCAAAATTACCTGTTTGATGTAAGTTGATACTGGGCAGAGGAAAGCGGGCTGAAGCTCAGTCTCTACTCAATATTTCAAGTTTCCATCCATCTTCATTTATAACGATCACAGCTCCGTAACGGTAGCTGAGTGGGGCCTGAAACCAGTACCGCTGGATTTTCTCAAGTTCACCCGGAATATCAGCCTCACGACGCTTGATCTCGACTATCAAAAGGTTCCGATCGTGTGTTCCCCGTTCGTGGATGATGATGTCGGGTCTCATGCGGTTCATGTCTGGCTTGGCCACATCTACGTCGCAGTGATAGTCTGAGAAAACTTCACCGATCTCGTTCGCCAAATGGTGGTTAATGTTCCATTCGGTTTGGTTTGTGGCTGAGGTGAACCTGAAAAGATCGGCTTGGTTGGTGAAAAGCTGATTTATCGCTTGTTCGAGCTTTGATTGAATATCATTTTGTGACACTTGGGGTTCCATCGAACAAACGTGTTAAGGGTATTAGCTCATCTGGTTAGGACAATATCAACTTCGCCCTTTTCAGTGGATTTGTTGCCGTGTAGCTCGGTTTGAGTTCGTTTTTGGAAAGGTTTGTCTGTAATCTCAACTTTGTGATTGGGGAAACACTCGGTTAGGACGTTCAGTGTGGTTTCGAAGGTGTATTGGCGCTTATCCGTTCTAACGTAAACTGTACTTTCATCTGCCATCAGTTTTGAGCATTTCCCAAAAACATCCTCGAGAAGCAGCCGGTACTTTTCTCTATTTACGAACCGCCCTTTGTTAGGTTCTTGAATGGTTTTTGGTTGGTCAGGTCCCCCAAGGAGCCAAAGGCGTAACCACTGATCGGCATGATAATCAGTAACATCGCAGTAGGGAGGGGACGTGAATAGCAGTGAGAATTTCACACCGGTCTTTTCAGATTTTCCGACCAATCGTTCGAGTTCAACTGTACTGTCACCAAAAATTACACGGCTTTCGAATACTCTTGGCTGCCCCTTCATGTAGCGCCAATCAATCTTTCTGGTAATTAGTTCTCTTGGATCTAATTCCGGAGGGCTTGAAAAACCATTCTCTTGCCACCACCTCACAGAATAGTCGGGGCCCATAGCTTTGGTCATCCTCATCTGGTTGGAAAGCCCTTCGCCGATCTTTCCATGCAGGTAGACCAATATGATGGACATAAGCGTTGCATCTGCCGCGTTGTGTTTCCAATTTAGATTGCGGCGGGCTGAAATCAGGAACTTGAGAACGGCGTCACAATAACACATTCGGAAGAAGCGCGGCATTTTCCGCATTGCTTCACCATAATACCGCTTTTTTTCATCTATTTCCTTAAGCCGAGATAGCACAGCAGCTTTTGCTGCAGGCTCAAGTTTGACGGCACCATACAACCAGCCAACTGGATTGATCTCTATTCCTAAGCTATGCCTGCCTAACACTCCCCCGGCATAGATACTGGAGCCTCTACCGGCGAACGGATCTAGAATCAAGTCGCCCTGTTTCGAGTATTTTTTCACTACGTCAAAGGCAAAATCTACTGGAAACATCGCATAATAGGGGCCGAAGCGTGCCCATCTAGCCTCCGGTGTGGTAAATCGTGTAAGGTCGATATTCTCGGCGGGGACAGACACTAGCTTCGTTCCCTGATTTCTTTGGATATGTTGTCAAAAATTGGTTTGCCCAGATTGAGTGGAATTGCAGCTTCCGAATGTGCAGATGCAAGAGGCATCGCTGAATTTCCATATCTAGTTGATACCAATTCGTCCAATAGGTTTAGACAATCTTTTAATCTGGGAAATTGCTCTGGGAAAGCCGTTTCTACGTTAGATTGATATTCGTTGAATGAAGCAACTGATGCAACTACGCGAAGTCCATGTTTCGTTTTGTATAGAAACTTTCTCCCAAATGCCGTGTCTTTTAGGTAGATAAATTGGGGGTCATCATTCAGCACGATGTTCTTACAGATATATTTATTGGTTGGCAGAAAGACAGAGTGACTTGGAAAGTTGCCACTCGCCCCGTCTTTCTTGGTGTCTAACTCTGCAAAGTGATTTACGAAATTACCAGAGCGTTCAATACCCAAAATTAGCAATTGGCAAGACGCCTGTTTTTTTGCTTCAGCATTAATGCGTGCAAGCTCCACCCTAAAACTTTTTGCTAGCCAAGAAGGCGCACTAAAAACAGTTAAAGAGCCTTCTATGAAAAAAGCGAGTTCTCGGAAAAGACGATAGCCATCTTCTCTTTGCTCTAGCGTCCTTAGAATGTGGATAAGCCTAAGTTTCTTCAAAGCCTCTTTGATCTGGCCAAACATTTCCCCGCTGGTTCCCGAAGGGTTCATGAGTTCATGTAATCGGAGCGCATCGGTTGAATAGAGTTTACCGTTACAATGGTCGCATTGGTATTCGCCGAAGTCGAGTTTTAGGTCCGCGTCGCATGTGTCGTGCGGGCATTTAGGCAGGCGTGTCTTTTCTGAGGAAGCTATCCTGATGCGAAGCATTTCCTCGTAGGTTGCTAAAAGTGTTTCTCCACCATCTGATATACGTTGACTGGAAAATTCCTCGTATAGAGTCCGTCTCAGTGAAGATTCGGCTGAGACTTCTCCGTCTAATACGGCGTTGCAGCCCACGAAGACACTATCTAGCGAGCTAGCAGACTCTGTTTTGCGGAACTCTCTGGGATCAATAAACTCCTGCTTTTCGAGTTGTCGGATTTTATCGATTAGAATTATGACCGATGAAACAGTAACGTAGCCTATTTCGGAGCCAGGAAAGCCCGTTTCAATTTTGGAGACACTGTAATCTCCATCAATGGCAATCAATAAGGAAGGTACCCAATTGGAGTCGTCTAAATCGCTTGAACCGATCGCGACGGTATCCCAAGAGATCGGTTCCTCATTGTGTCTAACCTTGATCCTTTCTTGAATATTTTTGATGCGTTCGTTGGACAAGATGCGTCGAAGGGGTTCATATGAAACACCTGGAGTATGAGAGAACTCAGACATTGGTTTTTGCCTCTACATTGAACCTGTCGACCTGAACTGGAACAACGAATGGACTGCTAAGAGTCTTAACACGCAAGAATCCTTTGTCTTGGGCTCTTCTGATAGAGGGTTCGAAATCTGCAAAATCATAAAACTTGCAAAGCTCTTTTGTTTCATCCGAGTTGTTTAAGTGCGCAATGAACCAGTTCGCAGTGTTCTTAAGGATATTGCGTTGAATGCTGCTAACCTCTTGTGTGGCGTATACGAGTCCAATCTTATACTTTCCACCTTCCTTGGCGGTACGAACCCAGACATCACTTAGGTCTAGGTCGCGGCCACTCGGAAGAATGTTGTGAGCTTCTTCAACGTAGACAAGAATGTCCTTTGGCCGTTGGCCACTTCTAAAAGATTGTTGGTTACCGTGAAATATCGCACTCATGATTCTTCGAGCCGAAGCCTTGTTCAAAACCTCGTCTCCGCTAGACTGGTCGACGATTACCAGCTTCCCTTTCAGCAGATGCTCATATATCTCTGCAGCGTAGTCAGCTTCCGAATCTGGCGCATGCTGTGGTTCGACCCTGCCGATCAAGTTGCTACCTTTGGAGCGCGAAAACATTTCCAAGAGGCGCTCTAGGTCGGGATCAAGGAAGGCTTGACCAGAATCTGACGTTGAAGCGTATTCAGCGTTATAGTCAGCAAAAGCTTGTGTTTTTAAGAAATAGAAGAGGCCTTCAAACGCGCCTGTCAGGGCTTCCCAGCCGACCCCGTCTTTCCGAAGGTTTGCGGCTGCCTGCTTTATGAAAGTTTCTTTTCTCTTGTCAGTCAACTCAATGGTGGACATCAGATTTTGGAGGGTCTTGCTAAATAGATAGCGGTCCTTTGTAAGTTTTATTCTTGGTCGGAGATTTTGTGGAGGTTTAAGACCAGCCTTGAAAAGAAGGGCTCTGTACGCAAGCGTTCTGCGAAGAAACCGTTTTAATTCTTCCCAGAACTCCCCTTCAGTATCAAAATCTTCTTTCTGCGGCTCGTCAAATGTGACTTGGCGGAAGTTATCGAAATATTGTGCGGTTTCGGATGCAAGAGCATTATCGATAATGTTCTTGCCAACTTGTAGCATGCCATCTGAGTAGAAATTGAGGCGCATCAATCGCCGTTTTTGATCTTGCGGGTCCACAGAGTGCGGGTGCAGGCCATAGATAACAACTTCATTTTCGCGGAACGAGTTGGGGTTGTCAGAGCCAGAGTTTTTGTACATCTCCTCCCAAATATTTTTGAGCGCCCTAGGATTTTCTCGACCGTCTGAATCCTGGGTGTTTTCGTTAGCATATTCGCCATTTGGGTCAAAAATAACCTGGCCTATTCGCACAGGCTTGGTGTCGGAATCATCGTTAGATCGAGCGCGAAGCTCGTACACAGACTTAGCTATGACCTTTGTGGTGTTAGATTTCCCGGTTCGCGTCATTCCAAATAACGCAGTTTTCTGAGCCAAGAGGTCGGTCGGATATAGAAATGTCGTAACATCTTCGGTGCCTTGATGGCTGCGGTTTGTAGATGCGTATCTTACCGTTCCAAAGGGGACGCTTTTTGCGCTGCCATACTCTTCAATATGTTCCTGGAGGCTTGCAGGATCTGCGTAGTTGACTATCGTTTTGAGGGCATCGCTGTTTGGTTTGTAAACTTTGAAGCCTCGATTGGAATAGAAATTGGATAAGTCTGTGCCAAATTTAAGGGAAAGCCTGTCTTGAGAATTAGAAGCATTCTTTTCCAAAAAGAATGTGCCGATGACTCTGCACGCAACGCCAGCGTACCCAAAAACATCTCTTGTTTTGCCGTCCATAGCTTCTTTTGCATCCCAGTGGATGCCGGTTTCGCCGCTTACTCTTTGCGCAGTTTCCACCCTAACTCGTTCAGCGTCTCGATCCTGCGGCAATGATGTTGCGTCCATGACCCTTAGAAGGATCATGCTGGAGTCTTCTTCTCGAAAGTCTATTTTGTCATTCGCTTGCTTCCTGGTGGCAATTAGGAAACACATATTCGGTATGCCCCCCACTTTCATCCTATAGAAATCGTGGACCAGTATCTTTGCATGCTCATAGTTGAGAGAAAACATATCCCCTACATATTGCTCTGGCTGAATTAGACCGCTAAAAATCCGCCCAGCTTCGATTTCATACTGCTCTTGACTGTGCTGGTTGACGGTGTTTTCGAAAGCGTTACTCATTCGGCATCTCTCTTTTTGGAAGCTGAGATATATTCATCTACGATTTGATCAAAACTCATCGGCTTTAAAGCATCGGAGACTATGCTTTTTGAGTCTGGTGGAGCGGAATATTCGCCGAGAGACAGGTCGTCCTCATCTGCTAGGCGAACGTTGCGAATCTCATCGATGGCGACCTGGGAGGTGTTTTGCTGCAGGTTCTTGTTAGCGAGTTCAAGAAAGCGGTCGGCTTGATATATTTGAACGCGTTGTCCAGTAAGGTTGGAGAACTCTTTTAGCAATTCAGGCCGCGGGCTAATTGTCCGGCCCTTAAACTTGTACCACCAGTCTTCTTTAAGATCGTCAGTCACGAAAATAAGAGGTTTCTTCGAGACTTTGGTGTATTCAACTACTTGTTTCCATACGATTAGGTCACCGTACAATGATCGATTGTCCCGGTCTTTCTTGTCTTTTTGATCCATATAGCCGGGTGGAACTTTTTCCTCGTACCGGCGCTTTCCTTCTTTGAAGGCAGCCTCCAGTTCCGTGGGTGCAAAATCGTCTCCAACCTTCCCTTGTAACAGCAATGTTATGCGATCGAGAATTGGATCTGTGTCTAGATAATTGGGGTGATCTTTCTCAATTCGATCAAGATCTCGGCTTATAGCTGCAAAGGCAGATTCAATTTGCGTTTTTAGCTCGTCCGCATGCAAATATGGGTGCTTCTTAAATCCATTAAGTTTGTTTTCTATTTCATTCCTTTTGCTTTGAAGCGTAGCCCTTATTTCTTGGTAAGCTTCCATTTGTGCATTGATCACAGTTAACCGGTTCTTGTGATACTCAAATGCAGCTTGATAGCTTATCCATAGCCTATCTGAGACCTTCTCCAACAGTTTGAAAAATGCCTGTCGAGTAGAGGGGGAATACCGATACAGGTTGAGGAGCACGTTCGCGTCAAAACTAAAAACGCCAGTTTCCCAATGTCGTTTGGTCGAAGCTTGGCTTGGCGGGTAATACTCTCTGAATTGGTTCTTCAAAGTGTTTTCCTCGGGAAACTTTTTGAGTAGGGCCGACGATACAAATCTACGATTGAAACCTTATGCCGCATAAGTTTTCTTTTGCAACCAACAATGAAAATTTTGCAGGTCGTATTCTCAAAAGACATCACGCATCGTTAACAAAAAACCATTAAAAATTCTCGCAATGGTAGAGGGGCTGTGAGCCATTGATTCGGGTGAATGCCCTGATTTGCCTGAATTTAGAGGTGCTAATTGACTGATCAAGACAGCCTTTATTTTTTCGTATATCGAGAAAAAGTTGCTTTTGTCGAATCAGTTGCCTATGATTCTTATTGACATTGTATATGGTTAGAGAATTTTGCAGCGAATCATTTTACTGATTCGTGAAATGTTGAGCTCAGTTTTCAAAACCGTGATTAAAAGTTTCTTGTTGCATAGAGTACTAATGTTCCGCTTAATGCTGCGTCCTTAAGTGTAGGCAAGAAATTTTAAATATCGCACGGTTATCCTGTGTGGAGATAGATAAATGAGTGAAATGGCAATAGACGTATTGACGCTTATCTTTGGATTTATGGCGCTCTTCTTTGCCGCTACGTTGCTCAGGGCTGTGTATTTTTCTCTGACCCGCGAAGCGGTTGTCACGGCACGTTACTCTCAGTTTATCCGAGGATTCTGGTCCAATATGCTGGGGTTGAACTTGCCTGACCTCAATGGTGATATGCACGATGGCATCATTTGGAAAAAGGGATCTAAGAAACCTATTCCTAGTGCAAAGGCAGCCCACCCACTTCAGTAAATTAGTGGCCTAGTCCGGGGGGAGCTATGTCGTTAAAGACCTATTACGGGTGGATTCCGACCATCGGAGGGCGCCTGTTATTCAGCGAAATCGGAACAAAAACTAACCCTAGGTCTCGAGCTTTTAATAAAAGCGATAGAGACCAAGCCTTGGTCTTTGTTGAGCAGATCAAGAAGACGTCGGACGAATTGTTTCCCTTCACATTTCTCCTCCCGCTCTGGAATTTTATTGCATCATTGCTAAATTATCCCTTGAGATGGCTGAAGTGGAGGGAATTTCCTGTATATGAACGTTGGACTGTTCGCCTGATAGCAGGAAAGGTGTCGAAAACCGGCAATGATGTTAGTTTTCACGGCGTGGTTTTGGTGTTTCCTAAATACGACTACCCGAGAAAGCTTGCCCACCAGATGTTTGACAGCCATCAAGTTCTAAGGCGAGAAAACTTCAAAAGGATATATCGCAGGGCTGATTGGCGATATTTTTTCCGTCTACAAAAGAATGGGGTGGTTAGGCTGCAGGAACGCTTTGCACCAGACTTTCAGGCCGTTCTTTCAAGCGATGTCGATGAAGAGCATCGGAGGGCATCAATTTCGAAGCAGGCTTTCTACTTCCTCAGAGATGCGTGCCATACTCATAGACATCACGATCCAAATAATGATCAGCATACTACCATACATGACAAGGATAACTCAAAATGGCCACGTGAGGTGTTGCGGTTACTGTATCGCGCAACAACAAAACACTCACGAGCGGGAGCTAGCCGCGAAGACCTAAGGCAGGCACTCGGCATCTTGGCTTATACAAGGTCATTTAAAAAAATAGCAGAAGCCGATCCTGCAATTGGTCCAGACTTTTCTGGATATGAAGGCATAGATGGTCAGCAAATCGCTGATTCAATAAATATAAGAATTGCAGATATTGTTGAACTAGATAGAGAAAAAGACGCGGCAAGTTTAAAATGGCTCGGACCTTGGATTGCGTCCCTTTCTTTAATGATAGGATTTGTCGCACTTGGTACCTTTTTGATTAACCTCTGGGCTAATCCAGCGATAACAGGAGGCACGGTGGCCCCTGAGCACTTGAATGCACTTCAGTCGTATCAGCCAACACCTTGGCTGCTGACAATCTCGAAATATCTTGCTGAAAATTTCGTTATTGTTGCTACAGGTTGGTTGCTCTTTTTGATGGCGTTTGTGGGAAAGATACGCTCGAGAATCTTGCGGTTTTTTCAAGTTCAAGATCTCTTTAAGGCTACTCTTGGGCTTTATGGCTTGCCAAAGATTCTCATGAACTCCTTTCTGATTTTGGCTGCGAGTTCAATAATTTATTTTGTGGTTCCTCATATGATACGGGTGTTTACTGGGTAGTGAAGCCTGGGTGGAGACACTATTCATCACAGAAGATACGATGTCTCCGACGTCTTGCCAAAAATCTCAACCAGACAAAAATAGACACTTTTATCCTTTTCTCATGATTGGGATTTTGTGGATGCAAAAATCTACCTTCCGCAACGGTCTTGAGGGGAGCGACCCCTAGAGATCGGACCCGCCCCCCCGCGCTATATTGAAGTGGTGCGTAGCATCCGTAGCAGCACCCAATAGGGTGCTACGGTGTTACGCCCTACAATAGCCAGACGTGATCTTCGTAGACTTGGATGATGCCCTTTCCCATCAGATCATTTTTGATGCGGCTCCAAGCGGTCCGTCTACTGTCGCCCTCTCCAAGTATGGACGCTTTGTCCAGGCGTTCGCGCCATTCTTTTAAGCTAACCGCCAGTACGCCATTTGGGACTTCCGGAACTGGCGGAGTGACGCCTGAGCGATCGATCAAAGACTTTAATACATCTAAGGCGAGTTTTTGCTTATTTGAGATGGGCTGCGCCTTCTTGACTTTTGTATCGCTTGATACGGCCACTACTGTTTGCTTTGGAGAGCCGTCGGCAAATTCACCGAACCGGTGAAATTGAAGGGTGAATGCCCCAAGGTCCTCGGTGGGAATATCCTTGGCAGCTTCGATTTCAGCGACATGAATTTCCTTTGATTTAGATATCTTTATCACTAGGTCAGCAGCACCTAGCAGGGCAGAAGAGCCACGCATACCGTAGTCGCTATTCTTGCCTGCATGATGGACCACGAGAACATGTGCCCCGGTTTCTGTCTGAAGCTTTTTACAGCCATCGATGAATTGGCCCATGTCTTCTGCAGAGTTTTCGTTGCCTCCGTTGAACGTACGAGCAAGTGTATCGATCACGATTAGCGAAGGTTTGTATCCCAGAGCCTTGCATTCATCTCTGGCAAGTGCGATGAGAGTTTCAACCTGGTCCTGCTCTCCCCTTATCCGCGGCGCGCCATCAACAAGAGCGAATGGAACATCATTGAAGCATTCACTATGAAAGCTGCGCCAGCCTTCCAAGCGCAATCTGAATCCGCGGGCTCCTTCGCCTGCCACATACACTACGCCACCTTGGTTGACCCGGCGATCGCGGTACTTGAGGCCCAGTGCAACGCGCACCGACAGATCAAGCGTGAAGAAAGTCTTACCGGCTTTGGGTTGTCCGTATACGACTGACAGGTCGCCAAGGTACAGGAGGTTTTCAATTACGTACTTTGGAGCACCTGTCAGGACAATGTTTTCGCCAATCTCAACTGTCCAAGGGTACGACCGAGAGGTCAGGGGTGTTGCCCTTTCGACTAAAGCGAAAAGGTCGGCTCTGGTGGCTCCTGCAGCAATCCAGTCGGCAACGTCCCCTTTGCGTGGCAAGTTAGGCAGCTGAACGATCTTGACGCCATTTGCGATGCGTAAGACGGAATTGGCGACTTGCTTGGCATGGTCTTCACCTGCCTTGTCGTTATCAGGAAAAATGACGACCTTCGCCCCCTTCAGGTGCTGAGCATGATGGTCGTGCCATTTTCTTGCGCCGCCTGCATTACAAGTTGCGACCAGGCCGAGTTGTTCAAGTGCATGGACACATTTTTCACCCTCGACAACATATATTGCTTCGCCGTCTTTGATGGCAGCTAAAACCTGTGGCAGCCGATACGGTGGCATTTCAATCCCACTGGTTCCTGAAACCCATTGACCCTTTTCATAGCGTGCTTGGCTGAAGGTTTTTCCACCATCTTCCTTATCCTGGCGCGTGACCTTTAAGACAGGTTGGCCTTCCCAGTTTTGGTAGATGTACTCTTGCAATTTCGCTTTCCGCGGTAACCGTTCATTCCCATGCTCATTTGAAGGAAGAAACCCATTTTGTTTCAGCCAGCATATTGCCTCAGCGTGGTTGCAGTTAAGCTTCCGGGAAACGAGGGCGGCAATGCCGCCCCCTTCATTGTTTTCATAGTCAAACCAAACGCCCTTTTCAGGCTTAATTGATAGCGAACCGTTGGCGCCGTACCGAATGTCATTGGTGCGGCTTTTTTTTGGGTTTGGTTCACCCAGAAGGAGCTGCGATACGGCAAGGATGTCCAGATTATTCAATTCGTCTTTGCCCAGCGAAGCAGGTCCGTTGTTCAGGTCGAGAGGAAACATGGATCAGAAATCTCCAGCTTACGGGGTGAATGTCTCTGGGACTTCGGTTTCTTCAAGGCCTTCCGAACCCCACATCTCTTTGACCCGGGTCTGGTAGTGAATGGACGCAATCAGAGGAAAAAGGGCCTGCGAAATCTGGGCCTCATCAATCCAATATTTGCTGCCCAGCTCGAGGCCGATCTCAAGAATGGTGCTGATGTCGTCACTGGGGAGCTCTTGGCTGATGCTGCATGAACCAATGCAAGAGTTGCATGTGAGGGTTGGTTTGGTACGCCCTTTCGTAGGCGGACCATAATTTAACAGCCACATGTCAGGATTCCTCGAGCCGCATTTGCAGCACTTCAGGGATTGCATAGGGAACCGGCTGGAGAAATCAAATTCGTTGGACCGGTAAGCTTCTGGAGAAGCAAAGATATCGAAATCGTTTGTCATGATTGGGATTCCTTCTGATTACAGATTGATGTGCTGCTCGAGCCAGTCGTCGACGTCTGAAGGACGGTAAAAGACGAAATGACCAACACGTATGCGGGCAGGCCCGATGCGGCGGATATGCCAGCGGTCTAATGTGCGTGTGGAAATTCCCAGCAGGTTGGCCAGGTCAGCTTTGGTAAGGAGATCGGATAGTCGAGTTGAGGCATCCATTTTGGGGCTCCGACTTGTTTAAAGGAGCCATATATAAAGCCGCACTATTTGCACCAAACAACAAGAAAAAAGAATCTGTTACCATCCGTTACTTAAATAAACCGTATGTTACATCAATCATTTAGGTCGTTTCACCTTAGTGGTGTTGCAGTATTAATCATTGGTTGAATGGCGGGTGCGAATCACTCTTTCGGTAAACTCAATTCTTGAATTGGCCAGCTATTGAGTTGGTGGCAGCACGAAGTGGATCGTCATAGAGGTGGGCGTAACGCGCTGTCGTTTGTGCTTGGCTGTGGCCGAGCAGGGCGCCGATGATGGGCAGTGAATGACCTGCAGAGACGAGCAGCGAAGCATATGTGTGCCGAAGGTCATGGATGCGTAGGTCGTGAAGGTTTGCCATCTTGCAGACCGACTGCCAGAAGCGCTTGATGTTCTTAATCGGTTGATCTGGTGCTGATCCCGGAAAAACAAAAATTGAATTGCCTGCAGCCTTC
This sequence comes from Alphaproteobacteria bacterium, assembly GCA_013372975.1. GTDB lineage: Bacteria > Pseudomonadota > Alphaproteobacteria > Sphingomonadales > Kordiimonadaceae > Kordiimonas. The sequence continues at coordinate 17,929 of JABXIS010000035.1, forward strand.
TCAATTTCCTTCAAAAGGACAACCGCAGCGTCCGACAGAGGAACTCGGTGAAGCTTCCTTTGTTTGGTGTGCGACGACGGCTTGGTCCACACGCCATTCTTCAAATCAACCTGATCCCATGTGGCATTCAGGACTTCACCCCGCCTGGCACCGGTCAAAAGCAATATACGAACAACGTTTGCCATGTTCTGATTGCGGTGGTCCGCCAGCGCTTTGTGAAGTCGTTCCATCTCATCCGTTGTTAGATAGCGCTCGCGCTTTTCTTCAGGGTTCTTTTTCACCCCAATGCAGGGGTTGTCTTTGCGGTAGCCCCACTGGACCGAAAGGCTAAACATCTTTGAAAGAAGAGCGACAACGCGGTTGGCCCGAATGGGAGTGTCTTTGGTGATCGTACGGTGAAGCCGTGAAATGTCATTAAATGAAACGTCTTCAATCGCCATTTTGCCAATCACGGGCAGAACCAGTTTGTCGAGCATTGCGACCTCATCAGTGCGGCTGGCCTCGGTCTTGCCGACTGCATGTTCTTCGAGATAGCGGCTCGCCAATTCCCGGACTAGTGAGCGGCCAGATGCGGCTTGCCGCTCAGCCAGCGGATCGTTGCCTAGATCGATCTCTCGCCTCAGTCGCTGGGCCTCATCGCGGGCCTTTGCGGTCGACCATGTAGGAAACCTTCCAATGGTGATGCGCCGCTCTTTCTGCTTGAACCGATAGTTCAGGATGAACGACTTGACGCCCTTGGCTGTGATGCGAACGCCGAACATTGGGACAGCGGAATCGTACACGATCACATTGCCGCTTTCGGGTGTTTCTAGCTTTTGGATGATCCGGTCTGAGAGCTTCTGAGCCATTCTGTGTCCGCACTATGTCCGCAAGTTGATGTCGAAAAGAGTGATTAGAATGACGATGAAATTACGCCTTTGTCAATACGATGTGTAGAAAAACATATATAAAACAGTTATTTATGTCCATGTCTGGCAATCACTGTCAATCTATGTCAAGCCCATGGAAACAGATTCCTAATCTGGGGGCCACAGGTTCGAATCCTGTCGGGGTCACCATCAATCTGCCATTACAGCGCAGGTGCTTTGTTTCAGCCATTGATGAAGATATCAGTCTGCGCCAATATTCTCTTGGTTCAATTGAGATAGCTCTTGTATGGCGTTTTGGCGGAAAGGATATGGAGCGTGGTAGATGCTGGCAAATCCTATAATCGCCTTCTTTTGTTGATCATGATCGGCGGCAGCTTTGCCTCGTGGGTGTTGGGGGTGTTGACTGACAATTTCAACTTTGCTTTGGCAGGGATGTTTGTGACCATGATAGCGCTTCTCATTCTATCCAAAGTGAAGCGCTGTCCGAATTGTAATGTAGAATTTGGCTACCGAAGATTAAAATGGCTGCCCCAACTACCTATTAGGTCGTCGTTTGCAGACAAAAAATGCCACAAATGCGGAATCGTGTTTGCTGCTTACGCGAGGGAAAACAGCGATGCCGAGGGCCTGACTTGATGAGTAAATGGCATCAAAGAAGCAACTGGCTTTTCCTAGCCTAAATACTGCTTATCATATTTGCTGATGTCCTAGAATGGAGCGCGCCAGAAGTGGCTCTGGTTTTTGGACTTCTGTTTTTTTGCTGGTCAGAAAACCCTCTGAAATCGCCATCCCATTGTGTCTGCGCATTTGGCGAGATAGACTTGTTTGCTGTGGAGCATAGGTCAATGGGGGACATGATGAACAAAAACACGATCAATTGGCGGAAAGCGTCAGTCGAGATTGCGGGCATTGTTTTTGCGGTCCTCCTGGCTTTGTGGCTTGAAGCCTGGCGCGACGATATGGAGTTGCAGGATCGTGCCGACGAAGCGCTCGAGCGGGTTCATGCCGAAATCAGCCAGAACCGCATCGATATGATCGATTCCAACAAGCTGAACCTCAGAAACCTTGAAGCCCTCAGGAAGGCCATGCGGGAGGAGGGCAGCACCATTGATACCCTTGGGCCTTACCTGCATATTTCTTCGGCATCGCTGAGCGATTCCTCCTGGACGTCTGCAAAGATGACCGAAGTTCTTGGCAAAATGCCAATGGAAACCATCGGGGAATTGGCTGCCCTCTATGAGACCCAGCAATATTTTACGGAATATGCCCGTTTCCTGATGAAGGAATATACGGAACTGACATCGGATATCCAGTTTGGCCCGGATCGGGAGAAAGCAGCGGTAAAATTTGCGCAGCATCTCGCCATCATGAATTCACTCGGGGAACAACTTGTCCAGACCTATGACGATTTCCTGAAAGTTGAAGAGGCGGTTGAATAATGGGCGGCAGCCTGTTGTGCCGCCCGACTAGATGTGTGCGCCTACTGGTTTGCAGCTTGTTGGCTGGTTAATCGTTTGATTGCTTCACCCTTAACGAAATTCACGGCAGGAGCCAGCTGATCAAGCCCGCTTTTTGGGTCTCCCGACGCGATTTCATGAAATGTTACCTTCGAGCCTTCACCCTCAGGTGTGATCGTGATGGTCCATACTACCTTTACGGCAATGTCCTGTAACGGACCAAAAGGAGCATCAAGGCGCAGCATTGATCCTTGCTTTACCTGCAGGACAGAACCATGAAAGACGGAACCACCAGACCAGTCCTCGCGCCAAAGGCCGCCTGCCTGCAGATCCAGGGACAGGTTGGCCGCGTCACCTGAGTATGTATGATCGGGATGCCACCAGTTGGCAGGGTTCACAAGTTTGTTCCACAGCTTTTCCGGGCTAAGGGCCGATGTGGCTTCATGCTTCAGCACATAACGGTCGGGATTTGCTTCGACGATGTCTGCTCTCGCACGGGTGCCATTGCCCACGAACGCAATGGAAATTGCAAACGCGACAAAAAGCCCGGTTCTGAATGAATGGATCATATGTGTGTTCCCTGTGGTTAGGATGGCGGGTTTTCAGCGATCTGGCCCTTGCAGCTATTCATAACATCGCTTGGTGAAGCGGGCGATTCAACAAAGGAAATAAAATAGCCGTGGATGCCTGGATCACCAATGTGGGGCAGCCCTTTTTGCTGAGCGCCTTCTACGGCGCCAACGTCTTTGTCGGTGACATGTGGTGCATAGTGCATCAGGTGTGGCGGAATGCGCATGATCTGTTTCATGCTGCGGATATAGATATAATTATAGTGCGACATCATATAGTTAACACCTATTGATTTGGGTGCACTATATTCGCCGTTTGCTGCACGTTCATGGAAATCCTGGCTGATATTCGCTGCCGTTTCACCCCTCATGGCCATCAATGTACGGTGCTGGATAGCTGGAATGATGGTGCGTGCGCCTTCCGTGTCCAGGCACTGCGGGATGATGGCATTTGGGTGGTTTCGCTCCACAATGCATGTGAAAGGGCCATTGCCTTCGATGGTTTTTTTGAAGCCTGTTTCAGTCAGCACATAAACGGATGATCCGGCGCGCAACTGCGCGGGTAGCGCGCTCAGTGCGACTGCTTCCTCACATGTTTGGGTGAGATAGTCGGCGTGTGCTGCACTCGCTGACAGGGCAAGGCTGGCAAAAGTGGCTGTCAGAAATTTCATTTTTCATCCCCGCTTTTTAGTGACCAAATGACAATGGCGAAAAAAACGAGCACATGCAGCCCCGATTGAATGAGCAGCAAAGAAACTTTGCGGTCAGCGCGTTCAGTTAGATGCTGATCTCGTGACACTGATTTGGGGAATGATGATACCGACCTTGGCGCCGCCACCGGTGTTCCGGGTCAAAGTCAGCAGGTCCTCGCGGCCATAAATCAGGGCCAACCGTTTTTTGACATTTCGCAACCCGTTCCCTTCACCCGGATGGTGTGGGGCCCTACTGTTTTGGCTTTTAAGTCCCGGTCCGTTATCGGTCACGACAAGCTCCAGGTTGTTCGTAGAATCCGATGTTACAGACAAGGTTATTTCAACTGGCCAGCTCACTTTGTTCAAGGCGTGCTTGATTGCATTTTCGATGATGGGCTGCAGGATGAAAGTTGGCACCATATGGTTCCCTAAACCGTCACCACCGGTGCAGTTGAAGGTGAGCCTGTCACCATAGCGCGTTTCTTCCAGTTCAACATAGTCCTCGACAAAAGCGATCTCATCCGCGAGTGGCACCAGGTTTTTTTCTGATCGTTCAAGTGTTTTTCGCAACAAACCGCCCAACATCTCAGTGGTGCGATAGGCCTTCTCTTTCTTTTCCGTTTCGATCAGCGCCCCGATGGAATTGAGGGCGTTAAACAGAAAGTGGGGATTGAGCTGCATCAGAAGAGCATCAAGGCGGGCGCGATCCAGCTCCTTGGCCAGCCGGGCGGTATGGCGCGCATTTTCGGCAATCTCAAAGGCCCGCGCTTTGGCATCTTCATAGAATCTGAGTGCCAGGCATCCGACCAGCACAAATAAGAAGATTGATAGTCCAAGAGTTTGAAACCCTGGGGCTCTATCGCCAAAAATCCAGTCTTGCCAGGTGTCATAGTGAATAACCATTGGCATCACAAAAAGCATTACCAAAGGAACGGCGACGATCAGTGTGGCGGTTGTCAGTTTGTCACGCGTCGTATTGTTACGGCGTCGCACCAGAAGATAGACAGCAACAGACATCAAGGCCCAACTGTAGTAGTAGATAAGCATAGGCCCAAGAGTGCGAAACCATTGCACAGAGCTACCGCCCTTGACCGCAATGAAGGCTGTCGATGCTGCGACAAGCGCTATGCCTGTCCAGAGGAACAGGATCATCGCAACCCGCAACAAACCCTTCAACTTTGTGTTTGGAAGAGAAGCATTGGATGCATCATCGAGCGCGCTAGTGGTATCAACCATCGGATTTTTCTCTGTTGCTGGTAGACTGGGCCGAGCCTGTATTAGACCGGGCGTATTTCAACAGGAGCGGCAATAGCTGTGCCTTACTGCGTGTGAGAATAACCTCCTGCCCACCCGCCAGCCCTATCCTGTGCGCGCCGCTGCCTTTTCGGGCAACCGACCTGACCTTGGCCAGATTGATGATTGCCGACCGGTGCACTCGCTGGAAGAATGCGCCGTCCAGCCGGTCCGCAAATTTGCCGAGATTTTCGGCCATCATGAAAATCTGGCGGTTGGTATGGATGCGTACATACTGGTTGGCGGCCTCGATCCAGATGATGTCTTCTGGCTCCAGGCTCACAAGTTTTCCGCCGGTGTTGATGACAATGGCCTCCTGCCGGCCATGACTACCGGTATCCGAGAGGCTTGAGACCAGGCCCAACATTTTTTCTGCCATCTCGTATATCCGCTGTTGGCTGATCGCCTGCTTGGCCTTCTCAACCGCGGGAAAAAAACGGTCTTTTGCTATCGGCTTAAGAATATAATCGAGGGCATTCAGCTCGAAAGCCTTTACCGCATAGCGGTCGTAGGCCGTAACAAAAATAATATAAGGCACGTCGCGCCTGTGTATCAGTCTGCTGGCGAGCCCTATGCCGTTCATGACCGGCATTTGAACGTCGAGCAATATCAGGTCAGGTTTGAGAGTTGTTATTTTGGCCAGCGCGTCCGCCCCGTCCGGGCTTTCGCCAACAAGTTCAAGCGCGGAATCCTTCCGAACCAGCGACGCCAGCAGTTCCCGCGCCAACGGTTCGTCGTCCACGATCAACGTTTTGATTTTGGGTGTGCTCATGCCGCTTGTATCCATAAACTTCCCGTTCAGGCTACAGGGCACAGCGGCCAAACAAAATTACTTATCGCCGACGTTCATCATTTTATGTGCCGTTCGCTCAGCTTTTGTGCCGTTCATGCCCTCTGCACATCATCTAAAGTCTGGTTCTTCATCCCAATCAAAACCGGCGGGTGCGCCCTGTGATGGCAAATCCCGGAATTCAGGGGTGCGTTTTTCCAGGAAAGACTGCACCCCTTCCTTGCCGTCTTTCATGCTGGTGTGCAGCATCGTACGGCTTTCTGCCATGTGTGCATCCATCGGATGGGCGGCGCCCATCATGCGCCACAGAAGCTGGCGGTTCAGCGCAACTGACATGGCGCTGGTGCGTGCTGTGAAACTTTCCGCAATTTCCCGCGCCCGTGCCAACAAATTGTCTGGCGCAACAATTTCAGAGATCAGCCCGCCTGCAAGGGCCTCTTCGGCGCCAAAAACCTTGCCGGTGTAAGACCATTCGGCAGCTTTGGCGATGCCCACTAGGCGCGGCAGGAACCAGCTGGCGCAGCTTTCAAGGGTGATGCCGCGTTCGGCAAACACAAAGCCGAATTTTGCGAAGGGCGAAGCAATCCGTACATCCATGGGCAGCTGCATGGTCGTGCCCACACCAACGGATGCGCCATTTACCGCCGCAATCAAAGGCTTTTTCATGCGGAACATGCGCAAAACAACCTTGCCGCCTGTGTCGCGGTTTCGCTCCATTTCCGGTGAAGTCGGGTCGATGGTTTCATCGAGGCCGAAGACATTGCCGTCCGCCGATAGGTCCATGCCCGCACAAAAGGCCCGACCGGCACCGGTGAAGATGATGGCGCGAACGGTATCGTCACTGTCTGCCTGTTCAAGTACATCTTCAAGTTCCTCGGCCATTGTGGGTGTGAAGGCATTCATCGCCTCTGGCCGGTTCAGGGTTACGGTGGCAATGGCGCCGTCGCGGCCATATTGCAAGGTTTCGTAAGTCATTTGATATCTCCCCTCCGGTCATAAGCTAGCGTGGAAACCTGATGGGTAAAGCAAATGGCTTCCTGCCTTCAAGACCGACTTGATTTTCCATACTGATCAGTCCATTTTATTGATCAACATGCTTTCTGGGGAGGGAGTGGAAGATGAAAAACTGGTTTCTGGAACAGCTCGCCATGTATTCGGCCTATCACCGCGATGGCCGCAATCAGGCAACACACCATATTGGCGTGCCCATGATCGTGTTTTCACTGTTGGTGATAACCAGCCCGGTTGTCTTGTTCACATTGGAGGTCGGCACTGTGTCGCTGGCCGCCGTGTTGATCACCGTCCTGCTGCTTTATTATCTCCTGAACGCGCCGCTGATCGGCACAATCGCTGTGCTTCTCTATGGGGCGCTTCTGTATGCGGCCAACTTGATGGCACTGGAGGGCAGCGCTTTCGCGCTCAAGTCTGGCGCAATGCTTTTTGTCATTGGCTGGATCATCCAGTTTACCGGCCATGTTTTTGAAGGCCGCAAGCCAGCGCTCTTTGACAATTTCACACAGGTTTTTATCGCTCCCGCTTTTCTGATCGCCGAAGTTTTATTCCTGATCGGTCTTGAAGGCGCGTTGAAAGCTGACGTGGAAGCCCGTGCCCAAAAATATATGCCAGTGGCAAAGACCTGACAGCCGATTGCTTGTGCACCTGGCGTTAATTGCTCATGATATCCGAAATTTCGTTTCATGAGACAGAACAGCCATGCATTTTGCCGCGCATACGCCCGAAGCACCGCTCGATAGCTATATACAGTCCATCTTCCATTTTAAGGGGTTTCAGCCAGACCATTCCATCGAACGGGTAGTGCCCGATGGCGGTATCTATCTGATTTTCGAACTGGATGGCTTCAAACGCCATATCTTCGACAATGAAACCCACAAGCCAATCCACGATTTCACGCGCGTATGGCTTGCAGGCATGCATAAAAACTATATTGCGATATCCGCACACGAAGACAGTGAGATGTTTGTTGTGCAGTTCCATCCCGGCGGCGCGCATCCTTTCCTTTCGGTGCCAGTGTGTGACCTGAACGACAGGGTGGTGCCTGCAGAACAATTGTTCGGGGATAGCATCTTTGCCCTCAGGGAAAGTCTTCTCAGTGCCAACAGTGACGAAGCCATGTTTGCCTATGCTACTGAATATCTGATGGACCATGCCACCTTTGATGACGGCAGGGCCAGAAAGCTCGTTGAGCAAATGGTTGCGGCCATCAAAGACAACGCAGGCGCGCTTCTTCAGGAAATTGTCGAGACGTCGGGATATTCGCAGAAACAGGCCATTCATCACTTCAAGGCGCATGTGGGGCTTAATCCCAAGGCGTTTCAGCGTGTGGTCCGATTTGGTGAAATCCTGGCAGCCATCAAGGAAAAGAAAACAGTATCCTGGTCGCAGATAGCGGCAGACTGCGTTTATTATGACCAATCGCATTTTATTAGGGAATTCAAAGCCTTTTGCGGTTACAGCCCGCGCGATTTCCTCGAAGAACAGGATGCCCATCCGGAAGTGAATTTCTTCCCGCTGGACTGATCCAAGAAGCACAATTTGAGGAAAATGAGCCCGAGGTAAATTTTATACAATACGGCGCGGTTCGGGCGTGCCTACTGTTTATCCATGTCAACAACGGGAGAGACATCATGGAAATGGGAGCGGCCTTTGCCGGTTTGAATTGGATTGCGGTTGTTGCCGCTGCTGCGGCCGCGTTTTTTGCTGGGGCCATTTGGTACGGCCCGCTTTTTGCCAAGGCGTGGATGGCGGGATTTGGCTTCAAGGAAGAAGAGCTGGAAGGCCGACATCATGGCAAAATCTTCGGGCTGACGTTTGTGCTGAATTTGGTGATGGCCTGGAACTTGGCCATGTTTTTGGGCCCTGAAGCCGACCTGATGTTTGGTGTGATGGCTGGCTTCTTTACAGGCTTCGGATTTGTAGCCCCGCTTATCGGTGTTTTTTACCTTTTTGAGGGGCGCTGCTTGAAACTGTTTTTCGTGAATGCCGGGTTTGCCGTGGTGTCCTTCACTTTGATGGGCGCCGTAGTAGCTGCCTTCAATTGATGGTTCCGTGTCACACAGCGAGGATAGAAAAATATCATGGAAGAAAACCTGAAAGACAAAACCGGCAAGGACCTCAACGAATGGAAAACTATTTTGCAGGAAAGTGGCCTTCAAAAGCATGGTGAAATGCTGGCGCTCTTGAAAGGCACACATGGTGTAACCCATGGTTTTGCCAATTTCATTGCCCTTAAATACCGCGAAGCAGACGCTGGCTCTCAGGCCGATGATGATCTGGTTGCCGCCCAATATGCCAAAAAGGAAGCGCTGAAACCCATCTATGAAGCGTTACATGCTGCGCTTGTCAAATTCGGTTCGGATGTGGAAGTGGCACCCAAAAAAGCGGCAGTAAGTTTTCGGCGCAAGCGTCAGTTCGCCTTGGTGCAGCCCAGTACGAAAACGCGTGTTGATTTGGGATTGAAGTTCAATGATCGCCCGCATGAAGGTCGGCTCGAACCATCAGGGCCCTTTGGGTCCATGTGCACGCACCGTGTGCAGCTTACCGATGTGGCCGAGGTGGACGATGAACTGATTGCCCTGATCCGCGACGCTTATAATGAGGCTGGCTAGAGATAGGGGCTCGCAAGCCAGAAGATGCGGCCAAAGATACGGCTGAGGCGTGACCGGGCGCGGAAATCTTCGCGCCCCATCCGGCGGGCGCTTTCGTAGCGCTCCGATACCCAGTCGGTCATTGTGGCGGCGAAGGCGGCGTCAAAACATTCCACATTGAACTCGAAGTTCAGCTTCAGGGACCGTGCGTCCCAGTTGGATGACCCGAACAATACCCAGGCATCATCCACAATCATCAATTTGGTATGGTCAAACGGCGGCTTGGAAAGATAGAGCCTGCAGCCATTTTCCACCAACTGCCGGGCCCCCGAAAGAGAAGAAAGTGTGAAAAAGGGCAGGTTGTTCTTTTCCGGCATCAGGATGTCAACCTGTACCCCCCTCAAGGCAGCTTGCTTGAGGGCAGCAACAAGAGCCGGTTCCGGTAGAAAATAGGGCGTGATGATCTGAACACGCTTGCGGGCACTTGCAAGGGCGCTTTCCAAGATCATGGCCGTTTTGTGATTCACTTCATCCGGGCCGTCAGGAATGGCTCGGGCGACAACACTGCCCTTGTCTGATGCCGTGCTTGGCAGCCAGATGCTTTCCTCTAATTCCTCCTTGCAGGAATAGGTCCAGTCCTCCCGAAAAGCTTGCATCAGTTGGCCCACGATCGGGCCACCAAGTCTGAAATGAGTATCCCGCACACGTGGGCGGCCATCAGAATGTTCAAGGTGATGTTTGCGGATATTCATGCCACCTGCGAAGCCGGTTTCCCCGTCTACCACCAAGAGTTTGCGGTGGGTACGCAGGTTGAAAAAGGCGAGGCGCCATGACAGCCGTGCCGGATTGAAAGTGGCGACAGGCACGCCTTTTCGCCTGAGCAGGTTTGAAACCGGCTTCAGGCCATAAAGGTTGCCAACAGCATCCACCAGCACACGCACCTCCACACCGCGGTCATGCGCCCGGGCAAGGGCTGCAATGAAACGTCGCCCCGCCTGATCGGCCTGAAAAATATAGGTGGTGAGCGCAACGGTTCGTTTGGCGCCATCGATTGCTGCGATCATGGCATCATATGCCTGTCTGCCACCTTCGAGCGGCTGGACCTGATTGCCGAGTGTGAGCGGCAGTTTTGTCACTCGTCCTGAAAGGCGGGAATGAGCACGCCACCGATTTGCAGCGTCTGTGATGCCATCGGTCAGCAAAGGCCCTTCCGGCTCTTCCATGTCGTCAGTACGAGGTTTCAGGCCCTGCCGTTCCCGAACACGCCTAGCGCGCCGCCTGATCCGATTGATACCGAACAGGAAATACGACAATAGGCCCAGCATGGGAGCGATCCACACCAGCCCGATCCAGGTAATGGCAGATCTGACATCTTCTTTCGTGCGCAAAATATGGATGCTGGCAAGCAGTTGGGCAATGAACACAAAGCCCACAATCAGCCAGCCGTTAGGCCACATTAATGCTTCCAGATCCATAGGTCCCCACGCGTTTGGTCTTTGAAATACCATATAGGGTTCTGGGGCCCGGTGTGAAGTGTTGATGTGGCAGTTTCTTCACCCGCTAGGCTTTTGAAATTGCAGTGCGATTTCTTTTCTTGAGCAAGTGCGCGCGACCGGGTAGCGTGCGGCCATGACCCAAGCATCATCATTTACCGCAGACGTTTGTCCCCTGAAGGCGGAGAAGCTCGCCTGTTTTCGGGGTGGCCGGCTGGTTTTTGAAGATGTTTCTTTCACACTTGATCCTGGACAACTTCTCTACCTTCGCGGCAGTAACGGCAGCGGCAAATCCACCCTGCTGCGGTTGATTGCCGGTTTCCTGAGGGTCCAGAAGGGCGTGTTGATGTATGGCGATGACGGCTGGTGGCGGGGTGATGCTGCGCTCAGTGAAGCTGTGATCTATGCCGGGCATGATAATGCTTTGAAGCCGGTTCTTACGCTCAGGGACAATGCTACAGAGCTCGCGCGGCTGATGACGGGCCGATTGGTGCCGGATGAAACGCTGGAAGCTGCGGCCGACATATTCGATATGGCGCATCTGCTGGATCAGCCGGTGCGCTATTTTTCCAGTGGCCAGCGGCACCGGTCAAACCTGATGCGCTTTGCCTATCTGAAACGGCCCTTGTGGTTGATGGACGAACCCACCGTCGGGCTGGACGCTGAAAACCGCGAGGCGCTCGCGGGCTTGATGAAAGACCACCTCGCGGCAGGTGGCATGATCATCGCCGCTACGCATGACCCAATCGGTGTGGAAGGCCAAATGCTGGACATGCGTGATTTTCAACCTGATTATGATCTTGAGGAGGGCTGGCTGTGACGGCATCTTCCTTCGGTATATTCACAGGGCTGGTGAAGCGCGATATCCGCCTTGCATGGTCGCAGGGCGGCACGGGTACAATGGCGCTCAGCTTTTTCCTGATTGCGGTTACGCTGTTCCCTTTTGGGGTAGGCCCAGAACCCAAGATCCTTGCGCGTATTGCACCTGGCGTCATCTGGGTAGTGGCCTTGCTTGCATGCCTTATCAGCCTCGATCGTCTGTATCAGGCGGACTTTGAAGATGGCAGCCTTGATGATCTGGCGCTTTCACCTCTGGGACTCTCGGGCGTGGCGCTGGCCAAGATTTGCGCGCATTGGGTGTCTACCGTTTTACCGCTGGTGGTGGCATCACCCCTTCTCGGGCTTTTGATGAACCTGCCAGCTGAAGCATATGGCACCATGGTGTTTTCGCTGCTTCTTGGCACGCCTGCCCTCAGTCTGATCGGCAGCATGGGGGCGGCGCTTACCGTTTCCGTGCGGCGGGGCGGGGTGCTGCTATCGCTTCTTGTATTGCCGCTTTATGTGCCAACACTCATTTTCGCGGTGGGGGCGGTGGACGCCAGCGCCAATATGGTGGATCCGGCCCAGCCGCTGGCACTTTTGGGCGCCGCGTCACTGCTTGCATTGGTCGTTGGGCCGTTTGCCAGCGCACAGGCCTTGAGATTGGCGCTTGAATAGCGGTCATGAGGCATCAGGTCGCACTTGCCGTGGCGAGGCGTTCGATATAGGTAGAGGCCATGCATAGATTCGCCAACCCAGCTCAGTTCAATCGCCTGGCAGACAGGATTCTGCCTTGGGCCAAGTTTGTGCTTGCCGCAAGCCTCTTGTACGGGCTCTATCTGGCGTTCCTTGGTAGCCCACCTGACAGGCAGCAGGGCGAAAGTGTTCGCATCATGTATGTGCATGTGCCTGCAGCCTGGATGGCCATGTTCTGTTATATGGTTGTGGCGGGCGCCAGCTTCACCGAAATTGTGTGGCGCCATCCGCTCGCCTTGTTGGCGGGCAAGGCTGCAGCACCCATTGGCGCCACCTTCACGGCGCTGGCGCTGATCACGGGCGCCCTGTGGGGTAAACCCACGTGGGGCACCTATTGGCAGTGGGACGGCAGGATGACATCCGTTCTGGTGCTGTTTTTCCTGTATCTCGGCTATATGGCCATCTGGCGCAGCATGGACGAAGAAGACAAGGCAGGTCGCGCGGCGTCCATTCTGGCTCTTGTGGGTGTGATCAATATCCCGATCATCAAATTTTCGGTGGAATGGTGGAACACCCTCCATCAGCCCGCCAGTGTACTCCGACTGGATGGCCCCACCATCGACAGCAGCATGTTATGGCCGCTTCTGTTGATGGCGCTGGCGTTTAAGGCCTATTTTGTGATTGTGTTCCTCTACCGCATGAAACTTGAAATCAACCGCCGCAAGCTCACTGTCTTGCGCATGAGCCAGGTGAACCGCAGATGACCGATCTTTTCGATATGGGCAGTGTGGGCCCATTTGTGTGGGGTGCCTATGGCGCCACTTTTGTTGGCCTTGCTGGCCTCGCGGTTATCAGTCTTCGCGCAAACGCGCAGGCCGCAAAAGAGGTGGAGCGCATGCGCCCGAAGCGGCGGCGCAATAAGGCTGAGGAGGAAAACTGATGGCCGGCTTGCGTACACGCAAGAAACAGCGTCTTACCGTTATGATCTTGGCAGTTGCCGCGCTCGCGGTTGCAGCCTTCCTGATCGTGTTTGCAGGTCGCCAATCCGGCAGCTTCAATCTGTTCCTGCAGCCAAGCGAGGTGTTGCAGAGAAATGTACCGACGGGCCAGCGCTTCCGGCTTGGTGGATTGGTGGCGGCGGGTAGCCTTGTGCGCCAGGACGATGGCCTTACCTATAGCTTCAGTGTCACAGACTGTGCGGCCGATATAAAAGTTCACTATAAGGGCATCATGCCCAGCCTTTTTCGTGAAGGGCAGGGCGTAGTGACCGAAGGTGCCCTGGATGGGAACGGCGAGTTTTTGGCCGAAACCGTGCTTGCCAAACACGATGAAAATTATGCCCCGCCCGGCACCATGCCCAAAAACGAAGAAGCATGCGCCCATCCTGAGGCCCTGACACAGGGAGCAATGGGCAGATGATCGCTGAACTTGGCCATTTTGCCACCATCCTCGCGCTTGTGATGGCTGCCCTGGCCGCGACCGTACCCCACATTGGTATCGCCAAAGGGGACAGTCGTTTGATGGCGGTAGCGGATAATGCGGCGATCGGCCAGTTTCTGATGGCGCTCATTGCCTTTGGCGCGCTGATGTACAGCTATCTGATTTCGGACTTTTCCGTGTATGCGGTGGCGGCCAATTCTCATAGCGCCAAACCGCTTCTCTATAAGATTGCTGGCGTGTGGGGGAACCATGAAGGCAGCCTGATGTTGTGGGTGCTGATGCTGTCGCTTTTTGGCGCGGCCCTGTCGACAAAAGGCGGCAAACTACCGGCACGTTTTCGCACGCGCGTGATCGCGATCCAGAGTGCACTTGTATTCGGCTTCCTCTTGTTCACACTTTTCACAAGCAATCCCTTCCTGCGGCTTGACCCAGCACCTATCGAAGGCAATGGCCTGAACCCTCTGCTTCAGGACCCGGGTCTGATGTTTCATCCACCCATGTTGTATCTGGGCTATGTGGGGCTTTCGGTTGCCTTTTCATTTGCTGTTGCGGCCCTGATTGAAGGCGAAGTGACGCCGCTATGGGCCCGCTGGGTAAGGCCCTGGACCCTGATCGCCTGGGTATTCCTCACTGGCGGGATCGCGCTTGGCTCCTGGTGGGCTTATTATGAACTGGGCTGGGGTGGTTGGTGGTTCTGGGACCCGGCCGAGAACGCCAGTTTCATGCCCTGGCTTGTGGCCACAGCCCTTTTGCATTCGGCCATTGTGGTGGAAAAGCGTGATGCACTGAAAAGCTGGACGATCCTGCTTTCCATTGTGGCTTTTTCTTTCAGTTTGCTGGGCACATTCCTTGTTCGGTCCGGTGTGATTACCAGTGTGCATGCCTTCGCCAACGACCCCGAACGCGGAGTCTTCATCCTGGCCTTTCTTGCGCTGGTGATTGGTGGCTCGCTTGCGCTTTATGCTTGGCGGGCACCGCGCCTGACGCCCGGTGGGCTGTTTGGCATGGTCAGCCGCGAGAGCGCCCTGGTGCTGAATAATGTACTATTGTCTACTTTCGCCGGTGTGGTGCTTGTAGGGACGCTTTATCCACTGGTTCTTGAGGCAGCAAATGCGGGCCAGATCAGCGTAGGCGCGCCGTTTTTTAATTATGCGGCCGCAGTTCTGATGAGCCCTTTGATCATCGCCCTTGGCTTCGGCCCGTTGTTGGCATGGAAACGAGGGCGTCTGCCAAAAGCTGCCACCACTCTTCTGCCTGCGGCACTGGTCGCGATTGTCGTAGCGATTGCCATCTATTGGCAGGCAGCCGGCGGCGTGATTATGACAGCCTTTGGCCTTGGCCTCGCGGTTTGGCTTCTGGGCAGTGTGCTTCTCGAGGTGGCGGACCGCACCCAGCTTTTGAAAAAACCATCCGGCTTTGTCCGACGGGTTCGGTCATTGCCTCGCGCCACCTGGGGCATGACTTTGGCGCACGCGGGCGTGGCCGTATTGCTTTTTGGCATAACCATCTCGGATACTTGGACAGTGGAAGAGTTGTTGGTCATGCAGCCGGGTGACGAAAAGCAGGTGGGTGATTATACCTTCCGTTTTGAAGGAGTGGCACCAGTGGCAGGGCCAAACTATACGTCTGTTGCCGGATACTTCACGGTGTTTGAGGACGGTGAGGAACTCACGCGTCTGATGCCTGAAGACAGGCTTTATACCGATCCTGTGATGAATACTACAGAGGCCGCAATCTACCCGCTGGTTTCAGGCGATCTATATGCCGTGATTGGCGAAGCTGCGGGCGGTGGGCGTTGGTCAGTCCGGCTGTATTTCAAGCCCTTTGTGTCTGGCCTGTGGCTGGGCTCTATCATGATGATGATTGGCGGCTTGCTTTCCCTGAGCGACAGGCGCCTGCGCATCGGCGCGCCTAGAAAACAGGCTGCGGCGCCAAGGGTGGAGGTTTAGGCCATGCAACGATTTCTACCCCTCATCATGGTTCTGGCCATGTTCTTGCTGTTTTACGTAATGATGACTGACGAAAACCGCAACCCGAACGAAATCCAGAGCGTGAAAATCGGCAAGCCTGTGCCGGATTTTACCTTGCCCGGACTTGAAGCTGGAGAAGCGGCGCTTTCGACAGCGGATCTCAAAACCGGCGAGCCCATTCTGGTGAATTTTTTTGCAAGCTGGTGCGTGCCGTGCCGTGCTGAGCACGATAGCCTTATGGCGCTTAGCGAGAAACACGGCATCAGGATTATCGGGATTGCCTACAAGGATACACCGGATCGGGCACTCGGGTTCCTGGATGAACTGGGCAACCCGTTTGCCCGTACAGCGGCAGACCAGAGCGGCCGGATTGCGATCGACTGGGGTGTAACCGGCGTGCCTGAAACATTTGTTGTCTCAGGTGACGGCACTATTACCTATCGCCATTGGGGCCCAATCGTTGGCGACGGCATGCAGGCGCAGGTTTTGCCCGCACTGGAGGCAGCCAAATGATGCGCATGATTGGTACGTTTGTTCTGGCTGTTCTGATCTCGTTTGCTGCCTATTCGGTTGCGGTTGATGAACAACCTTTGGAGGACCCGGCAAAGGAAGCGCTTGCGCGAGACCTGATGAAAGAAATCCGGTGCCTGGTGTGCCAGAACCAGTCGATTGAGGATTCAAATGCTGATCTGGCGCGGGACCTTCGGCAAGTGGTGCGCGAACGCATTGCGCTTGGCGACACTCCTGAAAACGTAAGGTCTTATCTGGTGGACCGATATGGAGATTGGGTGCTTCTGGAACCGCCAGTCAAGAAAAGCACTTATCTTCTGTGGGGGTCTCCCTTCCTGTTTTTGGCCTTTATTGTGTTTATGATTGTGCGCTCGCGCAAGGCGCCTGTTGCTCCAATGCCCCTGAGCACCGAAGAGAAAGCCGCCCTTAAAAAGATACTGGAAGATGAGGAGAGCAAGGCATGATCTGGCTGTTTCTTGTCTCTGTTGCGGCGATGGCTTTTGTCCTGATGACAGGTGGCAGGCAGGATTCCTTGGCTCCTGACCCGCTGGACCATTATAAAGCTCAGCTTGGTGAAATTGCCGAAGATGAAGCTCGTGGGATTATTGACCCAGAGTCTGCCAAAGCAGCCCGCCTTGAAGTGGAACGACGCATCCTGAAGGTGGCGAAAGGTACAAAGGTGCAGGCCGTTGTTGATGGCGACAAACGTCTGTCATGGCTTCTGGCAGGCCTGATGGTGCTGGCCGCCATTGGCCTGTATGCCTTCATGGGCAGGCCCGATCTGCCTGCGAAGCCTGGCGCGGTTATCACGGGGCGCGATATGCCGGTTCAGGAGGGTGGCCCGACCTATGGTGAGGCGATCAGCAAGGTACAGGCCCATTTGCGGGACAATCCGGAAGACCTCCAAGGCCTTGAAGTGCTGGCTAAATCTGCCCGTGCGGTTCGGGATTTTTCTGTTGCCGCCAATGCCTTTGCCGAATTGGCGCGGCTGCAGCCCGACGACCTATCCTGGCGCGTGCAACAATTTGAAGCCATGATGTCTATGGCCAGTGGGCAGATCACCCCCGCTGCGCGGCTCGTGCTTGGGCAGGTGCTTGGCAAGGCACCAGGGCACCCTGCGGGCCAATATTATGCCGGACTCGCACGCTTGCAGGATGGTGACACGGAAGGCGCAAAAGCGATCTGGTTGGCGTTGGCTGACAGGTCAGCACCCAATGCGCCCTGGATGTCAGTTCTGAATAATCAGCTTGCGCGCCTTGGCGTGCGGCCTCCGGCGCTTTCAGATGACCAGATGGCAGCGGTAAATGATATGAGCGAGGAAGATCGGTCTGCCTTCATTGCTTCCATGATGGAGCGACTGGCGAATCGCCTTGCCATGGCGCCTGATGATCCTGAAGGCTGGATCATGCTTGCGCGGTCTCATCTGTCTCTTGGCAACCGGGAAGAAGCAATTGGTGCGCTTGAAAGGGGTATTGCCCTCGTGAGTGAAGAAAATATAGCGCCGTTGCAGGCGTTCCTTGACAATTTGAACACCAATCCCGATCTTTAAGACTCTGGTCAGAATTAGGCGCTATGCTGCGCGACGGTTGCTCTTACCGGGTTAACCGTAAACCAGATATCCGTTGGTCCGAAGAAGTCAGGGCTGTTTCACGACGCTAAAAAAGCTTTACTGTTGAGATTGAGGTCAAAAGACCATGGTCGACATCAACCCTAATGCTTCAGGGCTACAGGCCCAACTACAAGCCCAGCTTCAGGGCGGACGCAATGCGCGTGCGTCAAAGAACGGGCTGGACCTGACACCGCGCCCACAGGATATCATCGAAGAGCGGATCAAGGCTCGCCAAAGTGAAAGTGACAGGCAGGCGCCAACTCAGGAGAGCGGCCGTTCCAATGATCTGTCGTCTTCTCGTGAACTTGAAGCAGCGCAGAGCCGCGTGAGCGAGCTGAGCAATAACAACCGTCGCGAAGCCCCCATTGGCCGGTTATCCACGCAGGAAACGGCCCGACGCGATGTGCCGCTTGGGCAGATCATCGATATACGGGTGTAGACCCAATTTTCTGGACAGATGACGCAAGCGCCATAAACTTCTTTTTATGGCGAACCCGAACGAACATCTGAAAAACTTCCACAGGAAAGTGCCTGAAGGCGACGAACGCGAACGGCTCGTGTGCCGAGATTGTGGTTTCATTGCTTATGAAAATCCGCGCATCATTGCTGGCGCAGTGGTGGAGCATGAAGGAAAAATCCTATTATGCCGCCGCGCGATTTATCCGCAGAAAGGCAAATGGACGATCCCTGCTGGTTTTATGGAAATAGGTGAAACCCCGGCGGAAGGCGCTGCCCGCGAAGCCTATGAGGAAGCCACGGCACAAATCGAAATCCGTGATCTGTTGGCTATTTATTCTGTTACCCATATTTCACAGGTGCATATGATGTTCAGGGCACGACTCAAGTCACCTGAGTTTTCCCCGGGCATAGAAAGCCTTGAAGTTGCGCTGTTTGACTGGGACGAAATACCCAGGGATGATCTGGCGTTTCCGAGCGTGCATTGGGTATTGAACCACTATCGGGAAGCCGAGGGAAAAAGCGGTTTTGCCCCCTTCACGAACCCCACTTGATACTACAAATAATTGATTGTGAAGCCCGTCATGGTGGTATAGCGTCTGCGCGACAGGAAATTCATGTGATGGGGGTCCATGATGATGCAGGAATTTTATGATCTCGCGCGCGCGAAAGATGTGGGTGTGGGTGTGCTGTTTGAAGATGTTGTCCAGAAAATTTACGAAGACTTGCTGAAGCCTGGCGATATTGCCGTGGATGTTGGCGCCAACTGGGGGGATCATTTGTTCCCCATGGCAAAAGCCGTCGGCCCGAATGGGCACGTGATTGCATTCGAACCTATCCCGTATCTTTATGAAAAACTGTGTACCAAGGCGCTGGATTGTGGTTTTCAGAACATCACGCTTCATCAATATGCTGCATCTTTTGAATCAGGCGTTTCCAGCTTTGCCATGTTTGACAATCACAAGGCCTATAGCGGCCTGAAGAAACGGGATACGCCTTTCACGGATCATGAAGGTGGGCTTGTGGAAATTCAGGTGAAGAAGGCGCGTATCGACAGCAAGATGCCCTGGTTTCGCAAGATCAGCCTGATGAAGCTGGATATTGAAGGTGGAGAATATGATGCCTTGCGTGGTGCCAAACGAACCATGAAAAAGGATCGTCCGGTCATCATCTTTGAAAATGGTAGGGAAGGCCCTAGCCAACTGTATGGCTATACCAAAGAGGACTTCTACAGGCTGTTTGAAGACAAAAACTATGAGGTTTTTGTGATCAATGGTGACAGGTTCACACGCCAGATGTGGGACGAACATATTCGCTGTTGGGAATTCGTTGCATATCCGCGCGAGAAAGCGGAACTGGCAAACCGGTTACCCCAATATTGCCGTGAAGTGCTGGCGGTCAGGCAAGCAGCCTGACCTAATTGCGGTCTGTGTTTTCTTCCGTGGGCTCGTCAGGGGTCTCTTCTGGCATATGTTTCATCAGCATGGGCATATGCCCGAGGATGAACAGGAAGTTGATCGCCATATAGCCAAATGTTTTGAAGTTCACCCAGAACTCGGTGGTTTGGGTGCGCCAGATCAATTCATTCACAATAGCCATGGCAGCGAAAAAAATCGCATAGTTGCGGGAAAGAACGCGCCATGCGCTATCGGGCAGTTCAAACGCCATTTCCATGATCATCTTGATATAAAGTTGGCCCCGTAAAAGGCCGATCAGAATGGCAAGGGCAAAGAAGCTGTTCACGATTGTTAGCTTCATTTTCACGAAGGTCTCGTCCTGCAGGTACAGGGTCAGCCCGCCTAGCACCATAACCACCACAAAGGTGAATTTATGCATGGCACTTACGTGCCCAAGCTTGATTTTGGAATAAATGGCAGCGGCAACAATGGCGATCATGAAAGCGCCGGTCGCAACAAAAACATCACCAGCCCGAAAGGCCAGGAAGAAGACCAGCAGGGGCCCGAAATCCAGAAGAAACTTGCGCCATCCGGTAACCTGCGGCTTTGAGATGTCTGTGGTTTCGTTTGCAGTTGTTGCTTTTTTGTCAGCCATAGCGGGATAAATCGCTCTTCTTGTCATTTGTGATCACATTATGCGCTTGCCCTGCAAAAATCCGGCTGGCTAGATGGCTGCCTTATTCGTGCGGGGATTACCGTTATGCTGCAGCTTTTCAAAGATCGCAACTTTCTCACCTTCTGGGTGGGGGAATTTATCTCTGTGGTGGGTGATCATATCAGCATGCTGGCTTTCCCGTGGCTGGTGTTGCAGCTTACTGGTAGCGAACTGATGATGGGGCTGGTGTTTGCAGCCCAGGGCCTGCCGCGCGCGATTTTGATGCTCGTGGGTGGCGCAATCGTCGACCGCACAAGCCCGCGTCGGGTGATGCTTTATACCAACCTCATCCGGATGGCACTTGTCTTTATTCTTGCCTACCTCCTTCACACAGGCGAGGTGCGGATCGAGCTGGTGTTCGGCCTTGCGCTGGCGTTCGGTGTGGCAGATGCCTTTTTCTATCCTGCGGGTACGTCAATCGTGCCCAGCCTTGTGGCTAAGGAGAACCTGAAAGAAGGCAACGCGTTGGTGCAAACCAATATGTGGCTTGGTGTGATCCTCGGGCCCCTGATTGGCGGTTTGGTCATTGCAGGTGAGGTAAATACAGTGTCCCACGCGCCAACAGGCCATGTGGTTGGGCTTGGCGATGATCAGGTAGGGCTAGCCCGTGCCTTTTTCATCGACGGCATGACGTTTGCGATATCTGCCCTGACATTGTTTTTCGTGAAAACACGGAACTATGAAAAAGAGGTAACTGGTGAAGGCACACGATCTATCTTCGCGGAAGTGAAGGAAGCAGTGACTTATGTCTGGTCTGTGCCAGCGCTTCGACTTGGATTTTTGGGCATAGCAATTCTCGAATTTTTCTTTCAGACACCGATTTTTGTGGGCTTGCCCGCGCTCGCCGATCTGCGTTTTGAAGAAGGGGCGTATATCTACGGCCTTGAAATCGCGGCTTATGGCACTGGTGCGCTCATTGGCGCCTCCAGCGCTGGCTTGTTGAAGCCGCCCAAAGATGAAAATATCGTGCGCTTCATGTTCGCAATTTTTGCTTTCTCGGGCGCAACTATCGGGCTGATTGTGATCTACCCACCCTATTGGTGGGCAATGCTTGTATTTTTTATCGCGGGGTGCGGCGACAGTTTCATCTGGGTGCATTTCACCACACTTCTGCAAAAACGCACCCCTGAAGTGCTGATTGGCCGGGTGATGAGCATCCTGATGTTCATGTCTGTGGGGCTGCTGCCCATTGCTGCCATTATCATGGGGGTTGCATTTGAGATTAATCTGGAAGGCACGCTCATCGTAGCCAGTGTGGCCATCATTGTGGCCTGCGTGGCCGGGGCCTTGCACCCCCATGCCCAGCGTTTTGAGGCCGCCGGTGGGGCGGAGTTACAGCCATAATATGGATCGCCTTGAAATAGCCCATCGTGACAAGTATACCGCCAAGGGGTGATGTAGCGTGGAGGCAGCTTGATGCGCGGCTATTTTGGTATTGGGATCGATGGGCCATCCAAGGAAGGCAATGTGGGCAACCTGGTGCGCACTGCCCATTCCTTTGGCGCGTCCTTTGCCTTTGCCGTCAACCCGACGAAAATCTCGCATACGGGTGAACTGGTGACTGCCGATTTTGCCGACACCAGCAAAAGCGCGAGCCAGATCCCTTTTTATAACTATGAAACCGCCGTCGATGTGCATGTGCCGCAGGGTTGCCGTCTTGTGGGTATTGAGCTGTGTGATGAAGCGGTGGACCTGCCCAGCTTCCGCCATCCCACGCAGGCGGTGTATGTTTTGGGCGGCGAGCGGACCAGCCTTTCAGAGGCCATGGCCGCCCGTTGTGATCTGATGATCAAAATCCCGACAAAGTTCAGCCTTAACGTAGCGACTGCAGGTGCTATAGTCATGTATGATCGGTTGCGCCTGTTGGGTGGTTTTGCTGACAGGCCTGTAAGCCCGGGCGGCAAACCGATTGAAAAGCCAGCGCATGTGCATGGGGGGCGTTTTAGCCGCCTTGAGCGCCGCGCGGCCAAACAAAAGACATAACAAATGCCCGGGGGCGCCAGGCCCCGGCATGAAACGAGACAAGACAAACAGGGACACTATGAGACAACTTTTTGCCTTCACACTCACAATCATTCTTGCCGCGACACTGACCACAGACGCGTGGGCGCAAGGGAAGCCGAGAAAGGTGTCAAGCCACCGCGATTGGGATGCGATGGTGGCGGGTTCCGGCTCGAACAAGGTTTGTTATGTGATCTCGGTTCCCAAGAAAACCTGGATCAGCCGCTCGGGTGCCAGCAGGGGCGATATTTATCTTACCGTAACCCACCGGCCCGCTTTTGGCGTGACCGATGAAGTGAATGTGGTGGTGGGCTATCCTATCCGGCAGGGCAGCGAAGCGCGCCTTAGCGTAGACGGCAAGAAATCCTACCAGTTTTTCACTGAAGGCAGGGGCGCTTGGGCCTATGATCCAAAGGATGACCGCAGTGTTGTGGCGGCCATGAAGGCGGGGGCCAACATGGAAGTGCGGGCCACAAGCCAGCGCGGCACCAATACGCGCGACACCTTCAGCCTGAGCGGTTTCACCGCCGCCTATAACGCTGCTACGCGAGCTTGCCGCTGATCACATCTAATTTACAATCTTAAGCCTAAGTTGGGGTTGTCGCAAAAGGCAGCCCCTTTATTGTTTCTGGCGGGGAGATTAGTTCAATGATGAAAAAGATACTTTTCGCGACCGTGGCGTCACTCGGTTTGGCCGCGGAAGCGCAGGCGGACGAGGGCGTGAAGCTGTGCCATATCGCGAATGCCGGCTTTCTGGTGGAAGGCAAGGACAGTGCCGTGCTCTTTGATGCTGCACGGGTCACCGATGAATATGAGGGTGAATATGGGCTGCCATCGTCTGACCTGATGAAGGACCTGACGGCAGGCACTGGCCCATTTGCCAAGGTGAAGCTGGCGCTGGTGAGCCACAAGCACAATGATCATTTTGATGCGGGTGCCACACTTTCGCATATCCGCGCAGATGCCGACGTACATTATCTGATGCCACCCGAGGCCTATGAGATGCTGCTGGAGGCGGGCCTTGGGGAGGCTGAAAAATCCCGCGTTACCGCCGTGCTGCCACCATGGGAAGACGGTCCGCTTGAATATGATATCGCCGGCGTGAAGGTTGAAGCTTATCGGGTGGATCATGGCCCTAACAGGCCGCAAAACATCGGCTTCCGCGTTACGCTGGATGGTGTCAGTTTTTTCCATACGGGTGATATCAGCGCGTCGGCCGAAAGCCTCAGGAAGGCGGGGCTTGATCAAACCCCGGTTGATGTGATGCTGATGGCTTTCTGGTATGGCCTGAATGATCCGGCGCAATCAAAGGCGGTGATGGAAGCCTGGCAGGTGGGCACCATGGTGCCGATGCATCTGGCCCCCGGCGAACGCCAGTGGATGGACCAGTTTGGCGGCCGCGCCAAATTCCTGGATTGGATTCATGGCCAATGGCCCGGCAGTGTGCGGCTGACAGATGAAATGGCCTGCCACACGTTTGCTGCTAAAGGCTAACGGTTTTTCCCCGCCAGTCGTGACCAGATTGGCGGGCAATCACAAGGCACTCTTCTGTGCCCTTGGCTTGTGCGACCAGTGCGCCGCCAGGGGCCCAGATGCTGCTTTTCCCCACAGGTGTATAGGCCCCGCTTTTTGTGGCGAAGTTTGAAAACACGACTGTCATGTCATGGTTTTGGGCGTAGCCATGCAGGAGCGGTTCTTCGCGCGCCCACGCTGCTTCGTTGATCAATGCCCCAACAGCATAGACATCTGCGCCCGCCGCATGGGCCCCGGCAGCGTGGCTTGTATGGGTCAGGTCCGCACAGATGGCGCATCCAATGTGCCCGGCCGAATGCGGGATAACCTTGTGGTTGGTGCCGCACTGAAAATAGTCATTCTCGGCGCCGTGCAGATGTATTTTTGCATATATCTCTGGCTCATTACCGCCCAAAATGACCGCGGCCAGATAGGGTTTTCCGGCGGTTGCCTTTATGGGCGCGCCCACCAACACGCGCATATTGTGATCGTGGGCAAGTTTCTGCAGTGGATCAAAAATCCTATCAGTTGGCGTTATCTGAAGCGCCTCGGCCAGATCCATTTCATAGCCTGTGAGGGACAGTTCCGGGAACACCAGCAATTGTACGCCTTCCTTTGCCGCCAATTCCGTGGTGCGTTTGTGGGTTGCGAGGTTGGTTTCAATATCGCCCCGAAGGCTGGTGATCTGCGCGGCGGCAAATATCTTATTTTTCGAAGTCATAGGCCCGTTCAACCTTGGCGACACGTGTGGTGAAGCATGTGTACCATTTTTCCTTGCCGATCTTGCGCGCGGCAATATGTTCGGCGTCTTTCATCCAGGCCTTGATGCTGGCTTCATCGCGCCAGTAGGAAACTGTAAGGCCGCGCTCATCCGTGCGCAGGGCTTCCTCGCCGAGGAAGCCGTCCAGCGTTGCGGCTTTCTCAAGAAGTTCGGTTGCGAGCGCGCCGTAGGTATCCATTTCCACGCCGGTAAGACGAGCCGTGAAAATAACGGCGATATAAGGCGGTTTGGGGGTGTTGACGGGGAAATCCATCCATCTGGCTCCGCTGATGTTCCAAGGTGCGCATACTAGGACACAAGGGCCATGGCTTTACAACTCACAACTTCAGGCGTATAGGAAACCCACGGGTTCCGGTCGCCCGCCGCTCGCGCGCTCAATGCGTTGGTGAAGTACCGGATTCATTGACATGAATTTTCCATAGGCCTTTCCGCCGATGGCAATGCGAGCATCCATCCTGTTTCGAGAGGCCAGACAAAGGAAGATTCCGTGTCAAAAGAACTCTCATCTCAAAACCCTTATCTGTCGGGGCCGCTTGGCGCCGTTTTTCTGAAAACCGCGCTGCCGATTATTATCGTGATGGGTATGAATGGCGCAGTGGCGATCATCGATGCCCTGTTTTTGGGTCTGTATGTTGGCCCTGAAGCCCTGGGTGCTGTTACCCTGATGTTCCCCGTGTTTATGTTGTTGGTGGCCTTGTCGACGCTTGTGTCGTCAGGCATGGCCAGCCAGGTCGCCCGCTATCTGGGTGCGGGCGATATTGATCGCGCGCAAGCTGTGTTTGTGGGCGCGCATGGGTTGGCGCTATTGGTGTGCGGTATCCTTGTCGGCAGTTTCGCCCTTGTGGGTGCCAAGATGGCGCAATTGTTCGCGGGCGGTGCCGGGCCCCTTGCCGATATGGGCCAAACCTATATCAGCATCATGATCCTCTTTTCCCCCATCATGTTCACGCTGTCGCTAAATTCCGACACCATGCGCAGTGAAGGCCATCTGGGGCTGATGGCGGGCGTCAGCCTGTTGGTATCGCTGTTGAATATCCTGTTCAACTATGTGCTGATTGCAAAGCTTGAGCTTGGCGTGGCAGGCTCCGCCTATGGGACCGTACTGGCGCAACTGGTGGCCTTTGCCTGTTTGCTGGTATACCGCTTTCGCGGCAAAACCGCGCTGCGGCCCCGTGCGTTCCTCAATCATGGCCTTCACAGCCATTGGAAGCAGACGCTGGCGCTCGGTATTCCCCAGAGCCTGAATTTTCTAGGGGTGTCGCTTGTGTCGGCTGCGGTGCTGGCATCTCTTCAACTGGTGGAAAGCACCACTTATGCCGATACGGTATCGGCCTACGGTGTGATCACACGCATCACCACCTTTGTGATCCTGCCGCTTCTGGGGCTGTCGATGGCCATGCAATCCATTGTTGGCAACAATTATGGTGCTGAAGAGTGGCACCGCTCAAATCGGGGGCTTGGCCTCGCTATCGCTGTGGCATTTATTTACTGCCTGTTGGTCGAGGTGGGGTTGATCCTGTTTGCCGAACGTATTGGTAGCTTGTTTGTGGATGATCAGGGCGTAATTGGCGAGATTGTCCGCATCATGCCTGTGATGATGTCCCTGTTTGTGGTTGGCGGACCACTTCTTTTACTGAGCTATTATTTTCAGGCGATCGGGAAGGCCGCGCAGGCCGCCTTGTTGGGGCTTACCAAACCGTATCTGTTTGCCATGCCGCTCGTGTTCCTCTTGCCCAAAATGTTTGGGGAAGCAGGCATTTGGTGGGCTGGCCCCACGGCGGAACTTTGCCTTCTCACGCTGGCCGCTGTCACGCTCGTGAATATGAAGAGGCGGGCGGGCTTCCGATGGGGCTTGTTCCGGCAAGCTTAAATGCATTGGCGGAACCCGGAATTCCTGGGTTCCGCCTTTTCTTTACAAAGCGGGGCTTCAGGCGTATAAGGCGCGCCAACATGTAACCCGCTGCCTGGTGGAACGCCGGCAGCCCGAAACGCCCTGGACCGGTTTTGAAACCGCGAAAGGCAGGAGTTAAAGTGATGCAGATCACCCCAAGCGGCCAAGAGCCGATCATTTCCCCACGTGTGCCTGCCCCAGAAGACAAGCTGAATATTCTTGGCCTTGACCGGGATGAGCTCAAAGCAGCGATCGCTGAAATCGGTGTGCCAGAGAAGCAAGTGCGCATGCGCACCACGCAGGTGTGGCACTGGCTGTATCACCGGGGTGTGGCGTCTTTTGACGATATGACCAACATCTCGAAAGATGTGCGGGCGAAACTGGCTGAGCATTTCACCATCAAACGTCCCGAGATCGTGGAAGCACAATATTCGAACGACGGCACGCGCAAATATCTGATCCGCTTCGCCGATGGCAATGAAGCCGAAGCTGTTTATATCCCCGAGGAAGACCGCGGTACGCTCTGTGTGTCCTCTCAGGTGGGCTGTACCCTCAACTGCCGTTTCTGTCACACCGGCACGATGAAACTTGTGCGCAACCTGACGGCAGCCGAGATTGTGGCCCAGATGATGATCGCGCGCGACGATTTGGGCGAGTGGGAAAACCCGACAGAAGGTCGCCGGGTTACCAATATCGTGATGATGGGCATGGGCGAACCGCTCTATAAC
>JABXIS010000082.1 GCA_013372975.1 Alphaproteobacteria bacterium
CAACAACGAGTTCAACAACATGTTCGTCTCTGTCTGACCTGAAGCCGCAAGATCGGCACCACCCAGAACATCAACCGGTACATTGCTGTCCGCTGCTGTACGGTCCTTACGACGACTACCTACAACTACTATCTCATCGAATAAGGGCCCACTTTTCTCACGTCGGGATGCGTCATCACGGTTGGAGGCAAAAGGCGCATTATCTGAAAAAACAAGATAAATGTTTTTTCCGCTACGCCTGAAAGAAAGTCCGCTACCTTCCAAAAGTCGGCTTAAATAATCTTCGAAAGATCCTCCCAACTCTATAGCGGGCGCGACTTTGCCCTTTACGTCCTCTGGCTTTAAGATGAGTTGAACACGCTCGCTTCTAGCAAGCGTCAAAAGAGCCTGTTCCAGTGAAATCTCTGGATCATTCGCGACTACGTCATTAGCAAAACTCTGCCAAAGTAGGCACGCTAAATATACCCTTGCCTTCATAGCGGTTGGTTTCAACCTCAACAGTCAATTCAAAAGCCGGTCCATAATAAGGGATGTACGCAAACCACCCAGACGCAGGTTGGCAAGATTTAGCTGATTAATCAAACTTGTCGGCGTGTTTTTATTACATGCCATATCAAGACTGGTTTCTTTCCACCTGTAGAGAATGTCAAAAGGTTCAGATCCAATTTCCTTCGCAGCAACCGCCCCGTCAAAAAGACCTGACAACATTATGTCAGCCCTACCATAGACAAGCAACTTGGCAGCTTGTGAGTCTGTCATTGCTGCAATACCGGAAAACCCCAGCTCATTTTCCATTGCCTTGGTAGATGCACTGTCGATCTTCGAAACGAGGCGATACAATTCCAGGTCGCGCAGATCATTGATGACGATCCCGCTATTTGGCTTGCCCCAAAACACCCACTGACCCAATATAATTGGTGAAACCCACCGATAGTCGCTTTCCCTATCTGGCGTCCTATTGGCAAAAATCAAACAATTACTATCACTTTCACGTACCGCCTTAACTGCTCGACGCCAAGGCAACACATTTAGCGTGTAAGGAATACCCGCTTCAGAAAACAATGCTCTAACATACTCAATACCTACGCCACGAGGTTCGCCATCTTCAACTTTCTCCACGTAGGGCTCATTGATTTCAGCATGTATCGAAATCATCGCTTCTTGCGCCATACCGGCGCCCGAAAACAGAAACACAATACTTGCCATTGCTATTCGGACAACCAACATACGACCACCTTTCGTATTTAGTCGACCCCCGCAACTGCTGCTCCAGGTCGACGTGGATCTGAAGCACCATAAAAGAACCCTTGGCTCAGACGGATTGACTGAGTGCTGCCAAGGGTACGCCCGCGATACATCACGTGGTGTCCCATTTTCTCAAGCAATTCCACCGTATCAGGGCTAATTCCATTCTCGACCAGAACTTCATCTGGAAGCCATTGATGATGAATACGCGGTGCATTCGTGGCCGCAGAGATGTTCATTTCATGTTGAAGGACATTTAATACTGTTTGCAGCACAACGGTTATAATCGTGCTTCCACCTGGGCTGCCTGTCGCCAACATGCTTCCATCCTTTAGTTGGACGATAACAGGCGTCATGGAGGAAAGTGGACGTTTACCTGGCTCAATCTGATTGGCTTCACTACCTATCAAGCCATAGCCATTTGGTACACCGGGCGCGGCTGAAAAATCGTCCATCTGATTGTTCAGAAGCATACCTGTTCCCTCGACCACGATGCCACTTCCATAGCTGAAATTCAGGGTATAGGTATTGGATACAATGTTACCGGCATCATCTATTACGGAGAAATGCGTTGTGTCGTAGCTTTCCTTGGGCAGCAATCTTGTCGGCGCGACATCCTGTGATCTCCTAGCTTTGCTCTCAGAAATTAGCGCGACTAACTGTTTCGCAGTTTCCTGAGAAGTCAGCGTTTCCACGGGCACATCAACGAAATCAGGGTCACCAAGGTATTTTGAACGATCAGCGTACGCTTGCCGCATGACTTCAACAAGATAATGGTAATACTGAGCGCTATTCTGTGGGACACCGCCAATTTTCAGCTCCTCCAACATATTCAACATTTGAAAAAGATGAACTCCACCAGAGGATGGCGGCGGCATGGTAATAACTCTATGCCCCAAAAAATCTGCCACCAATGGCTCGCGTTCCACCACTCGGTACATTGCCAGATCATCGGCCGATATCAGACCATTGTTCCGCTCCATCTCGGCGACAATTTTTTGTGCCAATGGTCCTGTGTAGAAAACCCGCTCACCACCCAAGGCTATTTGGCGAAGGGTATTGGCAAGATCAAGCTGAGTGAAAACTTCGCCCTTCCGGTATAGGCTTCCATCTTCCTTAAAAAATGTTTTGGCTGCCTCAGGGTTTCGCTTAAGAAACGCTTCACGGGAAGCAAGTGAGGCCTCAAGCGCATAGGTCACAGTGATACCTTCGGCCGCAAGTCGGATTGAAGGGGCAATCACTTGCTCCAACGTCATTGTTCCATATTTATTGAGGGCATGGACAAAACCCAATACGGTTCCAGGAACAGCTACCGCTTGATGGCTGTATCTGCCCCTCTTTTCGTCCACTGAACCGTCATCATTTATAAAAATTTGGGGATGGGCGGCGCTCGGCGCCTCTTCTCGATAGTCGATAGCAATCGTTTTATCTTCGTCACGTAGATAGACAAGCATAAAGCCACCACCTGCGAGATTGCCCGCCTGCGGCAATGTCACAGCCAATGCAAAACCTGTGGCAACTGCGGCATCAACTGCGTTGCCGCCTTGCCGAAGAATTTCCGCCCCTACCTCTGAAGCCAATTTCTCTTGTGAAACCACCATGCCGCCACGGGAAACTGTCGGTAGAAATCGTTCTTCATAAGTAATGATGGGCGTATCTGCCCCTACCGCGGGACGAACTGCAGCCCAAACAACTAGTAAACAAAGACAAAATAGACGCATCATCAGCTCCTACCTGAGGAACAGGGAGCGCCGAGACACTCCCTGCATTCATTTTTGACGGCTTAGAAGCGGACTTCCAACCTGGCGTAAACAAAACGCCCACTAAATCCGAGTGGTGAAAACCCCGAATATGGGAAGATATTGTCAAACGTCGTTGGGTTGGCCAGCAACTCCCGTGTAGTTGATGGATATACGTCAAAGATGTTATTGGCACCAAAACCGAGCGACACCGTCTCATTGAAATCATAATTGATATCAAGGTCGCTCACCCATGCTGCCGGGATGATCTCATTCCGCGTTGGGTCACTGCTTGGATCCCAGGTTTCACCATATCGTGTAGTGCGTGCAGTCACTCGCAATGCATCTAATGTCCACGTTGCTCCAAGATTCAGCTTGGTCTTTGGGGATCCTTTCTCGAAGCGAGTAAACTCGTTTGTCGCGAATAGGTTATCCTGTTCGACGCCTGCGTCCGCGAGTACGGCTGGAGGATCGATGATATCGGTCACATCGGTATCATTATAGTTGAAGCCAGCGTTCAGGTTCAGTGAACCCAGGTCTCCCATGTCCATGTCATAGCTGAGCACGACATCCACACCGCGAGTACGAGTATCAATACCGTTCATAAAGAAGCGAGCACTGGTAGCATTTGTATTGGCCAGAAGATCGGCAACCCCTGAA
>JABXIS010000089.1 GCA_013372975.1 Alphaproteobacteria bacterium
TGCCCGGGCGTTGAAACCACAACTGGCCCGCTTGGCCAGGGTCTCGCAACTTCTGTGGGCATGGCAATTGCCGAGCGTCTTTCCAACAAGGAATATGGCGACGATATTACCGACCACTTCACTTACGTGTTGGCTGGTGACGGTTGTTTGATGGAAGGCGTGAGCCAGGAAGCCATCTCGCTTGCAGGCCACCTGAAACTTTCGAAGATGATCGTGCTGTGGGACGATAACTCCATCTCCATCGACGGCTCGACTGACCTGTCCACCAGCGAGGACATGGCCATGCGCTTTGAAGCCGCTGGCTGGCACGTACAGGCCGTGGACGGCCACGACATGGAATCCATCGAAGCCGCGATTGCGGAAGCACAGCGCGCTGACCAGCCTTCCATGATCGCTTGCCGCACCACCATCGGTTACGGCGCACCAAACAAGCAGGGTACGTCTGCAACGCACGGTGCGCCGCTGGGGGATGCCGAGATTGCAGCTACCCGCGAATTCCTCGGCTGGGACGCTGCGCCGTTTGAAGTGCCTGAAGATGTGCTGGGTGCGTGGCGCGCAGTTGGCGAGAAGGGCGCGAGCCTGTCTGCTGACTGGAAAGCCAAGTTCGAAACACTTGATGGTTTCGTGAAAGAAGATTTCACGCGCCGCCTCAATAAGGACCTGCCCAAGGGCTTTGCGGCTGCGATCAACGACTATAAAGCCAAACTGGCGGCTGAGCCTGTGAAGGTTGCCACTCGTAAGGCAAGCCAGATGGCGCTTGAAGTGATCAACGGCGTTGTGCCTGAAACCATTGGCGGTTCTGCTGACCTCACGGGTTCAAACCTCACCAAAACAAGCCAGACTGAAGCCATCACGGCTGACGATTTCTCCGGCCGCTACATGTATTACGGTATCCGCGAGTTTGAAATGTGCGCCGCCATGAACGGTATCGCGCTTTATAACCAGCATATCCCGTACGGCGGCACCTTCATGGTGTTCACCGATTATGCCCGCCCGGCGATCCGCCTTGCGGCCCTGATGAAGCAGCGCAGCATCTATGTGATGACGCACGACAGCATCGGTCTTGGCGAAGACGGCCCGACCCACCAGCCGGTGGAGCATCTGGCAAGCTTGCGCGCCATGCCGAACCTGAATGTGTTCCGTCCTTGTGATGCCGTTGAAACAGCAGAGTGTTGGGCGCTTGCGCTTGAAACCAAGGAAACACCATCTGTGCTTTCGCTGACGCGCCAGAACACGATCCAGCAGCGCCTTGAACACACTGAAGAGAACCTTTGCGCCAAAGGTGGCTACATCCTGCACGAAGCATCGAACGGTGCGCCGAAAGTTGTGCTGATCGCATCCGGTTCCGAAGTTGAACTGGCGGCGGCAGCGCGCGAAACACTCGAGGCAGACGGTGTGCCAACACGTGTGGTTTCCATGCCTTCAACTGAACTGTTTGACGCACAGGACCCAGCTTACAAGGCATCTGTATTGCCTGACGGCACTGTGCGTGGTTCGATCGAGGCAGCATCCACCTATGGCTGGAGCAAATACACTGGCCTTGACGGTGTGAACATCGGTATCGACAGCTTCGGGGCATCTGCGCCAGCTGAAGAACTCTACAAGCATTTTGGCATCACGACCGACGCACTTGTTGCAGCGGTACGCGAGAAGCTTTAATAGAAGGGCATATTTTAGCCCACCAGACCCTTTGACCCTTTGGAGGACCTAACGGATGACTGTTCGTGTTTCCATTAATGGCTTTGGCCGCATCGGCCGTAACGTACTGCGCGCAATTTACGAAAGCGGCCGTACTGACATTAAAGTAGTTGCCATCAACGACCTCGGCGACGTTGATATGAATGCTTATTTGCTCAAGCGCGACAGCGTGCACGGCCCATTCCCGGGTGATGTTGCCGTTGACGGCGACAGCATCGTTGTGAACGGTGACCGCATTCGCGTTACTGCAATCCGCAACCCTGAAGAACTGCCTTGGGGTGAGCTGGATGTTGACGTTGCGATGGAATGTACTGGTATCTTCACTGCGCGCGACAAAGCCGCGATGCACCTGACGGCTGGTGCGAAGAAAGTTCTGATTTCCGCACCTGGCGCGAACGCAGACAAGACAATCGTATATGGCGTAAACCACGATACACTGACAGCTGATGACAAGATCGTTTCAAACGCATCCTGCACCACCAACTGTCTGTCCCCTGTTGCGAAGGTTCTCAATGACCTCGTGGGCATCGAGCGCGGTTACATGACTACAGTTCACGCCTACACTGGCGACCAGCCGGTTCTTGACACGCTGCACTCTGATCCACGCCGCGCGCGTGCTGCCGCTCTTTCCATGATCCCGACTTCCACGGGCGCTGCGAAAGCTGTTGGCCTGGTGCTGCCTGAGCTTGCTGGCAAGCTGGATGGTTCAGCTGTTCGCGTTCCAACGCCAAACGTATCCATGGTTGACCTGAAGTTTGATGCAGGCCGTGCGACAACTGCGGAAGAAATCAACGAAGCGATCAAAGCTGCAGCTGAAGGTGGCCTCAAAGGCGTTCTCGGCTTTGAAGACATGCCTGCTGTATCTATCGACTTCAACCACAACCCGAACAGCTCTACATTCGACGCAAGCCAGACCAAGGTTATCGACGGCAAGTTCGTTCGTATCCTGACCTGGTACGACAACGAGTGGGGCTTCTCCAACCGCATGTCTGATACTGCGGTTGCGATGGCCAAACTTGGCTAAGGCTTGATAAGCTGATCAAACATAGGGCGGCCCTTTCGGTCGCCCTTTTTTGTCTCAAGTTAATTTTTCGGAGCTGATAAATGGCTTTCAAACGTATTTCTGATCTGGGTGACCTGACCGGCAAAACCGCTGTCGTGCGCGTTGACCTCAATGTCCCGATGGCTGATGGCAAGGTAACAGACGACACCCGCCTGCAGGCGGTAAAACCGACAGTGGACGCGATTGCGGCCCAGGGTGGCCGCTCGGTCCTTCTGGCGCACTTTGGCCGCCCCAAGGGGCAAGTGGTGCCTGAGATGTCCCTAAAGCCCGTTGTGCCGGCCCTTGCCAGTGTTCTTGGCCGCAGCGTTGGCTTTGCGGAACTGGGTGACGACTTGCCGGCGGACGAAGTTGTGGTGGTGGAAAACACCCGCTTCTTCGAAGGTGAAGAGAAAAACGATCCCGAGCTTGCAGCCAGGTTCGCTGCGTTGGGTGATGTGTATGTAAATGATGCCTTCTCGGCAGCGCACCGCGCGCACGCGTCCACGGAAGCAATCGCAAAGCTGTTGCCGTCGGCTGCGGGTGAAACCATGGGCGCAGAGCTTGAAGCGCTTGAGAAAGCGCTTGGTCAGCCTGTGCGCCCGGTTGTTGCGGTTGTCGGTGGTGCGAAGGTATCGTCGAAGCTGGCGGTGCTGGAGAATTTGGTCGCAAAAGTGGATCACCTGATTATCGGTGGCGGCATGGCTAACACGTTCCTGTTCGCGCAGGGCCATGACATCGGCTCCAGCCTTTGTGAGAAAGACCTGAAGGACACGGCGCTGAAGATTCTCGCCAACGCCGACAAGGCCGGCTGTAAGGTCCATCTGCCAACGGATGTTGTGGTGGCACGCGAGTTCAAAGCCCATGCGGCGAGCGAGGTGAAATCAGCCGATGCGGTTGTTGACGGTGAAATGATCCTGGACGCGGGCCCGGCAACCGTTGAAGGCCTTGCAAGCGTGCTGGCTGAAGCCAAGACACTGGTGTGGAATGGCCCGATGGGTGCCTTTGAAATGGAACCGTTTGACATGGCAACTGTGGCGCTCGCGAAAGCCGCGGGCAAGCTGACGGACGAAGGCAAGCTTCTGACCGTCGCAGGTGGCGGTGACACCGTTGCTGCATTGGCCCACGCAGGCGTGAAAGACAGCTTTACTCATATTTCCACGGCAGGCGGTGCGTTCCTTGAGTGGATGGAAGGCAAAGCACTGCCGGGCGTGGTTGCACTCAGCTAATCGCCTTCCCAAAACGAATCACTGAAGCCCTCGGCGCGTTGCCGGGGGCTTTTTTGTGTCCGTCAGGGGCGCGAGTCGGGCGCCGGAAAAAATGACAGCGCTGACAATGTTGCCGGAACGACAACATACCCTTAAACCCGCGCAATATTTGAACTTTTGGGCCGGTCCGCGTTGCAGCGGATCAGGGGTTTGTGTATCAAGGGCCTCAGATTGAAGCACCCTCAGAGGTGCGCATAATAGCCCCAATATCTATCAGGAACAGGAACAGCCATGAAACCAGGTGTTGTCTTCGGTGATGAGTATGCCGCCCTTGTCCAGAACTGTAAGGACAAAGGCTTTGCTCTCCCTGCCGTTAACGTAACCGGCACGAACACGATCAACGCAGTGATGGAAGCGGCCGCCAAAAACCGCTCCGACGTGATAATCCAATTCTCCAACAGTGGTGCGCAGTTCTATGCCGGTAAAGGCATCAAGGACGATTTTGGCGCGAAGGTTCTGGGCGCGGTTTCCGCTGCGCAGCACGTGCACTTGCTGGCAGAACATTACGGTATCTGCGCAATCCTGCACACTGATCACGCCAAC
The DNA here is from genome assembly GCA_013372975.1 of Alphaproteobacteria bacterium. Classification (GTDB taxonomy): domain Bacteria; phylum Pseudomonadota; class Alphaproteobacteria; order Sphingomonadales; family Kordiimonadaceae; genus Kordiimonas. The sequence continues at coordinate 4,549 of JABXIS010000089.1, forward strand.
CGCAAACTGGTGCCTTGGGTTGAGGCGTTGATTGAGGAAAGCCGCAAGAACCTGAAGGTTGCAGGCAAACCGCTCTATAGCTCGCACATGCTGGATCTGTCCGAAGAAGCGATCGACGATAACCTTGAGACATGCGCCCGTGTCCTGAAGGAAATGGCGCCTCTGGGCATGAGCCTTGAGATCGAGCTGGGTGTTACCGGTGGTGAAGAAGATGGCGTGGGCTCTGACGTTGACGACGATTTCGAAAACCCGGCGCTTTATACTCAGCCTGAAGATGTGCTGCAGGCCTATGACCTTCTCGATCCGCTTGGGCATTTCTCTGTGGCGGCCTCATTCGGCAACGTGCACGGCGTATACAAGCCGGGTAACGTGAAGCTGCGCCCTGAAATCCTGAAAAACAGCCAGGACCTTTTGATGGCTGAGCGTGGCCTCACAGGCAACCCGCTCAACTTCGTATTCCACGGCGGTTCGGGTTCCGAAAAAGCCAAGATCGAAGAGGCTGTATCTTATGGCGTATTCAAGATGAACATCGACACAGACACCCAGTTCGCGTTTTCGAAGGCGGTGGGTGAATATGTGAACGCCAATCAGGATGCCTTCAAATGGCAGGTTCACCCTGAAACAGGTGCGCCATACAAGAAACAGTATGACCCGCGCGCATGGCTCCGCAAATGCGAAGAAACCATGGTTGAACGCCTTGATGAGGCGTTTGTTGATCTTGGTTCGCGCGGCATGTCCATGGCTGACGCCTAAAAATTGCAGAGGGAGGCGCATGCCTCCTTCATCTTTTTTTTGAACCCTTCCCCTTTTCGCGGGCGCCAAAATAAGGCATACGCGGGGGAAGGGTTTTTCTTTTTTTGTGAGGTGCGCCATGTCCGAAACCACGGAAGGCTGTTTGCTGTATCTGATCACACCGGACCGTATTGACGATCTGGACGAGTTTGCAGGCAAGCTGGATGAAGCCTTGTCGGCAGGCGATGTGGCCTGCGTGCAGCTTCGCCTCAAGGGCGCAGACGACGATGCGATCATCCGTGCGGCGGAAAAACTGATGCCTATTGCCCACAGTCATGATGCGGTGTTCCTGATCAATGATCGGGCCGATCTGGCTGCGAAGGTGGATGCCGATGGCGTGCATCTGGGGCAGGAAGATGGCGACGTGCCATCTGCGCGCACGCTTCTGGGGCACGGCAAAGACATTGGTGTTACCTGCCACGACAGCATGCATCTGGCTTACAAGGCCGGTGAAGAGGGGGCCAACTATGTGGCTTTCGGTGCCTTTTTCCCAAGCGAGACCAAGGACACTGAGCATAACCCAGAGATCGATATCCTGACGGTGTGGGACGAAGTGACCGAGCTTCCCTGTGTGGCCATCGGCGGCATCACGGTTGAGAATTGCCGCGAACTGGCAGATGCTGGCGCCCATTTCGTGGCGGTTTGTTCCGGCGTCTGGAACCACCCTGATGGCCCTGCGGTGGCAGTGCGCGCCTTCAATGAGGCCCTTTCCTAGGAACAGTTTCTGTGAAATTCCTGATCGCTACCGACGTTTCAGGCAAGGGCTTCAAAACGCAAGCCTCGGCGCTTCAGTCGGCTGATTTCGGTGGCTTTCTGGATGATCTGTTCTTCGAGAAATCCGATCACCTGATGCTCATATCCTCCCGTCAGCCAGGGCGTGTAGCTGGCGACCGGGTGTTCTGGGATGGAGCGGCGATTGATCGGGATATTGCCTTCAGCGGCATTGACCCGGTTGTGGACGCCCCCGAAAGGGTTTGCCGTTACCTGCATGGCCTCTTGGATGGGCAAGCCCCAAATAACCTGACAGGAATTTTTGGCGGTGCCCTGATCGGTGCGGACGGCAGCGTTGTGGCAGCGCCCGATCCCGTATCCCAATATGCGCTCTTCTATTGGCAGGCGGGTGACCGAACCATCGTTGCCAACTGTCTGCATCTTATTGAAGCCGTGCTTCGGCAGGAGGGCAATCGGGCATCACGCGATTTCGCCTCCAACGCCTATGAATTCGCGTTTGGTGCAGGTGCCTGGACACGGACCGGGCTTGCGGGCGTTCACAAGGTACCACCACATCATTTTGTTTTGATCTCCGGCGGGAAACTGCAGTTGAACCCGATGCCGGGCAACCTGTTTGCGCCGGTTGATCAGGCTGACTACAGCAGTCTCTTGTCAGCCGCAGCGGGCCGCCTCAAAGAGGCCGCTTCAGCGCTATCGGCCAGGTATCCCGGAAAGGGGCTGTTGCTGGACCTATCGGGCGGCAAGGATACACGGCTTGTGTTGGGCTCTTTCCTGGCATCAGGGAACAGACAATTTCAGGTTTTCCTCGGGGGCGCGCCGGATGGCGAGGACCGGAAGATCGCAACACGTCTTGTCAGACATTTTGGCCTGACCCAGGGCGAATATCTTTCCAACCTGGGGGGCGAGAAACTTTCTCCTATCGATACGGCCCGGCGGTCGGCGTATCGGTTTGAAGGTACATCTTCCCTCTTTCAGGCCGTGCCAGGGCGCGAGCGATTGTCCGGTGTGGCACAGGTGCGGGGCGGTAGCTCCGAGGCCAAGACACGATCCTTCTACAGACTCGATGATGCCTGGCGGCCGCGCGGGCTTCTGGGCGGTGCAGGAGGCTTTTTGTCTGCATTAGCCAAAGGCAAACCCTTGGCAACCGAACGACTGTTGGCGGATGTAACCGGCAAGCTTGAAACACCGGCACAAGTTCTGCCTTTTCTCCTGTCTGCCCGTGGTGGGCGGGTGCACAGGTTCATGACCCGATCTTTCCTGAAGGGCGCCTATGATAGCTTTGCCGGGAATATGGCGGAGCTTTCCGCGCTCGGTATCCCGGACGCCAACTTGGCGGACGCCTACTATATTCATGACAGGGGCTGGCGGCACTGTGGCTTTGCCACACAAGTGATGAATGGTTTTCGGCCGGTTTTTGAGCCTTTGAATGATCCCTGCCTTCTCGCCGCGCAGATGTCGCTGGGTACGGTGGGCCGTGATAACGCAAGGGTGGCGCGCGATCTGTTCGCCGCTTTTGATGTGCCCGATCTTCTTGAAATGCCATTCGAAGGTGCCGACTGGCCGGGCGAGTTGAGTGGACAACTGCTTGCGCGCCGTGAGGAACTGAGCAGGATCAGCAGTGAACCGATTGAGCCCGACGCAGGCTTATTTCCCGATGGGGGCGGGCAGGCCGACAGTATCTACAGCATGGGCGGAGAGGCTTATATGAAGGCAGTGCAGCCCTACATGCTTGCCCTTGCGGGTGACTTGCCTATTTCTTCTTCCGTTTGGGACTATATGCAGCGCGATAGGCTTCTGGAGGCAATAGAGGAGGGCACCTTTGCACAGCCGCGGTTTGCCCATGATGGTGTCAGACTATTGCATGCCCTGATATGGATGCAAGGCGATGAAGCCCGAGGTTAGGTTTGGATAAGGGGTATGCGAGCCCCCGTCAGGGAGCTCGCGAAGGTAGATGGCCAGTCTTAATATTTAATGCCCAGCTTGGCATCGAGGCTGTGGGCGCCGCCACCTTTCACAGTGTAGGAAAAGGCGAGCACTGCCCACAGGATCGGATATTCCCAGCCGCCTGATGTCCAGAAGAAGCCAGCGCCGAAATGGAAAGTGCTGGCCACCAGAAGCATTACCGTGATGGCGATGGCGGCAGAGCGGGTGAACAGGCCCAGCGCCAGCGCGAGGCCGCCGAAGAATTCAACCGAGCCGGCACCAAGGGCCGCCAGATACCCATTATTGAAGCCCATCTGGGTTTCGAAAAACTGGCCGGTGGCCTCAAGGCCATAACCACCGAACCAGCCAAACAGTTTTTGCGCGCCGTGGGGCACCAGGAATGCGCCTGTGACGACGCGGGCGGCTGTGTCGCCGAAGCCGGCGAAGCGGCCCAAAAGTCCTTCAAGAGTTAGCAGGCCCATAATGCCAGTGTTGGATTGGATGGTGGTTTGTGATGTGTTGGTCATTGTTGGTCTCCTGATCAGGGGTGAATCTGTTCCGTACCCCTTTGAATTTGCGTTGATCAGAAGATAGCGTTCGCATGGCCGGGTGAAAATTTCGAAATATCAAAACCGGCGTTCGTATTTTTGCAACATGCGTGAGCGCCATTGCATCGCCCCGGCGAATCTGATACATCGCGCTCCAACTTGTTCTTTGACACATTGATAGTTCTTGAAAGAGGTATGCCATGAAGATCGATGGTAACGCGATCCGTCCGGGTAATGTAATTGAGCACAAAGGCGGCCTGTGGCGCGCTGTTAAGATCGCCCACACCCAGCCAGGTAAAGGCGGCGCATATCTGCAGGTTGAGCTGAAAAACCTGCGTGACGGCTCCAAGCTGAACGAACGTTTCCGTTCCAGCGAAAAGGTTGAAAAAGTAAGCCTGAGCCAAAAGGACTATCAATTCCTGTTCGCCGATGGCGACATGTACAACTTCATGGACCAGGAAACTTACGAGCAAATCGCGATTTCTGCGGAAGACATCGGCGATGATGCGGTATTCCTGCAAGACGGCATGGTCGTGGTAATTGAATTCCACGAAGTAACGCCGCTTGGTGTAAGCCTGCCTGATAAAGTAACACTGGAAGTGACCGAGACTGAGCCTGTTGTAAAGGGCCAGACTGCGTCCAGTTCCTATAAGCCTGCTATCCTTGAGAATGGCCTCAAAGTTGGTGTTCCACCGTTTGTGAACGCTGGCGACAAGATCATCGTCAACACGGCCGAGCGTGAGTATGCCGGTCGCGCGGATAGCTAAGCGATCCCCTGTTTTTGTTCTGAGTATTTCCCGAAAGATTGGAGAGCCCCATGGCCCGTCGTTCGCCCCTGATTAATGTGATGGTGTCTGCCGTCATGAAAGCTGCCCGTAACCTTCGCCGCGATTTTGGCGAAGTGGAGCAGCTTCAGGTTTCCAAAAAAGGCCCGGCTGATTTCGTATCTGCCGCCGACAAGCGTGCAGAGCGCACCATCTATGAAGAGCTGTCCCATGCCCGCCCGGATTTTGGCTTCCTGCTTGAAGAAAGCGGCGAGATTCCGGGCAAGCGTGGTGACATCCGCTTCATCGTCGACCCGCTTGACGGCACCACCAACTTCCTGCACGGCCTGCCGCATTTCGCGCTGACTGTTGCAGTGGAAGAGCGTGGTGAGATCACCGCAGCCGTGACATACGCACCGCTGACTGACGAGCTGTTCTGGGCCGAAAAAGGCCAGGGTGCATACATGAACGACACGCGTCTGCGTGTTTCTGGCCGTGACAAGATGGAAACCGCGCTTCTGGCGACAGGTATTCCGTTCAAGGGCAAGGACGGCCACATGGACTTCCTCGCTGAAATGGCTGAGTTCATGCCGTCCGTGGCCGGTGTTCGCCGCTTTGGTGCCGCGACCCTGGATCTGGCCTATGTGGCTGCTGGCCGTTTTGACGGCTTCTGGGAAGCCAATCTCCAGCCGTGGGATATCGCGGCGGGCATCCTCTTGGTACGCGAAGCAGGTGGCTATGTGACTGACATGAAGGGTGGTTCCGAGATGCTTAAAACCGGTGGCATTATCGCAGCGAATGATCGTCTGCATGCCCCGATTGAGCGTGTAATCAAACGGGCACACCGCAAGCTGGCACAAAACGGCCAATAAGGCAGCCTGACAAAAAAATTCGAGAGGCCGTCCGGATTTCCGGGCGGTCTTTTTTTGTTTTTCACAAATGCATGGCGGTCATACGCATAAATTGCGCGGGCAGGGCGGCTGAGTGGGTTACACTTGAAACCTTCCCAAGAGCAGCGAGAAGGGCACGGAAATGACAGATCAGATAACCATCTATGGTTCTCCAGTCTCCCCATATGTTCGGAAGGTTCTGGCTATACTGGACATGAAAAACGTGCCCTTCCGCTGCGTTCCTGTTGTGCCGTTCACGGCGGGCGAGGATTTTGTGAAAATCAGCCCCATGCGCCGTATCCCTGTGCTGCAACAAGGCGATTTTACGTTGCCGGACAGCACGGCGATCGCGCATTATCTGGAAGAAACGTGCCCTGAACCAGCAATTTACCCCGGTGATGCCCAAGGTCGCGCGCGTGTGCGCTGGTTTGAGGAATATGCAGACGACCATCTGGGCCGCAACATCCTTTTCAACCTGTTTTTCCAGCGCGTGGTGCGGCCGCGTGTGCTGAAGGAAGAACCGGACCAAGCCCTGATCGACGAAGCCCTTGATGTGAACCTGCCTGCAGCGCTCGATTATCTGGAGCGTGAGGTGCCTGAAGGAGGGTTTATCGCGGGGGACGCCAGTGTGGCCGATATCATGATCGGCGCGCTGTTTAGGAACGCGAACTGGGCCGGCTGGCAAATCGACGCGGCGCGGTGGCCCAACATGGCGGCCTATCTCACCCGCGTGGCAGATATCCCGTCCCTGGCAAAAATGAACGCGCTTGGTGAGGCGCTCATGGGCACCAACCCGCGCGAGCATCAAACCATAGTAGACAGCCAACTGGCCGCTGCCTGAATTGTATAATGGGGTTCTTGTTGCCTGTCTGAGATTGCCTCAGGCAGGTTCATAGAAATTTTCTTTATATTCTACCCATTTACAGCCACAATTCTGTCCTTAAACTAGCATGCGATATACCGTACCCTAAACGGGTTCATGGGCACGCTGACGGGGAGAGGCAGCAGAGATGCAAAAACCAACCAAGTTTCTGACACGGATGACGCTGTTTGTCGGCGTTGTGATTGCTCTCGGCGTGCTTCTCAAGGATGCACTGATCGCCGCCTTCATGGCCAATGTGGCCCTCAATGGTGTGATCCTGCTCACCCTTGTTGTGGGCACCATTTTCGCTTACCGCCGCGTGTTTGATCTGAAGCCCGAGATCGACTGGATCACCGCTTTCAAGCGGCAGGAAAGCGCTAGTTCAAGCGTCACACCGCGGCTGATGGCGCCTGCGGCCGCCTTATTGTCTGCACAGGAAGAGGGCGGCATGCGCTTGTCCACGCTTTCCATGCGGTCTGTGCTGGATGGTATTGTCTCCCGCCTTGAAGAAAGCCGGGAGGTGAGCCGTTATTTTACCGGGCTTCTGATTTTCCTTGGCCTGTTGGGCACCTTCTGGGGGCTATTGGGTACCATTGGCGCCATTGGCCAAACCATCAATGGCCTCACCGTGGATGGTGGCGACATGGCGCTGATGTTTGATGAGCTCAAGTCCGGCCTTGAAGCGCCGCTTTCAGGCATGGGCACAGCTTTTTCAAGCTCCCTGTTTGGCCTGGCCGGCAGCCTTATCCTTGGTTTTCTTGATTTGCAGGCATCTCAGGCGCAAACGCGTTTTTATAATAGTGTCGAGGACTGGCTGGCGTCTGTGACGCACCTGTCACGCAGCGAAATGTCTGAAGGTATGGCCAGCCCCAATGCCTATATGACGGCGCTGATGGAACAAACCGCAGACGGGATTGACCGGTTGCAGCGCACGCTTAAAAACAGCGAAGACAGCCGTGCCCAAAGCCAGCATACCATGACGGCAATCGCCGAAGGCCTCGCTGCCCTGGCTGACAGGCTTGAGGCCCAAAACAGCAAACAGGTGGAAGTGCAGACGCATGCTGACGCCACGTCGAAAGCGCTGGCTGAGGCGATTGAAAAGCTCGCAAACGTGAAGGCCCCGGAGGCCCCGGCCCCTGCGCCTGTGCTGGATGACACCACCAAGCAGCATATCCGCAATCTGGATGTGGGCATCAAACGCCTGATCGATGAGCAGGGCCGGGCATCGGAAAACCTGGCGGATGAATTGCGGTCAGAGCTGAAGCTTCTTTCCCGCACCTTTGCAGCGGCCTTTGATGCATCCAAAACCGGTGGGCCAACTGGCGGCGGACAAGATAACGGCGGGGGCACCGCATAATGATCGGCGCACGCAGGCGCATTGGCGGCGGAGGGCAGGACAATAGCTGGCCGGGCTTTGTTGATGCCTTGTCTACGCTCCTTTTGGTGATTATCTTCCTCTTGTCCATGTTTGTGCTGGCGCAGTTTTTTCTGGGGCAGGCGCTGTCGGGCCGCGATCAGGCACTGGCGGAGTTGCGGGGGCAGGTGGCCCAACTTGGCAATCTCCTCAAAATGGAACAACAGTCCAACCAGTCGCTACGGGACAGTATGGCGGAACTGTCCGCCAGCCTGACGGCAGCGAACAAGGACAGGGATAGCCTGAGCGCCAACCTTGAGGCCACGCGCACCCAACTGGAAGACAGCGATGCCCGCCTGCGCGCCATGACCGAGGCGCGCGAACGCTTTGAAGCCGAAGCGAAGGACCTGGCCGAAAAATACGGCCTTGCGGATACGGCGCTGGCGGAAGAACGCATCCTTTCCCGCCGGGCGCAGGAGCAGGTGGCGCAACTACAGCGCAACATCACCGCCTTGCAGGAACAGCTTGGTCGGCTTGAGGCCGCCTTGCAAGCCAGCGAGGAGCGGGACCGCCGCAATCAGGCTGTGATCGTGGATATGGGCCGCAGGCTTAATCGGGCGCTTGCGAGCAAGGTGGAAGAGCTGGCGGGCTATAGGAGCGAATTTTTTGGCCGTCTCAAGGAAGTTCTTTCAACCCGCCCGGAAATCCGGGTGGAGGGGGACCGCTTTGTGTTCGCATCAGAACTGTTGTTCGCCTCAGGCAGTGCTGACCTTGGCCCCGAAGGCCGGGCGGAAATGCGCAAGTTCGCTGAAACGCTGATTGCTATCTCGCGCGAAATTCCGGCTGAACTTCAATGGATTTTGCGGGTGGATGGCCACACAGACAAACGCCCCATCTCGAACGCACAGTTCCGCAGTAACTGGGAGCTTTCCTCAGCCCGCGCGATCAGCGTGGTGCGCTTCCTCACATCCGTTGGTGTGCCACCCGAGCGTCTCGCGGCCACAGGCTTTGGCGAGTTCCAGCCCATCGACCCGGCCGACAACGTATTTGCCTACAGCCGCAACCGCCGCATCGAAATGCGCCTGACGCAGAGATAAGGGTGCGATGGCGAAGGACTATTGTACAACTGACGAGAGTCTGAACCGAAAGCAAGCCTTTGAAGTGGTGATCGCCGCTCTCAAGGTACTCCGTGGCGCGGGCTTTTATATGGCTGCTCCGTTTGCGATTGCTTTGTTTTCTCAAGAATATCGATATTGGTATTTGGGAACTGTTCTATCGTCTTGGGGGCTTGTCGAGTTGCTTCTGCTTTTTTTTCGGCGCTGTCAGCGAACTGTAATCAGCCGGTGATCAATCTTGAATTCCAAACACAACAACTTATGATTGCACATTGGCACAACGTGCTGGCGGATGTGAGCGTACGGGCACGGCTTGAGGATGAGCTGACTTCCATTCTCACACCTACCACGACAGCTTTCCTACCGCCTGCCATGCAGGTTGGGGCTGATGGTGGTGATATCGCCGCGTGGCTTGATGCGCGGGCGAGCGAGAGCGACGTATGCACCGTGCGGTTGGCTGACGGCACGCTTGTGGGCCTTTTGATCCTGCATGTGGCAGAGGATGTCATCCGCATTGGCTATCTGTTTGGAGAAGCCCATTGGGGGCAGGGATATGCCACCGAGCTATTGACCGGCTTCGCGGATTGGTGCGCCACCTCCCAGCCCGGCTGCCAATTGATTGGCGGGGTGGAGCCGGGCAATAAAGCCTCGGTGCGCGTGCTTCAGAAAGCCGGTTTTAAGCTGGATGCCAATGCCTCTGCTGACCATGTTCATTTCTACACCCGCACTATCTAAGCCATAGTCCTATTTTTCCCTAGAGCTGGTGGTGTTAGGCTCCCGAACAAATAAAAGGGAGGATTGCATGGTTGGTCGATTTTTCTTCGGAACCTGCCTGTTTCTGTTTGCGTTGGCAGCAAGAGCAGAAGATGTGCCTATCATCTCAGGCTACGGCGCCGCCAACCCAGACGTTCCCGAGCTGGCGCAATATAGCTTTTTCCTCGGTGAATGGCGGGTTGATATGAATTACTTTGGGGATGACGGAAACTGGCATGCGGTGCCGGATCCCGCCCATGTCAAAACATTCTTCCACGCTGATGGCCGCACGCTACAAACGATTTTCACCACGCCGGGCGGTTTCTTCTCCACTGATATTCGGTCTTATGACGCCAAGGCAGGTGTTTGGCGGGTACAGTTCCTGAATGCCAAAAGTCAGCGTTGGCACAGTTTCACAAGCAAGTGGGAAAAAGACAAGATGGTCACGCAGGTACCCGGCGGTTTTGGCGGCGACGGGCCTGATATCAGATCTGAAATGAGGGACATTTCCGACGCCGGCTTTGCCAGCAATGTGTTTGCCAAAAGGCCAGATGGCACTTGGCTTCATACCTACAAGCTGAATTATGTGCGGCTGACAAAGTAGTTGGCTGCCGGTTCGTGGCCCCCGGATTGAACGAGGGCCTTTGGGCTTTGCCTATTGCCGATTATTTCCCGCTGGCAAGCTGGAGCAGCGTCTCGATATCCCTGTCCGGATTGTCGGGGTGGTGGGGAACAAGAATGTCGGGCTGCACCGGGCTTTCGTTGCCGTCCCGCACCGGGCGGCTGAACAGCATCACGGGGGCGAAGGCTTTGAGGCCTGTGGTTTCCAGCTTGATATTGGTGACATTGCCGGTGGTGCCCGCCCGGCCGCCTGATGGCTGGCCCACGATGGTGGCGATGCCATAATCCTGCAGCGTGATGGCGAAGTGGATTGCTGACGAATAGGTCATGCCGCCAATCATCAGATAGGTTTTGCCCTTGAAGCGAAGCGGATTATCAAGCTCGGGTTCTGTCATGGTGGTATAGACACCGCTTTGGATTTCCCCGATTACATCGCCTTCGCTGGCATTATCTTCCGTTACCCTTGCCGTGTAGCTGGAGACATGGCGATAAGGCCTGTCGGCAATATAGGGCATGATGCCCTTCTGCCACATGCTGTTGCCGCCGCCGCCGTTCTCGCGAATGTCGATAATCAGCGTTTCAATGTTTTGTTCCTTGAAGTGTTTGAAGGCCTGTTCGGTGAGCGCGAAAAAATCTGCTTTATGATCGTGGTCAAATGTATCAACCCGCAGGTAGCCCACTGAATTTTCCAGAATCTTATATTCAAACAGTTCGCCAAATGGCTTTGCCCAGCTTGCTGGTTTCAGGGTGTCGGCCCCATCAACGGTTGCCGTTCTGGTTTCCCCGCCTTCGGCATATTCAAGTTGAAAGGCGGTGGATGAGCCAAACAGGGCCCAATATTCTGACGGGAACCACCGTTCCAGCAGCACACGCTGGTGCACGGGGTTATCACCGCGCATGTGCTCCAGCAGGTCTGAAATCACGGCGCCGGTGTCGCGGCCATTGATTGACAGGATTTCCGTGTCTTTCCTGAGGCCGCTATTGGCTTCATTATCGAGCTTCACATACAGCCGGTTGCCTTCCCCGAAATAGACAGACAGGGGAAAAATCCGCTCTCCAGCCGCGAGCCGTGCTTTCATGATCTTGCTGCGCCCGGGGATAACAATACCGGCGTGGGCATCTGCGAGCACTGGATTGACGGTGGAAAAAAGCCGCCAGGCGTCAAGGATGGTCATCGGTTCATGGATTGAGGCTTCGATATGGTCAAAGGCAGCCATCAAGTCTGCCTCGGCCACGCTGTGGAAAGGGGCAGGGTGCAGCTCGAAATATCCGTTTCGAAACGCCCGGGCGTCAGCCAGCACCTCGGCGGCAGACATTTCTTTGTCCAGATCCAACAGTGTATCGTCGGTGGCAGCCGGTGTTGTAAGGCCAAAAAATGCAGTGAAGGCCAGCGATACGCCTGCGCCCAAGAGTGATATTTTATGCACGATATAATCCCGCTTCGTTTTAAATTCATTGTTCGCGCACCTTTGGCAGTGCGAGTTAGTATTTGGGGCAGGTCGATGCTTCTACTGGCGCCCTGATTGGTCGCTCTGGCCTGCCTCATGCCGATGCAAACGCAAGGGGTGTGCCATACAGAAATTGTTGGATTTCAGAGGGTTTTGGTCTTTTGGGGAAGTTTCAGGCTGTCCGCTATTGAACAGTCGGCGTTCGCAAACGAACAGTTTTCTGTACGCCGGCGGCACCTTCACCTTCATCTTCATCGTGCCGGAGTTGAAACTGGTGGCAGCCTTCGCGGGCAAAAACCATGGCAAGCGGGAACAACTCATCCCGCTGCAGATTCTCAGTCAGGAAATTGTCCCAAGCCTTATTGAAGGTTAGGCTGTACTGCCAAACTGCAGGTCCGCGAGGCGTTTATAAAGGCCATCCTGCGCCACCAGTTCATCGTGTGTGCCTTCGGCAACGATCTTGCCTTCATCCAGCACGATGATGCGGTCCACTTTCTTGACGGTGGCAAGCCGGTGGGCGATCACCAGCGTGGTGCGGCCCTCCATAAGATGTTCCAGTGCTTCCTGCACTTTCAGCTCTGATTCGGCATCGAGCGCACTGGTGGCTTCATCCAGGAGAAGGATCGGTGCATTCCTGAGGATGGCGCGGGCAATGGCGATACGTTGGCGCTGGCCGCCTGAAAGGCGGGTGCCGCGTTCGCCAAGGAAAGTATCAAAACCTTCTGGTGCCCGTTCCACAAATTCGGTTGCCGCTGCCGCTTCCACGGCTTTCCTCACGTCGTCATCAGAAGCGTCAGTGCGACCGTAGCGAACGTTTTCTGCAATGGTGTCAGCGAATATGATGGTTTCCTGGGGCACAAAGGAAAGATGCTCGCGGAAGGCTTTCGGATCTGTTTTCGCGATATCCACGCCGTCGATCTTAACTGCGCCAGCCTGTGGATCGTAGAAACGCAGGAGGAGCTGGAGCACGGTGGATTTACCAGCGCCAGACGGCCCCACGAGTGCGACTGTTTCCCCCGCTTTCACATGCAGGTTGAAATGCTCAAGCGTGGCTGTGTCCGGTTTTGTTGGATAGTGGAACGTTACGTTATCGAAATGAATGTCACCATCCACCTTGGCAGGCAGAGCGATCGGCTGGGCCGGTGCTTTGATCTTGGATTCTGCAGACAAGAGCTCTGCCAGCCGCCCGGCGGCACCGGCGGCACGCTGCAGTTCGCTATATACTTCACTCAGGGCCCCGAAGGCGCCAGCCACAAAAACGGCGCGCATGATGAAATCAAGCATCTGGCCGCCTGACATGGTGCCTGTCATCACATCCTGTGCGCCCTGATAGAGAACGCTGGCGATCGCACCAAAGATCAGGAAGATCATGCCGAAGGTGAGGGCGGCGCGCACGCGGATGCGGCTGCGGGCTACAGCAAAGGCGTCATCGACGAAACGGCTGAAGCGGCCTGCTTCGTTTTTTTCCTGCGTAAAGGCCTGCACGATATTGAGCGCGGCGAGCGACTCGTTGGCACGTGCCCCCACATCAGCCACTTTATCCTGGCTACGGCGGGACAAATTGCGTACCCGGCGCCCTACAAGAACGATGGCGACAAGCCCGATCGGCATACCGATCATGATCTGCCCCATCAGTTTGGGCGACATTACGAAAAGCCAGATGGTACCCACCACGGCGATCAGGAAGTTGCGCACCCAGACCGATACGCTGGAGCCGACAATGGTTTGGACCAGCGTGGTATCAGCCGTGAGACGGGAGACGATTTCGCCGGGGCGATTTTCCTCAAAAAACTCTGGAGAGAGTGTGATCAGGCGCTCGTAAACTGCTTTTCTGATATCGGCCACGACGCGCTCGCCCAGCCAGGTCACAAAGTAAAAACGGAAGGCGGTTGCTGTTGCCATCACCGCGACAATGCCAATGAAAACGCCGAAATAGTCGTTTACTTTCTGAGCGTTATCATTTGAGAAGCCCTTGTCGACGATGTCTCCCAAGGCGGTAGGGATGATCAATACAGTACCCGCGGCAATAAGCAGAAAAACCGAAGCGAGAAACAGCTGCAGCTTGTAGGGCCGCACGAAGGACCAGAGCGTTCTCAAATTGGCGAGCTTGCCCTTGGGAGGCTCGTGTTCCTGGCGAATCATACTGTCTGACATTGGGGTTCCTCGCTTTTTGTTTCGTCTGATATAGGGGGCTTGAGCCCATATTCCAATCAACGAATTTGACATTCTTATAATGCGCAGGTGTGCAGGCGAGGAAGGGCGCGAGGGAAATAAATTCAGGTGACGCATAAAAACCTCACAAACAGCCTTGCATTCCCGGAAATATTGACCTATACGGACGCCTCGTTTTTGGAGGTACTGACCATGAAACAAGATATTCATCCCGACTACCACACTATCAAAGTGGTAATGACTGACGGGACGACTTTTGAGACCCGCTCCACTTGGGGCTCGGAAGGCGACACTATGACGCTTGAGATTGACCCTAAAGCACACCCAGCTTGGACTGGTGGCGCTCGTCAGGTTCTTGAAGGTGGCCGCGTTGCCAAGTTCAACAAGCGCTTCGGTGGCCTGTCTCTCAAGAAATAAGTCGTTCTTGATATTATACTTTTCGGAAAAGGCGTCCATTTCGGGCGCCTTTTTCATTTTTTCCTCTTGAAGCCAGAAATTCGTCTCCCACATATGATTTGTCAGGCCGCCGAATTCGGGGCCAGACGCTGAACCGGCCCGACAATTTTGTGGGCCCTATTGATCAGTCGCTTCATATGGAGGACATGAAATGAGAAGTTTTGACCTTTCCCCTTTAATGCGCAGCACCGTTGGGTTCGATCATCTGAGCCGCTTGCTCGATTCGACCTTGTCATCAGAAGGTGCAAACGCATACCCACCCTACAATATTGAAAAGCTGAGCGAAGACGATTACCGAATCACTATGGCTGTAGCGGGCTTTGCCCCTGAAGAGCTGACAGTGACCGTCCAGGAAGGCACACTCTACATCGCAGGCAAGGGCCGCGAAGAGACCGGTGAGCGCAAATTCCTGCACAAGGGAATCGCCAAGCGCGCTTTCGAGCGCCGCTTCGAACTCGCTGATACGATCCGGGTAGGTGACGCCAAATTCGAGAATGGTCTTCTTGAGATCGAACTGAAGCGCGTGATCCCCGATCACAAGAAACCGCGTCAGATCGAGATCCGCTCGACGGAAGAAAAAGTGAAGACCATAGAGGCAGACGCCGCGTAGGCGCTGCATAGCCTGAGCGCTCTTTTCCTCCTCCCTGTAAGGGCGCTCAGCCCCTCAAGTTTCCTCCACGACCCCTCGCTGTCGTGAACCTGACGTGAGGACCAGGCCGACCCTCCTCCCCTTTGGCCGCCTTGTCCTCACGCCTTTTTGCGTTTGATCGTTAGGTTTCTCGTCCAGCCTCGTACTGGGGCACACCTTCAAGCGGTTTGATCCAGGAGAGCCGCGATCTGGTATAAATTTCCTCGTCCACGCAGACCAGTGCCGGGTTGTCCAGGGTCATGCTGTTGATCTCAGCCTCATTTTCGCTATTGCGTCCTTCCCATTTCAGGTAGGTGCCACACCGTTCGCAAAAGAGCCTGTCGGCGACATCGCTGAAAGCCGCCTTGCCGGATGGTGCTTTGGTCCAGCGAAATTGCCGGGAAGGAACTACGGAGAAAAGCGAGAAGGGTGCGCCAAGGTGTTGTTGGCAATCGCGGCAGTGGCAGGCCAAAGTATGCGCGCCCGAAAGATCAATTTCATATCGTGCTGCGCCGCAGCGGCATCCGCCCGTAGCTATGGTCCTCATGTCTAACCTCCCATTTGTGTTGGGGAGAATATGAAATCCGTCCTGCCAGATGTTGTCAGGATTTGAAGAAGGCTTCGGCGGCTGCCTTGCTGGCGCCTTTGGCTTTTATCTCGGCTTCTGTGCGGGTGATTTCAGCTTGCAGGCGAGATACTCTCTCCTGAAGTTCCTCCGCACTAATGGTGGACAAGTCTTCTTTCTCCACAGCCGTAAGCGGCGTGTCCTTTTTGATCGGCAGGTCGTCGAAATCCATAGTGGTGTCCTCCGGTATCGGCTTGCAATCTGTTAGTCGTAGCGCCACCTTAGTGCCCAGACAAGAAAGAAGAGTTTGTGGGGAGAAGCATCATGAAAGCCGTTGAGATCACTACACCCGGCGGGCCGGAAGTTTTAAAACTGTGTGATCGGCCATCGCCAACGCCTGCCGCAGGCGAAGTGTTGATCCATGTTGCGGCGGCAGGTGTGAATCGCCCTGATGTGGTGCAACGGCTGGGGCGCTATCCTGCACCACCGGGTGCCAGCGATATTCCGGGCCTTGAAGTGGCTGGCGAGATTGTCGCCCTTGGGGGCAACGTAGAAGGGTTATCAGTGGGAGACAAGGTCTGCGCTTTGGTGCCCGGCGGGGGGTATGCCGAATATTGTACCGCCAATGCAGCTTGCGTGTTGCCGGTACCCAGAGGCTTTTCGCTGGCGCAAGCCGCCGCCATCCCTGAAAATTATTTCACTGTTTGGTCCAATGTGTTTGACCGTGCGGGCCTGAAGGAAGGGGAAACCATCCTAATCCATGGCGGCTCCTCTGGTATCGGTGCAACAGCGATCCAGCTTGCCAAGGCCTTTGGGGCACATGTGGTGACAACGGTGGGAAGCAAAGAGAAGGTCGCATTTTGCCACAAACTGGGCGCTGATCGTGTAGTGAATTACCGCAAGGATGACTTTGTGGAAGCTGTGGCTGATTTCACCGACGGCAAGGGTGCCAATGTGGTTCTGGATATGGTGGGTGGCGACTATATTGACCGCAATGTAACCTCTATGGCGGTTGAAGGCAGGCATGTGTCTATAGCGTTTCTGAACGGCCCGAATGTCAGCTTCAATATGTTGCCGGTGATGCTGAAGCGTTTGGTGCTTACGGGCAGTACCCTTCGGGCGCGGGACAATCAGTTCAAGGGCGCAATTGCTGCGAACCTTAAAACTCATGTTTGGCCGCTTCTTGAAGCGGGGTCTATTTTACCGGTTATCGATTCGGTTTTTGCCCTTGAAAAGGCGGCTTCAGCCCATGCTCATATGGAGAGCAGCACCCATATGGGCAAGATTCTTCTGGACCTGAACTGAAACCGGTCGAAGAATCCGCCAAACGCGCATGATTCGTCATGACAGGGCGCTTTTGACCTGTTACATAGGACGCAGGGAGGAATTTCTCTCCCCCCTTTCCGGATCAAAATCGATATTCCAGGGAGGGCAGGTAAACGGGACCGTTTATCTGGGCGAAGAGGAATTTCCGTAAGACAAGGGAAAACGGGATGACACAACCTTTGATGCCGATGGCCACGGCGGTATGGCTGGTGGACAACACGGCGCTAACATTCAAGCAGATCGCCGACTTCTGTCAGCTCCATGAACTTGAGGTTCAGGGCATTGCAGATGGGACAGTGGGCATGAATATCGTGGGCCAGGACCCAACGGCCAGTGGCCAGCTCACATGGGATGAAATTAACCGCTGTCAGGATGATGCGAAAGCTTCACTGACCCTGAGCGAAGATGACGTGAAGGCTATGCCGCGCACTAAAGGGCCGCGTTACACGCCAGTGTCCAAGCGGCAGGACAAGCCTGATGCGATTGCCTGGCTGGTGCGCAACCATCCGGAGCTGTCTGATCTGCAGATCAGCCGCCTCGTGGGTACAACCAAGCCAACAATTTCTGCCATCCGTGAGCGCTCGCACTGGAATATCCAGAATATCAAGCCACAGGACCCTGTGGGCCTTGGTTTGTGTAAACAGTTGGAGCTTGATGAAGCTGTACGTGTAGCGGCAGCCCGTAAGGAGAAAGCTGCTGCTGCCACATCGGCGGACGATGCTACTGAAGGTGAAGTAGCTGAAGCGGCTGCTGTTGAAGCGCCAGCTGAAGAAGTTACCCCAGAAGGTGATGACGTTCAGGCTTGACGCAATTCAGGTTCCAGACAAACAAAAAGCGCGAGGTTTGGCCTCGCGCTTTTTTTGTTCCGGTTTCTGCCTTTAGTGTCTGACCAGACGGGTCATTTCCTCTTTCAGGCGGAGTTTTTGCTTCTTAAGCTGTGCTATTCGTATGGTATCGGGGCACGGCCTATGTTCTTCCCGGGCAATGATCTCTTCAATTTCAGCATGTTTGGCGTTTAAGGAATTAACATGCGATTCTAGGTTCATACCCGCACTCCTCTTTGTTACGATTTTAAGACATTCCCATTCCACCAAATGGCGAGCCGCTTGTCACGGAAAAGATTTGCGCCCGCAGGGTTGTCCTGTATCTTCGGGCACTTAGCAGCGGTGGAAAACCCGGCGTTTGAAGGATTATTGCGCAAAATGGCAGAGACTCGAAAGAAAAGGGTTGTTGTGGCAATCACAGGGGCAAGCGGGGTGGCCTATGGTGTGCGTGCGCTTGAGCTTCTCGGTACCCTTGGCGTGGAACGCCATCTTGTGATGTCAAAGGCTGGTGAACGCACCCTTCTTGAGGAAACGTCCTATGCTATCCGCGATGTACAGGCCATGGCTGACGTGCTGTATCCGGCAAAGGATATCGGAGCCGCGATCGCTAGCGGATCTTTCAAAACCGAAGGCATGCTGATTGCCCCCTGTTCGATCAAAACCATGGGGGAAATTCGCACCGGCATCACCAGCTCACTCGTGAGCCGTGCGGCTGACGTGATGCTCAAAGAACGCCGCAGACTAGTTCTGATGGTGCGGGAAACGCCCTTGCATACCGGGCACCTGAGGACGATGACCTCGCTGAGCGAGATGGGGGCGATTATCGCCCCGCCTGTACCGTCCTTGTATGCCAAGCCGGAAACGCTGGATGAAATGATCACCTACACCGCGGCGCGGGCACTGGATTTGTTCGGGTTTGAGGTGGAAGGCATCAACCGCTGGGGGGAAAAGGCCTAGCCTTTCATCGCGGCGCCAAGTGCATGCAGATAGCTGCTCACACAGGGCCACACCTCGCGGCTGTTGTGTGATGTTTTCGGCGGTGCTGTCAGGCACGCCAGCAGGGCAACCTGTTCCTGCTTTTCTGCGGCCAACTCTGCCTTTTTGGCATCCTCATATCCATCCTGCCCTTTAAGAAGGCGTCTTGCCATGCGCAAGGGGCCGAGCTTCTCTCGCTGCCACCACTGGGCAGTGTTTTGCAGGTTTTCCCAGTTGTCTGACGCAGGTCTGATGCCATGGTCATCCATCCATAGGCACAGAAGCAGTAGGTTGACGTCAGCTTTCAGCGAGTCCTGGGCGTCAAGGCAGGCCTCTTCCATGGGCTTGTGGCTGTAAGTGGCGATAGAAAAAGCCCAAAAATCTTCCGCCGTTGGCCAATCATGTGCTTGCTTTGCTTCTCTGTCCGGCATTGTCATGCTATAACCACCGCAAATTCAGTATTCAGTTGGGGCCAATATATGGATGAAGATTCCATCAGGGAGCAGATATCTGTTCTGATTGAAGAACACCGCGACCTGGATGATGCCATCACCGCCGTGCAGCGTGCCGGGACTTTTGATCTGTTGCAAGTTCAGCGTATGAAAAAGCGCAAGCTTATGTTGAAAGATGAAATCTCGAAGCTGAAAAACATGCTCGTGCCGGATATTATTGCCTGACCACACGTTTGGCGTGGTTAGCGTGGTTCCTCGCCTTTGATTTCCCGCTTGTTTTCATACATTGCCTTATCGGCCTTATCGAGCGCTTCGTCAGGTTTGTCGCCCTGCCGGAAGGTATAGGTGCCAAAGGCGAGGCTCATTTTCACAGCTTCACCGTTTAATACGAGCGGATTGTCAGCAATGATTTGTGCCAGCGCAGTGGCCTTTTCCTGCCCGATGGATTCATCGGCCTGTGCCAGCAAGACACCAAATTCGTCACCACCCAAACGGCCGATTACGTCGGTGCCGCGCACATTGTCCACCAACAGGCGGGCAACGTGAAAGAGGGCCTTGTCCCCAGCTTCATGGCCATAGCGATCGTTGATCACTTTCATGTCGTTGAGGTCAATGAACATCAGGGTGGAGGGTGCGCCATAACGTTCAGCGAAGCTGATCATACGGTTCAGTTCACGTACGAATGCGCGGCGATTCGGGATGGGAAGCAGGGCATCGGTGTCGGCCATGTCTTCCATTTCACGAAGGCGTCTGTTGGTGAAGTCCAGCTCGCGACGTAACTTGTCCACCTCTTCCATCAGGGACATGATCGCCTGCTGCACGCGAGGGGTCATTTCCTCGGGCGGGATGGTGGTTACCTGTACTGTATCGCTGATGTCGCGCGGAGCAGAAGTTTCAGTCGCGCTGCCGGTTTTTTCCGTACGCCGCACAGACCGAGTTGGTGCCGTACGCATTACGCCAGGTGTGTTCGTGATCTTCATACAATACCCTGTAACCGGATTACTTTCGAACGTTCATAAAGCATTATGCCGTCTTTGGGAATTATCTTGCAAGTGTCGTTTGAAATTGGCCGTTATGAAGGCCTTTTCAGGGCAGGGCGCAAAGCCTTGCATTCCAGAGGCTCATGCCTATAATGCGCGCTCCGCCGGGCGGCAGATGGGTGCCCCGGGCAGACCCTTGATCGCGTAAAAGAAACGGAAGCGACCATGAGCAACAGCGCCCCCCTGATTGGCATTATAATGGGCAGCCAATCTGACTGGCCGACCATGAAACATGCGGCTGATATCCTTGACGAACTTGGTGTTTCCTATGAGGCGAAGATTGTATCTGCGCACCGGACACCTGACCGTTTGTATGACTATGCCAAATCGGCCAAGGGCAGGGGCATCAAATGCATCATCGCGGGTGCGGGTGGTGCAGCGCATCTGCCGGGTATGGCAGCAGCCATGACACCGCTTCCGGTGTTTGGTGTGCCGGTGCAGTCGAGCATGCTTTCAGGCAAGGACAGCCTTCTTTCGATCGTTCAGATGCCGGGCGGTGTGCCCGTGGGCACGTTGGCGATCGGTAAGGCTGGCGCCAAGAACGCCGGCTTGCTGGCCGCAGCGGTGATTGCCCTTATGGATGATGCGCTTGCCGGTCGTCTCGATGATTGGCGTGCGGCGCAAACCGATAGTGTGGCTGAAGAGCCCACCGACAACGCCTGATTTGGCTGAAACGCGAGCGTTTAACATGACACAGATTAAACCAGGGTCGAAGATCGGTATTTTGGGCGGTGGCCAGTTGGGCCGGATGCTCGCGATGGCGGCGTCACAGCTTGGGTATCGTTGCCATATTTTCTGCCCCGACGTCAGAAGCCCGGCTTTCCATGTCGCCGCTGATTTCACCATTGCCGAATACGGTAATGAAGATGCGCTACGGGAATTTGCCGAAAGCGTTGATGTTGCCACGTATGAGTTTGAAAATGTGCCCGCGCGCACTGCCGAGATTGTGGCGCAGGAAACCATCCTGCGGCCCGGTGCCAAGGCACTGGAAGTGTCGCAAGACCGGCTTGTGGAGAAAGACTTTCTCAATAGCTGTGGTGTGAAAACAGCGCCCTATAAGGCCTTTGAAACGCAGGAACAGCTTGACGCAGCCTACAAGGAAATTGGCCGCCCGTCTGTCGCCAAAACCCGTCGGTTTGGCTATGACGGCAAGGGCCAGTTGATGATCAAGGCCCGCAAGGACATTGATGGTGTGATGGATGTTACCAAGGGTGCGCCGTCAATCCTTGAGGGATTCGTGAATTTTGACCGTGAGATCAGCGTGGTGGTTGCCCGGTCTGCTTCTGGCGATGTAGCGGCTTTCCCCGTGGGTGAAAATGTTCATACCAACCATATCCTGGATACCACGACTGTACCGGCACAAATCAGTGAAGTGATTGAAGCGAAGGCGAAAGTAATGGCAACCCGTATCGCCAACGCGCTTGAATATGTGGGTGTGATGGCGGTTGAAATGTTTGTCAGCGATGGTTCGGGCGAGATTGTCGTGAACGAGATCGCGCCGCGTGTGCACAATAGCGGGCACTGGACGATTGAGGGCGCCGCCACAAGCCAGTTCGAACAGCATATCCGTGCGATCTGCGATTTGCCGCTCGGTCCTACCGAAGCCCGAGGCAAAGTGGTTATGAAGAACCTGCTTGGGAAGGATATCCTCGACTTCGAGACATATCTGTCTGACCCCAAAGCCTATTATCACCATTATGGCAAACAAGACCCGCGCGATGGCCGCAAAATGGGCCATGTAACCTGGGTGAACACAGACGAATAAGAAAAGGGAGGCAGGTGCCTCCCTTTTTGTTTGTCAGCGATTATCAAGTTGCGACCGAACGGATGCAAGGCCATGCAAAGTGATACGGTATGGTCCGCCGCCCCGGCTGGCGATGAAACCTCGCTGTTTCAATTTTCTGAACAGGCCAATGCTGAAGCCGGAAAGGCGCCAGCCTTCTCGGTTCAGGCAGTTTGCTTCAGTTATCTTTTTGCGTTCGTCACGCTCGATCAATATGGCGCCACCTTGCGCCAGCGCATGCAAGGCACGCTGCTCCATTTTGGAAATATTCAATGGGGGATACTCCGCCAAATAGAAAGGGGCTCCGCCCACGCATGTGGGGGAGGGTTCTATTTGTCCCTGCCGCCTCAGATGGGGCAGGGCCTAGCGGGTCTCTGCGATGTGTTTCAAAAACGCTCCAATGTTTGAGGCGCCTGAAATACAGGAAAGTTGGCTGGCTGTCTAGCGTTCTAAAATCCAGGTGGCGTGTTCAGCCTTCACGTTGAAACCGTGTTTCTCAGCAAAAGCATAAACGATATCGCGCATGGGGAACCCTTTTGACCGGCTCCAGTGCCAGTCATCCCCTGTGATCTGTGCGTTGGGCCACAGCTCATGGCATACATCCAGATCTACAGCCTGTTTGTTGGCATCGATATAGATGAGTTCTGGCTCGAAGCCCTTGCCTTTCAGTTCGTAGAGCGCATCGGGGGACAGGCCGCGGTAGGGCACAAAGCGGTCCTCGAACCCGCGCATGTTGGCGAGCGCAGTAGGGAAGGGGCCCTGGCGTTCAACATCAGAGGCGAAGCGCTTCTGATCTTCCATGTTTGGGTATTCACGGGTCAGCTTCGGGCGACCTACATAGCGCTGAACCTGCTCGATCAGATGATCGCTCCAGGGGTCAACCCCCACCAATTTCAGTTCTGGGTCCACTGATAGCCAGCGGCGCGAGCTTGAGCACAGGAAACAACCGATCTCCAGCATGAAGCGGGGTTTCTTGTCGCGAATGATCGTATCGATCATATCACGGCCATAACCCCCAAGGGTGTAATCCCACGCGATCAGGCCTTTGGTTTCAGGCCAGGGGTTTTCTGCCAACAATTTCTCAAATGCGCTGTCTGTCATGCGCTTCCTCTATCCCGCCGGGCGTGCTGAAGCAAGCTGGAATCTGCCCGCTATGCCGCTTGTCGCGTTCCGCCCGCCGCTTGCCGCGCATCAGCTAGCTGTGCGGGGGGCGGGCGGCTATCAGCAAATCAACGCGAAACCAACTGAGGAAGCGACAATGAGGAATATTATTAAAGCCGGGATGATAGCCGGCCTGATGATGGCCACAGCCATAAGCGCAAGTGCCGATATCTTTGAGACCGAGCGGCAGAATGAAAAGCTGGTTACAGACTATCTGGCATCCCTCCCCGCCCGCAACATGGAGGTTACCCTAGGGTATCTGACAGACGATGTTGTGCATAAGGGCATGATGAAAATGGCGCCTGTGATTGAGGGCAAACAAGCGTTCCATGACCACTGGTGGGGCATGGTGAAGGATCTGGAAGATTACGAGCTGGTGGTTCGCCGTGTGGAAGCCTTCGGCAATACGGTTCTGATTGAACGTGAAGGAAAAGTGGTGGTGCCGGGCGGCAAGACCATGCGCTTCCACCAATCAACATTGTTCGTGGTGCGCGACGGCAAAATTGCCGAGATGCGCGAATACAAAATGCCTAAAACCTGATTTAGGGAGTATCCATTATGTTAAATGCAAAGAAGAAATGCGCGGCCCTTATGTGTGCAACCAGCTTGTTCATGTGTGCTGCTACCGGGGCCGGAGCCAGCGATGCTGTCGATGCGGCACTTGAAAATCCGAACCGCCCAAGCCACGACCTGCGGCTTGATCCTGTGCGCAAGCCTGGTGAGGTGTTGGAATTTTTCAAAATCCAGCCCGGCATGAAGGTGATCGACCTCTTCTCCGGCCCTGGTTACTACAGTGAAATTCTGAACCACTTGGTGGGCCAAGAGGGTGCTGTCATCATGTATAATCACGCGCCGTGGGAAGCTTATTCCAAGAAGGCAAGTGATGCGCGCGTTGCTGGCGGACGGCTGGAGAATGCCAAAACGCAGTATGAAGATCTCAATACGGTGGATTTTGGTAAAGGTCAGTATGATGCCGCCCTTGCGGTCCTTGGCATGCACGACCTGTATCTGAAAAGTGAGAAGAGCACCTCTGGCCAGCCCATCGATGTCGAGCATTTCCTGCAGGCGCTTTATCGCGGTATCAAGCCGGGTGGTATTGTCGGTATTGTTGAGCATGAAGCAAAAAAGGGTATTGCTCCGGCTGAAAGCGCGGAGCTGCACAGATTGGATAGCGAGCATATCAAGAAAATTATGCTGGATGCCGGTTTTGTGTTTGAGGCCCAATCCAGTGTGCTCAGAAACAATGCGGACGACCTGACACAAATTGTGTGGGCGGATGGCCTGCGCCGTCATACCGACCGGGCTGTGATGCGTTTCAGAAAACCGACTGGCAGGTAAGGGATTTCTTGCCCAAGGTATCCCCTATTACTAGCGCAAACTGCTGGTCGTGGGGAGAGGGCTGCCTCTCCCCAAACAAAAGAAAGTCCGTTGGCGAAGGGCCACAGATGTGTAAGGTAAAACAATGGCAAGGCATATAAGTTACATACAGGAACGACCACTTGCGATGCTGCATCTCGCGGGGTGGGCCATTTATGTGGCGGCCGACTATATGGACCACGCCCTGTTTGAAAATTACAATGCGATCCCGACACTTGCGAGCGGCATTGCGGCCTATCTGCTGACGGGTGGCCTGGCCCTTCTCTATGATCGTATGGTCCGTCTGGGTGCTATTTTTCAGCATGTGGTCTTTTTCACGTTTCTCTATGCCGGGGCGGTGGTGTGGCACAAGGTGCACCGCATTTTCCACTATATCGTATTTCACGAAACAGAAACCGTGCCGGCGGAACTGGAGCGTCTTGTGCATCTGCCCTTCAGGGAATGGATTGCAACAGGTTTCACGCCTGTTCTCTTGTTCCTTTCCTGGGCGGGTTTCTTTTTCGTATGCAGGCAATATCTCGCGCGCCGGGATGAGCAGGCTCGCTTGCGGCGCCAGGAGCTGGCAACCAAGAAGGCTCAGCTTCAGACATTAAGGCACCAACTGAACCCGCATTTTTTGTTCAATATCCTCAACAGCATCGATGTGAGCGTGCAGTCGGACGATAAAACAACAGCCCACAAGATGACCCAGCATCTGAGCCGCTTCCTCCGTTCCAGCCTAGAGCAGGGGGAGGCAGATAAAATCCCGCTAGCACAGGAACTGGGCATGCTCAGGGAATTTGTGGCCATTGAAGAACTCAGGTTTCAGGACAAACTTCGTGTTTCCTTCTATGTGGAAACGGAAACAGAAAAGGCGTTGGTGCCTGCCATGCTGTTCCAGCCACTGATGGAAAATGCCGTCAAGTTTGCCTGGACGGAGCGGGCGGAAGGTTTTGTCACCTTCAGGGCGACCGGTGGTGATGGTACGATTGTAGTGATGGTTGAAAACAGCAAGGCCACAGGCGGTGGGCGTAAGGGTACCGGGACAGGCCTCAAAAATATCCGGGAACGGCTGGAGATTCTGTATGGCGAGGATGCGTCGGTTACAGTCGATGATACTTACGCACGGTTTGCCGTCACGGTTACCCTGCCGAAGGAGCTGGCGTTATGACCATTCGGGCCCTTTGTGTGGATGATGAGCCATTGGCAAGGCAGGGGTTGGCGCTGGCCTTGAAGCAGCATCCTGATTTTGAATTGGTGGCAGACTATGGCAGCGTGGAAGATGCGCTTGCTGCTGTGCACGGCGATATCGACGTGCTGTTTCTGGATATTGAAATGCCGCGCCAGAGCGGTTTTGATCTGTTGAAGGTGTGGCCACGCCCACTGCCTTTGGTGGTGTTTGTTACCGCCTATAATCAATATGCCCTAAAGGCTTTTGAAGAACAGGCGCTTGATTACGTGTTGAAGCCCATTGATCACGAACGATTCGCAGCCGTTGCTGACCGGATCAGAAGCCAGCTTGAGAAAGATCGCAGGGAGCTGGAGGCGGATGACCTGGTGGCTGCGGTTGAATCCCTCAAGCGCAAGCTGGCGCGCAAAGAAGCTGCCATCAGCGTGAAAACAGATGAAGGGTATTTCCGGGTGGAACTGCAGGACCTTCTATATATTGAAGCGGCAGGAGATCACACGTTCCTGTATCTGCCGGGCAGGCACCTGATCACCCGCCAGACGCTCAAGCACTATCGCGACGAACTCGCAGATCATGATTTTCACCAGGTTCACAAATCGGTGATGGTGAATGCCAAACATGTGGTGAAGGCCAGCCCTTTGAAGTTCAGCGACTATGAGCTGGAGCTGACGGACGGCACCAAGGTGCGTATGAGCAGGCGCTATAAACCCGCCCTTGCTACTCTTTTGCCTTCTTGAGCCGGTTACCTTGGGAACACAGCCTGTTGCCGTTCATGTCTTTGTCGGATTTTGCGGAAACCGGTATCCACTCGCTATCGAAAGCAATAGAGGGACGTTTACATGATTTCCAAGAAAGTGATTTCCAAAGCATTAATGGTTCTTTTTGCCGTAATGGCTGTTTCTATGCCGCAGGTAGCTGCCAACGATAGTACGGAACGCATGAACGAACAGATTGTACGCAATTACCTGCAGACGCTGCCCAGTCTGGATATGCCTAGCATTACCAAATATCTGGCGGACGATGTTGTTCATACGGGTTTGATGCCGGGCATGCCCCCAATCAAGGGCAGGGAGGAATTTAACACCTATTGGGCGAACATGATCAAAGGTGTCGAGCGACAAACCATTGAAATTCGCCGGGTGAAAGCGATGGGTTCGACCGTGCTTGCTGAACGGATTGATACAGTCTGGGGTGATGGTGAAGAGCTGACATTTCACCTGACCACCCTGTTTGTGGTCAAGGAGGGCAAGATCGTGGAATTTCGCGAATACATGATGCCGGGTGGTGGCATGGGCATGTAATCGGCCCCAAAAACGTCTAAGAGATAGGTTGATCAAGAGATCAGGGCGCGGAACATGCCGCGCCCTGATCCTGAAAACTGTTATCGCCCCTTAGAGGATCGAGAAGCCTGTAGCTGCCCAATCTTTGTCGAAGCCGGCAAGGCCGCTGGCTGTCAGCGGGTGGTTGAACAGCTTCCTGAGCACATCGATCGGGAAAGTGGCAACATCGGCACCAATGCGTGCGCTTTCAAGGATGTGCGCAGGGTGACGGACAGAAGCCACCAGGATTTCGGTGTCGAACTGATAGTTGTCATAGATGTTGCGGATGTCTTCGATCAGCTCCATGCCGTTGAAACCCACATCGTCATGACGGCCCACGAAAGGTGAAATGAAGCTTGCGCCCGCTTTTGCAGCCAGAAGCGCCTGGTTGGCAGTGAAACACAGAGTTACGTTCACCATGATGCCTTCAGCGCGCAGCGCCTTACAGGTTTTGAGGCCTTCGATTGTCAGCGGCACTTTCACAGCGATATTGTCTGCGATCTTGGCGCACTTCAGGCCTTCCTTCAGCATGGTTTCGTGATCGTGTGCTACTGTCTCGGCGGAAACAGGGCCATCAACTTCGCGTGCGATCTCGCCAATCACTTCAAAAAATTCGCGACCAGCTTTTTTGATCAGCGACGGGTTGGTGGTTACGCCATCCAGAAGGCCAGTTGCATTGGCTTCGCGGATTTCATCGATGTTGGCGGTATCCAGGAAA
>JABXIS010000055.1 GCA_013372975.1 Alphaproteobacteria bacterium
TGTCTGGTTTGCTGCTCTCTGTTTCTGAGCGATTGGTCGGGCCACAGGATATGCAAGACCTGCAAAACCACCTCCTCCTGGCGAAGCGGTGTTTTCTACGAACCTCAATCATCCCGCCGCCAACGCTGATTTCAGAAAGCAGACAGGATAAGCCGAGCAAAAGTCGACCGCTTTTGGCGAATTGGGGCCG
Source organism: Alphaproteobacteria bacterium (assembly GCA_013372975.1). Classification (GTDB taxonomy): domain Bacteria; phylum Pseudomonadota; class Alphaproteobacteria; order Sphingomonadales; family Kordiimonadaceae; genus Kordiimonas. The sequence continues at coordinate 191 of JABXIS010000055.1, forward strand.
CTTGAGAGCGAATCCTGAAGGTCTGCTTTTGGATAAAAAAGCGACCTTGTAGGATAATCTCATTTTATGTGTCGCAAATGACGGATTGTCTCAGTTTATGCGTCACACAGTCTCAATTAATGCGTCATTGGAATTTGAGAAATGGCGGAAAACCGAGAAAGCCAGTCTCATTAATTGTGTCGCCCTACATGTCGGCTGTCGGGCGACACATAAAGTGAGACAAGGTTTCGCAGAAAAAGGCAGTTAGCGAGAAGCTAGCTGCCTTTTGTGTTTCTGGATAAGACCTACCTTGATCTCCTGTCCGCCGGTGGAAATCCCAACGTCCGCCATACTGGATAGAAGCAGACATAACGCGGATGGAAGCCAAAAGACCGAAAATGACCCTTTGCAGTCCTTTCACTCCTAGATTTTTTACACCTTACTGAGGTATCGCCAATCCCTTACGTATAATAGCTTAAGACATGCTCCCCACCACTTTGTGGGTTGTATACTCAGTGCTCTCCTACAGGTCTACTTGGATACGTGAATGCACAATAATTGGCTGAATGTAGCGATTGAGAAGATTGAGGCAGACTTCAATCGCTCCGCGGATACACACCTTCTCAAATTGACGTTTCCGGGGCTCCCGGGTATCGACATCTATCTCAAAGATGAATCTACACACCCCACTGGGAGTTTGAAGCATAGACTGGCCAGATCTCTTTTTCTCTACGCTCTGTGTAATGGAAAAATTACAAAAGACACAACTGTAGTTGAGGCCTCCTCAGGAAGCACTGCGGTTTCAGAAGCCTATTTTGCCAACATGATTGGGGTTCCTTTCATAGCGGTTATACCTAAAGAGACCGCCCGCAAAAAGATCTCTGATATTGAGTTTCATGGAGGCCAATGCCACTTCGTTGATACAGGAAATGAAATGAGACCAGCTGCTATTTCGCTGGCCTCATCAATAGGCGGTGTATTCCTAGATCAGTTTACATACGCTGAGCGCGCGACAGATTGGCGCGGAAATAACAACATTGCCGAAAGCATTTTCAACCAGATGTCAAAAGAGCATCACCCTGTACCCTCCTTCATCGTTGTGGGAGCAGGCACTGGCGGTACATCTGCAACAATTGGCAGGTACATAAAATACAAGGGATTTTCTTCCAGCCTGGTTGTTGCAGATCCAGAAAATTCAGCTTTCTACGAAGGATTCCAAACAGGAAGAAATGATATCATCCTCTCTGAGACTAGTAGAATTGAGGGAATTGGAAGGCCTCAGGTAGAAGCATCTTTTATTCCATCTGTCATTGATCAAATGATAAAGGTACCGGACGGCGCTAGCATTGCGAGCATTCACTGGCTTGAGCATATCGTCGGTAAGAAAGTCGGGGGCTCAACCGGTACCAACCTTTGGGCCTCACTTTTGCTGGCGCAAAAAATGGCCCAACAGGGAAAGCAGGGATCCATTGTCACACTGATATGCGATTCTGGTGAGCGGTATCTGGATACATACTTTGATCTCAGCTGGGTTGCAGATAACATTGGGCCTCTCGATCAGTACTTAAGCGAATTAAGCAAAATTAATTCTGTTCTCGCACCCCAAATGAAACGCTGATCGAAATGAACGAGCCTCTATCTTGCGAACTATCCAACGCTGGATCTGCCTTCACACGCCGTTCCGGTTTGTTGGGACTGATGGATGATCTAGCGGAAGCCAATAAATCCAACCAAGACACTATCAATATGGGCGGAGGGTCTCCTTTTCCTATTAAAGCTTCGCGGGAGGTTTATACTTCCCTTTTTCAGGAGCTGGCCAATAGCAGAGCCGAGATCGAGAAACTGTACGGACAGTATTCAGCCCCTGCCGGAAACCAGGAAACACGTGACAAATTAGCAGGGTACCTTCGGAAAAAATTTGGATGGAATGTGTCCTCTGAGCATGTCGCAGTTACAAATGGAAACCAGGCTGCTCTTTTCGTTTTATTCAACATGCTCGGAGGGCCTAATGAATCTGCCGAGCGCAATGAAATACTTTTCCCGCTAATTCCTGAGTATGTTGGATATCAAAACCTTCTTCTCCCCGGACTGAAAGTTCGAGCACCCAAGCCGAGCATACAAATCTTGAATGATCACCTTTTCGAGTATCGGGTTGATTTCTCTCGTATTCAGGTCACAGAAAAAACTGCCGCTGTATGCCTATCGCAACCGAGCAACCCGGCAGGAAAAATTCATAGCGAAACCGATCTCAAGAAGCTCGATTACATTTCAAATGAGAAGGGGGCTCCTTTGATTATAGACAGTGCATATGGTGCCCCATTTCCCAATATTATCTTCTCCGAATGCCCTCCTTATTGGTCCGAAAATACTATTTTATTGCTTAGCCTATCGAAACTTGGCTTACCTGGATTGCGATCGGGATTAATTGTAGCCTCCCCCGAAAGAATAGCTGCATTTTCCAAATTCAGTACAAGCCTAAATCTGGCACCTAATTCAATCGGCGCCCACATCTTGACAGAACTTGTTTCACGGGGAGCGATAGATCACCTTTGCAGCCAAACCATATGCAATTTTTATCAGGAAAAAATTGCGTTCGCCTCATCGAAACTTATCTCTTCTCTGGCTGATACACCATGTCGCCTTCATCACATGGGTGGAGGCTTTTTCATATGGCTGTGGTGTGAGCATTTACCTTTTTTGGGCCGAGAACTCTACTCACGTCTGAAAACCAAAGGAGTAGTTGTTGCTCCGGGAGAAGAATTCTTCTTGGGGCTAGAGCCTGACTGGTCTCATGGAAGGGAATGCATCCGAATATCATGTGCCCTGCCTGACACCCAACTCAATGTAGGAATTGAACTTATTGCCGATGAAATCGTGGACGCATATCGCTAACACGTGCCTTAGCCCTATATCTTTACTGCAATCTTGAAAAATAAAAATCGCCCGCTAAATCCAAATGGCGAATGGCTGGAATAAGGAAATACAACGTCGTTGAATGTAGGATGCATGAGGCTCTTTCTGCTGACTTGCGGGTAAACATCAAAAATATTATTGGCACCAGCAGATATAGAGATGCGTTTTCCTATATTTACATTTGCTTCCAAGTTGGTAACCCATTCATGCGGCGTACGTTCAATGGCGTCACTTTCAGTCGACGGATCAAATGTCTTGCCATAGCGAATTAAGCTGAACCGCAATTCCAATGGGTGTGAATACCATCCGATTTGAGCAATGAATTTGCTATCAGGTGCCCCTTTCTCTATTCGAAACAATTCATTTGTAGCGAAGAGGTTGTCTTGTTCGACGCCGACGGCAGCGAGCACGGCAGGTGGATTGATGATGTCGGTCACATCGGTATCATTGTAGTTGAAGCCAGCGTTGAGGTTCAGTGAACCCAGGTCTCCCATGTCCATGTCATAGCTGAGCACGACATCCACACCGCGAGTACGAGTATCAATACCGTTCATAAAGAAGCGAGCACTGGTAGCATTTGTATTGGCCAGAAGATCGGCAACCCCTGAA
>JABXIS010000045.1 GCA_013372975.1 Alphaproteobacteria bacterium
CTCCGAAGGCAGAGGCCAGAGGTTCGAATCCTCTCGGGTGCGCCATTTCCCAAAGATTTTTATGAACAGGCTATTGGCCGCTATCAGCTTCAATATCAGCAAGCTGGTCGCTGATTTTACATTGGGCTGGTGGAACCATGGCGCCCTTCCAGTCTTCCTGTTCCTTGCCAGTGCAATAATCCACCCCTTCAAAGCCGAAAGCTGCTTTTCCCAGCTCTTGCGGGTTGCTTGGGGTAAGATCATATTGACTGAGGTTCGGAAACAGTGAACGCAGGTTCTTTTCCACCAGATTGTTGATTTCCCTGAATCGGCCGTCGTCACGCGCCAGAATACGGCCCTCAATCACATTGTTTGCCATGGTGGCGAAACTGCCATTGAAGCGCACGTCCACACCTGTTGTGTTCAAAATGGTGTTATTGGTAATGTTAGTGTTGGCCGCGTAATTGAGATAGATGCCAACGTCTTTCGGGCAATTCATGATCACATTGCTTCTGATGGTGCCCTTATAGTGTTCGATTTTGCAGGATCTGCCCTGGCAGTAGTCGGGATTGCTGGTGCCGCCGCCGCCAAGGGAAAGTCCAACACGGGTGCCCCCTGTATGGCGCCATTCACAAATTACCAGATTGCGTTCGAAAAGGCCGTTATCTGAATTGCCTTTGAGGAACGCCGCGTAACTGACCTTATTGCCTTTTGCTTTGGCAAAATCGGCTATGAAATTGCCCCTTACTGTCCAGTAGCGGCCACCAACCACATCGACCGGGGTAACCGGTGCAGACGTATTGCGCGGGGTATTATTGTAGATGCGGTTGTTCTCGATCAGGACATGATCCGGGAAGAACTGGCGCCCGTTGATGATCCTTCCGTTGCCCTTAATCGCTGAATTGAAATCGACAAAAGTGTTGTTTCGAATGACTGTCTTGTCCGCATTGCCGGATATATGGATGACATGTTCACATCGGCCATGGTTGCTGCATGCGCCATACACATTCATGCCTTCAACAGTCCAATATGCACCCGTGATGCTGAAGGCAACTTTTGTGGAGGCCTCGATGATCACCTTGCCTGATTCATCGGCGGGGCGGATGATGATGGGATTGTCCTTGGTGCCACTTGCTTCCAGGTGTGCAGTTTTGTTGAGCTTGTAAAGCCCCGGATAGATTTTAAAGACATCGCCGGGCTTGGCAGCCTTGAAATGCTTGTCGAAATCATTGTCGTAGATGGGAATCTCGGCAGCACTGGCCATGCCGCCGGTACAGGATAGGACAACTGCGGTTGCAATTGCTGTGGACTTGAACACCGAATGCCTCCGTTCCCTGCTATCGATAAAGCAACCATATCCACCTCCGCCCGTCATGACAACGGGTCGGATCAAGATAATGATAGTGGGTCGAGATGAAGGCTTGCTGAACGGCGAGCTGCTAGGCCGGTTTGCCCACTAGCCTCAGGCGGCTGATACCCCCATCCGGGAAAATATTGATTCGCACGTGGCTGATGGGTCCTAAATCTGTGCTTGGGCTGAAGGGGTGTTCATCGTCTGCGCGGAGAGGGGACTTTGCCAAAAGCTCGGGCCAGAACTGGCTTTCCACGACGATGCTCTCGTCGGTGCCGCCTTCCACAAGCGCCGCCTGCAGGGAGATATGGCTTGGGTAGTTGCCTTTGAAAAAGGCTGTGTCGACGAGAATATCTTCGATAGTGCCGACATGGCCAAGTTCAATGATCGCCCAGTCATTGCCGGGTTCACGGCGACGACGGGTTTCCCAACCGTCCCCCATGTTGATCCCTTTGCCAGGCGCGAGGATGTTGGCGAGCACGCCAAAATGTTCGTTGTTGGCAACCACTGGGCGACCGCCGTTCTCAAGAGCGGCCAGATCAAGGGTCAGGTTTTTGTCAGCGCTTGACCAGTCCTTGAACATCTCGCCGTAAACCCGCAACCGGGCCACACCGCCATCTGGATAGATATGCAGTTTCAGGTGGGTCCAAGGGGTATTGTCCCTAATGGCGATCAGGTGATGGCTATCTCCCTTGAGGCTGGTGGCCGGGACGATCTCTGTCCAAACGGCATCGTCGCCGGGTACATCCGCATCAGAGACACAGGCTTCAATAGATGCTGCGGGCGGGAAGTTGCCAGTAAAATGGCTGGTGTCGATATCCACACCGTGGATGATGCCAGCCTGTCCAAGTCGTACAATACAGTGGTCATGGCCAACGCCCCGTTTGCGGCGGCTTTCCCAGCCGTCCATCCATTTGCCGTTTTCGTCATATTTGCCCGGTACGAACACGGCATCTTCGGGCGTTATCAGGCGGGTTTTGTCTGCGAAAAAGTCGTCTGTAGCGAACGTCACCTTTGCACCAAGTCGGGGTTGGGCCAGATTGATGAACCGCCGTGAAAAATCGATGTTGGTCATGGTTATATCCTCGAAACTTATATCAGATCGCCGAGCCTGAGGCGTGCGATCCTGTGTATTTGTTCTATGGCGGTTTCAAATTCGGTCGCCCTGTCATTGTTCAGGCGTGCGCGGAAAGCGGCCAGAATGTCGTATCGGTCCAACCCTTTGACGGCGATGATGAAGGGAAAGCCGAATTTGGTTTTATAGTCGGCGTTCAGGCGCTGGAATTCCTCGAACTCGGCTGCGTTACATTGGTCAAGGCCGGCGCCTGCCTGCTCGGATTTGGAATCTGCTGTCAGGTCGCCGCGCACCGCAGCTTTGCCCGCCAGGTCGGGGTGGGCACAAATTAGGTTCATTTTTGCGGCTTCATCAGCACCGTCCACCGCCTGTCTCATGGCTGCCGACAGGCTATCAAGTGTATCCAGATCTTCAGGGTTGGAATCTTTCCAGGCAGCCTCGGCAATCCAGGGCGAATGTTCGTAAATGCCGCCATAGGCCGCCATGAAGGTCGCCTTGTCAGCTTTGCTGGCTTTCAGTTTCATATCAGTCATTTCCGGCTCCGCCATACGGGTGCACCTTGCGCCAGTGCCGCGCGATATCGATCCGGCGTGTGAACCAGACAGCTTCATGGCTCTTGGCATAGTCAATAAAACGCCTGAGCGCCTGAATGCGGCCCGGCCGCCCCACAAGGCGGCAGTGCAGGCCCACAGACATCATTTTTGGAGTCTTTTCACCTTCGGCATACAGGCAATCGAACGTGTCTTTAAGGTAGCTGAAAAACTGGTCGCCGCAGTTAAAGCCTTGTGGGCTCGCGAAACGCATGTCGTTCACATCCAGCGTGTAGGGCACGATCAATTGGGGTTGGCCGTCAATCTCCCTCCAGAAGGGCAGATCGTCAGAATAATCGTCAGCATCATAAAGAAACCCGCCATGCTCGGCCACCAGCCTGCTTGTGTTGGGGCCTGTGCGCCCGGTGTACCAGCCAAGCGGCCGCTCGCCGGTCAGCTCTGTCAGGATTTCGACGGCCTTTGCGATATGTTCGCGCTCAACATCCTCAGGCACGTCCTGATAGTTGATCCATTTATAGCCGTGGCTGCATATCTCATGGCCTGCTGCCACAAAGGCGCGCGCAAGGTCAGGATGTCGCGCCAGCGCAGTTGCCACAGCGAAAATCGTTACCGGAATATCAAATTCGTCGAACAGCCGCATAAGCCGCCACACGCCAGCGCGACTACCATATTCATAGATGGATTCCATGCTCATGTGGCGCGCGCCTTCGATTGCTGGCGCATTGATGATTTCGGAGAGGAATGTCTCCGCACCCTTGTCACCATGCAGCACGCAATTTTCGCCACCTTCTTCGTAATTCAGCACCATCTGCACGGCAATGCGTGCCCCGCCCGGCCAATTGGCCTGAGGCGGATTGGGGCCATAACCTTCAAGGTCGCGAGGATAGTCACTGTTCATCTTGCTGCCTCTCCTATGTTCCAAAGATGGCGTGCAGGTCTTGCTCGCTGTTGCGCGCTTCAAAAACCAGTTGCCCTTCGATGGAGGTCAGGTGGGAGACAAGAATGGTACCTGCAGTTGTTGCATCGCCCGCGGCAATAGCATCAACAATACGGGCGTGATCGCCCCCTTTGCAGTTGGGTGCTGCACCCGAACGGCCATAAAGCGCGATGATCAGGCTTGTCTGGAACACAAGTTGTTCAAGGAAATTACACATCAAAGCATTGCCCGACAGCTCTGCCAGCAGGATGTGAAACTTGCCTGTCAGCCTGATCCAGCGCGCGATGTCAGTTTGCGCGATGGCGTCCGCTTCTTCCTCCAGGTGTTCACGAAGGCGGGCAATGTCATCGGTGCTGACATTCTGGGCGGCTTTCTCAAGCATGGCGCGCTCCAGTACCATACGGGCTTCGAACACCTGTTTGGCCTCTTCCGGGCTGGGGCTTGCAACTACGGCACCCTTGTTTTTCTGAAGCTGGATGATGTTATCGCGTGTGAGTAACAGAAACGCCCGGCGAACAGTGGTGCGACCCACACCAAAGATACTGCAGAGCGACTCCTCGGTCAGTTTGGTGCCCGGCGCAAGTCTTTGCTCCAGCACGCGATCGCGAATAGCATTGCAAACATCCTCCTCATTGAAGGTGGCATCTTTGGGCATAGGGTAAGATCCGTTTCAGGTAACTTGTCACCCGGTCAAGCGGGTGGCTAATAAAGATTTCCCTTGGATTTTCGCCGTTTTCTATAAATTGTCAACAATTTACTGCCGATAATGTCGATGATTTTCTTTACAAATCCTGATTGATCGGTCAGGGTTGAGGATGAAGACTTTCAACCTAATCCACGAGGACAGTTATGGGACGGTTAACCACCCATGTTCTGGATACCGCAAGCGGGTGTCCGGGCGAGGCCATTCACATAAAACTATACAGACTTGATGGTGACAACCTTGTGAAGCTTAAGGATGCCATTACCAATGATGATGGCCGTGTGGACAGCCCGCTTCTCGATGGCGATGATTTCAAGCCAGGTCAGTATCTGATAGAATTCGCGGCAGGCGATTATTTCCGTGCGCGGGGTGTGGAACTGGCCGAGCCAGCTTTTCTGGATATCGTGCCTATCCGTTTCGGAATTGCTGACGCGGACGCACACTATCATGTGCCCTTGCTGATTTCGCCTTATGGCTACAGCACCTATCGCGGCAGTTAGGGAGGCTGATCTGATGTACGGTACAGTAAGGTTCCTTCTGGACGGCGAGCTGCACGAGCTTGTCAATCCGGACCCAACGGAAACAGTTCTCAATTTCCTGCGGTACCGGCTAGCACGCACGGGCACCAAGGAAGGCTGCGCAGAGGGTGATTGCGGCGCCTGCACCGTTGTGTTGGGCGAGTTGGTGGAAAACGACCCCTGGGCCGAGGTCAGATACCGGGCAGTGAATGCCTGCATCCTGTTTGTGCCGATGCTGGACGGCAAGGAACTCATCACGGTGGAAAGCCTGAAATCAAAGGATGGCACCCTGCATCCAGTGCAGCAGGCGATGGTGGATACCCATGGTTCCCAGTGCGGATTTTGTACGCCGGGCTTTGTGATGTCGCTGTATGCTCTGCATGAAAATGGCGGCAAGACAGACCGGGCCAAAATCAATGATACGCTTGCAGGCAATCTGTGCCGCTGTACGGGGTATGGCCCGATCGTTGATGCCGCTGAACAGGCACTGACGGCTGGTGTCGCGGCACATGAAGGGTTGGCTGATCGTGTCGATGCCCTGAAAGCCCTGAAACGGCACGAGATGCTCGAACTGACGGCGAAAAGCCCGGTTACAGGCAATGAGAAAAAATATTTCGCTCCCGTAACAATTGATGAATTTGCTGACTTGGTCTTACGGTATCCCGATGCCACAATCCTGGCAGGCGGCACTGATGTAGGCTTGTGGGTCACCAAGATGCACAAGGAACTGGCGGTCGTTATTTCGGTGAATGCCATCGAAGGGTTTGATGCGATTCACGAGTCGCCCGAGTCACCAGAACCGATAGAAATAGGGGCGGGTGCCACGGTCACTGATGCCATGGATATTCTGGCGAAATATTATCCCGATATGGGAGAGCTGTATCGCCGGTTCGCTTCCACACAGATCAGGAACAGCGGCACCATTGGCGGCAACATTGCGAATGGCTCACCCATTGGTGATAGTCCGCCGGTTCTTATTGCGGCCGGGGCACAACTTGTGCTCAGGAAAGGTGAAGCAGAACGCACGATCCCGCTTGAGGATTATTTCCTCGATTATGGCAAACAGGATCTGGCTGAAGGCGAATTTGTGGCGCGCATCGTTGTGCCAAAACCCCAGGCGAATCGCCGATTCAGGGCCTATAAAATCTCCAAACGCTTTGATCAGGATATTTCGGCCGTATGTGCCGGTATCGGGCTCATGATCACAGACAGTATGGTGGAAGAAGCCCGCATTGCCTTTGGCGGCATGGCGGCAACGCCAAAACGCGCCGAGGCTGCGGAAGTTGCCCTTGTGGGTAAGGAATGGTCCCGCCCGGCCGTGGAAGCCGCGATGGAAGCACTTGAGCAGGATTTCGCCCCCATCAGCGACATGCGCGCCAGTGCGGATTACCGCATGCAAGTGGCGAAGAACCTGTTGATGAAAGCTTTTGTTGAGACAAGCGAGAGCGCCGAGACGCGCCTTGTGGGAGACAAGGAGCTGGCCCATGTCTGAACAAGCCAAAGGCCAGCTTTCTGAAATTCAGGGTGCGGTCCATAAGGACCTCAGGCACGATAGCGCGCACAAGCATGTGTCCGGCGAAGCCGTCTATATTGACGATCTGCCCGAACCGAAGGACATGCTGCATATCTATGTGGCCATGAGCACAAAGGCGCATGCACGGATCACCGGCATAGACCTCACGGCGGTGAAATCAGCCAAAGGCGTAGCCTGTGTAATCGGGGCCGAGGACATCCCAGGCCATAATGATGTCAGCCCCTTCGCGGGGGACGATCCGCTGTTTGCAGACGGCCTCGTGGAATATATTGGCCAGCCAATTTTTGCGGTGGCGGCCACAAGCCTCGATCTGGCGCGCGCGGCGGCAAGCAGGGCAGAAATCAGTTATGAAGAGCTGCCGCATTTCACCACCATTGATGAAGCGCTGGCGGCTGAAAGCGCCATCGAACCCATGCAAACCATGGGGCAGGGCGATGCCGCAGATGCACTTGCCTCCGCGCCCAAACGCCTGCAGGGCAGCTTCCGGATTGGTGGGCAGGACCATTTCTATCTTGAGGGCCAGATTGCTTTCGCCACGCCCATGGAAGACGGCGATGTGCATGTGTTTTCCTCCACGCAGCACCCATCAGAGGTGCAGCATCTGGTAGCCCATGTTCTGGGGCGCCCCACCAATGCGGTCACAGTGGAAGTGCGGCGCATGGGCGGCGGCTTTGGCGGCAAGGAAACCCATCCGGCCATGTTTGCGGCGATGGCGTCCCTTGTGGCAGTGAAAACCGGGCGCCCGGCCAAACTGAGGCTGGACCGGGATGATGATATGATCATGACCGGCAAGCGCCATGATTTCCGCTATGATTACGACGTGGGTTTTGATGAGGACGGCCATATCCTTGGTATCGAGATCGAGATGGCGTCACGCTGTGGGCGTTCGACCGACCTGTCGCCCGCCATCAACGACCGGGCCATGTTCCATGCCGACAATTGCTATTTTCTCGGCAATAGCACCATCAAGTCCCACCGTTTGAAAACCCACACGGTTTCAAACACCGCCTTTCGGGGTTTTGGTGGGCCGCAGGGCATGATCGGCATCGAATATGTGATCGATGATATTGCCCGCGCGCTTGGCAAGGACCCGAACGACGTGCGCATGGCAAACCTGTATGGCGATAAGGGCAGCGATCTCACCCCTTACGGCATGACGGTGGAAGACAATATCGCGGGCGAACTGATCGCCGAGCTGGAGCAATCATCGAACTATAAGGCCCGCCGGGTTGCGATCCGGGATTATAACGCCACCAGCCCCTACCTGAAGAAGGGCATCGCGCTCACACCGGTGAAATTCGGGATCAGCTTCACCACCACCCATCTCAACCAAGCTGGAGCGCTGGTTCATGTGTATGCCGATGGCAGCGTGCATCTGAACCATGGCGGTACGGAGATGGGCCAGGGCCTGTTTGTGAAGGTCGCGCAGGTGGTAGCGGAAGAGTTCCAGATCGATGTGGACAAGATCAAGATCACGGCCACAACAACTGCCAAGGTGCCCAACACGTCCGCGACAGCGGCGTCATCAGGGTCTGATCTCAATGGTATGGCGGCCCTTGATGCGGCGCGCAAGATCAAGGCGCGGCTTGTGGAGTTTGCCGCCGAAAAATTCGATTGCCCCACAGACAGGGTAACCTTCCGCAACAACCGTGTGTATGTGGACAATAACGAACTGGCGTTCGAAGATCTCACGAAACAGGCATACCTGAACCGGGTGTCACTGTCGGCCACGGGTTTCTACAAGACACCAAAAATTCACTATGACCGCGCCACCCACAAGGGCCGGCCGTTCTTTTATTTCTGCTATGGTGCGGCGGTTTCCGAGGTCACCATCGATACGCTGACGGGCGAATATAAGGTTACCCGCGTGGATATCCTGCATGACACCGGCCGGTCCCTCAATCCGGCGATTGACAGGGGCCAGATCGAAGGTGGCTTCATTCAGGGCATGGGCTGGCTTACGACCGAAGAGCTTGTGTTTGACGAGCGCGGAAACTTGCGCACCCACGCACCAAGTACCTACAAGATCCCGGCCTGTTCGGACC
>JABXIS010000053.1 GCA_013372975.1 Alphaproteobacteria bacterium
CACTGCAACAGAGTAGAATTCACCCACGCTGCCTTCGCCCGCCAGCACGCAGGAGGGGTATTTCCAGGTCACGGCAGAGCCGGTTTCAACCTGGGTCCAGCTGACTTTCGAGTTTTTGCCTTTGCAGAGGGCGCGTTTGGTCACGAAATTATAGATGCCGCCCTTGCCGTCCTTGTCGCCGGGGTACCAGTTCTGGACTGTGGAATATTTGATCTCGGCGTCATCGAGCGCGATCAGTTCCACTACAGCGGCGTGCAGCTGGTTTTCATCCCGCATCGGGGCGGTGCAGCCCTCAAGGTAGGATACATAGCTGCCTTCATCGGCCACGATCAGGGTGCGTTCGAACTGGCCGGTGTTTTCGGCATTGATGCGGAAATAGGTCGAAAGCTCCATCGGGCAGCGCACACCCTTGGGCACATAGACAAACGTGCCGTCGGTGAACACAGCGCAGTTGAGTGCGGCGAAATAATTGTCACGCACCGGCACCACAGTGGCCAGATACTTTTGCACCAGCTCAGGATATTCGCGCACGGCTTCCGAGATGGACATGAAGATCACGCCCGCTTTCTGGAGCTCCTCGCGGAAGGTGGTGGCAACAGACACACTGTCGAACACGGCATCCACGGCAACCTTGGCCGCACCCTCAACACCGGCCAGCACTTCCTGCTCGCGGATCGGGATACCCAGCTTTTCATAGGTGCGCAAAAGCTCGGGATCCACTTCATCCAGGCTTTTGGGGCCGTCCTTCTTCTTGGGCGCGGCGTAATAATAGATGTCGTTATAATCGATCTTCGGATAGTTCACCTTGGCCCAGTCCGGCTCGTCCATCTTGAGCCAGGCCTGATAGGCCTTCAGCCGCCATTCGAGCATCCATTCGGGCTCTTCTTTCTTGGCGCTGATGAAGCGGATCACATCCTCGGACAGGCCTTTGGGCGCCATGTCCATATCGATGTCGGTTACAAAACCGTATTTATATTCGCCCGTGACGTCTTCGACTTGTTTCTGGGCTTCAGCGGTTCCGGCCATGGTGGCGGCTCCTTACAGTTTGGTCACTCAATTACATGTTCACTTGAAGGGTTGGGTGTTCAGCCCAGCGCCTTCTTGTTTTCTCTGGCGCGCGCTTCGAAGCGGGCCGACAGGTCCTGCACGCTTTCAGGTGCCGAGATGGCAGACAGTTTCACATCCACAAGCGCGCCGCGTACGGCATTGTTGATCAACTGCCAGCGCGGCCGCATCTGGCAGATATCATCATAGCAACAATCGCTTTCGCCGGTGTCGGCGCAGTGGGTCAGCGAAATCGGGCCATCGATGGCTTCGATGATGTCGGCCACGGAAATCTCGTCTGCCGGACGCCCGAGGGCAAAACCACCCTTGAGGCCACGGTGGGACTTCAGAAGCCCGCTCTTGCCGAGCGCGTTCAGGATTTTCGCCACAGTGGGTGACGGGATGCTTGTCGAGGCGGCAAGGTCCTGCGCGCTCAGGCGGTTGTCGGCGTGCGACATTTCGCACATCAACACCACAGCATAATCTGCTAAATTGGTCAGCCGGATCACGGGGCTGGTCCTTCTGTTTGAAACGGTCCGTCCGGACGCATGCACATATTCTATCGGTAAATTCTTACCAATTTACTCAGAATTGACATATGGGCTTCTGGGAGGACGGAGTCAACAGGTTTGGTGGGCCTTATGGCCGAATTTCTGACAAAAATACACCTATTTATTACGGATGGGGCGTAAAACTATGGTTAATGACCCCTATATTATGTGATAGATGCGGGTGAAGAATGAGGGAAACGCAGGCTTTATGCTGACCGAAGGGATGACATCGCTGGTTGAGAAGGGCCACTTCATCCGGGCGTTTGAAGGGGCACTGGCGCGCGCTTTTGACGCAGGGGAAGTGCCTGGCCTTGTGCATCTGTCAAACGGCGCCGAAATATTCGAGCTGGCGGTGATGAACACGCTGAGGCCTCCCAAGGATCAGGTAACCGGATCGCACCGCAGCCACGGCATTGCGCTGGCGCTGGGCGTAGACCCATTTGCCATGGCCTGCGAAATCCTGGGACGCGAGGATGGCCTGTCAGAAGGCCTAGGCGGCACGCAGCATCTGATCGCGCCCGACAGCGGGCTTCTGGGGTCGAACGGAATTGTTGGCGGCCAGGTGCCCTTGGCTGCGGGTGCCGCACTGAGCGCAAAGGTACAGGGTACCGGCGGCATAGGGGTTACCTTTTTTGGTGATGGCGCCATGAACCAGGGTGCGGTTTTGGAAACCATCAACCTGGCTGTGGCCCTCAAACTTCCCATGTTGTTTGTGTGCGAAAATAACGGCCTTGGCCAATCCACGGCCGCCAGTTACGCAGGTGGTGGGGCCAGCATCGTGGGCCGGGCACGCGCAGCCGGCATTGCAGCCGCCCATGTGGATGGCGGCGATCTGGACGAATCGCTCGCTGTCGCTTCAAAGCTTGGGGGATGGGTTCGCGAAACCGGGTCCCCCGCGTTCATCGAGGCCAGTGTGCCGCGCCTGGCGGGCCATTATCACGGTGATGCCGAGGTGTATCGGGGCGAAAAGAAAAAGGTGGTTGATCCGCTTGACCGGGCCGGTGACCTTTTGCTCGATCGCGGCGTGCCTGAAGCTACACTCAGAGAAATCAAAACCCGCGTTGCCGAACAGGCGGAAGAGATCGTCGAGCGCGCCAAGGCCCAGCCGGATGTGAGCGACAGGGCGCTCAGCCGCTGGACTGAGGGAGGCGCGGCATGACGGTATTGACGATCCGCGACGCGCTCAATAGCGCCCTCCACAGCCTGATGGCGGCAGACGACAAGATCATCGTGCTCGGCGAAGATATCCGCGGCGGCAGTGGCATCAAGGACGGGCAGGAACTGGGCGGTGTGTTTGGTGTAACTCGCGGTCTGGCAGCCAAATTCGATGCCCGCGTGATCGATACACCCATCTCTGAAACGGCCTTCCTTGGTATGGCGACAGGCGCTGCCATGACGGGCTTGAGGCCTGTTGTGGAAGTGATGTTCTGTGATTTCCTTGGCGTATGCATGGACCAGTTGATGAATCAGGCGGCCAAGGCCCGCTTTCTTTCCAATGGACGGGTACCGCTGCCGC
This sequence comes from Alphaproteobacteria bacterium, assembly GCA_013372975.1. Taxonomy (GTDB): domain Bacteria; phylum Pseudomonadota; class Alphaproteobacteria; order Sphingomonadales; family Kordiimonadaceae; genus Kordiimonas. The sequence goes on from JABXIS010000053.1 coordinate 3,112, forward strand.
TCACCATCCGCACCACCATGGGCGCGGGGGATGGTTCGGGCGCCATGCATAGCCAGGCAATCTACGGTATGCTTGCGACCATTCCGGGCCTGACCGTCGCGGCCCCCAGCACACCGGCCGATGCGGCTGGGCTGTTGAAATCTGCCATACTGGGCGATGGCCCCACGGTTTTGATGGAGCATAAGGGCCTGTACGGCCTTGAAGGGGAGGTCACGGATGGCCTGCCGCCGGTTCCGTTCGGCAAAGGCCGTGTGGCGCGCGAGGGTAAAGACGTAACGATCGTTGCACTGTCATCAATGGTGCACAAGGCAACAGAGGCCGCTGAACTGTTGGCCAGGGACGGCATCGAGGCCGAGGTGATTGACCCCCGCACGGTGAAACCAATCGATTCGGAAATGATTCTCGCGAGTCTTGCGAAAACCGGGCGGCTCTTGGTGGTTGCCGAAGACACAGCTTTTGCAGGTTTTGCAGATGCAGTTATCTCGGTCGTGGCTCGTGGGGGCTTTGATCGCCTGAAGGCTGCGCCAAGGAAGCTTACGCCCCCGGATACGCCTGTACCCTATGGCCGCAAAGCAGAAGCAGCCTGGTTGCCGGGTGCTGACGATATTGCGGCGGCGGTGCGCTCGCTTGCGGGCAGTTAGGAAACCGGGGGGGCTTATGCAGATCAAGGTATGGGACGGGGCCACACGGCTGTTTCACTGGGCGCTGGTGATCGCTTTTATCTTCTCGGTCTATTCTGCGTTTCAGGACAAATACGGCATATATGCCGAAATTCACACCTATGCGGGCGTTAGCGTGCTGGCGCTTGTGGCCTGGCGCATCCTGTGGGGCATCGTCGGGTCTGATACATCGCGCTTTAGCCATTTTGTGAAAGGCCCGAATGCTATCCGCGCCTATCTGCGGGGGGAAGGTTGGGACGGTGTCGGCCATAACCCGCTTGGTGCCCTCAGCGTAGTGCTGATGCTGGTCCTCTTGCTGGCGCAGGCCGGTATGGGGCTTTTTGCCTCGGACGGCATGTTTTTTGACGGGCCGTTCGCACGCGACGCCGGGTCATGGTCCGGTGATCTGACACGCTGGCACCGTTGGACAGGCTATAGCTTGATGGGGCTTGCCGGACTACATGTTTTGGCGGTGCTCTGGTATGCCGGGCTGAAGAAAATTCAAATGATTTTACCAATTATTACGGGATCGAAACAATTCTCAAAGGCGGTTGCAGCACCGCGCCTGCGCTCTCCGATTCTGGCGCTTGGATTGGCGCTCGGTGTGGCATTCGCTGCCTGGTATTTCATTCTGGCATAAAAAAGGGCCCCTGAAGGGCCCTTCCTGATTCCGGGGAAACCCGGGATCAATCTTCTTTATATTTGTCATGGCAGCTTTTGCAGTGACGGCCCACGTTTTTAAAGGCGCCCATAATCTCACCCATATTGTCGGTGCTGTTTGCTACTTCGGCGAATGCCTTCGTATCGGCTTCCAGTTGGTCCAGTCGGCCTGCAAAATCTTCCCAGTTTTCCCAGATGGCGTCTTTGGCTTCAGTCATGCCGTGAATGCCGCGTGTGTCTTTCTGGAAGGAGGCTTTGGTCATGGTGGCGGCCTGGGCCATGATATTGGCAAGCGCCGGAATCTGGTCCTTGTGATTCACATCACCCTTGGCATTGGCCACCAGATTATTGATGGCATATTTGAAATGCTCCATCACATCATGACGGTATTTCGATTCGGGGAAACGCTCCCCGTCGCCATGGGCGGTGGCAGGCGCAACAGCCGACAACAGCAAAGCAACACTGGCGGCACCTGCAAAAATCTTGGTCTTCATGTATCTCTCCAAAAATAACGGGATGCGAATATCATTGGCCCTTCAGACAAACTATCAAGCAACTTGCCTCTGGGCGCAAGCCGTAGCTCTCGGGATTGTGAACACGGTCTGTCGAATATGGCCCGCAGAACAATGGCCGTAAAAAAACCCGCAGCCCGGTTCAGGCTGCGAGTCGAATAATTCTGCCGATAATGCCGTGCGGTCCGGCCGGGCGCGGTTCCCTAAAGAATCGTGCGCGGTGGTTGCGGGCGGCGGTCCCGCCGTGGCGGCTGCGCCTGATAGGCTTCCGCGCAGTGTGATGCACAATATGGCATGCCAGCCTCGGATGCTTTGCCGCAGAAATGGAAGTCTGCATCTCCCGGGTGGCCGATGGGCCATTTGCACATGCGGTCTGTAAGATCCAGAAGCGTAACCAACTGTTTATCCGACTTTTTCGGTACCCGTTTGGGGGCAGCCTTCTTCTTGTCCTTGTCGGCCTTCACTGGGCTTGGGCGGGACTTGAGGCCAAGGCGGTGTGCCTTGCCGATCACTGCGTTACGGGTAACACCTTCGCCCAGTTCCTTGGCGATCTGGCTTGCGCTCAGGCCGTCGTCCCACAGTTTCTTGAGCTTGTCGATCCGCTCATC
>JABXIS010000013.1 GCA_013372975.1 Alphaproteobacteria bacterium
GTCATAGATCAGCTGCGCCAGATCCTCGATTGAATAGATGTCATGGTGTGGCGGCGGTGAAATCAGCGTCACACCCGGCGTGGAGTGCCTGAGTTTTGCAATCATCTCCGTAACCTTGAAGCCCGGCAACTGGCCGCCTTCTCCCGGTTTCGCCCCCTGCGCGACCTTGATCTCGAGCTCCTCACAAGCATTCAGATATTCTGCCGTTACACCGAAACGGCCAGAAGCAACCTGTTTGATCGGGCTATTGGCATTGTCACCATTTTCGTAGGGCGTATAGCGTCGGCTGTCCTCGCCGCCCTCGCCGGATACAGACTTGGCACCGATGCGATTCATGGCAATCGCCAGTGTTTCGTGCGCTTCTTTCGACAGCGCGCCCAAAGACATGCCCGGCGTGATAAAACGCTTCCGGATTTGGGTGATGGATTCCACCTCATCCAGCGGCAAGGTTTCATCTGGCCTGCGGAAATCGAGCAAATCACGCAAATTCACCGGCGGCAGGTTATGCAGGCCGCGGGAATAGGTCAGATATTTTGCATAGTTGTCCTGCCCAACTGCAGTTTGCAGCAGGTGAATGAGCTGGCCATCATGCGCATGCACCTCACCGCCCCGGCGGTACCGGTAGATGCCACCGATTGGCAGGCTGGTTTCTTCTTCAAAGGCCTTGGCGTGCTGCTCCAGCACCTTCTGCTGGATACCCGCGAGGCCGATGCCGGAGATTTTGGTCGGCATGCCCGGGAAAAACTCGGCAACAAGAGAGCGGGAAAGGCCCAGGGCTTCAAAGTTATTGCCACCGCGATAGCTTGAGATCACGGAAATACCCATCTTGGACATGATCTTCAAAAGGCCCTGATCAATGGCTTCGGTTGCACGGCAGATGGCGTCATTAAGGTCCATGTCGCCAAACAGGCCCTTGGCATGCCGGTCCACAATCGCATCCTGCGCCAGATAAGCATTCACTGTTGTGGCGCCAGCGCCCACAAGCACTGCAAAATAATGTGGATCAAGGCATTCAGCTGCCCGAACGTTCAAGCTTGTGAAGGTCCGAAGGCCTTCATTGATAAGGTGAGTATGAAGGCCGCCTGTGGCCAAAATCATCGGAACGGGCGCACGCGTCGCACTAATATTCTCATCGGTCAAGAACAGGTGCCCCCGACCCTCGCGCACAGCATCTTCAGCCTCCCGGCGGATGCGGTCGATCGCCTGCCGTAGTGCCCCTTCACCGCCTTTTACATCAAAGGTACAGTCGATAACCTGTGCTTCGTCACCGAAATGGGTCAACAGGGTCCGCCACTCGCGGTTTGTGATCACCGGGCTGTCCACGACAAGCGCACCGGCCTGGGTATGGCCCGCATCCAGAACGTTATTGAAGTTGCCGAACCGGGTTTTCAGCGTCATCACCCGGTGTTCGCGCAGACTGTCAATCGGCGGGTTGGTCACCTGGCTGAAGTTTTGTCTGAAATAATGGGACAGGTTCCGATACTGGCTTGAGAGAACCGCAAGCGGCGTATCGTCACCCATGGAACCAATGGCTTCCTTGGCCGTCATCACCTGTGGCTGCAGGATAAGTTCCATATCTTCATGGCTAAGGCCCGCAACAATCTGGCGCTGGCGCAGTTCGCCGCCTTTGAAATCCGCCTCCTCAGGCCCACGATAGCCGGGCAGTTCATCGATGTTGCGGATATCCTCTACCCACTCCTCGAACGGCTGAGAGGCCGCGAGCTTATCCTTGATTTCCTGATCGTGGTAGAAACGACCTTCCGCCAGATCAAGGGCAATCATCTGCCCCGGACCCAACCGGCCCTTCTCGCGCACGTCTTCTTCGTCCACGATCACCATGCCGGTCTCGGAACCGACAACCAGATACCCGTCATTGGTTACAGTAAAACGCATCGGGCGCAGGCCGTTCCTGTCGAGCCCGGCCACAACCCAGCGGCCATCGGTGGCAGCAAGCGCTGCCGGGCCATCCCATGGCTCCATCACAGAGTTTGTATAGGCATACATGGCGCGGTGCGCTTCAGGCATGCTTTGTTTGTTGGTCCATGCTTCTGGCACCAGAAGGGTTTTCACCATTGGCGCATCCCGGCCGGCGCGCACCATCACTTCAAACACGGCATCGAGCGCAGCGCTATCAGATGCACCTTTGGGCACCACCGGTTTCACATCCTCCGAATATTCCCCAAAAGCCATGCCTGCCATACGGATCTGGTGGCTGCGCATCCAGTTCACGTTACCCCGTATGGTATTGATCTCGCCATTGTGCGCGAGCATACGAAACGGCTGGGCCAGCCACCACTGCGGGAAAGTGTTTGTGGAATAACGCTGGTGATAAATCGCGAAACTGGAGATGAACTTTTCATCCTGCAGATCGGGGTAGAATGTGGAAAGCTGCTCGGCAAGGAACAGGCCCTTGTAAATCACTGACCGGCACGACAGAGAACAGATATAGAAATCACCCACCTGTGCCTTAATCACGGCTGCTTCAATCCGGCGGCGCACGATATAGAGCTCACGCTCAAAAGTTTCTTCGTCCACACCCTTCGAGTTATCGATCATGATCTGCTCGATCTCGGGGCGTGTTGCTTCGGCCTTTTCACCGATCATATCAATATCAACCGGCACCTGCCGCCAGCCATAGATGGTGTAGCCGAGCGCGAGGATTTCCTTTTCCACGATCGTTCGGCAGGTTTCCTGCGCCGAAAGGTCAACCCGCGGCAGGAACACCATGCCCACCGCCAACTTGCCGTCGCGCGGCACATGGCCTGTGGCACGCACATGCTCTTTGAAAAAGGCCTGTGGGATCTCTACATGGATACCGGCGCCGTCACCGGTTTTGCCGTCGGCGTCCACTGCACCCCGGTGCCAGATGGCCTTCAGGGCTTCAATGCCTCGTAACACAACCTGACGGTTCGGCTTGCCGTCCATCGCAGCGATCAAGCCAACACCACAGGAAGAGCGTTCTTCCGCAGGATCATACAGGCCAACAGGGCCAGGTACATGCTCGTTAAACTGTTGCATTGATTTACTCCCTAACCCTTATGCCGCGGACTGGCGCGCTTGTTCTTTGAGATACTGTTTGATGTTGGCGGCGGCATCGCGGCCATCACGGATCGCCCACACTACAAGTGAGGCGCCACGCACGATATCGCCGGCCGCAAACACACCATCCAGGTTGGTCATCATGCTTTGGTGATCCACAGTGACCGTGCCCCAGCGGGTGACGCGTAACTCGGGCGCGCCAAACATGGCTGGCAGGTCCTCTGGCTCGAACCCGAGTGCCAAGACTGCCAGATCACATTCCAGCGTATAGGATGAATTTGGTACGGGCTCAGGGGCCTGTCTGCCTGTGGCGTCCGGTGCGCCAAGGCGCATTTCATATACCCGCACCCCTTCAACGTTGTCGTCGCCGACAAAAGCTTCTGGCCCCGCAAGCCAGACAAATTCAACACCTTCTTCTTCCGCGTTCTGCACTTCGCGCACGGACCCGGGCATGTTTTCACGGTCCCGGCGATAGACGCATTTCACCGATTTGGCGCCCTGACGCACAGCTGTGCGGACACAGTCCATCGCCGTGTCACCACCACCGATGACCACAACATGTTTGCCTTTGGCATCCAACGCGCCGCTGTCATATTCCGGCACAACGTCACCAAGGCTCTTGCGGTTGGATGCGATCAAATAGTCAAGCGCCTCGCGAATATTACCAAGACCGACGCCTGGCACTTTAAGGCCCCGCGCCCGGTACACGCCCGTTGCAATCAACAGGGCGTCATGTTTGTCTCGCAATTCATTCAAGCCAGCCTGATCCCCTACCTCGAAGTCAAGATGGAAGGTGATGCCTGATTGCTCCAGGCGCCCGGTGCGGCGCCCCACGACGTCTTTCTCAAGCTTGAACCCAGGGATGCCATAGATAAGGAGGCCACCCGCACGGTCATGCCTGTCATAGACATGTACCTGAAAACCGGCTTTGCGAAGTTCCTCTGCAGCCGCAAGGCCCGCAGGCCCCGCGCCAATGATACCTACACTTTCTTTGAGTTCCACACGCGGTGAGATCGGCTTGATCCAGCCCTGGTCCCACGCGTTATCGGTGATAAATTTCTCCACGCTTCCGATCGTGACTGAACTGAAGTCCTTTTCAATCACACAGTTACCTTCACACAAACGGTCCTGCGGGCAAATGCGACCACAGATTTCCGGCATATTGTTCGTGCTGGACGCCATTTCATAAGCATCCTCAAGGCGACCTTCAGCGGTCAGGCGAAGCCAATCGGGGATATTGTTACCAAGGGGGCAATGGATATGACAGAAGGGCACACCGCACTGGCTGCAGCGGCTGGCCTGCTCTTTGGCGCCTTCAATATTATAGCGTGCATATACCTCGTCAAAATCGCCAACACGATCCTGCGCAGCGCGCTTCTCCGGCATTTTCTGGTCGATCGAAACAAATTTCAAAAGATCGTCGGCCATATCTAACCCTTCTCAAGTCCATGGTTTTGTCTGTTTTCCTCGGGACTTACAGACAAACAGAGGCGGCGGCGGTCCTTACATCAGGGTCGTCGGCAGAGCCTCTCGATTGTCACGTAATTTTAGTGTCCACGATTCTGCTTGTGCGCATTATAGTTTCAAAAAATTATAATTTCACGTAAAAAATGCATGTTAGGACAATTTTACTGACCTATTTTTTCTAAGTTTATCGAATATAAGGATTCTTTCAGGGCAGTATTCCATATTATTTGTACCATTTTGGTACTTTATACTGTCTCGCTTCCTGTCTTGTCTCTTGGTATAAGTCCTCGCGCACAGGGAAAGTTGCCAAAATCCGCCGATTCCGGCCACGTGGAGACAAAAATGACGGCACTTCATATTTTCGTTCTGGCCATTGTTCAGGGCATTACTGAATTTCTGCCGATCAGCTCTAGCGGCCACCTGATCCTTGTCCCGGCACTAACAGGCTGGCCCGACCAGGGGCTGACGATGGACGTTTCCGTACATGTGGGTACATTGGCAGCTGTGCTTCTGTACTTCAGGGATGATACCAAAGGCCTTACCCTTGCAGGCCTCGGCGCTATCGGCATTGCACCCGCGCGCAAGGCAACCGAAGACACAATCTATGGCAAGCTTTTTTGGGCCTTGGTAATTGCCACCATCCCGGCGGTTGTTGCGGGCCTTGCGCTCAAAACATCCGGCGCGATGGATTTGATGCGCGGCGCCGCGGTAATTGCCACCACATCTATCTTTTTCGGCCTTCTTCTATATGTGGCTGACAAAAAAGGGGCGACCGAGAAGGCACTGGACCGCATGGCCATCAAACCCGCCCTGATTGTCGGCTTTGCACAGGTATTGGCTTTAATACCGGGCACAAGCCGGGCTGGCATCACCATGACAGCCGCGAGATATCTGGGTTTTGGGCGTCAGGAGGCGGCGCGCTTCTCAATGCTGCTGTCTATCCCCACCATTCTCGGGGCAGGCGTTTTGTTGGGTAAGGATATTGCTGAAAGTGATGACCCGGTTATTTGGGCAGATGCCGCCATTGGCGCAGGGCTGTCATGCCTCGCAGCCCTTGCTGCCATTCACTTCCTGATGAAATGGCTTGAGCGCGCCAATATGACGGTCTTTGTTGTCTACCGGGTGTTGCTGGGCCTGGGCTTGTTTGCCCTCATCGGCACTGGAACGATCTAGCGCGCTGAAAATTGACCTTTGCGCCTGTGTTGAACGCTATATCGCGGCAGTACGCTTTTAACGCTGGCAGGACTAATACCAAAAACATCAAAGCCAACGGCGCCGTCAGCGACAATATTGTCCTGCCTGAGAAGCGTTACCTGGTCACGGGTCAGGGGCGGGGTAGGTAACAGCTGCATAAGGGTAGCCTGCAGCATGGCAATACCCCACGGCACGTTAATGATGGGCCTTCGCACTCCGATATCATCCATCATCACCTCCAGAAGGGCCCGCAAAGACAATACCTGAGGACCGCCCAGCTCAAATGTCTTGCCTTCAAACAGGTCGCCGCCCCTACTCGCGATGACTGCGGCTTCTGCAACGTCATCCACAAAAACAGGCTGAAACCTGGTTTCGGCGCCCGGAATTGGCAACAGAGGGAAAAGTTTGGTCAGCTTCGCAAACCGATTGAAGAAACCGTCCTCAGCGCCAATCACCACGCTTGGGCGCAGAATGGTTGCTGTAGGGAAAGCCTGCAGAACCGCGTCCTCACCCGCCGCCTTTGTGCGGGCATATTCGCTATCGGATGCATGGGTGGCCCCGATCGCAGACATATGAACCATGTGCCGGACATTCTCTTCTGCCGCAATGCGCGCGACCGCCCCGGCCCCGCCCGCCTGCAGTGCCTGAAAGGTTTGCCCGCCACTATTGAACAAAACACCTACCAGATTGATAACAGCGTCAGCCCCCTTGATAGCACGCCTCAGCGACTGATCGTTTTTCAGATTCGCAGCAACAAGCTGGATTTGGCCAAGATCACCAAGCGGTTTCAGGAACAGGGCTTCATTGGGCCGGCGAACAGCCACCCGTACATGATCACCAGACCGCGCCAGCCGTTCAACAATATATCGCCCGATAAAACCAGACCCTCCAATCACTGTCACCAATCGCCCAGCCATGCTAACCTCCTTGATGCAAAGGGAATTATTTGCACACACCTATGCTAGCGCCGATCCGCCAGATCGGCAAATGACATAATCGGTGACCTAAACCATCGCCCGCAAGGAAAAGAATGTAGAGATTCGTGTATTTTTTGAAATTGCGCGCTTGACAGCACCCCCTCGCCCGCGCTAAATCCCGCCGACCATTTCAGCGTGCCCAGATGGCGGAATTGGTAGACGCGCTAGCTTCAGGTGCTAGTGTCCGTATGGACGTGGAGGTTCGAGTCCTCTTCTGGGCACCATCAAAAACCCGCCTTTGCCGAATTCGGTCAGGCGGGTTTTTTGTTTTCTAGCCTCTACTGGAAATCGCGTGGGAAGATTTCGTCCCAGGTTTTTTCATACCTGAGCACACCATTCTCGAGAAACCGGCGCACAAAAATCAGCCGGAAGTTTTCCGCATCACTTGAGAATGTAACATCCTGCTCTACGCGAAGTGTGCGCCCAGTCACCTTCTTGGTCACCGCATAATTGCCAAAAACAGACGTTTTCGCCGGATTTTCATCTGACGTCCGATGTTCGATTTTTTCCTCAAACTGACTGGTACCCCAAGGATATCGGTAGGTGGACGCATTTTTTGCGAAGCCGTAGACCTCACCTGTCACCTTGTCTTTGTATATGGTGTCTATTTCCGCGAACCCGGTTGTGTTCCCGGCCTCAAGCGCGCCAAAGCCCGAAAGTTCCGGCGACACCTCCGGCTCCTCGAACTCAGGCGCGGAAGCCGCCATTACCGGCACAACGGGCAGATCAAGCCATGATTTTCCTTCACCCAGCATCAGCGTTGTTTCCATTGGATACGGCGTAGGCCACAACATGGGCCACATAGCGTTGCTGACTGCCAACCTGATCCGATGACCCGGCCTGAAAACCCAGGAAGTTACATGCAGCTTGATATCCAGCGGAAAAACTTCACCCGGAACAATGTCTGTCGGGTCACTTGCCGAAAACCGATGCGTACCATTGATGGCTGCCCCCGTTATCTGCGTCACTGAGCCATCGGGAGCAATGTCAGACAGCCGCACAATCCAGTTGGCGCGCGACGCACTAGCAGACACCTGAAGCTGCACGTTGGCGTGCCCCAAAATGCCCAGCGGCTCCGACAAGGCCGCACTGTCATATACAAGACTGTGATCATCCATCTTCTGTTGGTCGGGGGCAAAACTGCCCCACCACATAACCGGGCCACCGCCCTCAAGACCAACAGATGCCTTGTAGCTCAGCTTGTGTTGCGCCAAATCGCTGCTGTTACCTGAGAGGCTGTGGTCGCCGGTCGGAAACATGCGCGTTACTTCGGCATCTTCAACAGGCCACCCGGCTTCCCAGCGCCAAGCTCCAGATATTGCTGATATGTCATCGTTCGGCGGATGACCGTGCCGCATGAAAACGGCTAATTTTGGCTCTTTCAAAACACCATCATCAATGCCCTTCAGCCAATGATCGAACCAGCGCACAGCCTCGTGGCGCCACTCAATCTGTGGTGCGCGCACCGCATCATGGGGAAATTCATGATCCCATGGCCCGATAATGGCCTTGGTTGGCGCCCCGGCGTGCTCAAGCATCCTGGGAATAGAATTTCGGTATCCATCATACCAGCCGCCAATGTGAAGCCCCGGCACTTTGATTTTTCCCTGCCGGCCCAAGGCAGAGGCACGGCGCCAGAAGGCACCATCCCGCTGGTGGCGCATGTAGGTAAAAACACTTGGTTCAGCCTCAAATCGGTTATGGAGCCAGTCATCATCCAGCAGGTAGTTGGGCGCACCGGGCAGAGAGTTATCCAGATCGTTGCTCATCATCCATGAATCGGTATGCATGATGCCGTCGATATAGTGCACATCTTCCCGATAGAGGTCTTCCGTTGCCATCAGGGCGACAAAGGCCTTGAGCGCCGGAGGATTTCGCATGGCCAATTGAATGGCATTGAAGCCACCCCATGAAATGCCGAACATACCCACGTTGCCGGTCGACCATGGCTGCCTCGACAGCCAGCCGATCACAGCCTCGCCGTCATTCAACTCAATATCCGAATATTCATAGGGAATAACCCTGCCCTGGCTGTTGCCAGTACCACGGATATCCACACGTACCACCACATATCCCCGCCTGAGGAAATAGTCATAAACACTCGCCCTATACCCACGGCTCTCGGTTTTCCTGTAGGGCAGATATTCAAGAAGAACTGGATGGCTTTGGCCCGTGTTGTAGCCATGTGGGAAATAGATGTCGGCCGCAAGGGTGGCGCCGTCTGGCATTTCGATCGCCATTTCCTGGGGTTCAACAGCCTCGCGGGCGTACGCACGCTCCAGCCCCAAACTTGTCCAGCACAACAACGCAAGGACAAAACAGTGGATCGCAGATTTCATTGGCAACACACCCCTGATAGAAACTTCGAAAAGTTTATCGTTAAAGAAACGGCCGCCAAAGCAAATAAATAGCGATGCGCCTGTTTGACACCTGCTGCATCCTCGCCCTATAGAAACGCCATGAAGATATTTGAGGGCATTATATCCGACCGCGGCTCGAAATATGCAGTATCGGGCGGACCTTGCGCATCTGCAGACGAGGCAAAAGCTTTCATCAAGGAACTGTGCCGCAAGAAGAAATTCGCCAAAGCCACCCACAACACGTGGGCCTTCCTGCAGGGTGACGAGCCGGTCAAGAACGACGACGGCGAAAGCGGCGCCGGCATGGTGATCCTGCGCATGCTGGAACGTGAAGGCCTTCGGAACCATATCGTTGTTGTTACCCGCTGGTACGGTGGCAAACATCTGGGCGGCGACAGGTTTCGCCATGTGCAGGATGCCGTTCGCCACTATCTCGACAACGCTTTTTAATAGGCGGACGCCCTAAAAAAGAGTAGCAATGCGGCATGAGCACAAACCCTAACATGGAAATTTTCCTGAGCGCCACACCAGGCCTTGAAAGCGCCCTCCTCAGCGAAGTTAAAGCGCTTGGGTTTGCGGGCCCGGAGGCCCAAGCTGGCGGCATCACTATTTCAGGAAATTGGCATGATGCCTGGCGGGCAAACCTGATGCTTCGGGGTGCAAGCCATGTATTGGTACGCTTGGGCTCGTTCAGGGCACTGCACCTTGCTCAGCTGGACAAGCGCGCGCGCAAATTCCCCTGGGCCGAAACATTGCGCGCCGATGTACCGGTACGCGTGGAGGTGACATGCAAGAAATCCCGCATCTACCATCACAAAGCGGCGGCCCAGCGTATTGAGACGGCCATTCAAGAAGAGTTGGGTGCCCAAATATCGGCAGATGCAGACGTATGCATAAAAGCACGAATATTCGATGACATGTGCACCATTAGCGTGGATACGTCTGGCGAACCTTTGCACAAACGCGGCTTCAAGCAGGCGGTAAACAGAGCACCGATGCGTGAGAACCTGGCCGCGCTCCTTCTTCGCGAATGTGGGTTTGACGGTACTGAGCCGGTCCTTGACCCTATGTGTGGCTCTGGCACATTCATTATCGAGGCCGCGGAAATGGCGTTGGGCCTGTCTCCTGGACGCGAACGCTCTTTTGCTTTTGAAAAACTGGCAACCTATGACGATGCCAGATGGCAGAAGATGAAAACCGCGAGCGACCCCGCACAAACTAGGACCATTTTCTATGGTTTCGACAGGGATGGCGGCGCACCAAGCATGAGCCGCGCCAACGCGGAACGCGCTGGTGTTGCCAATATTACCAGGTTTGACAAACAAACGATCAGCGAACTGGTGGCCCCGGAAGGACCCGCAGGACTTGTCATTGTCAACCCGCCATATGGCACACGCATAGGTGACGTCAAAAAACTGATGCCGCTTTATCAATCCTTGGGAAAAGTGCTTCAGGAGAACTTCAAAGGATGGCGCGTTGGCCTAGCCACCAACAATGAAAAATTGGCACATGCCACTGGGCTTTCATTCGGCAAACAACCGGTGACCTTTTCGCATGGCGGCCTGCGGGTAACGCTGTATCAAACGCCAACATTAAAATAGTTTTTGTAAGAACCGCACGTTCCGCAGTTAGCCGTTCACAAGCATGGCATCACTGATTCCCCAAAGCCGGTCTGCATTTTCTTCATTGCAGGCCCAGGCCCGCACATGTTCCCACCGTGCACTATTTTCATCTGCCAACCTGGCGACATCGCAATCTTCACAATATAGCCCGCCTTTGCCGTCAAGCTTTGTTGCCGTTGCTGCCCAAATCGCTGTGGACGCCCCTTGTTCAGGCGTTTTGAACATCGCCCGCACCCGCTCCGGTACCGTGCCGTCCGGGTTTTTCCACCCAAGCGCGACCATCTCTTCTTCCGGCAGGTGCCGTTGAAGTGGCGTGAAAATCCCACCCGGATGTACCGAAAAAGCGCGTATGCCATTTTCCGATTCCCGCCGATCAAGGGCATTGGCGAACAGGGCGTTGGCGGTTTTTGACTGCCCATAGGCCGACCATTTTTCATAGGGCTGTTGTTGAAAGTGAATATCGTCCCAATGTACATCCGTGATGATATGGGCCGTAGAGGAAAGCGCCACCACCCTAGCGCCCTGCGCGCGCCTAAGTGCAGATAACAACCCCTGCGCCAATGCCATGTGACCAAGATGGTTAACCCCAAACTGGGCTTCCCAGCCGGCTCCAACGCGGGTTTCAGGGCACGCCATAATGCCTGCATTATTGATCAAAATATGCAAGGGTTTACCCGATGCTTCAAAAACATCTGCGAAATTCTTAACCGAGGAAATATCGGCCAGATCCATTGATGCCAGATCAACGCCATTGATCCCGCGCAAGGCCTTTTCGGCAACATCCGGTCGCCGGGCTGGCACGGTTACCTTTGCTCCCGCACCCGCAAGAGCACGAACCATCTCGTGCCCTATGCCCGAGTAGCCACCTGTCACGATTATATTTTTGCCGGAGAGTTCGACACCCGACAGTACCTCTACAGCTGTTGACTTGGCGTGAAAGCCACTACCGATAGGGGTTTGATCTTTTGCTGCCATTTCGCCCTCCTGTTATAGCCGCACCACAATGAAGTAGCTTCCCAGCAAAGGCGTTCAAGGTGAGTTGCCCTTCAGAAACTATTCGAAATAGGTCATGCACTGCCGCGACAGTGCCACCAGTTCACCACCTTCGGTAAACATTTTCCCGGACTGTTGACAATATCCGCCTGCCGCTGCTTCCAGCGTATAATCCAGATAAAACCAATCGCTCGAGACATCTTCCGGCGGCACAACGAACTCGAGCGACCAACTGAGAGAGCTGGCCATGATGGGGCGATCATAGTGCGCCATCATGATGGGCGGCGGAATATCTGCAAGGCCGATCAGTTTCTCTGCAGGGTAGGCATCCATGTCGGCCTTGTGGCGAACCCACTTTCCCAAATGGCGGTCACCGGTGTTGGTGGTCGGAATGCCGCCGCCGGTCCAATGAATATCGAAATTACGAAGAAAGGTAGGAAGCGGCGCCCGCTCCGGGTCAAGCGCGGGGACGCTTTCCCTTGGTTTTGGATCAAAATTTGCGTCGGCCGAGGCTGATTTTGTTTCACGGGCACTCCCAAAGGCAGCGGCGGCCTGCAGGCAAACATTATCACCCGAAAGCACCCTTGCTGTTACCTGACTTACATTCTTTCCCTCCCGCAGCATTTCCGCCGATACAAGAACCTCTTCGGCCGGAATTGGCCCCACAAAAGAAATCATCAGGGAACGCATGCTTTTGGGGGCCGGCAGCGCCTGGTTCATTGCCCGAGCCGCCAAAGCCGCACCAAGCCCACCGTACGCTGCGCGGCCCTGCATCCAGCCCGGTGTGACCGCGACAATGGATTTCGGGGAATTAAGGGATGCCATCATCTGCGGTAGCGATTTCTCATTCATCTTGCGATCTTCCAATAACTGACTGCCTGGACACTGATACTATGTCGTCGCCAGCAAGCGGCAACCCTACAAGGGTGCATAGGGGGCATACCTGAATGCAATTAACTTATTCCGTCATATAGTTCTTTTTTCTGCCACAAGGGTCACTATAATGCCTTTAAAGAGTGATGAGAAAGCGGTTTGCAAAAGCCTTGGGCAAAACAATCCGCATGGGCGATACAGGAGTAAACATGGCCATCTTTTTTCATGAAGGCGACCTTCCAGATGGGCTTGATTTTGGTGCATCTGTTGCGGTTGACAGCGAAACGATGGGCCTGCTCCCACATCGTGACCGCCTTTGTGTCGTGCAACTTTCCAGCGGCGACGGCAACGCCCATCTTGTTCGCTTTCGCCAAGGTGCCTACGACGCGCCAAACCTGAAGGCCCTGCTTTCCAATCAAAATGTGCTCAAAATATTCCATTTCGCCCGGTTTGATGTTGCCGTCATGAAACAATATCTGGGTGTAACAACCAATCCTGTTTACTGTACAAAAATCGCTTCCAAGCTCGTGCGCACATACACAGACCGCCACGGGCTCAAGGACCTGTGTTCAGAGCTCGCAGGTGTCACGCTCGACAAGCAGCAGCAGTCAAGTGACTGGGGTGCCGATGAAATCAACGAAGCCCAGCAAAAATATGCGGCGTCAGATGTGCTCTATCTTCACAAGCTAAAAGACAAACTGGACATGATGCTGGCACGGGAAGGGCGTACTGAAATGGCACAAGCTGCTTTTGAGTTTCTTCCCACCCGGGCAGATCTTGATCTTGCTGGCTTCGAGCCGATGGATATTTTCTCTCACTAACTCTCTGATACAGGAATCCCAAGTGCAGCAAACAGGCGACCATTTCAGCAGCACCGAGCGCGCTCGCGAAGAAGCGATGGCTGCCCTTTCGCCTGTTGCAATTGGGCCATCAAGCCCGCATTGGGATCGTTTTATAGCCCTTATGCGCGTAGTCCTGCCATCCCTGGCTTTGGTTTTGGGTGCAGTTACACTTCTGTGGCCCATTCTCAATGAAACGGAAGTCAGTTTTACACTGTCCAAAGATGAAGTTGCCAAAAGTGACGGGATCATAAGGATGACAAGCCTCAGTTATGTAGGCACCGACGCTGTAGACCGCCAATTCAGAGTCGAAGCTGCTTCCGGGCAACAGGAAGATCCGAATGCACCACGCGTCCGACTTACTGACATCAGAGCCGAAATGGAGCTTGAACCCGGCAACCCAGCCACGGTAACGGCCAGAACCGGCATCTACCGGATGAAAGAAAGCAGCCTCTCCCTGGTGGGTGGCGTGCATGTAAACACAAAAAACGGCTTCCGTCTCGATATGGCGGGGGCAGAAATTGATCTGAAAAATCACGTGGCCACCGGCCAAGGCACCATCAATGGCCAATCAGACCTTGGCAGGCTTGAGGCTGGGCGCATGGAAGTTCTGGTAGACAAACGCGAAGGCCTGTTTGATGGTGGCGTTCGCCTGCAAATAGAACCGCGGCGCCCAATCGCCAGAACCAGCCAAACACAGCCAAGCGCTAAGAAGGAAGACCCTTCATGAATTTGCTCCACTTCAAGCTGCTGGCGATCAGCGGCATTTTCTTGATGTCATCTCAATCTGCTTTTGGACAATCTGTCCTCAAAAGCCACGACACCTACCAGCCATTGGATATTTCGGCTGAACGCCTGGAAATGAAACAAAAAGAGGGGCGCGCTATTTTTCGGGGTGCTGTGAACGTGAAACAAGGTCATATGACTTTGACCGCCGACACGCTGACAGTTTTCTACGAAACCAAGGAAGGCTTCGAAAAACCAAATATCGACAGGTTGGATGCCCAGGGCAATGTGACACTAAAATCAGACACAGAAACCCTCTCTGGCGATTGGGGCGTTTATGATGTCAACCGCCGCCTTGTCACGTTGGGGGGCAGCGTGATTTTCGCGCAAGGTGAAAATACCCTAAGGGGAGAGCGCCTTGAATTTGATCTGGTTTCAGGCCTCGCCAAACTGGATGGCCAGGCCAGCCAGGACGGAAGGGTTCGGGGTACCTTCAATGTCCCCAAGAGCGGTGAAAACAAGGATCAATAAGATCGGGAAACAGGATTTCCTTGCACCGCCGCCTAACTTTTGTGCCGTATGGCGACTTCCATTTGACTGGCATAAATAACTTGTTCATGTTTTAGTTACTAAGCTCATGCATAAAATGAGCCAAGAGGCGACTTGGCAGTTAGGTCGGAATCAAATCCTTCTGACCGAAGGCCACCGAGAGGCAGTTAATGAGTGTTGATGGTGATATCATGAAAGCCACAAATGTGGCCGATACAAACACAAAAGAAGGGCTTTGTGTTGACGGCATAGGCAAGTCCTATAACGGTCGCCCAATCCTGAGAGACGTATCGCTTTCTGTTCGTCGCGGTGAAGTTGTTGGCCTGCTAGGCCCTAACGGTGCCGGCAAGACAACTTGCTTCTATTCCATTACCGGGCTTATCGCACCAGACCACGGGCATGTGATGCTGGACGGGCAGGATATTACCCACTTGCCAATGTATCGCCGTGCGAGGCTGGGCATCGGATATTTGCCACAGGAGACTTCCATTTTTCGCGGCATGACAGTTGAAGATAACATCCGCGCTGTACTGGAGGTGGTGGAGAGCGACCGCAAGCTTCGCGATGCAATGCTCGACAAACTGCTTGAAGAATTCTCGATCACACACCTGAGGAACACGCCAGCGCTAGCGCTTTCAGGTGGCGAACGTCGGCGATGTGAAATTGCGCGTGCCTTGGCCGCGCGCCCCAACTTCGTGTTGCTTGACGAACCATTTGCCGGGATCGACCCAATCGCAATCGCAGATATCAGGGACCTTACAGCCCACCTGAAGGACCGCGGCATCGGGGTTCTGATTACCGACCACAATGTGCGCGAGACACTGGATATTATTGATCGCGCCTACATCATCTATGACGGGCACGTCCTCTTTGAAGGCGATGCAGAAGCTGTCCTGAAAGACCCTGACGTTCGCAGGGTTTATCTGGGCGAGAGCTTCAGCTTGTAGGAGGCTATTGTGGCACTGACGCCGAGGCTTGATCTAAGACAGAGCCAGCAGCTGGTGATGACACCCCAGCTGCAGCAGGCGATCAAGCTTTTGCAGCTTACGAATCTCGAACTGGCCGATTATGTTTCCACCGAAGTCGAGCGCAACCCCCTTCTGGAGATGGGAGAGCCGTCAGACGGCCCCATTCAGGCGGATGGCGGAGAGCAGGGCGGTTCGGTCACAGACGAATATATACGTGATGGCGGTGAATCCGGGGACAGTCGCGACGGGCTTGTTGCCGCTGACAAGAGCATGGACAGCGCGCTCGACACCTCATCATCCTCGGATGGCGCCCTTGATGCCAACTTTGAAACCAACATCTACAATAATGATGCAGTATCAGACCGGGTTTCGTCGGAAGGATCCAGCGGTGCGCTCTCGTATGATGGCAGCGGTGCCGTAAAAGGAGGGGGCGGCTTCTCAGATGACCGCAGCCTGGACCAGACGCTGGAAGGCGAAGAAAACCTTCATGACTTTCTCATGCGTCAGATGGCTGTTCTCTTGTCTTCGTCAGCAGACCGGCTGATAGCGACACATTTGATCGATCTTGTGGACGAGGCGGGTTATGTGGATGCGACCGAAGTCAAAGATGTCGGAGAACGGCTTGGCGCGTCTGAACTTGACGTGGAACGTGTCCTTCATCTTTTGCAGGGCCTGGAACCGTCGGGCGTATTTGCGCGAAGCCTCGCCGAGTGTTTGGCCGTCCAATTGATGGAACTGGACCGATACGATCCGGCCATGCAGGCACTGGTGGAAAACCTGGACCTGCTGGCAAAGCGTGATATGGCCGCCCTTAAACGCCTTTGCGGGGTTGACCAGAATGATCTCGCCGACATGGTCAAGGAAATAAGGCTTTTGAATCCAAAGCCAGGGCTTGCCTATGGCGGGGTCGCTGTGCAACCCGTGGTACCGGACATTTTTGTCCAGAAAAGCCGCGCGGGCACTTGGGTTGTTGAACTCAATACCGATACGCTGCCCAAGGTACTGGTGAACCAGCAATATTTGATAGAGCTGAACGAAATCGGCGGCAATAAAGAAGCCAAGGCCTTTGTTTCCGAGTGTGTCTCAAATGCGAACTGGCTTGTGAAAGCTCTTGATCAACGAGCCCGCACTATCCTGAAAGTGGCCACCGCGCTTGTTAAAAAGCAGAGCATGTTCTTCGAGCATGGGGTGCGGTTCCTGAAACCGCTGACACTCAAGGATATTGCTGACGAGATCGATATGCATGAATCGACCGTTTCACGAGTCACAAACAACAAATTCATGTCCTGTCCGCGTGGTATGTTCGAGCTGAAATATTTCTTCACTTCTGCAATCTCTGCAGGTGATGGCGGTGACGCCCACTCCTCCGAGTCGGTCAAATTTCGCTTGAAAGAACTCATCGACAATGAAGACCCAAAGAAAATCCTGTCCGATGACAAATTGGTAATCATGATGAAGGCTGAAGGTATCGACATCGCCCGGCGAACAGTCGCCAAATATCGTGAAGCCATGAAAATACCGTCCTCTGTACAACGACGACGCCTTAAAAACATGGATACCTAACCGCTGGGTTTCTGAGTCGTTTTCACGGGCCACCAATCCTGACACCTTGAGCCCGGATAAATACCGTTAAAATTCAAAAATTTGACACAAATCAAAGTGGATTAACCACACATAAACCATCTTTTGTGGTAGGCTGAATTTTCCAGTCGCAATGGCTGGAAAAGCGGTGCCGAAATCGGACGGGGACAGATTTCGGAGGATAGCGCCGCAGCCGGGTCGCAATGGCCCGTGGTATAGTAGCGGTAGCCTCCCCGGCTACCTGAGAAAGGATGATTGGCTCCTATGGATATCAATGTAACTGGACGGAAAATGAATGTAGGCGCAGCCCTCACACAACATGTTGAAGAGCGCCTTGAATCTGTCGCAGACAAGTTCTTTAGCCGCACCATTGATGCAAACGCCACATTTGTAAAAGAAGGACACTTATACCGAGTTGATGTATCGCTTCACGCCAACCAGGGTATCAATATGCAAGCCCATGCTGAAGCCGATGACCCCTATGCTGCCTTTGAGCTGGCAGCCGATAAAATAGAAAAACAGTTGCGTCGATACAAGCGACGCCTTAAGAACCACCACCACACACCGCAGCGCGAGATTGCAATTGAGGTCGCAAGCGACCTGACACTCGCGCCGGAAGAAGAAGATGCGGATGGCACGCTCAACGGCGAAAACGCAGATGGGCAGCCATTGATAATTGCGGAAAACAAGAAAGAGATCCCTCACGTCAGTGTTGGGGACGCCGTAATGTTGATGGATCTGGCTGACGCCAGCGTCTTCATGTTCCGCAATCGCAAAAGCGATACGCTGGATGTGGTATACCGTAGGCCAGATGGCAATATCGGGTGGATAAGCCCCGGTGCTGCAGCCTGAGGTAACAGGTAGGAAACAGAATAGAGGGTTGCCGAGCCCGGCATATGCTGGGCTCGGACGAGAGAATGATCATGGAGATCGAAGATCTGCTTTCGGCAGAGAATGTGCTTGGCGATTTTCGCGCTTCAAGCAAAAAACAGGCGCTGCAGGCCCTGTCCCGAAAGCTCGCTGAATTTGCCGAGTTGGATGCACGGTTAGTGTTTGACAAACTTCTTGAACGAGAGAAGCTTGGCAGTACTGGCGTTGGCAAAGGTGTGGCTATTCCGCATGCCCGAATTGAAGATCTCACTGAAATCAAAGGCCTGTTTGCGCGCTTCACCAGCCCGATCGACTTCGATTCCGTTGACGATCAGCCCGTTGACATTGTGTTTATGCTTTTGGCTCCAACTGATGCTGGCGCTGATCATTTGAAAGCGTTAGCACGCGTTTCCAGGCTGCTGCGCGACGAGGGAACCCTTAAGAAGTTAAGGATTACCTCCGACGACAGCGCTCTCTACGCCATGTTGGCGCACCCGGCCAGCAACGCCGCCTAAATTGGTAACCAAAACCTCTACTGGTGGTTCGTTTCACCAAAAATATTCTTGAATGTTTGCTTGAGGAAACCGGTTTCCGCCTCAGGGAACCAGGCAAGATGCGCATCCAATAGTGCCTCCTGCACCGGCCTGCTGCGTAAAGCGTCATTCAGCATTTCTATTGCCCTTTCGCCTTCAGCGCTCCGCGAACACACGTAATACCCCATATTGGCTTCGAAGCCAGCGATGGCTACATGAGCGAGGCTGCTCTTGATTTCCTCTGCCGCCGCGATTTCATATGCCCTGTCGATATAATCCTCTAAAGTAATTGTTCCTTCGAGAAACGCGTCGATACGACCAGCCCGTATCATATTGATCAGGACATCAATTCCCTGGTTTACAGTTGAAACCACAAAAAACTGATCAGGGTAGGTATCCATTAACCGCGAAAGTGCACCACCATAATCGCGCCTGTTTACCACGCCAATTCTGGCGCCTTGCACTGCCACCAATTGGTCGAGATCTATCTCAAATGCTTTACTGAACTCGCTGCCTTGGTCCACATGAAGCCGCAGCGGTGGAAAAATTGAGTGAGGAAAAGCAGAATATATCCCGATACGCTGCCGCTCGTCAGTTTTCCTGGCCCTTGTAGTGCAGACATTCTGCCGCTTTTCCAGTTCCTGCCAAACCCGAGCACGGCTGACATATTCAGACAACACTTCAACTTCAGGGCTGAGCGCTGCGATGCGCCGATCTATTTTGGTGATTTCGGGGCCAGTTGAACTGTCGCCCTCAAAATCGCAACAGACTGTCAAAAAATTGATCTTCGCAGGTTCAGCGACAACGGCCCCTGATAAAAGCATCAAAGAAGTTACTAAAATCACTATGTCGCGCATATTGCGCCGGGCATCTGCCATAGATGTTCCCACATTGAACCAGGCATTACCCCCCATCAGGCACAGAATATCAAAGAGAGTGTCAACAAGGAGTTAAAAGTACGATGGATCGGCCCCCTTCGCGCCATATCAAAATCTTGCTCACAAATACCTCGCATGGCCGCAAAGCTATTGGTTCCATACGCCGGTTTTTCTATATGAAGCTCAAGGCATAAATTTGCCAATACAATAAAAGCGAGAGCCTATCCATCATGACGCGTTACAAATACCTTGTTGAACGATACCCCTTAATCACCAGTTTCATGCTGATTGCCTTATGCCTCGCCATTGTGCTGGGACTGCCGCAGCTCTTTCCAAAAGGCACGGCTGGTCAGGACTTGGCAAAAATCCTCCTGCGATTTGCAGTAGGGTTTGGCGCCCTTTATCTGCTTGTAAAGTTTAACTGGGCATCTGCTGCCGGCATTGCCGGAAAACCCTGGCACAAAAGGTGGTGGCTTGCCACACTGCCAATGTCCTTGCTGGCAGGTGTCAATCTATTGGGTACAAACTGGGAGGCGGTTGTCTTGGGGCCCGCCGCTGTTTTCAACTGGTTGGGTTACAACCTGTCTGTAGGGCTGTTCGAGGAAGCGCTCCTGCGAGGACTTTGTTTCTATATTCTCTATAATGGATGGAAACACAAAAAGAACGGCCTGTTGGCAGCGGCCGTTGTACAAGCCGTTATTTTTGGCCTTCTACACCTTATTAACCTCGCGCATGCACCTGTGCTCGATACTGTCAGCCAAACCATCTATGCCACTTTGCTGGGAATTGGTTTTGCAGGCCTTGCTGCCTATTGCCGAAGCATCTGGCCAGGCGTTGCACTTCACGCCTTCATCAATCTGGCTGGCTCCATCAATACAGACCTCATCCCTGGCAACCCACAGGCGGCTGGCACACTCGAAATGTATATCGGCGCAGCAATAGTCATCACGATTGTTTCGACGTTGCCGGGACTGTGGCAGTTGCGCAAAGCACAACAGGCAGCAGCGGCTTAGGTGTCAAACTCCACGTGTTTGAAATAGAGGCCGTCAGGGGGGGCATTGAAACCCAGCGCCTGACGGTCGCGCGCATCCAGCGCAGCCTGTACGTCGGCTTTCGTCCAATTACCTTCACCGACCAGCTTCAATGTTCCCGTGATCGACCTGATCTGGTGATGCAGGAAGGATCGGGCACCCGCGTACAGGCGCACTTCATCCCCCTCACGCTCAACGCGTAAGTAATCCATTGTTTTAACTGGGCTTTTCGCCTGGCAGGCGACATGGCGAAATGTAGTAAAGTCGTGCTGACCAACTAAAACCTGTGCCGCTTCATGCATGGCTTCGTGATCCAGCTGCGTTTTCACATGCCATTTCAGGCCTTGATCGAAAGTCAGCGGTGCGCGCCTGTTGGCAATCCGGTAAACATAGTGGCGCTTCACGGCATCAAATCGCGCATTGAAGTCTGCATGGACAGCTTCCGCTTTCACAATCGAGACCGAGCCTCTGGGCTGCATGTGATAATTCAGCGCGCCCTGAAGCTGATCTGCTGTCATGTCGCGCTCCAGGTCCAGATGCGCAACCTGACCAAGCGCATGAACACCGGCGTCTGTCCGGCCAGATCCAGTGACCTTGACAGTTTCTCCCGGGGCAAATTTCTGGAATGCATCCTCTATGACCGCCTGTGCGGAAGGACCATTCTTTTGACGCTGCCATCCAACAAATGGCCGGCCATCATATTCAATTGTCAGCTTGAAACGTTGCATGCTGGCTACCCGAACCTGGAACCATGAGGAACCGGAAATCCACGCAAGAAATCTTCCCTGTTCATGGCACCTTTGCCGGCCCTCTGAGCACGGGAGATTCTGTATGCGCCTTCACCGCAAGCGACTAAAAGCTCATCGTCAAGCAACTCGCCCGGCGCACCTTCTCCGTTTTCCAACGTACCCCCCAAAAGCTTGATACGCTCGCCATTGAGGCCAGTCCAAGCGCCAGGAAAGGGGAAGAGGCCCCGTATCTTCCGATCAACATCGGTTGAACTTTCCGTCCAATCAATTCGCGCTTCCGCTTTGTCGATCTTGTGAGCGTAGGTCACGCCCTCATCAGCCTGCACTTCAGGTGAAAGGGAGCCCGCGGCCAATTGCTCTATCGCATCGACAATTAGCCCTCCACCCATTGCCGCCAACCTGTCGTGCAGGCTTAGAGTGGTATCTTCTGCAGCAATTTCAGTTTTGGCTCGGGCCAGTACCGGGCCAGTATCAAGACCAGCTTCCATTTGCATAATGCAAACCCCGGTTTCCTTGTCCCCAGCCATCACAGCACGGTGGATCGGCGCCGCACCTCGCCAACGCGGCAACAGGGAGGCATGAACATTCACGCACCCATACCTTGGAGCGTCCAGTACGGTTTGAGGCAATATCTGACCATAGGCCACGACCACCGCCACATCGAGATCAAGTGCCGAGAAAGCGGCTTGTTCGGCGGGGTCTTTCATGGATTTTGGCGTATAAACCGGAATCCCTGCGTCATCGGCCCACATATGCACAGGTGATTTACGTTCTTTTTTGCCGCGGCCAGCAGGCGCAGGAGGCTGGCTGTACACCGCCACAACATCATGCCCGGAAGATACGAGCGCCTGCAAGGTTGGCAGGGCGAAGTCCGGTGTTCCCATAAAAGCAATGCGCATGATGATGGCTCCCAATCAGAGGACAGCAACGTCCTTGGTGGCCTTCTGGACCTTCTTGATGATCATGTTACGCTTCAGCCGGGAAAGATAATCAATGAAAACCACGCCGTTGAGGTGATCTATTTCATGCTGAACACACGTTGCGGCCAGCCCTTCCATTAATTGTTCCTGTTCCTTGCCGTCATAATCCAGATATTTCACCTTAACAGAGGCAGGCCGTTCCACTTCTGCATAATGCTCGGGAACAGAGAGACATCCTTCATTGTAGATATTGAACTCAGGCGACTCCCATGTAATCTCAGGATTGACAAGAAAAAGCGGGTTGCGCTCTTCTTCATCGCCCTCGGTATCCAGAACAATAACACGCTTTGGCACAGCAACCTGAATGGCCGCAAGGCCAATGCCCGGTGCTGCATACATGGTCTCCAACATATCATCCATCAAACGCCGCAAATCGTCATCCACCTGCCCGACTGGGTCAGACAGTGTCTTCAACAGCGGGTCTGGCACATTAATGATAGGTAGCTTTGACATTCAAACGTCCCTCTGGCGTGAAAGTGCAACAAATATGGTGCCTTTCCTATGGTTGAGCAGCATTTCCGTCAAGCGCAAAGCGCCTTAGAACTCGGAAACCGGCGCATCCAGCTCATATTTTGCTGCCATGTCTTCAATTTCAATGACCCACAAATCCGGGTCGAATTGCCGCTTGCGGGCGACAACACCATCGGCATCCGGCTCCTGTTGACCACCTTCTGGCCCCAATCGCCGCCATATCCTGTTTCCATCAAAATCAAGCGATTGTTCAAACAGAAACACGCCTGCAGCAAAACAATTCACCTTCAGGATAACCCCGCCACGTTCTTCGTCACCCTTGGCTACAACAAACGCCGGCATATCATTCGCGAAACATGTCCGCAAATGAGCATCAATCCAAAGTTTTGTGGAAAGGCGTGCAATCATTGTCTGATTTGGCGCAGGACAAGCAATCAGGTCAAGGCAAAAGAAAATCGCTAGCTATCGTCACCGAGTCCAAGCACATGAAGGCGGTCTTCAAACATTCGGCGAATAACTTCCGCCCCTACGTCAAAGGCAATACCCAGAAGCTCACCTTTTGCCCAGGCAACGGTGGCAGGTATCTCCCCGCGTCCCGCCAACGAGATAATCACTTCAACCCCTTCCTGAAGGGGCAAATCAACCTTCACGCGGGCGCCGCCAAGTGAAAGATTCCAGATCTGACAAGATAGCTCGTGTTTGCCGACACGCATTTTTGCTGGCCAAAGCACTGAGCGCCGTTTGAATTGACGGCTTTCTTCACCTTGCGACTTTTCTGCCGTATTCGGTACCATGTCAGCTTTCTTTTGTTTTTGCTCTGCCACGTCCTGAGCCATGCCACCACCACTGTTCATGCAATATAGATTGCCCGCTAAATCGAATTCTCCAGAACTATACATTATCCGCCGCAGGTAAACCAATCATAACCATCTAGTGATAATTTTCCTAAATTTCGGCATGTAAAGCGGTGAACGGGCACCCGCGCCTTGTCTTTTCTTGTCAGACCGTTCCTGATTGGGTAGCAATGTTTAGGGGGCAAGGATCCTTATGGCATCAAAATCATCGCCGGAAACAACCAGCAAGCAAAATAATTCTTCCATTCTGATTGTGGAGGACAGCCCCACGTTGGCCCTTACCTACCGAGAGTATCTACGACAGGCAGGCCATGAAGCGATTATCGCAGACACAGGCGCAAAAGCCGTTGCCGCAATTGCCGACAACAAACCCCAAGTCATTCTATTGGACCTCAAACTTCCTGATATGGAGGGCATCGATATTCTGCGCAAACTGAAGGCGGAACAAAATGATGCCCGCGTCATTGTTATTACTGCTCATGGGTCTGTTAAAGTAGCAGTCGAAGCAATGCAGGAAGGTGCGAGCGACTTTATCCTGAAACCCTTTGCCGCTGAACGGCTGATCACAACGGTCAGAAACAACCTGGAAATCAAGCGCCTGGCGGGCCTTGTTGAACAATATGCCGGGGGACAGAAGAAAAAATTCGGTCGCTTCATTGGTATCAGCCCTTCAATGCAGGCTGTATACCGGATGATTGAAGACTGTGCGTCCTCGAAAGCGTCAGTTTTTGTGATGGGGCCATCTGGCACAGGCAAGGAATTGTGTGCAGAATCCATCCATAATCAAAGCCCACGCCGGGAAAGGGCATTTGTTGCGCTCAATTGCGCTGCCATCCCTGCAAACCTGATCGAAAGCGAAATCTTCGGTCACAAAAAGGGCGCTTTCACCGGCGCAACTGCAGACAGAGATGGTGCAGCAGTCGCCGCCGATGGCGGTACGCTTTTTCTGGATGAAATTTGCGAGATGCCGCTGGACCTGCAAGCCAAACTTCTGCGCTTTATCCAAACAGGCGATGTTGTTCCTGTGGGAAGCAACACACCCATCAAAGTGAATGTGCGTTTTGTATGCGCCACCAATCGTAACCCCTGGGAAGAAGTAGAAGCGGGCCGTTTTCGCGAAGATCTTTATTACCGCCTGCATGTGGTTCCCATCCACGTGCCGCCACTTGCAGAGCGAGGGCAGGACGTACTGATGATTGCCCGGCACATGCTCGAGACCTATTCGGAAGAGGAAGAAAAAAACTTTACGGAAATTACCAAAGAGGCCGAAGCGCGGCTCCTGGCGCATAGCTGGCCAGGCAATGTTCGTGAACTTGGGAATGTTATCCAAAGTGCCGTGGTGCTCAATGACGGGCCGGAACTCACCAATGAAATGCTGGACCGATTGATGGGCCCCGCCCGGCGCAGGACGGAACGGCAAACTCAGATCATTGGCGCGGTTGATAGCGGGCTATCCAATAGTGGCGCAATTGAACCACTGGCAATCGTTGAGCGACGCGTTATCGAAAATGCCATCAAAATCTGTGGTGGGAAGGTCAGGCTTGCGGCAAAGCGGTTGGAGGTAAACCCCTCTACGCTCTACCGCAAGCTTAAGGAATGGTCCTGACTTAATCGCTTTTGGCTTCCTGCCCCAATTCTTCCCGTGCCTGCTCAAGTGCGAAAGCTGTGCTCGCAGCCAATCCTGCCATATTCACAAGATCGGACGCGCTTGCTGTCATGCGCGCTACCTGTATGGAATGTTCCATGCCCAAGAGCATCGGGCCAATCACGCGTGCACCGCCAAGCTCTGTCAAAAGCTTGTAGCCGATATTGGCGCTATGAAGTGCCGGCATCACCAGCACATTTGCCGGACCGGACAGGCGCATGAATGGATATTGTTCCATCAAGTCGCGGTTCAGGGCGACATCAGCCTGCATCTCGCCGTCATATTCAAAATCAACGTCGCGTTCGTCCAGAATATTCACGGCTTGCTGGATATGCTGGGTCTTGTCCGACGGCGGATTGCCAAAGTTGGAGAATGACAGGAAGGCCACCCGAGGCTCATGACCCAGCCGCTTCACGAAATAGGCGGCGCTTTCGGCGATATCCGCCAGCTCTTCGGCATTTGGCCTCTCGTTCACAGTGGTGTCGGCCATAAAGACCGTACGGCCCTTTGTTACCACAATCGACATACCGAACGGACGATGACCCGGGATCGGGTCGATCACGCGGCGAATGTTCTTGAGTGCCCGCCAATAATGGCGCGTGACGCCTGTAACCATCCCGTCTGCGTCGCCAGTGGCGACCATACAGGCAGAAAATACGTTCCTGTCCCGCTTCACAAGGCGCTGAACATCACGCAACAAGAAGCCTCTGCGGTTCAGGCGTTCATAGATCAGGTCAATATAATCAGACGTGCGCTTGGTGTTGGCAGCGTTACAAATCTCAAACGCCTCATCATCCACACCCATTTCGCGAAGTTTTTCACGGATCGGCGCTTCATAACCCACAAGAACAGGAATGCCGTAACCCGCATTCTTGAATCCAACTGCCGCCCGAAGAACCTTTTCTTCCTCGGCTTCCGCAAACACAATGCGCTTGGGCTTGCGGCGCTTCAATTCTTCGAACATTGTTGAAAGCGTGTCGGCCGTCGGATCAAGGCGAGACGCGAGCTCTTGCTCATACGCTTCAATATCTTCAATGGGCTTGCGCGCTACACCCGTGTCCATTGCCGCCTGCGCAACCTTAACCGGAATGCGGCGAATAAGGCGCGGATCAAATGGTGCCGGAATAATATAGTCAGGGCCATAATGAGGCTGTTCACCACCATAGGCAGCAGCCACTTCTTCTGGCACATCTTCTCGCGCCAGCTCAGCCAAGGCCTGTGCCGCTGCGATTTTCATCTCTTCATTGATGGTACGGGCGCGTACATCCAAAGCGCCCCGGAAGATGTATGGGAAACCAAGAACATTGTTTACCTGGTTTGGATAATCGGAACGGCCCGTAGCGATGATCGCATCTGGGCGTGCTTCACGCGCATCCTCGGGCGTAATCTCTGGATCTGGATTTGCCATGGCAAAAATGATCGGCTTCGGCGCCATCGCTTTCACCATCTCTTTGGAGATCGCGCCAGCTGCTGCCAGGCCAATCACGGCATCCGCGCCAACCATGGCTTCCTCAAGCGTCCGTGCGTCGGTTTTAATCGCATGCGCTGATTTCCACTGGTTCATGCCCTCCGTACGGCCCTCATAAATCACACCAGACCGGTCCACCATCGTGACATTTTCATGGGGCAGGCCCATAGCTTTGATAAGCTCGATACAGGCGATGCAGGCAGCACCCGCACCAATGGCCACCACCTTGGCGTCCTTGATATCACGACCCGTAAGGTCCAGCGCATTGATAAAACCGGCCGCTGTGATAATGGCGGTGCCGTGTTGGTCGTCGTGGAAAACCGGGATATCCATCAGCTCACGCAAACGCTGCTCGATAATGAAACAGGCCGGCGCGCCAATATCTTCAAGGTTGATGCCGCCAAAGCTTGGGCCCAACAGCTTCACACAGTTTACGAATTCATCGATGTCTTCGCTATCAACCTCAAGGTCGATACTGTCCACATCGGCAAACCGTTTGAAAAGAACCGACTTGCCTTCCATCACCGGCTTGGAGGCCGCTGCACCAAGATTGCCGAGCCCCAGGATCGCAGTACCGTTTGAGATAACGGCCACAAGATTGCCCTTGGTGGTATAATCATAGGCCGTATCCGGATCTGCCGCGATTTCCTTCACAGGGACCGCTACACCAGGGCTGTAGGCCAGCGATAGGTCACGCTGGGTTGCCATTGGCTTGGACGGGGTAATTTCCAATTTGCCGGGGCGTCCGGCGGAATGGAACCTGAGGGCCTCCGCATCCGTAAATTTGGATGAATTAGTCGGCATGGGGAATCCTTTGTTCTTATGGCTGCAGTCTTATGGTAGCAGTCCGGGGAGGAATGCTCTAAAAGCGAATTATGCTATGCCGAATACTATGGCATAAAGCGTGTGACAATTGAAATCGGGAAGTTAACCGGGGGTTTGTTAAAAAAATGGAAGGAAGCGCTGTTTTGGGTCCGAATGCGGAAGAAAATGTGTCATCTGGAGAAAAAGATGAAACAAAATGTCCGGATGTGACTGAAAACAAGTGGGCTCGCGCTGCAAAGGCGCCCGGGGTTACCCCCATGATGGTCCAGTTTCTCGAAATCAAAGCCAATTATCCCGATTGCCTGCTGTTCTACCGCATGGGCGATTTTTACGAGCTTTTCTTCGAAGATGCCGAGCAAGCGTCCGCCGCCCTTGATATCACGCTGACAAAACGCGGCAAACA
>JABXIS010000092.1 GCA_013372975.1 Alphaproteobacteria bacterium
CACGCATATCACACCGGCGATATGGTCCCTTAAAGATCACGGCATCCATGTTGATGGTCCCCTGCCCGCAGATACGCTCTTTCATGCAGAGGCCCGCAAAAACTATGATGCTGTTCTCTGCATGTATCACGATCAGGCTTTGATACCGGTCAAGATGCTGGATTTCTGGGGTGGCGTGAATATCACACTGGGCTTGCCAATCATCCGCACGTCACCAGACCATGGTACAGCGCTCGGATTGGCTGGAACAGGACAAGCACGAGTGGATAGCATGTTGGCGGCAATCAGGACGGCGGCAGAAATGGCAGACAGATCAGTGAGGGAGGCCAGCCATGGCTGATTTTCATGATCCATTGCCGCCGCTTCGGGAGGTCATCCGGGAATATGATTTGCGCGCCAAAAAATCTTTTGGCCAAAATTTTCTTCTAGATTTGAACCTTACCCGCAAGATAGCCCGCATTCCCGGTGATATCAGCGACAGTGTCGTTTATGAGGTTGGACCGGGACCGGGTGGGCTAACACGCGGACTGTTGGCCGAAGGTGCCAAACGGGTCGTCGCAGTTGAGATGGACCCTCGCTGCCTTGATGCGCTAGGTGATATCTCGGAGGCCTATGACGGTCGCCTTACAGTCCATCAGGGCGATGCCTTGGAAATGGACGAGAGGGCACTTCTTGCCGCAACAGACGGCGAGAAGATGCGGATTGCATCGAACCTGCCCTACAATGTGGGCACCCTTCTGCTTATCAAATGGCTAACACTTGAAGAATGGCAGCCCTGGTTCTCGTCGCTGACACTGATGTTCCAGCGCGAAGTCGCTGAACGCATTGTCGCCAAACCTCGCACCAAAGCCTATGGGCGCCTCTCCGTCCTGGCGCAGTGGCGCGGAAAAGTTCGCATCGCGCTGAATGTACCTGCTGCAGCCTTCACACCGCCACCAAAGGTGGCGAGTGCTGTCATTCATTTCGAACCAACTGCCCCCTTGAACCCAGACGTAAAGCTGCGGGACCTGGAACTGGTTGTGGAAAAGGCCTTTGGACAGCGCCGGAAGATGCTGCGAGCAAGCCTGAAAGGACTACCGGTTGACGCCCTCGAATTGTTGGCAATGGCTGATATCGAGGAAACCAAGCGCGCAGAAGATGTTTCCGTTGAACAATTTGTCGAACTTGCCCGCTGTTTTGGCGAGCTTAAACAAAAAGGCTAGCCCCGCAGCTAGCCTTCCCAATTTTTTAACACAGCCAAATTTGACTATTCCGCTGGCGTGATACCGCGCTCTTCCTGAAGTTTGCGAACAAAACCGGACAAACCCGGGCGGCGTTCCCGGTGCAACCGTTCCGCGCGGATGATGTTGCTCAGCGATTCGAACGTCACCTCCAGGTCATCATTCACAAGCACATAGTCATACTCCGCCCAATGGCTGATTTCCGCCTCCGCCTTGGCCATACGCTTCGTAATCGTTTCTTCCGTATCCTGACCACGCTTGCGCAGCCTGTCTTCAAGCGCCTTTACACTTGGAGGCAGAATGAAGATACGCACCAGATCAATTGCGCGGGTACTTGAGGCGAGCTGTTGCGCACCCTGCCAATCAATATCAAAGATAACATCACGGCCCGCGCCCA
Organism: Alphaproteobacteria bacterium; assembly: GCA_013372975.1. GTDB lineage: Bacteria > Pseudomonadota > Alphaproteobacteria > Sphingomonadales > Kordiimonadaceae > Kordiimonas. Next base: position 1,618 of record JABXIS010000092.1, read on the forward strand.
GTGCTTCCATCACCGGGCCTCGCGGGGTGCCATATCGGTTTTCAAACACTACCGCATGTTCAAGCAGCTCATCATTCTCAACCATCTCTTTGAACCGCTCATGGCTTACGAAAAAATAGTCCCTCCCATGTTCTTCACCGGGCCGTGGCTCACGTGTGGTCGCAGACACCGACATAACAATTTCGCTGTCCTCAGCCAACAGACGACGGGTAAGAGTGGTCTTACCTGCCCCTGACGGCGAAGAAATTACAAGCATCAATCCCCTGCGGGAATCTACGGACTTCTCAGTCATAAAGTGCGTACCCTATTCGATATTCTGTATCTGCTCGCGGAACTGATCAATCATCACTTTCAGTTCCAGCCCGATTTTGGTCAGCGCGGTATCAAGCGCCTTTGAGCAAAGCGTATTGGCTTCACGGTTGAATTCCTGGCACAGGAAATCAAGTTTGCGACCGACCGGTCCATCAGCCGCCAGCAATTGACGTGCTTCAACCACATGACTGTCCAGGCGGTCAAGCTCTTCCTGCACGTCTGCTTTAACGGCCATGGTGGCAATCTCCTGCGCCAGCCGCTCTTCCGGTACAGGTTTGTCAACATTCTGGAGTTTGGCAAGCTGTTGAGCGAAGCGCGCATGCATGGCCGTAACGCGGTCACCCGCGGCGTCACGGGCCGCGACCGCGAGGCGCTCAATTTCCGCCAGCTGGCCGTCCAGAATTTCGCCCATGCGGGCGCCTTCGCCTGCACGTGCCTCTTTGAGCTCGGAAACCACAGTCCTCAGGTCTGACAGCAGCGCTTTCTCGAGCGCGAGACGTTCGTCTTCGCTTGCTTCACGACTGGTGAGATCCACAACGCCCCTGATTGCCAGCAGGCCGTCAACAGAGGCCTTTCCCACGCCTTCGGCCGCGCTATAGCGCCCAGCTACATCAATCAATGCCTTGAGGCGTTCCTCATTCACCACGAAGGTGGCGTCGTCACCATCTCTCTCAACTGTCAGATTGATATAAACCGAGCCCCGCGAAAGCTGATTGGATACCGCCTTTTTTATCAAGATATCGACGCCATCAAGAAACGAGGGCAACTTGCACCGTACCTCTAGTCCCTTGTTGTTGACGCTTTTGATTTCCCAGTTCCACCGGAAGCCTGCATCTACGCCTGCACCGCGCGCAAAACCGGTCATGCTGTTTAGCGGCATGTATTGCTCCTTAACCTGACACTAGGCGACGCACTATAAAGGCAGGCTGACGATTGGGCACCCACTTTTTCCTGTTTTCGGCTTTTTCAGCGCTGTTGCTCGATCTTGCGCCAACGCGCGACATTGCGGTTATGCTCAGACAAGGTCTCAGCAAACGCATGTCCCCCTGTTCCATCTGCCACGAAATAGACATACGGCACAAACGCCGGATTGAGTACAGCCTCTATTGACGCCAATCCCGGGTTGGCAATGGGTGTCGGCGGAAGGCCATTGATCCGATAGGTGTTATATGGGGTTTTCATGCGCAGGTCGGCACGCGAGATCGGCCGGTTCAGGGGCACCCCCTGGGAAACGCCGTAAATGACCGTTGGATCGGACTGAAGCCGCATCCCCTTCTTTAGGCGGTTCACGAACACGGCGGCCACCAGTGGCCTCTCCTCTGCAACAGCAGTTTCTTTTTCCACAATAGATGCCAGAATGAGAGCCTCTTCAACCGTATCAAAGGGCAAGTCGGGCGCCCGTATCTCCCACGCAGCAAGCAGAGCAGCCGTCATGGCCTTTTTCATTCGTTCTACCACGACATTGATGTCGTCACCCATCACGTAGAAATATGTATCAGGCAGCAAGCTTCCTTCTTCCGGGGCGGTCTTTATTTCCCCCACAAGACCAAAGCTGTTTCGCAGAACCAAGAGGACTTCGACAACGGATAGTCCTTCCGGAATCACAACACGCCGATGAAAAACCTGTTTGGATCGGATTTGCTCCAGCGTCTTGATCAGCGATTGCCCAGCAGCAATTTCATATTCACCTGCATAAAGCGACCGTTCCATTCTCAGACTACGAACCGCAAGGCTAAAGTGCCAGGCGGCGCTGACAATACCCGCCTTTTCAGCAAGCCACGCAGTACGCTTAAGGCCTGTACCCGGCTCAATATAAAGATAATGGGATCCGCCAGTATTCGCGGGCGTGTTGTAGATGTGCCGCAAGATGCCTGCACCAGTGCAAACCACAACCACAAGGCTGCTGACAGCAAAAATCAAGGCATGAAAAAACCGGCTCTGAATCATGGGCTTACCCTAGCAGGCAGCGGCCAATCTCCAAAGCCGGTCTTTGATGTCTTGGGCGCTAATTTAGTCGCCGTTGTATTCGCGCATCACCAGCGACGCATTGGTGCCGCCAAAGCCAAAGCTGTTCGACAGAGCCGCTTTGACCTTACGCTCCTGAGCTTCGAGCGCCACCAGATCGATACCGTCGCAGCCTTCCGCCCGCTCATGCAGGTTCAGGGTTGGAGGCACCACACCGTCGGTGATGGATTTAATACAGAAAATGGCTTCAACAGCGCCGGCAGCGCCCAGAAGGTGGCCGATCGATGACTTTGTCGAAGACATGGCGATCTTGCCCGCTGCATCGCCCAACAGGCGCTTCACTGCGCCAAATTCGATCGGGTCGCCAACTGGTGTCGACGTGCCATGCGCGTTGATATAGTCCAGATCACCCGGGTTCAGGCCCGCGCGCTTCAGTGCAGCTTCCATTGCCCGGTAGCCACCATTGCCGTCAGGCGCCGGTGCTGTCACATGATAGCCATCACCAGACATGCCGTAGCCAACGATTTCAGCATAGATTTTTGCACCACGCGCTTTAGCGTGCTCAAGTTCTTCAAGCACGACGACACCCGCGCCCTCGCCCATCACAAAGCCATCATGGCCCTTGTCCCAAGGCCGGGATGCTGCGGTTGGATCATCGTTATAGCTGGTGGACAGCGCCTTCGCCTGGCAGAAGCCAGCGTAGCCAATACCACAGATAGAGGCTTCGGTACCGCCTGCAACCATCACATCGGCATCATCAAGCGCAATCAACCGTGCCGCGTCACCAATGGAGTGCGCGCCGGTCGAACAAGCCGTTACAGCCGCATGGTTCGGGCCTTTGAAACCGTATTTGATTGAGACATTGCCTGAAGCGAGGTTGATGATCGAACCTGCGATAAAGTGTGGGCTAACCTTGCGGACGCCACGCTCATGCAGAACGATCGATGTATCGGAAATCCAGCGCAAACCGCCAATACCTGCGCCGATCATTACACCAGTGCGCAGGCTTTCTTCTTCACCGGGCTCTTCCCAGCCAGCATCGCGTACAGCCTGCATTGCGGCTGCCATGCCGAAGATAATAAAGTTATCAACACGGCGCTGATCCTTGGGCGCCATCCATTCATCGGCATTGAAAGTATCGCCCGAGCCATCGCCGAGCTTTACTTCACAGCCAATTTTACAAGGGAAACCCTCGGTATCAAACAGGGTAACCTGACCTGCACCAGAATGGCCCTCGATCAAGCGCTTCCAAGTGCCATCAACGCTGTCAGAGAGCGGAGACACCATACCCAAACCAGTAACAACCACACGTCTCATCGGTAATCCTTTATTTCTATCATTCAGCCCAAAGTCTGACAGAAATTGAAAAAGGGCAACAGCCTAACCATTTGGCCCGGCCGTTGCCCTTTCTAATAGCAGATTCAGCTTAAGAATTCGCGCTAATAAAGTCGATCGCGTCTTTCACAGTCTGAATTTTCTCAGCTGCGTCGTCCGGGATCTCGATGCCGAATTCTTCTTCGAACGCCATAACCAGCTCAACAGTATCCAGGCTGTCAGCGCCCAGATCATCGATGAAGCTAGCGGTATCGGTTACTTTATCTTCGTCAACACCAAGGTGCTCAACTACGATCTTCTTCACCTTTTCGGCGATTTCGCTCATTGCTCTTTTCCTCGTTTTTTACACCGATATAAAAAGGGGTAAATCCCTTGATCAAAACCCCCTTGTTGCGGAAACCCTAGCAATCATGAGCCAGATCGCCCGCATCGAGGGCGCTAGTAACACAGTTTCTTCTCTTTGAGAAGCCTCTGTTATGTATTTGTGACTAAGCCACAAAACTCGAACGTCGGCACAAAGCCGGTTAAATCATCGCCATACCACCATTTACGTGCAGTGTTTGGCCGGTGACATATTTTGCCTCTGCGCTCGCCAAATACAAGACCGCAGATGCAATATCTTCCGGTTCACCCAGTTCGCCTGACGGAATATTCTTTGTAATGGCCGATTTTTGGTCATCTGTCAGCACATCTGTCATTGGTGTGCCGATGAAACCCGGTGCCACACAATTGACTGTCACGCCGCGACTGGCAAGCTCAGAGGCCAGTGCCTTGGACATGCCAATCATGCCGGCCTTGGATGCGCAATAGTTGGCCTGCCCCGGGTTACCCGTGACACCAACCACACTGGTAATATTAACAACACGGCCCCAACGGGACTTCATCATGCCGCGCATCAGTGCCTTAATCAGCCGGAAAGACGATTCGAGATTGACCTGCATCACGCTATCCCAATCTTCGTCTTTCATGCGCATAGCCAGATTATCTTTGGTAATGCCGGCATTGTTTACCAGAATATCCACCGACCCCATGGTCTCGGCGGCATCCTTGGCGAGTTGGTCGACGCTCGCGCGGTCCGAAAGGTTAGCAGCAATCACGTGAACGCGGTCACCCAGTTCTCCTTTAAGAGCCTCAAGCTTCTCCGCGCGTGTGCCGGAAATTGCAACTTCAGCACCTGCTGCATGCAAAGCTTTCGCGATAGCGGCACCAATACCGCCCGTAGCGCCTGTAACCAGTGCTTTTTTGCCAGTAAGATCAAACATATTTTTATTCCCTATATGCCTTAAAGCGATGCCGTGAAGGCTTCAATATCCGCGGGCTCCTGCATATTCGCCGTTGCAAGATCGCGATCGATACGACGCGTAAGACCCGATAGCACCTTGCCCGCACCAACTTCTACAAGCTGGCTGATACCCAGAGATCCCATGGAAGCTACACTTTCACGCCACCTTACTGCACCAGTAACCTGCTCCACGAGGAGATTGCGAATACCCTCAGGCTCACTCACAGGCGCGGCCAGAACATTTGCAATCACCGGCACAACCGGACGCTCGATTGTTACGTCTGCGAGGGCGCCTTTCATTTCGTCAGCAGCCGGCTGCATCAGCGGGCAATGGAAAGGAGCAGATACAGGAAGGAGAACACCGCGTTTGGCGCCCTTCTCTTTCGCGATCTCAATCGCTCGTTCCACTGCCGCCTTGTGACCAGACACCACAACCTGACCGTCCGCATTGTCGTTGGCTGCGACAACAACCTGCCCCTGTGCAGCGGCTTCCGCCACAGCTGCCACATCCTCAAGGCTAAGCCCCAAAATCGCGGCCATGGCTCCTTCGCCTACAGGCACGGCCCGCTGCATCGCCTGCCCGCGCAACTTCAACAGGCGCGCAGCATCTGCAACAGAAAAGGCGCCGGCAGAGGCCAATGCGGAATATTCACCGAGTGAATGCCCCGCGACATGGCTAGCAATATCCGCCACCTTTAGCCCGCCATCTTCCAGAATGCGGATAACGGCAAGGGAATGCGCCATCAGCGCAGGCTGCGTGTTTTCTGTCAGCCGCAGATCATCTTCCGGGCCTTCCCACATAATCTTGGACAAGTCCTGCGAGAGTGCATCATTCACTTCTTCAAAAACAAGGCGGGCGGGCTCAAAGGCATCAGCCAGGGATTTTCCCATACCAACGAACTGACTGCCTTGGCCTGGAAATACGAGTGCACGGGTCATTCAAAAACCTCCGGATTGCTTCACAACTTAGTGTCATGCTTAAGGGGGAGATGACACATGCCGTAACGTAAAGGCAAGCCTTTAACGGAAATAAATACGCTTTTCCCAGCTTTCCCTTGATTTTGCTAGATCACAGCGTTATAGAGGCGCGTCCTGAGTCTGGGCCCATGGCCATAAAGACCCAGGATTTTGTTAAGGAAAGCTGGAGGCACCCGTCATTGCGACTGGTGAGCAATCAGCACTAAAGGAGCAAAACATGGCTTATTACGAGCATGTTTTCATTGCACGTCAGGA
>JABXIS010000095.1 GCA_013372975.1 Alphaproteobacteria bacterium
CGCACATGCTTGCAGACTGCTCAGGCATTTCAACGATTGCCGGGTTCACATAATATGCGTCGCCATATTCATCAGCCAGGGCGCGGCCACCACCTGTTACAACGCCACCTTCGCCGCGAGCGGCTTCAAGGGCGCGCTCCATGGCATCGAATGACATTTTGTCGATCAGCGGGCCAACCAGTGTACCTTGCTTGAGCGGGTCGCCGATACGGATGCTGCTATAGGCTTTCTTCAGGCGTGGCACCAGATCGTCATATACGCTCTCATGAACGATCAGGCGACGCGTGGATGTGCAGCGCTGGCCTGCTGTGCCAACGGAACCGAACACGATACCGGGGATAGCCATTTCAAGGTCGGCAGAAGGCGCAACGATGATGGCGTTGTTGCCACCCAGCTCGAGGATGCATTTGCCGAAACGCTCGGCGACACGTGGGCCAACTTCGCGGCCCATGCGTGTAGATCCAGTTGCGGAAATCAGCGGTACACGCTTGTCGTCAACCAGCTGTTCGCCAACGTCGCGCATGCCGATGATAACACTTGAAAGGCCTTCTGGGGCATCATCGCCAAATTTGGCAATGGCCCGCTCGAGAATTTTCTGACACGCAACGGCGGTCATTGGTGTTTTCTCTGATGGCTTCCAGATGCAAGGATCGCCACATGCCAGTGCAAGTGCGGCATTCCATGCCCATACAGCGACCGGGAAGTTGAAGGCAGAGATGATGCCAACAGGGCCCAGTGGCTGCCAGTATTCACGCATGTGGTGACCTGGGCGCTCAGACGCGATGGTCAGGCCGTGTACCTGGCGAGAAAGACCAACTGCGAAATCGCAGATGTCGATCATTTCCTGAACTTCGCCTTTGCCTTCTTCGAAGATCTTGCCGCATTCTGCTGTTACGAGGGCACCGAGGGCGTCCTTGTATGTGCGCAGCTCTTCACCCAGCAGGCGAACCAGTTCACCACGACGAGGGGCCGGAACAGTGCGCCATTTCTTGAAGGCTTCAGTTGCGGCCGTGATTTTCGCGTCGACGGACTCTTTTGTGTCCATCTTCACGCGGCCCATCAGGCCACCGTCGATTGGGGAATGAACATCCAGATCGCCATTTTCAAACTGGCTTGGGTTGATGTCCAGATCCTTGAGGATGTCAGCAACACGTGCTTGCATCGATATTCTCCTTGGAATGTCTTACTTGTTTCTCAGGCCCGAGAGTGTGGCCGTTGGGCCAATCGCTTCCGGGTCTATCTTGATTTCAATCAGCGCTGGTTTGCCGGCCTTGCGGGCGGCATCCAGTGCCGGGGCGAATTCTTCCGTGGTTTGCACGCGGGCTGCGTGCAGGCCGAAACTTTCGGCAAAGGCCACGAAATCCGGGTTTGTCAGTTCGGTGCCTGACACCCGGTAAGGGTAGTCGCGTTCCTGGTGCATACGGATCGTGCCGTACATGCCGTTATTGAACACGAGGAAAATGACGTTCGCGTTATAGCGGGCGGCTGTTGCCAGCTCCATGGCGCTCATCATGAAACAGCCGTCTCCGCCACAGGCGATGACTGTTTTCTCAGGCGCAATGATTTTGGCCGCAATACCCGCTGGCACGCCATAGCCCATTGCGCCGGACGTTGGTGCAAGCTGGGTCGGGAAGGCGCGGTAATGATAAAAGCGGTGCAGCCATGCAGCATAGTTGCCGGCGCCGTTGCAGAAGATTGTGTCTTCCGGCAGCACCTCACGCATATGTTCATAAAGTGCCGCTACCTGTACATCACCGGGGTTTTCTGTAGGCGTTGTCCAGGCTTCATAGTCAGCGCGGGCATCTGCGGTATAGCCGGCCCATTTTTCGTTACCGACGAGTTCCATATCTGCCAACAGTGGTGCGATGGTTTGCGGTGTCGCATTGATTGCCAAATCAGGCTGGTACACACGGCCCAGTTCCTCGGCGCCCTGATGCATGTGGATAAGTGTCTGGCTTGGTACAGGCACGCTCAGACGCTCGTAACCACCAGTTGTCATCTCGCCAAGGCGTGGGCCCAGCACGAGGATCACATCTGCGTCCTGCATGCGCTTCACCAACTTGGGGTTCGCACCAATGCCCATGTCACCAATATAGTTGGCGTGGCTGTTGTTGAACCGGTCCTGACAGCGGAACGATACGCTGATGGGCAGATTGTTCTTTTCGGCGAATGTCTGGATCTGCGTAACGGATGCATCGTTCCAGCCGCTGCCACCCAGCATGATGAAGGGACGCTCTGAACCCTCAAGCAGGGTTTTCAGTTCGGCCATGTCTTCTGCGCCGGGATGTGCAAGCGCTGGCTTGTATGGCACGCACAGTTGTTCCGGGCACAATTCGCGCAACATGTCTTCCGGCAAAGCAAGAGCAACCGGGCCGGGGCGACCACTTGTCGCCACACGGAAGGCACGGCCAACATATTCCGCCATGCGGGACGGGTCGTTGATCTCGGCAGTCCATTTGGTGACTTCACTCAGGAACCGGCGGTAATCGATTTCCTGGAAGGCTTCGCGCTCTACCTGGTCGGCAGCCACCTGGCCAATGAACATGATCATTGGGGTGCTGTCTTGAAAAGCAGTATGGAGGCCGATGGTGGCATGGGTTGCACCCGGGCCACGGGTAACAAAACAGATGCCCGGCTTGCCGGTCATTTTGCCGTAGGCTTCCGCCATATTGGCGGCGCCCGCTTCGTGACGGCAGGTGATGAACTTCAATCTGGTGTCGGCGTCATGGAAGGCATCCAGTGCCGCCAGATAGCTTTCACCAGGTACACCAAAGGCCGTGTCGGCGCCGTTTGCAATAAGCGCTTCGATCAGGGCCTGACCACCAGTGATTTGTTTGTTCGTCATAAATTAAATCTCGACATTTTCGGCGCGCATGGTGACGCCTGCATCTTTAAGTCCGCGCAACCAAACCTTCGCTTCGGTGGGGTCTGTGAGGGCGGCATGAACGCCTGGGGTGAATGCCCTACGGCGGACAGCTTTTACAGCTTGCGCAACGGTCAGGGAAACTGTCCGGGCCATCGCCGTTTGCCAGCCGCTTCCCACTTCGTCAAGCGCCAGCGATCCGGACCAGATAATATTGCCATCAGCGTCACGGGCGATCAGGGCCACATAGAGGACAACCCGGTCTTCCTCGCCATCCATATAGGCATGATCGGCCCACAGTTTTTCAGACAGCGCTTTCAGGCCGTCTGCGTCCAGTGTTTCCACCTGCGTGAAGATGTCTGCCCATGCCTCTTTCCAACCGCCAAGGCGCAAGGTGCCGCGCACGAAGGTTTTCAGGTTTGCTTCACCATCAAGGCCGTATTCCTCGACGTAGGGCAGGCTGTTACGGTTTGGGTAAACCTCAAATGTTTCGCCGGCGATGTCGAGGCTGGACACATCGTGCCATACCTTCTCAACCAGCTTTTCCCTGCCTGCGTCAATGCAGCGTGCAGGGTTGGTCAGTGCCTTCAAGACGCCGAAAGGTGTCCAGGAGAACTTGTAAGTAAAGTCTGTGTTTTCCGCGGGAATGCCGCCACAGTGAGACACAAACTCAATCTCATGGCCTTTGCCCAGTGCGCCGGCCTTCTTGGCCTCGTCTACAAGTATATGGGCCAGTAAGTGATCGATGCCGGGATCAAGGCCCACTTCGTTCACAAATGACAGGCCATGATCTTTCGCCGCACCGTCGAGCGCACGCATGGCTTCGTCCACATAGCTGGATGTTACAACGTGCGCCCCAACTTCCAGTGCCATATCCGCCACAGCAATATGGAGTGTGGCTGGCAGCATGGACACGATCACATCGCCAGCGTTTACATGGTTCTTGAAATTCTCAACCGAACCCCGGTCTCCCAGGTTCAGTGCTGCAAATTCGAACGAGGTGCCCTCGGGCATCTGTTTTTTGAGGAATTGTGCCCGGTCATCTGTCATGTCCCATAGGGTGACAGCACTGGTTTCTGCAGCGAGGGCAACCAGCCCTGGGCCGGAAGCCAGGCCTGCGCCAATCCAGTGAATGCGATGATCTGCCATATCAGGAAGCCTTCCGTGCTGTCAGGGCCTCGCAGGCATGGTCAAAACATGCAGCGCAATTGTTCCACACCAGGTCACTATTCCGATTGGGCAATGATTTCAGGAAGGGCAGCAAAAGCCCCGAAAATTCCATACTGGCTTCGGTTGGCAGCAGCGATGGCAGATTATCAATGGCAATCAAGTCCAGATCAGCAGTTACCGAAATGGCAGGCGTTTTCCAGCAGGTCGGCGCGTCATAGAGCGGCAGCGGATTGAAATCGCTGAACGGATCGCACGATACATCCGAAATAACGCTCAGGCGATTGTCGCCTTTCACGTGATCTTTGGTCAGGAACGCCGGAATAGCATCTGCAACAAAGGCGCAATTGATCAGAATGTCGTGGTTAAGGATGGCATCGCGGTCCAGATCGGCTGTTTCTTTCCTGCCCCATTTGGTGACCTTGATGCCGTGGCGTTCAAGAATTTCTGCGGCACCCTTGCCACTGCGGCCACCTGCGCCAATAACCAGTGCCGTTGGCGTTTTGCTGTCTGTAGTCCGGCTTTTGATCAATTCGTCCAGGGCCTGGGCGCTTTCGAAGGGTGTCAGGCCATTGTTCACATAGGACTGACGGCCGGCTTTTTGGTCATGCCACTGCAAAAGAGCAAGGGCTGCGCCCATGTAGCCTGCCCAATAGCCGAACGCGACAACGCGTCGGCCGCTTGCGTCTGTCATATATTCGATATCAAGGAGAGAGCCGCCACCTTTGAGGAAGCGAGCAAGCAATGTTTGCCAGCCAGCTTGTTCCTTGTAGGCATGAGCGAAATAAATGTGCGTGTGAATGAGGGTTTCCGGGGTGGCAGGCAGTTCCTTGAGGCCAAGGATAATGGCGTCCTTTGGTGCCTTTTCCCACGCACCTGGCTCGGCCATGGTGCAACCGGCAGACTCGTAAAGCCCGTTCTCAAAAATACGCTTCTCGGATTTTTCGACGACAACGTCGACGCCCGATGCGATCAACTCTTTTGCACCGTCTGGCAAAAGGGGTGTGCGCCGTTCTGTTGTGCGCGCTTCCTCCCGAAGCCATAAAGTCAGCTTAGCCATATACCCACTCACTACTTGGTTTTCTCCCGAAGCAGATACTCTAGTCGTTAAAGTGATGGCTATGAATAGCGATATGGTATATAAAAACCGTCAAATTAACGGAAATTGTTAAATTTTACCGGCATATTGTTGCCGGGTGATTTGTGTGGACGGGAGTTGGTCATGGATTCCACAGATGAGAAATTGCTGGAGCTTTTAACGGCGAACAGCCGCGAGGGTACATCGTCCCTTGCGCGGAAGCTGGGGTTATCCCGGTCCACGGTTCAAGATCGCATAAATCGCCTGGTCGACAGGAAGGTGATCGCGGGCTTCACCGTCAAAAAACACCCGGAATTTGAAGGAAAAATGATCTCGGCACATGTGCTGCTGTCGATTGACCAAAAGTATGCCCAGCAAGCCATCGGCCTGATGAAGACCCGGTCGCAGATCAAGACGTTGTTTGTGGTTTCCGGAGCCTACGATTTGATCGCGATCGTGAAAGCGCCAACCATGGAAGAGATTGACCAGACGCTGGACTTTATCCTTGCAATCAATGGCGTGAATAAAACCAACACTTCGCTGGTGCTGTCGGCTAAGAAGGAGACATAGTTTTGCAAACGGAATGCCGTTGCACGGATTTCAACTTCCCCTCACCCAAGCGTGAAAAGCGTTGAATGGTATCTTGCGCACTTGTGAGGGTACAGAAAGGAAACCGAATTTTGAGGATTGTTATTACTATATGACCGACAACAGAAATTCCACGCCAAGTCCTCTGGTCGCAGCAGAGCTGTGCCAGTCAGCCACATACGGCACGCCGGAAGAGGTTGCTGATGGCGTTCTACGCATATTGGCCTGCAACGCCAAGGATTATACCGGTCCGGGAACCAACACATATATTGTTGGCAATCAGGACGTTTGGATTATTGATCCCGGGCCAGCAGACAAGGCTCATGTTGACGCTGTTCTTGCGGCGGTTGCCGGCCGGACGGTGCGTGGTATTTTGATAACCCACACCCATCTGGACCACAGCCCCGCAGCTGACCTTTTGAAAGCCGAGACGCAGGCGAAAACATACGGCTTTGGGCCATTGTCTGCTGATATTTTGGCCCTGACAGACGAGGAAGTGGATACAGACTTTGTGCCGGACGTTTCGCTTGGCTGTGGTGCCCTCGTGGGGGAAGGCGATTGGCAGTTGATGGCGGTGCATACGCCGGGGCATTTCCCCAACCATATGTGCTATGCGCTGCCGCACAAGGGCATGTTGTTCTCTGGTGATCATGTGATGGGATGGTCCACTACCGTTGTGGTGCCGCCGCTTGGAAATCTTCGCGAATATATGGATAGCCTTGATAAGCTGGAGGCGGGCGGTGCCCGGCTAATGTTGCCAAGCCATGGGCCGGTGGTTGACGATTCCGTCGCCCGTATCCGGGAAGTACGCGATCATCGCATGATGCGGCATGAGCAGGTAGCGGGCTGTCTCGCGCAGGGCACTACCGATCCGATAGCGATTGTGGCCGAAATATATGAAGGGCTGACCCCGCGGCTTATGGAAGCCGCGGCAGGGTGTGTCCGGGCGCACCTTGAAGAGCTCGAGGTGGAAGAAGGAAAGCCAACAAGAAATTTGGACGATTCTACATATCAAAAAGTAGAAAACATATTTGTGACATAAAAACTGTAAGACAACTGAACGGCCCAAGACTGTATAGCGGATATCATTTGCAGGAGAGTGTCAGTTATGGTTTTGAAAGCGAAAATACTGGGCTTTATAGCGACGCTTTTGGGGGTTAAAATACTTGTTGATCTTTATGCTGGAAATCCCTCTGGCGGTATGGCAGTTGCTGCACAGTTTCTGGGTTTGCCTGATGTGGCAGCGACATTTGGAAGTTTTTTTCTGGCAGCGCTTGGGCTGGGGTTTGGTTTGAGAGCCCTGATCTGGAACAAGGTGTGCATTGGAGATCAGTGCGCCATTGATAGCCAGCGCTGAAGTGCTGGCTATCAAACGTCTGCAATCAAAATGTTAGCGAAAACTTCGCGCCGCCGCCTTCGCGTTCATTTAATGTGACCGATCCGCCGTGCGCTATCATTACCTGTCGGGTAAGGGCAAGCCCAACGCCACTGCCTTCCCGTTTGGTGGTGAAGAAAGGCACAAAAATTTTCCGGGCGATCTCCGCTGGGATGCCGGGGCCATTGTCGGCCATCTCGATCACCACACGGCCACGTTTGTTGAGGCGCGCTGAGAGCCAGACGGTGGCACCGTCGGCCTCACCAAGAGCCTGTTCAGCGTTCCTGAGCATATTGATCAACACCTGTTCGATCATGTCCCGATCAGCGGTGACGTCCAGTTCGCTGGGCTCGATATGGGTGACCAAGCGAAGGCCCTTCTCCTCCCATTTTTGAGTTGAGAGGCTGCAGACATCCTTGAACAGGCTATCCAGCCGGATCAGCGATTTTTCAGGCGGCGGCAGGCGCGTGAGGCGGCGATAGCTTGATACAAACTGCATCAGGCTATCTGACCGACGCGCAACTGTGTTGACCGCATCTTTCACATCCTTCAACTCGTCCACAACCTCCGGATTTTCAGTTACCTTGCCGGCAGCGTCGTCCACCAGATCTACAGCCGTCTTGGCAAGGCTGGCCACTGGCGTAATGGAATTCATGATTTCGTGTGTGAGCACACGCACCAAATCCTGCCAGGCTTGCAGTTGTGCCAGATCCAGTTCGCTCTGGATGTCCTGCAGGCTTACGAGTTTTTCGGCCTTGCCGCTGATAATGATCTGGGTTGCGGCGACGGCTAGCTGCTGTTCGGTACCGTCGATGCGGAAGGCGGTCAGGTGGCGTTTGCCTGGATGAACTTGTTCCAGATCTTTGGCAAAGGCGTCACCAAACTGAGTCAAATCGGCTAGCCGTGTCACGTGAGCACTACCGAACAGGCGACGGGCGGCGTTGTTCCAAAGCGTGATAGCGCCATCACCATGAAGGGATAGAAGCGGCACGGGTACATGCTCCACAAGCGCCTTCAAATGCCTGAGTTCTTCTTCCTGCCCAGCGCGAACGGACTGAAAGCGTTGCAGAATGTCTGAAAAGGTGTCTCCCAATTCCCCGAACCCGGCGCCCAGCCCATGAAGGTTAAACCGTTGGCTGAAATCCGCATACCGTGCAGCCTCGAGAAAACGGCTAACTTCTGCATTTGTTTTGGAAACGAAACGAATGACTTCATAGGTCAGCCCGCAGGTGATTAGGAAGGCCAAAAGTGTGGCGGCATAATAGCCTGGCGTGGTGATCAGGTAGGTCAGCAAAACAAGGGCGCCCATGATAACAAACAGGCGACCGGCCAGCAGCAGGCTGAATTTCTTAAAGCCCATGTTTTTCCATCCTTCTGTAGAGCGCAGCCCGTGTTAAGCCCAGTTCCTTGGCGGCATGGCTGATATTATAGCGCTGCTTCTTAAGGGCTTGCTCGATAGCGCTGCGTTCAAGGCGCTCCAGATTGAGGTCGGCTTCCTCATTTTCCGATTGAATTTGGGTGGTTTGGGGCTTGCGTTCGGCCATTGCGCCCGGCTGGTTGGGTTGCACTTCGAATTGGAAATCTGTGGCCTCGAAGACATCTCCTTCGCTCAGGATAACGGCGCGTTCAATGGCGTGCCGAAGGGCGCGCACATTGCCGGGCCAGGGGTTGGCCATCAGCGATGCCATGGCAGCATCTGTAAACGCTTTGGGGTCGCGATGATATTTACGGCAATAAAGGGTGCCGTAATAACGTGCGATTTCCGGAATATCCTCCGGACGTTCCCTAAGCGGAGGTAAATGCAGTTCGACGGTGTTCAAGCGAAACAACAGGTCCTGCCTGAAGATGTCTTCGTCCCTGAGTTTATCGGGAGCAACATTGGTGGCTGCTACGACGCGTACATCAATGGGGATTTTCTTGTCCGAGCCTACGGGCGTTACATGCCGCTGCTCAAGGACAGTCAATAGTTTGGCCTGCAAGTGCATGGGAAGATTACCGATTTCATCCAAAAACAGGGTGCCGCCATCGGCTGCCTGCAGTTGTCCGACACGATCTTCTCGGGCGTCTGTGAAGGCACCCTTCTTGTGGCCAAACAATTCGCTTTCAAACAGCGATTCCGTAACGGCCCCCAGATCGACAGACATAAACACCTTGTCCGCCCTTTGAGAGCGGTGGTGCAATTCCCGGGCGGCCAGCTCTTTGCCGGTACCATTTTCACCTAAAATCAACACATTGGCGTCCGTAGGCGCGGCCCGCTCGATCATAGTGAGCACGTCCCGCATAGGTGTGCTGTCCCCCAGGATCGGTTGCTTGGATGTGCTGACAGCTTTTGCCAGTACCTTGTTGGTTTTCTTGAGAGTTTCAGCCTCTGACCGGCTTTGGCGCAGTTTCACGCTGGCGGACAGGGTGGCAACAAGCTTTTCATTTTGCCAGGGTTTGGCGACAAAGTCGGTGGCGCCTTGTTTCATGGCCTCGACGGCCACACCCACACCGCCGTGTGCTGTGATCATCACCACCACCGCTTGCGGGTCGATTTCCAGAATTTTCTTGAGCCAGACAAACCCCTGCGCACCTGAGGATTCCCCGGGGCCAAAATTCATATCAAGGAGAATGGCATCAAAATCCTGTGCGGATAACAGCTCCGGAATGCGGTTCGGATCGCTACAGATTTCAACACTGCCATAATGACGCTTGAGCAGAAGTTTGCCCGCGACCAGAATATCTTCGTCGTCATCGACGATCAGGATTTTTCCTTTGTTTTCAGCCATATTCTTTCAACTCGCTCCCCGTTTTTGTTTGTCCGGAACCGTACACAGATTGTTCATTTTCGTACAGTCAAAAGTGTTCGATATCGGACATTTTATCTTTCTATGTTTGCTGAAGCCGCAGTTTTCTGCGACTTGCGCCTTCTGGCACGGTGCTTGCGCATATCTCATGCCAAACGGGCGAACAGGCTCGTGGAGGAAACACCAAATCCGGAAAAAACGGACGAAAGCGATGGGTACAGTGACCGACATGGAACAAAAACAAAAATCCGGCCAAACGATCTCCATGCAGGGGGGCACAACTGGGCACAATGGCCCAAAAGGGCACACAGGGGCACACAGAATGGGCCCAAAAAGCGGTGCGGTGTCTGGTTCCGGCATGGATCGTCGTGTTGAAAAGAAAAAAACACCCTGGAAAAAAGTAGGCATCGCTGCGGTGGCAGTGGCGGCTGTGGGTTTTATCGCTACCATGATGATGGATGCATCCGGCGGTCGTAGTTTCCGGGTGGACGAAAGCCGTATCGTTGTCTCAAACGTGACCACCGGCACCTTCGAAGATTTCATTCCGGTTCGCGGACGGGTGACGCCTTTGAAAACAGTTTTCCTTGATGCCATCGAAGGGGGACGGGTTGAGCGCGTTCTCGTGGAAGATGGCGCCATGCTCAAAGCAGGCGACATGATCGTGGAACTGTCCAACACTGGCCTGCAGCTTGATGTAACGCGCAACGAAGCGCTGGTGACCGAGCAGCTCAACAACATGCGCACGATCGAGCTTCAGCTTGAACAGAACCGCCTGTCCCACAAGCGCAATATCGTTGAAATGAATTATCAGATCAAACGGCTTGAGCGGCAGGTGTTGCGTGAGCGCGAATTGATCAAAACCAACGCGATTTCACAGGCCCAGCTGGACCAGACGGAAGACGAGCTTGAATATTACCGCAACCGCCTTGAGATCACGCTCGAGAGCCAGAAAACCGACGCCGAGATGCAGGAAACCCAATTGGCCTTCCTGAAAGACTCTGGTGAGCAGCTTGAAAAAAACCTGAAGCTTGCCCGCAAGAACCTGGATGCCCTGAATGTACGGGCGCCAGTGGACGGCAAGCTTTCCGGCTTCAATGTTGAAATCGGCCAGAGCATTAACCGCGGTGGACGCCTTGGCCAGATCGATGATCCGGACCGCTACAAGCTGACAGCAAATATTGACGAGTTTTACCTGGGCCGCGTGGATCTGGGCCAGGAAGCCATCTATGAGCGCGGCGGCGAAAGCTATTCGATGTCTATCGCCAAAATCTATCCCCAGGTTCAGAACGGCCAGTTTGAAGTGGACTTTGTGTTCGCTGGTGAAGGCCAGCCAGATGGCATCCGCCGCGGGCAGACGCTGCAAACCAAATTGACGCTTGGTGACGCGACTGACGCTGTGCTGATCCCGAACGGCGCCTTCTTCCAGGACACAGGTGGCAACTGGGTGTTTGTGGTGTCCGCTGATGGCTCGCAAGCTGTTAAGCGCACTGTGCGCCTTGGCCGCCGCAACAGCCGCTATATCGAGGTTCTAGACGGCCTTGAAGTTGGCGAGCGCGTGGTGACAAGCCCTTACACCAGCTTTGTGGACATGGACCGCCTGAAGCTGTCCGGTGAATAAACCGGAAACACAAAAACAGGTCCGAGTTACGACAGACAGGAACCCCGCCCACCAGAACGCCAAAAAGGCACCGGGCAAGAAGCACATGAGGAAAGGACACACGGAATGCTCAAGCTTCACAATCTTTCAAAAGTATACCGCACAGACGAGGTGGAAACCGCAGCGCTCAACAGCGTGAATGTGGAAATCGAGTCCGGCGAATTTGTGGCCATCATGGGCCCGTCAGGCTGTGGTAAATCCACGCTGCTGAATATTATCGGCATGCTCGATAGCCCGTCATCAGGCGACTATATTTTCATGGGCGAGAATGTAGCTGGCTATAACGAAGCAAAGCTTTCAAATATCCGCAAGCAGAACATCGGTTTCATCTTCCAGAGCTTCAATCTCATCGACGAGTTGACTGTGGAAGAAAACATCGAGCTTGCGCTTCTCTATCACAATATCCCGGCATCAGAACGTCGTGAGCGCGTGGCCCATGTGATGGACAAGGTTGGCATCGCCCACCGCGCCAAACATATGCCAAGCCAGCTTTCGGGTGGTCAGCAACAGCGTGTGGCAGTTGCCCGTGCGGTTGTCGGCGATCAGGCCATGATTCTGGCGGATGAGCCGACCGGTAACCTCGATAGTGCCCACGGCCAGGAAGTGATGGAAATGCTGCAGCAGTTGAATGCTGAAGGTACCACCATCGTGATGGTTACACACAGCCCGGCACATGCCGACTATGCACGCCGCACAATCAACCTCTTTGATGGCCATGTGGTGACAGAAAATCTGCGCGCCGCCGAATAGAAAATAAAAAAATGGCCGCGACAGCGGGAGGATAACAATGTTTCAGAACTATATCAGCGTTGCATTCAGGAACCTGATCAAACACAAGCTTTATAGCGCCATCAATATCATCGGCCTGGCCGTTGGGTTGGCCGCTTGTGTGTTGATCACCCTGTTTGTGCGTGACGAACTTTCCTATGACACTTTCTGGGATGAGGCAGACAGCCTTTATCGGATGAACACAACCTTCAACGTACCCGGTCGCGAGCCGTTTGTCACTGTGATGGCAATGGGGCCAGCCAAGGGTGCGCTTGAGCGCTATTTCTCGGAAGAGATCGAGGCGGTAACGCGCTTCAATAACGAATGGCCTGTGATTCAGTATGATGACAAGGTCTTCAGTGAAGAGGTTTATTTCACAGACCCTACCACGGTGGACATGTTCTCATTGGACGTGATCGCCGGTGACCTGAAGGCGTCCCTCAATGACAACTCCACGCTGGTGGTGAATGAAAGTTTTGCGAAGAAGCACTTCGGTGACCGAGACCCAATCGGTCAGGTAATGACGCTGACTTACTATGCCACAACACGGGATTTCCGGATTGGGGCAGTTTACAAGGATCTGCCACACAATAGCGTTCTGGACTTTCAGGCTCTGATCATGATTGACGAGGCCGATTTCGAGAACTTCCCGTGGGAATTTCAGCATTGGTTTTCTGTGAACAACAACATCTTTTTCAAGCTGAAGGACGGGGTGTCCATCGATACAGTGAATGCACGCTGGAAAGATTTCACAGATACAATGATGGATGTTCGGGCGCAAATCGAGCCGGGCACCAATCCTTCTGACTTCGTTACTTTCTCAAGCCAGGCGCTTCTGGATATCCAGCTTTATCCCGCGGGTGACGGTGAGATGAAGCCAACCGGCGATATCAAGACAGTGATGATCTTCTCGGCCATCGCGGGCTTGATCCTGCTGATTGCCTGTATCAACTTCATGAATTTGGCGACGGCGAAATCCACCCAGCGGGCGCGTGAGGTTGCTATCCGTAAAGTGATGGGTGCGCGTCGTGGCCAGCTTGTAACCCAGTTCCTGGGTGAATCCATCCTGCTTGCGCTTGTGGGCCTTGCGCTCGGCATCGTGCTGGTGGAATTGACGTTGCCGTTTTATGGCGATTTCCTCGGTCGTGAGCTGACCTTCTCCTACACGGACGGTATCACCATGGCCATTCTCTTGGGCCTTATCGCCTTTGTTGGCGTGTTGGGTGGTTTTTATCCAGCAATCGCGCTTTCGGGGTTCCTGCCAGCACGGGTATTGAAGGCCAACAAGTCTGCTGAAACGTCGGGTTCTGTTCTGCTCAGGAACGCGCTTGTTGTGCTGCAGTTTACCATTTCTATCGGCCTGATTGTTTCCACCGCGGTGGTCTATGGCCAGATGGTCTATGGCCAAAACATGGATCCGGGCTTCAAGAAAGACAATATGCTGGTCATCCGCAATGTCGGTGAAAAGGGCATGCTGCACCAGCAGGAAGCTTTTAAGCAGGAAGTGTTGCGCCTGAACGGTGTGAACCATGCATCCCTTACCATGGGGCGTCCAGCGGACGGCAACGAGAGCAACACCAGTGTTGAAATTCCGGGTGATCCGGATGCTGGCAGCATTCTGCTTGGTCGTCAGGGTGTCGATGTCGACTTTTTCGATACCTATCAAATTCCGTTTGTGGCCGGCCGCAAGTATGAGGAAGACCGTGCACAGGACGGTGCGCCATCTTCAGACGGCGCCACGGATGGCGAGATCCTTCAGGGCTCGATCGTTGTGAACGAGCGCACAATTGCACGCCTTGGATTTGGGTCTCCGGAAGAGGCAATCGGCCGTGTGGTGCGCATGGGCGTGGGTGATGGCGTTCAGGCCGATCTGGAAGTGATCGGTGTAGTGCCGGATATCAATTTTCAGTCGCTCAAGCAGATCATCCGTCCTGAGATGTATGTCATGGATGATGGCTGGCGGGGTAACCTTACAGTCAACTTCTCAGGTGATCCGCAAGCGCTGCTGGCCCAAATTGAAAGCATCTGGCAACAGATGGCGCCAACTGTGCCTTTCTCCTACGAGTATGTTGACCAGGCGCTGGCGGAAGAGTTTGAAGCAGAGCAGGCGCTTGCCACGATGCTTGGGGCCTTCTCGATGCTTGCAATCGCAGTGGCCTGCCTCGGCCTATACGGCTTGGCATCTTTCACGGCTGAGCGCCGCACGAAAGAGATCGGTATCCGCAAGGTGCTGGGCGCCAGCGTTGTGGATATCGTTCGCCTCCTGATCTGGCAGTTCTCCAAACCTGTATTGGTTGCCAACCTGATCGCATGGCCGCTGGCGGCCTACGGCATGATGATGTGGCTTGAGAGCTTCCCGTACCGCTTGGATACATGGCTTCTTGCGCCGCTGTGTGTGGTGGCAGGCCTGATCGCGTTGACAATCGCGTGGGTAACAGTGGGTGGCAATGCCGCCAAGGTGGCACGTGCCAATCCAATCAAGGCCCTTCGGTACGAATAGAAGGCCAGGATACGAATAAAAAAGGCTGGTGGGCCTGCACCTCCTCGTGGGGCCACCGCCAACCTTTAAAAGCCGCAACAGACGGCAAATACGTTCCATAGCGAGGACAGCATGTTCAAAAATTATATGACAACAGCCATCAGGAATTTGCTCCGGCACAAGCAATATACGCTGATCAATATCTTTGGTCTGGCGGTGGGGCTTGCAGCCTGCATGTTGATCCTTCTCTATGTCAGCTTCGAACTCTCGTACGACCGCTGGATACCGCACAATGATCGGGTGATGCGCGGGCAGGTGTATGCCTACGACCGGGACGGTAATTTTTCCGGCGACGAGGAATCGATCCAGCCGGTTACCACGCCGCTTTTTGCCGAACAGATTGACGGCATCGAACTCTATTCCAGATTGCTCGACGACAGTGTCGCGCTGGCGGTGGACAATCAGGCCTATGAGCAGGAAATCACCATCGCAGACCCGGATGTGTTTGAGTTGATGGGGATCACGCTGATCGAAGGCGATGTTTCAACCGCCCTTGATAATCCGGATTCCATCGTACTCAGCGAAACCGACGCCCGCAGGATTTTTGGCAACACATCACCCCTTGGTCGGGTGGTGAAGATCAATGGCGAACATGACCTTCGGGTAACCGGTGTTATGCCGGATTGGCCGCATGCTTCTGACCTCAATGTCAATGCCTTTATCCCTGCCAACACCGCTGTATTTGATCATACGCCGTGGCGCCTGAACAGCTGGGGGTCTTTCTCCGGACCAAGCTATTTCCGCCTCAAGGAAGGGGTTGATCCGGAAGTTGTGGCCAAAGAAATGAACGAACTGGCCATGCGTGTGGGACCGAGCAACCGTTATAAGGACCGTGTCGACCGTGGCATGAAGCCACAACATGTTTTCCACCTGACGAAAGCTGTTGATGCCCACCTGAAAAGCGATGCCAGTGGCGGCGACGGCCGTGGCAGCATGGCCAATCTGCTTACCGCTGGCGTAATCGCCTTCCTGATTTTGGCCATTGCCGTGATCAATGTAACGAACCTTGGCACCATGCTGGCGATGAAGCGGGTGCGCGAGGTGGCGATCCGCAAGGCGCTGGGGGCCGAAGGCCGGCACCTCATGGTGCAGGTATTGGTGGAATCTGTTTCCCTTACCGTTCTTTCAATGCTGATTGGCGTTGCGATGGCGGAAGCCTCGCTGCCGATGTTCAGCGAGTTGATGAACCGAGCGCTGACCAGCAGCCTGATTTATGAGCCAGGCATGCTTCTGGTGCTGATCGGCGGCACACTGCTGGTGGGTGTTGTTTGTGGGCTATATCCCGCATTTGTTGCCGTGCGTTTCCGTCCGGTTGATTATCTCGCGGGCATGAAGCCAAAGGTGGGCAGCCGTTTCCGCAACGTCCTGATTGTTGCGCAATTTGCGGCAACCATCGGCCTTTTGGCTACCTGTCTTGTGGTGTTCATGCAGGCCGAATATGCCAAAACCAAGGACGCGGGTTTTGATAGCAGCCAGCTTCTGGTTGTCAGCGGCACGTCACGTCCAGTCGTGCTGAACCGCGAGGAAGCGCTGAGGGATGCCTTCGCCAGGATTGAGGGCGTAGAAGGCGTGGCAGCTTCCCACGACATGCCGGGGCATGACTATAACAACTGGAATGGCCTGTTGCTGGACAATGGCAATTCCATTGATGTGCGCCGGTTCGCCATGTCGGCCGATCTTCTGCCCATGCTGGGCGTGAAACCGCTTGCCGGACGCCTGTTCGACAAAAACCGCGAGGCCGATGCGCGCACCACTCCCGAACACGGTGCATCGGGCGCGATCATATTGAACGACCTTGCGGCGCGGGCGCTTGGCTTCGCCACCCCTGAGGAAGCCATCGGGCAGGAAGCCCGTACGTGGGGCGATTTCCGGTCGACCATCGTTGGTGTGGTTGAGAACCTGCGTGTGCGGTCGGCCCGGTCTGAGCCCAGCCCGACCTATTATTGGATTGGGCCTCATGAATACCGCCATGTCGTGCTGAAGGTGCGCCGTCAGGGTATGGCCGACACGCTGGCGGAAATCGACCGCGTGTGGCGCGAATTTTTCCCTGATCTGCCTATTCGTCGCCAGTTTGTCGATGAAACTTTTGCAGAGTTCTACGACACCGAGCGTCGGCAGGGCTGGCTCCTGTTGTTCAGTGCGGGTGTTATGACAGCAATTGCCGTGATGGGGCTTTATGGCCTGGCAGCGCTCGCGACCGAACGGCGCTCGAAAGAGATCGGCATCCGCAAGGTGCTGGGTGCGAAAAGCCGCAATATTGTCCGGCTGCTGGTGTGGCAGTTCTCAACCCCGGTGCTGATCGCCAACCTGATTGCCTGGCCGATCGCCTGGTATGGGCTGGCGCAGTGGCTGGAGGGTTTTATCGACCGTATAGGCCTCACACCATGGCCGTTCCTGGTGGCGGGTACAGCCGTTCTTATGGTGGCCTGGATCACCATCATTGGCCATACGCTCAAGGTTGCGCGGCGCAGCCCGATCAAAGCCCTCAGATACGAATAATCAAAGACAAGGCGTGAAGCGCCACCAAAGACGACAGCGGAGTAAACCATGTTTCAGAATTATATAAAGACAGCCATTCGAAGCCTGATGAGGAACAAGCTGTTTTCGGTGATCAATATCGCCGGGCTTGCCATCGGGTTGGCCGCCTTCATTCTGATCATCCTGTTTGTGAAAGACGAATTTTCCTGGGACAGCCATTGGAGCCGCGCGGACGACATCTATCGTCTGGAGAATACCTACATCCGTGTGGACCAGCCTGACAGGGCTTCGCCCAATGCGGTTGATCCGCTCAAAGATATTTTCTTTGAAACCTTCCGTGAAGTGGAAGATGTGACCCGCTATATCAACGGTGCCATGACACTGAGGAATGGCGGGGAGCTGTTCGCCCAGCCGGTGTTTTTCGCGGATCCGAATTTCTTCGACTTTTTCGAACTGACCTTCCTTGAAGGCAGCGCCGATACGGCCCTTGTGAACCTGTCCGATGCAGTAATCAGCAAACGGACAGCCCAAAAATACTTCGGTGACGTGCCCGCCCTTGGCCGGACGCTTACGGTGCGCATGGGTGATGAATATCGCGATTATTATGTCAGCGGCGTGGTTGAGGACCCCAAGGAGCGCTCATCTGTCGTGCATGACTTTGTGGTGCCTTTCAATCGGGAGGATTTTGTTGGTGCCCGCTGGTTCACGGAAGACTGGCGCTTCGCCATTCGCACCACCTTCGTGCGTTTCGCCTCGGGGACAGATATGGACCTCATTCGTGCTGAATTGCCGGCTATTGTTGAGCGGCATTTGCCAAAGGGCCAGCAAGGCCAGGAAAATGGCCGCAATTGGTCCATGAAACTGCACCTGGTTCCGATGCAGGACATTCACCTGTATGGTAACGATGCCAATGCTGACCCTGATGTCCTCTTTGGTTTTGTGGGCGTTGCCGTCCTTATCCTTCTGATTGCGATGGTGAACTTCCTCAACCTTTCGATGGCGCGCACCGCGCACCGGGCACGGGAAGTGGCCATGCGTAAGGTTCTGGGGGCGGGCCGCGGCCAGGTGGTGCAACAGTTCCTTGGGGAATCTGTCCTTCTTGCGTCAGTTGCCTTGTTGCTGGCGCTTGCCATGGTTGAAGTGGCGCTGCCCTACTATAGCGAATTCCTGCGCACGATCGTTGCGCTTGACCTCATGAGCCAGCCAGCTCTTTTGGGTGCGCTTGTTCTGCTTGGTATTGGTGTTGGCGTGAGCGCCGGCAGCTTCCAGGCCACTTATTTCGCCATGCTGAAGCCGCGCGATGTGCTCTATAGCAACACATCGGCCGACAACGGCACATCCAGGCTACGGCAAGCGCTGGTCATTGCCCAGTTCACAATCTCTGTGGCGCTGATGATCATTGCGTTTTTTGTGAATAAGCAAACAGACTATGCACGCCAGCTGGAATTGGGTTTCAAAGCGGACAATCTGATTGTTCTGTCTGGCACCAACAACCGGCGTTCAAACGAATTTAAAGCGCGGCTTCTTGAAAGTCCCTTCATCACGGCGGTTGGTCGCTCGTCTGACGTGCCGACAGAAGGCAGCGAAGACCGTCTGCATATTCGTCCCGCAACCGGCGGTGAACCAGTGATGCTTGACGGCCTGCCCACAGATCCTGATTTCTTCAAAGTGTATGAAATTCCGCTATTGGCAGGCCGCTTCCTGACTGACACTGGGGTAGATGTTTTGCGTGATCGTGCGGAAGAACCAGTTTACGCCCCGGCCGCGAATATTGTTGTCAATGCCATGGGGGCAAAGCTTCTGGGGTTCGAAACACCTGAGGCCGCCATCGGCCAGCAAATGCCGGTGGATATGTCATCCACCTTGCGGATTGACGCCACCATTGTTGGTGTCGTGGGTGACTTCCATTTCGACAGCGCGCGTGATGTGATTCGCCCTGGCATCTATTATGTGGATTTTGTCCGGAATTCTGACATGACAGTGCGCATCGACGGCGCCAACCGGGAAGCCGCCATTGCGCATATCGAACAGGCATGGCGGGAAACATACCCGGACAACATCCTGCGCTACCGTTCCATGGCGGAACTGGTGGAAAGCCAATATCAAACCGATGACCAGCTTGGTGATGTGCTGTTGGCCTTCACGCTTCTGGCTGTTTTCATCAGCTGCATGGGGCTTTACGGGCTGGCGTCCTTTACAGCTGAGCGCCGTACAAAGGAAATTGGCATCCGCAAGGTACTGGGTGCGCGCCTTGGCGATATCGTGGGCATGATGATCTGGCAGTTTTCCAAGCCAATCCTGATTGCAAACCTGATCGCATGGCCGGTAGCCTTCTATTTCCTCTATAGCTGGCTGGATGGTTTTGCCTACAGGATCGAGCTTGGCCTGTTGCCTTTTATCGGCATTGGCGGCGCGGCGCTGTTGATCGGCTGGATGACAGTTGCCGGCCATGCGCTGATGGTGGCCCGGTCCAACCCGATCAAAGCCCTGAGATACGAATAAAACATAAGGCCCCGGCACGAACTGGGGCCATAAATCCTGACACGTGAAGGAGCGAGAGAATGTTTAGAAACTATTTCCTGACCGCATGGCGGCATATTCTGAAAAACAGGATGTTTTCAGCCATCAATATTTTTGGCCTGGCCATCGGTATGATGAGCTGCATTCTGATCCTTCTCTATGTCAAAGACGAGCTGACATACGATACCTGGGTTCCTGAGGCCGAGAAGGTTGTGCGCATTCATTCGGCCTATTATCCGCAAGATCGCCCACCATTTCTGACTGTGCGGTCCGCAGGCCGGATCATGGAGACGCTGAAGTCCTATGCCAGTGCTGAAGTGGAAGAGGGGGTTCGCCTGTTCAACAACAGCACCACCGTGCTGCATGAAGACAATGCCTTCACAGAGCAGGTAACGTTTGTTGATCCGTCCTTCTTCCAGATTTTTGATATGCCGTTTGTAGTCGGGGACAGGGAGACCAGCTTCGAGAAGCCGATGGATACAATCCTGACCGAAGAGATGGCGATCAAATATTATGGGCGCACTGATGTAGTGGGTGAGACCATAACCTTCTGCTGCATGCAAGGGCAGCCCATGGAAGCCCAGATTTCCGGCGTCATCAAGGATGTTCCGGAGAATTCCCACCTTCAGCTTGGTATCGTCATCTTGATGGACCCGACCATGTTCGATTTCGCGCCCAATATCCTGAATACATGGACCAGCGTGAATGTTTATACCTATTTCAAGTTGCGTGACGGTGCGACGGCGGCTGACCTCAAGGAGCGCTATATCACATGGCTGGATACAGAGAGCATTTTCACTGAACGCGAAGACCTGCCAGGCAAACCATCCGACTTTATCAAGCCGAATGTGATGCCGCTTCTCGATCTGCATCTAATGGCGCGAGCAGACGCAGGCAATATTGGTGACATAACCCCAATGGGTGACATCAATATGGTTTATGCCTTCTCCGTCGTGGCCCTCCTGATCCTGCTGATTGCTTCCATCAACTTTATGAATTTGGCGACAGCAAGGGCATCCAGACGTGCGCGAGAAGTGGCCCTCAGGAAGGTGCTGGGCGCAAGCCGGGCACAAGTTGCCATGCAGTTCCTTGGGGAAGCTGTTGCCATCGCGGGGCTAGGGCTTTTGTTTGCTTTGGTCGCGGTTGAGCTTTCCCTGCCACTTTATAATGACGCCATCGGCAAGGAATTGTCATTCAATCTGTTTGGCAACCTGCCCATGCTTGCGGGCCTGATGGCAGTAGCTGTGCTGGTTGGCCTTCTTTCGGGCAGCTATCCAGCGGCCTACCTGTCGCGCTTCCTGCCAGCACGTATCCTCAAGGCAAACAAATCATCTGAACCTGAAGGGTCCGGGCGGTTCCGAGCAGCGCTAGTTGTGTCACAGTTCGCGATCTCCATCGGTCTTGTGATGTGCACGGCTGTTATCTACGGCCAGACAATCTATGCCAAAAGCAAGGATGTAGGCTACAGCCATGATGGCAAGCTGGCAGTCACCAGCATTGATGATATGCCATCTGCTGATCGGGTTCGGGCAGTTGTGCAGGAGCTGGAAAAAATTCCAGGCGTAAGCGATGTTGTTATGTCGTCTGAGGTGCCAAGTCAGGACAATGAAAACAACACTTATTTCCAACTACTTGATAGTGGCAGCAGCGCTGCATCTGAAGGGTCGGTTCTGAATTACCACTCATTTGGCTTTGGCTTCTTCGAAGCTTACGGTATCGAACCGATTGCAGGGCGTACATTCAACGAAGCTTACGGCACTGACGAAATTACGCCAATTCCTGAAGGCGAAGATCGCGTGGGATCAGCAAGCCTGGTTCTGAATGAGTCTGCAGTTCGCGCTCTTGGCATCGCCTCTCCTGAGGCCGCTTTGGGCAAAACATTGCGCGCCAATGTGTTCCGGGCTGGCAATTTTGAACTGACAATTGTCGGCGTAGTGCCGGATATCTATTTCCGTTCTCTCAAGTTTGGTGTTCGTCCAACCGCCTATTGGGTGCATCCGACCACTTTCGGAGCAGCAACGCTCAGTTTCAGCACAAATGATATCAGCCGTGTGCTTGCGGATGTCGAAAATGTCTGGCGTCAGCATGCGCCGCAGACGCCGCTTGCGCATTCCTTCGTGTCTGACATGTTGGCGGCGCAGTATGATAGCGAAACCCGGCAGGCCAAGATGTTCGCGGCCTTCTCGGTGCTTGCTATCGTTGTGGCTTGCCTTGGACTATATGGCCTTGCCTCTTTCGCCGCTGAACAGCGCACCAAGGAAATCGGCATCCGCAAGGTTTTGGGCGCGCGTGTGCGCGATATTGTGCAGCTGTTGGTGTGGCAATTCTCCCGCCCCGTGCTGGTGGCCAACGCCATTGCATGGCCTGCAGGCTGGTATCTGATGTCAGGCTGGCTGGAAGGATTCCAGTACCGGCTGGACGGTAGCTTTATCTGGGTCATGGCCCTTGTGGCTGGCCTGAGCGCCTTGTTGATCGCGTGGATCACGGTGGCTGGCCGCGCCATTCATGTGGCCCAGGCAAATCCGATCCATGCCCTCAGGTATGAATAGAAATCTCTCGCGTCGCGAAGGGCAACCCTTCGCAGGCCGATTACTTGGGGGGCTTTGGCCCCCCTTTTTTTGTTCGGAGGCCGGGCGAATCGGCGTCCCGCCAAGTGGGTTTATTCTCGCGGTTTGGCTCATGCGCGACGGGAGGGGCATGCTGATTTAGCCTGAGGTCAGCACATACGGAGTAGGTATATCTTCTGTGTCGTGATGCACGCATTCCGGCGTGGATCGGTGCCGAATTTAAAGGTTTTATTTTACCCTTAATGATTGAAATCTTTTTAAATCAATGACTTAGTGGAAGCTTCCACTGAAGCTCTCTGAAGTGTTTTCCTGGATTCCCTGGCTTGAAGCAGCGCATGGCCAGAACATGTAAGCCCCTGAAAAATCGATTCAATTTTAATTATCATTTTATCCATTCGTTGACGGTTTCCTTATGTGTTTATGAGATGGTGTCACCCATCAGGCATGTAACAAATGGTTTTGATCAGGCACGATTGGAGCCGATACGATGGATTTTAATGCTGTGACACTGGTTGATGCAGTACAACTTGAGAAGATTGTTCTCGCCAAGCGTGTGGGGCAGTTCCTCGTGAAGGAACAGTCCGAAGAAGAACGCGCAACCGTTGAGAATGTCGCTCGGGTTTTGGCGCAGGACGTGTCGCAACAGGTTCGCGAAGTACTGGCCTTTGAACTGCGCAAATGCGAAGTGCTTGCCTTCGATCTTGCAGAAAAGATTGCTCGCGACGTGGAACTGGTGTCTGGCCCGTTTCTGGGTGAAACCAAAGTCTTTACCGATAAGGAATGGATACGCCTGATCCCGGCGCTGGAAGAGCATGCGCTCAAGACGCTGGCGCGTCGGTCTGATCTAAGCGAAACCGTTTCTACTGCTGTGGCCACTTATGGCAACGAACCAAGCGTGACCACACTCGTTCGCAACGACCGGCTTGAAATGCCGGAAAAGGCCAGCGGCAAGGTTGTGGACCGCTTCAGCGACAATGTTCGCATGATGGACCACCTAAGCGCCCGCATGGACCTGCCTTTGGCAGTAGTCGAGCGGATTGTGAACAAGGTTTCTACCCATTGTCGGGACCTGTTGGTTTCGCAATATGCCATTGATCAGGATGTGGCTGGGCAGATTGCCGAAGACAATAAAATCGATGTGCTTTGGGACAAGCTCAAAAACGCCAATGGCCCGCAGGTGCATGCCTTTGTCACTGATCTCAGGAATGACCGGCGCCTGACGTATCTCCTGGTGGTAGAGATAGCCGAGCGTGGCTGCGCGGCCTTCATGGAAAGTGCGCTGGCGCTGGAGGCAGGGCTGCCAATCGGTCGCATTCGTGAAATTCTGACGCTCGAAGACCCTCAGGCCTTCGTGCGGTTGATGCAAATGGCCAATGTCAGCAAGACAATGGCTCCTCGTTTTCTCAAACTGGCCAAGCGTTTTTATGGCGAAGGCATAGAACAGAAAGAGGGCGAGGTAATCAATATCCCTCGGGCAGAGCAGGCGGAGGGTGCAGTCGCATGATCCGTGGCCCGGTGGCAGCCGGGCAAACCAGGGCTGGGGGGTCCTCTGGAAAATCAAGGGAGCTGGGCGGCCGGGTGTGTTTTGCCCGCCGTTAAGACAATTTTTACAGGCACTCGTGATACTTTGAGGTGGGTGTCAAACTGGTGAATGCTGCAGAAGCAGCTTTCGATGATGGAGTCACGTGATGAGTTTGGACCCAGAAAATCTAGCCAAGGCCGATCCGGTGGCCAAGGTGGTGCTCGCCAAAAGGGCGTCGCGCTTCCTGAATTCCGATAATCAGGCAGAAGATGAACTGGCAACAGTTGAGAATATTGCGCGGGCGTTGGCGCAGGATATATGTCTGGAAGTGCGAGAAACGCTTGCATTTGAGCTGAGGTTCTGTGAAAGCCTGCCCTATGATCTGGCGGCGCGTATCGCAACAGATGTGGAAAGTGTTTCTGGGCCTTTCATTGAGGTGACAAAAGCCATCACTGATGATCAATGGGCTGCACTTGTGCCGCATCTGGAAGAACATGCGCAGATGCGGTTGGCCAAACGGGCTGATCTTGGCGAACATACAGCCTTTGCTATTGCCAATTCGTCGCCCAAATCACCGGCCGGCATGATGATCAAGAATGTTTCCATTCGCTTGTCAGAGCGCGTTTGTGGCCGCACCATGGACCGCTTCGGTGAAGAAGCCGACATGATGGAGGCGTTAAGTCGCCGTGAGGACTTGCCGCTTAGGGTAGTGGAGCGGATCGTGGATATGGTCTCAGGCGAATGCCGCAAACTCCTGATGGAGAAATATCCGGTAGCGTTTGAGGTGGCAGACAAAGTTGCCCAGACCAGCGCTGACGAAGTTTTATGGGGCAAGATTGCGAAAGCAGGCCCCGCGCAAGTGCATGGTTATGTGCTTGATTTGAAGCGCGAAGGGCGGCTGAATGAAGCCTTGGTGATCAAAATGGCGGGGCGCGGCAGCTTCCAGTTTCTGGGTAGTGCGCTGGCGATTGAAGCGGGGATTACCCTTGGGGATGTGCGCCGTGTTATCGAGACAGGTGATCTCAGGCGTATGCTGCAACTGGTGCACCGCGCCGGGTTCAGCAAAGACGCTGCCATGAAGATCATGCGCATCCTGAAGAAGAATGAATTGAGATTTGCACGCAGCGAAGGGGCCAGCATGCATTAGGCTATCAGATATTTGAATGCCCGGTGGTGTTGGGAGTGAAGGGCGTAGACCTTATGGGTCTGCGCCCTTTTCATTAGGGGCGTTATTCGCTTGCACTGCCTTTGCCGATCATCTGGAGAAGATCGTCCTTTTTGCGAAGCACGAGCCAGACGCCGCAGAGAAAGGCAATGATCGCCATGTAGAAAAGCGTACCATCTTCCTGCATTTCGCCGTTTTCCATCCATTGTACCGTAACTCCCAATGGGCTGAACAGGTGGAAGGTGATGGCGCCTGCCATGATGCCTACGGTCAGAAGCGCACCCAACGCCCGCATGGCCGGGATCAGCAAAAGGATGCAGGCGACAAGCTCTGCCGCGCCTATGATATAGCCGCCGGTGGTGCGGAAAAACTCAAGCCCCAGGAATTGGCCAACCACATCAAAGATGTGCGCGGTTTCAGCTGATCCGCCGAATTTGAAGGGCAGGCTGCCGCCCAGGATAATGACAATCGCCAGCGCGGGCAGCCATTCAATATGTTTCTTGATAAAATCCATCGTCTTCTTCTCCCGGTTAGTGGGTGATTGGATAGTGGCCTGTGAGGCGTTTTTCATGCCACCAGGCCTTGATCAGTTTTCTGAGCGGTGTTGGCTTGTGCCCGAGCCGCCTGTTTTTCGCGCCAATGGCATAAAGGTGCCCGAACTGGCGCATCAGGGTGCCGTAGGCCTCATAGAGTTTGGTGCGCGAATCCCAGATATGGGTAGCTTCGCCACCTGCGCCATTTACTTCAATGATGCGGAAGCCGTGCCCGGCTTTGAATGCGTCAAAGTCGCCGAAGCGCACATCAAAACGGCCGACAAAAAAATCACCCATTGATTTGGCGATCTCGTCAAACCGATCTGTCATGGCGTCTGTGATCTCATCATTGCCATTCCTGAAAATGGTGCCGCGGCAATGGTTGCCTGCGAAGGCCAGACGCACTTTTTCGCCCGCCGGAATTACCTCCGACAGGCGGCTGCGGTGGCGTTCCAGATAGAGGTGCGCCAGTTTGCCAGCACGGGCGTCCGCAAAGATCAGCTCCCTCAGGGTGTGTGTGCCGTCGCCTGTGACGCTTGGGAAATATTTTAGGGTGAGGCTGATAACGCGGCCTTTTTCCTCGTCCGGGTGGCGCACGTAGAAGACGCCTGCTTCACCTTCGGCATCCACAAGGGTTTGCAGGATGAAGTTGGCGCCCGGCGGGAAAGACCGGATATAGGCCTGAAGGTCGGTGTCAGATTTCACCACCTGAACGCCCGCACCGCGCATGCCGATATCGGGTTTGGCTACCAGCGGATAGACCAGCCCCGCCTCACGCATCTCGGTTTTTGCCTCATCCAGCGTGCGGCCTACGGCATCTTCGCCGCGCCAGCGTAATATCTTCACGTAAGGCGACACCCATGCGCGCGCACTTTCGCCTATCTGACGCAGCACGTCATGTTTGCTTTCGCCCACAAGGCCGGAATATGGCAGCGAAGGGTTTGATCCTGTGGGCAGCGTGAGGCCCAAATGCCTGAGAGATAGCCATCCGCAATAGAGCGCGATTGGCGTATAGAAAAGATGGGCCGGAGCAAATTCGAACCAGCTTGTTTCCGCCGCGCTGGCATCCAGTGCAGGCATGCCCGCATGGGGTTTGTCTGATGCGTTCAGGGCAAGAAGGTCCATCTGCATGCTGCGGCTTACTCCATCTGAGCCGCGTAGCGGCTGCGTCTGACAAGTTTGTGTGTGGCGATTATGGCACCCAAAGCGACCAGAATTGCTGCTGCCACGCCCGCAGGGCCCCCGAATGTAGCCGCTGCCTTCTGCACTTCGCTCACGAACAGGACCATCAGGCTAACCCACACGGCTGCGGCCACGCTCATCACCAGCGTGAAATGCAGGAGCGGCATTCTGAGAAAACCGAAGGTCAGATAGGTGGGCAGGCGGGTGCCTGGCAGGAAACGGGAAACAAACAAAACGGGGGTGCTGCGGCCTTCAAGCCAGCGTCTGAAATCGCGCGCCTTCCTGAGCGGCAGGCGGCGCCTGAGCCAGCGGCTTTTCTGCGCCAGCGCACCAAGGCCATAAAGCCCCACATCGCCTGCGGCAATGCCAATGGCCACGGCGCTTATCACCAGGGTTGCGCTTGCCATGCCGGCACCGACAAGCAGGCTGCCGGTGATCAGGGTGCCGTCTTCGGTGACGAGGGTGGCAAGTGCCAGCACAAGCGCCAGAAGAAGCGGTTCTTGCGCCACTCCTTCAGCCCAGGCCCAGATTGTGTCTGGTGTGATTGTCATCCTCTCCCTTTCCCCATGCCTATTACCGGTGCCTTTGGGGTGTCTGTCAAGCGGCTTGATGGGCGCATGAAAAAGCGACTTGTCATCAAACTGTCACACCGCATAGTGTACCAGCCTGCTAGGCGATTTTGCCGCCGGGCGAAAGGGGTTACACGGCCCTTTGACGCAAATGTGTTGGTGGCTTGAGGAGGGTGTGATGGCAAAAAATATCAATATTCTGGTTCTTTGTACGGGCAATTCCGCCCGTTCGGTGCTTAGCGAGGCCATCCTGAACAGGCGTGGCGAAGATCGCATCAGGGCCTATAGTGCGGGCAGCAAGCCAACAGGCAAGGTAAACCCGTTTGCCATCAAACTTCTGGATGGCAAGGGCTATGATACATCGGGATTCCGATCCAAAAGCTGGGATGAGTTTGCGGCAGTGGACGCACCAGAGATGGATGTGGTGATCACTGTGTGCGATAGCGCGGCGGGGGAAACATGCCCTATCTGGCCGGGTGCACCCGTGACTGTGCATTGGGCCTTCCCTGATCCTGCCTATGTGGAAGGCACGGACGCAGACAAACTTCAGGCTTTTTCTGATGTGTATGATGCCATCGATCCTTTGATCGAACGCTTGGTCGCGCTTGATATTGCATCCATGGATGCACCTGCCGTAAAAGCGGCGCTGAATGACATTTACAAAACACGCTAGAGCAGGGAAATCAGGCATGAAGCTGACACAGAAATTGACGGCAGAGTTTGTGGGCACATTGATGCTTTTGGCCACTGTGGTGGGTTCAGGCATCATGGGTGAAACGCTGGCTGCCGGGAACACGGCGGTCGCACTTTGGGGCAATACAGCGGCCACTGGCGCTATCCTTGTTGTGTTGATCCTGATGTTCGGGCCCATCTCTGGCGCCCATTTCAACCCGGCAGTAACGCTTGTGTTTTTGGCGCAGGGCCAGCTTAAGCGCACGGAAGCAGGGGCCTATATCGCTACACAGATCGTTGCGGCTATTGCGGGTGTCCTTCTTGCCCATGCCATGTTTGATATGGCGCTTGTGCAAACATCCACCCACGTGCGTACAGGCTCAGGGCAGTGGATCAGCGAGGGCGTGGCCACCTTCGGCCTGCTGGCGGCAATCCTTGGTACACTCAGGAGCAAGCCTGATGCCGTGCCCTATGCTGTGGGCCTCTATATCACGGCGGGATACTGGTTTACGGCCAGCACCAGTTTTGCCAACCCGGCCGTTACCATTGCGCGGTCCTTTACCGATACTTTTTCGGGCATTGCCCCTCAGGATGTGGCGGCTTTTATCGGCATGCAGATTGTGGGTGCCTTTATCGCTATGTTCTTGTTCAAAGCCTTCGGTCAGGATAAAGTGGACGCCTAGTCCACTTTTGAGAAGGCAACCACATGAAGGACTTGAAGTCCTACATCCGGACCATTCCGGATTTCCCGTCTGATGGAATACAGTTCCGCGACGTGACCACCCTTTTCGGAAACCCTGCAGCCCTTAAACACACGATCGACCTACTGTTCGGCCATTTCAGAAATGACCGGGTTCAGATGGTGGCCGGTGTCGAAGCACGTGGTTTCATCCTTGGCGGCGCACTGGCGTGCCGTTTGGGCGCGGGCTTTGTGCCCATCCGCAAGAAAGGCAAACTGCCCCACCAGACGGTGGAAGAAAGCTATTCGCTCGAATATGGCGAAGCCACGCTAGAGATGCATCTGGATGCGTTTGGGGCGGGCGACCGTGTGCTTTTGATAGACGATCTGATCGCCACTGGCGGTACGGCAGATGCCGCTGTCAATCTGATTGATCATCTTGGCGGTGACGTGGTTGGGGCTGGCTTCGTGGTAGACTTGCCGGACCTTGGCGGCAGTGCCAGGTTGAAATCCCGGTGTGACAAGGTGGTCAGTCTTGTCACTTTCGACGGCGAATAAAGCCCCCCAATAAGCATTTGCAAGCAAAGCCGAGACAGCATATGTCTTGGCTTTGTTTTGTTATTACATAATGATTTTCAGGGGAATTTATGGGGAAAATTTTTGGGCTTGTTGCTCTGTTTGTCTGTGCTGTTACGGCGCATGCAGAAGAAACCATTGTTGCAGGCACATGGCACAGCATGATGTCAAAGGTGATGGGCGAGGAACGCGCCTATGCGGTTTACCTGCCGCCATCTTATGAAGATGAAGAGCGCCGGTTTCCCGTGATATATGTGCTGGATGGTGACCAAACCCGCTTCAAGGGGGTAAGTGCGTTGGTGGAGAACCTGAGCACCGAAAATATGGAAGGGCAGATCCCGCAATTTATCGTGGTCGCCATCCCGAATACGGACCGCACGCGGGACCTGACACCAACCCACACGCTGGCCTTTTTCAAGGACCAGACATCAGATGAGCTGGCTACCAGCGGCGGCGCAAGCCGGTTCCTCCAGTTTTTTGAGGATGAGCTGATCCCGCATATGGATGCGACCTACCGCACCACGGATAGCCGCATGCTGGTGGGGGAAAGCTATGGTGGCTTGTTCACAGCCAATGCGCTGCTGAGCGGCCGTAATATCTTCAGCCACTATCTGGTGACTGACGCCACCTATATCTGGGACAATAATTACCTGAACCGCGCGCTGGATGAGCAGTTGGCCGAGGGCTATGCCCCGGAAGGAAAAATCTATTTCTCATTCGCCAACAATGCAGCCTTCGGGGAAATGGGCGAAACCAACCTCGCCTGGGGCAAGGCTTTTGCCGCCAAGCTTGAAACGGCCCAGTCAGATCGGTTCCATGTTCGGCACCAGTATTTCGAGCATGAAAGCCACGGCACTGTGGCACTGCAAAGCTGGTACCATGGCTTCCGCTATTTCTATGAAGGCGACGGCAAAAAGGGTGAAAAATAACGCAATTTGCGACAATTAATTGTCTTTAATTGCGAAATAATTGATGCAAATTTCGAAAATACACATAGGGCCTGAACGGATGTTCGGGCCCTTTCCGTTACGGAAACCTGAGAATATATAGAGTTTTATTTGTTGGCATGGTTGCTGCGCTTGTTGAGGCGAAAAGGCAATCGGATGCGAACGAAACGTCGCCAGGTAAAACGCGTTTCCAAAATCGCAACAGGCAACTCCCGATGGCTTTCTTGGAAAGAGGAGATGTCACATGAGATCAGTTACTTTTATTCTGGATACACAAACCGGTGATGACGGCATGGCACCCGCCACTATTACTATCACCGAGCAGGCCGATGGTTCGCTTTTGGTTCAGGTCAGCAATGATCAGGACGCCGATGGCCTGATCGGCGATATTCGCGGGCTGTTTTTCGATGTTGCCGACGACAGCCTTCTGGGCACCCTTCTGTTTGACGGGACCCAGATCACGGAAGTTGAACAGGATGGCAGTGTGTCCAACCTGGGCGGTGGTGTTACCACAAATGGCATTCCTGACAGCCCCTATGAAGTTGGGGTGGAGTTTGGCACGCCGGGCATGAGCACAGACGATTATCAGATGGTCAGCTTTGTGCTGTCATCTTCAGCACGCGCGCTCACGATTGATGATCTGGCGCTCGAAAGCATTGCTGTGCGCCAGACCTCAGTATCGTCAGCAAACGGTAGCCGCGATGATTCCGACAAGCTTTATGGCAATATGCCTTACCCAGTGAATGCCGTGGATGATGCCGCAGAAACGCTGGAAGACGAAGTGGCCACGGGCAATGTGTTTGCCAATGATATTGATCTGGATGCAGGCGATGCGGACGGTGATGGCATCCCCGATGGCCTAGTGGTGACAGCCATAGATGGCGATGCCGGTGCCGTTGGCTCGGCCCTTGAACTGGCGCCCGGCATAGTCGTGACAGTGAACACTGATGGCAGCTATACCCTTGATGCCACAGATGCCGACTGGCTTGCAGAAGGCGAAGTGTGGGAGGGCGCTGTTACCTACAGTGTGTCTGACGGCAATGGCGGTTCTGACGATGCGGTACTCTCTCTTGCTGTCACCGGGGTGAATGACAGCCCTGATGCGGTGGATGACGCCGCAGCAACTGACGAGGCCACGTCTGTTTCCGGCTCTGTTCTCCCCAATGATAGCGACCCTGATCTTTCTGATGTGCTTGCTGTAACAGCCGTGAACGGAGATGAAGCTGCCTTGGGACAGGAGATCATGCTTGCGTCCGGTGCGCTGCTAACCCTCAACGCAGATGGTACTTATGACTATAATCCGAACGGTGCGTTCGATGGCCTGAACGATGGTGACATTGCTACCGACAGCTTTACCTACGCCATTTCGGATGGCAACGGTGGCACTGATACAGCAACAGTAACCATCACCATCGATGGCATTGGAGCGCCAGAGCCTGAGGATCAGGATCACTTCGGCACCTTCACCAACAAGAAGGGTGTCGAGCAGGATATCTCAAATGTGGTGCTGTATCTGGATGATGGCAGCGGCGATATCCTGAAGGTGAAGATTGATGGCTGGTCCGGTGAAACCGATCTCGATGATGTGGATCTGGGCAGCTTCATGGAAAACATGGGCTATGACGAATATGAGCTGCTCGCTGTGTCGATCAAGGTTGGCAACAACCACAACCGCGATCTGGGCCCGGGTGAGGGCCAGTTCTTCCTGCTGGATGGCGATGAAGATATTGACTATGTGGCGGGCGGCGATGTGCCTGACGGCTTCACGCTCGATATCCTTGGTGCCAAGGCGGACGATACTGTGATGTATGATCCTGCCTTGTTCATGTAAGCGCCGAACAGGTTTGGGCCTCGGCACTGCCGGGGCCCGCTTCTTCCGACCTAGTCATCATCCGGGGTGCGGCGGCGGATATTTTCATATTCGGTGCCGTCCCGCCGGGTGTAGCTGAAGCTTTCGCCCTTGCTGATGGCCACAAGGTCTGCTTCCGGATATTGGCACACATCGTCGTTGGTGCGCGTGCCCACTTCCAGCGCGAGGGCGGTTTTGCCTGACTTGTTTACCAGATGGTGGCCATCGGGGTCACCCGCCTTGAAGCCTGCGGCATCGCCTGCCTGCAACAGTTCTTCGCCCGCGTCTGTGATCAGGGTTACTTCGCCCTCAAGCACATAGACAAACTCATCTTCCCGGTCGTGCCAATGCCGCTGGGCTGACCATACGCCGGGCTCGAGCCTCAGGAGGTTCACACCAAACTGTGTCAGGCCCGCCACGTTGCCGAGCTGGCGTTTGCCACGTGCCCGCACAGGCCCGTCATAGGGTGGTGGATAGAGGGTACCCACCAATTCAGGCACAGACTTCACTTCGATCTTCTTGCTCATGGTTTGCTCCCCAAAAGAAAAGGGCGGGGATGATCCCGCCCTTCATGATGTAGTGCATGCACCGCTGACTTTAAAGCTCGTCGATCATCCGGTGCAGCGTGTCGATGCATGCGCGGCCCAGATGTCGGCAGCGCTCCGGCGACCAGCCGTAATCCGAATCGGGCAGGTCGGCATTGTCCTTGAACGGCATCTCAAGCGTCATGGCCAGGCAACCATGGGCCTCTGCCACATAGTTGGTGCACATGGACAGGTTGGCTTGCCCCGGCTCGTCTTCGTCGTAACCGTGGGTACGCTGGAAGTCGGGCGACAGTTTCATCAGGATGTTCTGATACATGTCGATCAGTTCCATCTGGCGGTCCTTCAGGCTTGGGATGCCTTCAAAGCCCGCGATGAAATTATAGGGCAGCGCCTCATCGCCGTGCACATCCAGATGGAAGTCACAGCCTGTTTCCGCCATCTTTTCGCGCACCAGATAAACCTCGGGGCTCTTATCCATAGTGGCACAGTTCCACTCGCGGTTCAGGTTGGCGCCTGCGGCATTAGTGCGCAGGTGGCCGCGTTTCGATCCGTCCGGGTTCATGTTAGGCACAATATAGAAGTGGGCTTTTTCCAGAAGCTTGCGCGCCACCGGGTTATCCATATCCAGGAGATAGTCAAGCGCACCTTCCATCCACCATTCGGCCATGGTCTCGCCGGGGTGCTGGCGGGC
>JABXIS010000085.1 GCA_013372975.1 Alphaproteobacteria bacterium
ACCACCCAGTTAATATTCTGTGTAATATCCTTAATATCACAGGTTTTGCAATGAACACAGTTCTGAGCATTGATCTGCAGGTGCTTTTCTTCACCTTCTTCACCGACATACTCATACACGCCGGCCGGACAAAAGCGTTGCTCTGGCCCTGCATAATCGGCCAGGTTTACCTTGACCGGTACACTTCCGTCTTCCAGTTGCAAGTGAACAGGCTGATCTTCCTCATGGTTGGTATTAGACAGGAATACTGAAGAAAGCTTGTCAAAGCTGATCACACCGTCCGGCTTGGGGTAATCGATTGGCTGGCAATCTGAAGCCTTTTTGGTGGCTTCGTTATCTTTATGAACATGCTTCAGCGTTGGCATAAGGAAGCCAAGCCCCAGTGTATTCATCCACATATCGAACCCGGCATAGATTGTGCCCCATTTTGCACCGAATTTTGCAAGCGCAGGGCGTGCGTTCCGCACCTTGTGAAGGTCCTTGTGAATCCAGCTGGATTTGAAGGCTGCTTCGTAAGAAGCAAGCTCTGTTTCACCGTTCGAACCCTCGGCAATAGCGTCAAATGCACATTCTGCAGCCAGCATGGCTGACTTCATCGCATTGTGCGTGCCTTTGATGCGCGGCACATTTACAAAGCCTGCGGCACAGCCGATCAGCGCCCCGCCTGGGAAATATAGCTTCGGAACAGACTGCAGCCCGCCTTCGTTGATCGCCCGTGCGCCATACGCCACACGACGACCGCCTTCGAGAATCTTTCGGACCTCAGGGTGCGTTTTGAAGCGCTGCATTTCATCGAACGGCGACAAATACGGGTTCTCGTAATCAAGCGTAACAACAAAGCCGATAGCGACCTGATTATTTTCCTGGTGGTAGATAAAGCCACCGCCCGCTGTATTGCCTAGCGGCCAGCCTTGGGTGTGGATCACTCTGCCAGGCACATGATTGGCTGGGTCAACGTCCCACAGTTCCTTTATGCCGATACCGTAGGTCTGGAACTGGCAATTTTCCCGAAGAGCAAATTTGGCCTCAAGCTCTTTGGAGAGCGAGCCACGGCATCCCTCTGCAAACAGAGTATATTTGGCGTGCAACTCCATGCCCGCCTGATAACCGCCCTTTTGCTCACCATCACGTCCAACGCCCATGTCGCCTGTGGCAACACCTTTCACACGACCATCTTCATGGTATAGAACTTCTGCACCCGCAAAACCCGGATAGATCTCGACCCCCATTGCCTCAGCCTGCTCCGCCAGCCAACGGGTGAAGTTACCCAGAGACAAGGTGTACATGCCATTGTTCGACAAGAGAGGCGGCATCATGAAGTGCGGAAGAGAAGACTTGCCGGTTTCGGACAATACCCAATGCTGGTTATCAACAACCGGCGTATTGAGCGGCGCACCTTTTTCCTGCCAGTCAGGGATCAATTCATTGAGCGCGATGGGGTCGACGACCGCACCTGAAAGGATATGTGCCCCGATTTCCGAACCCTTTTCAATGACACAGACCATCAATTCCTGGTCTTTTTCCTGGGCCAGTTGCATCAAGCGGATCGCTGCAGAAAGGCCAGCTGGGCCGCCACCCACGATCACAACATCAAATTCCATGGATTCTCGTTCCATGTAGCGCTCCTTCGTACTTCCCTATAATCCGGTACCCGTTTGGCTGACTGACAATGCATCAACCTTAACCCCAAAACTGGACCGAATGGACCCGTTTTCAAGTGTTTATGCCTATTTGGCGGCGAAACGTCAAACGCTAGAGGCAATATTCTTTCGCAGTGCAGCATAACCCCTTGGGGACGCGACGTCAGCTTGCCTGTCACGAGCCGGAAAAGTAAAGTTTGATCAAATTTTAAATGCAATTTTTACTGCACCCACTTTATAGTGAATTTGAACTTTTTCTGAACGGCAGGCGATGACAAACACTGAGCCCCACAATATGGACCCAGCAACCCTTCTGGCATGGCACATTGCCATGGGGGCGGATGAGGCAATTGACGTAGACCCGATTGACCGGTTTACCACTGAGGTGCCTGTCGCCACGCGGCCTTTGGCGCGACCGGCATCGCCGTCAAAACCACAAACACAATCCGGACCAAGACGTGTTGCCGCCAAACCAGTACAGGCTGTCGTTGGCGCTGGCCCAGAGGCAGCGACCAAAGTAGCCGCCGAAGCCAAATCGCTGGATGACCTGAAATCAGCGATGGAAGCCTTTGACGGCGGCCTGCTCAAGCGATCCGCAAAAAACACAGTTTTTGCCGATGGAAATCCTGCCGCTCCCCTGATGATTATTGGCGAAGCGCCTGGTGCCGATGAGGACCGGGAAGGGAAACCTTTTGTTGGGGTTTCAGGCCAGCTTCTTGATAAGATATTGAAGGCCGCGGGGTTCAATCGGCAGGACAATGCCTACATTACAAATATGGTTCCGTGGCGCCCTCTTGGGAACGCTACCCCCGATGGCGCTACCATTGCCATGTGCATGCCCTTCGTGAAGCGCCATATCGAGCTAGTGAAGCCAAAGGTCATCCTGATGGTTGGAGGCGTATCAGCCAAAGCCCTGTTGAATACAGAAGAGGGCATCACGAGATTGCGCGGCAAATGGAAAGACCTGGACATATCGGGTCAGAAAATCGCCGCATTACCAGTTTATCACCCAGCTTATCTTCTCCGCCAGCCCCACCTCAAAGGGCATGCATGGCGAGATATATTGTCGGCAAAAAGGAAACTGGAAACGTTATGAGTGCCCTTGGTTTGTTCCGGACCGCTATTTTCTGCTTTACCTGCCTGTGCTCAACCTTGATCGCACATCCAGTTGAGGCGGAAGCAGATATTCCTGCCATTTTGTCCGGTGAAGATATCAATCGATATCGACGGGTATTTGAACTTCAGGACCAGGCGCGCTGGAAGCAAGCTGACCGCATGATTGAGCGGATCGAAAACCCGATTTTGATGGGCCATGTGTGGTTCCAGCGATATATGCACCCAACCGGCTACCGCAGCAAATATAGCGAATTGGCAGGCTGGCTTAAATCCTACGCTGATCATCCAAATGCCTGGCAGGTCTACAGGCTCGCCCGAAAAAGACAGGGCAAGGCGCGTGCGCCCCGAAGGCCCCTTGATACCCGATATCCTGGTGTCACTGGTCAGGCTGCAGCACCCAAGCCCCCGCTACCTCAAAGAGACCGACTTGAGCGCGCGGCGGTAACAAAGTTCTTTGCCAACGTACGCAGATATGTTCGGCGCGGCATGCCAGAACGGGCGGAAAAACGCTTCTGGGCCATGCGGGAACGTGGGCTTCTTGTTCCCTACGAAGAGGCAGAGGCGCTGGAACGGATTGCCGCAAGCTACTATTATAAATCCAACAATATGAAAGCGCGGGTCCTCGCCTCCCTTGCTGCAGATCTCGCGCGGGAGATTGAGCCCCACAGCGATTGGATTGCAGGACTGGCCCATTGGCGTGATGGCAATTACACGGAAGCCTACACGCATTTTTCTTATGTTGCCGGTGCGGAACGTTCCGGCGACTGGCTGGCTTCTGCTGGGGCTTTCTGGGCAGGCCGTGCCGCTTATCAGTTGGGCAACCCAGTTGAGGCCGCGGAACAATTGAAGCTTGCAGCCCAATCGCAAGAAACCTTCTATGGATTGATTGCCGCCCGGCAACTGGGCATTGAACCGCGCATCGATTGGTCTGTCCCTTCACTTGGCCCAGATGCGCTGGAACGTTTGCTGCAACACACCGCAACCCGACGCGCCATCGCGCTCACAGAAGTTGGACGCAATCACATTGCTGACGAAGAATTGCGCCTGCTGTGGGGTCGGGAAGGCACCAGTGTGCAGACGGACCTCCTGCCGCTGGCTGCTAAGCTGAACCTGCCCAATATCCAAATCCGCCTCGGTCGCGTTGGTGGCACCGGAATACCAGCTTCAACTGCAGTACGTTATCCTCTGCCTGATTGGGAACCCGCAGGTGGTTTCACCACCGACCGGGCTCTTATCTTTGCCATGGTACGCAAAGAAAGTGATTTCCGTATCCGCGCTAAAAGCCGTGTGGGCGCAGGAGGATTGATGCAGGTTATGCCCGCCACCGCTAGCTACATCACCAAGAACCGCCGCTTGCGCCGGGACAAAAAGAAACTCTATGAACCAGAGTTCAATATGGCACTTGGCCAGCAATATATCGAATATCTGCTTGATTCAGACTATGCCGAAGGCAATCTTTTTATGGCGCTAGCAGCCTACAATGGCGGGCCTGGCAGCTTGATGGAGTGGCAACGTGAGGTGATTTACGAGCAGGATCCGCTTCTGTTCATTGAGTCCATCGGCTTCTATGAAACCCGCAACTATATTGAACGGGTTATGGCAAACCTGTGGCTCTACCGTATGCGACTGGGTCAGGAAGCACCAAGTCTCGAGGCAATCGCATCCGGCGCCTGGCCTGTTCTGGAAGGGCTTGATACCGAAGAAACCCTCGTTGCAATGAAACGCGCACAGACCCGCACTTCAAAAGGGAGCACTTTACGTGCCGAAGATTGATGAAAGCCGGCCCTTCATACCGGTCAATATTACAGTCCTGACAGTATCAGACACCCGTACTTTCATTGACGACCGCTCAGGCGATACCCTTGTCGCCCGTATTGAAGAGGCCGGACATAATGTAGCTGACCGTAAAATCGTGAAAGACGATATTACGTCGATACAGGCGCAGGCAAAAGGTTGGATCAATGACGAACGGGTGGATGTGATTATTGCTACCGGCGGAACAGGCCTGACAGGCAGGGATGTCACGCCCGAAGCCTTTGAAGCCCTTTATACCAAATCAATTCCGGGCTTTGGCGAACTGTTCAGAATGCTCTCTTATGACCTGATTGGCACCAGCACAATCCAAAGCCGCGCCACTGGCGGCCTCGCGAATACCACGCTGATGTTCGCCCTTCCCGGCTCCACCGGTGCTGTGCGGGACGCCTGGGACAAAATTCTCGTCAGTCAACTGGACAACCGCTATCGCCCGTGTAATTTCGTTGAGATGATGCCGCGCTATGGCGAAAGTCCTGCAGTTCCAGCCCGTAACAGTTGAGCCAATAAACTGTATCTGATACTGGTTCCCTGAGATTTATTGGGGGACTTCTATGAATTATTTTGCTCTGAGCCTTTATCTTG
The DNA here is from genome assembly GCA_013372975.1 of Alphaproteobacteria bacterium. Lineage (GTDB taxonomy): Bacteria > Pseudomonadota > Alphaproteobacteria > Sphingomonadales > Kordiimonadaceae > Kordiimonas. The sequence continues at coordinate 5,154 of JABXIS010000085.1, forward strand.
CGGCCCTTTGTTGCTGCGCTGATGCGTCAGCTGCGGATGAATATCCCATGCTTGATAAAGCCATCGCTGCCGCTGATATCAGCGCCGCAGAATCCCTGGCTTCAAACGCCTTGGATCAACTCCACAGAAACAAGACCTCGGAGCAAAAGCTGGAGACTTTCATCGCCGTTTACGAAAAATATCTAAAACGGGCACAGATCAGGCGGGTGCTGGTGATTGCCATCGACCGGTCCCATAGCCAACGTGGTGGATACACCTATGATGCTGTCCCGCTCCTTGTTCGCCTCGGGCATATGGATATCAGCCAGCGCCGGATCAGTTTCAAACGCGCAATCAAGGCGACAGAAAAGAAATTTGGAAAAGGCGCCATAGAAGTTGGTGCCGTCTTGCATCAGATAGTTGTCGGCAGCAAATTCAGCCGCAAAACGTTTGTACATATCAAAAAAGCTCAATGGCTACTGGCTCAGATTGAGAGCCCTGAAGCAAGCCGATATCTGGCAGATGTGAATTATTATGCTGGTCGAAGCCGGCTGTATTTCGGTTCCTCGAAGGACGCCGCGAACGACCTGGAGCAGGCGCTTGAATATTTTACTTCAACCCCTGAGATTGAGAATAGCGAAATTGCTGCACACGCACTTGCAGCCCTTGCCTACGAGCAAATCGGAGACGACGACAAAGCCTACACGCAGCTCATGAACGCTGCAATGAAACGCACTAAAACCGGCGATACCGGCCGCCGCCCGATTATCAAACCAAGATTAAACTATGATAGTGTGGATGCGGTTCCAAATGGCCCGGGCACGGGCGCGTTGACAGGCGTGAATGCAGGTGGTGCATCTGTCAAAAGTTCCTTCAGCAATGGCGGCAAGATTGTTTACAGGCTCGTCCTTGACGAACTCGGCAGAGTAACAGATGCGACAATTATCTCCCAATCCGCGTTTGGGCGCCACTATGAGGCGGCACAGTCTGCGGTCATTGGGTTGCGTTTCATACCCGACATTAAGGACGGTAAGCTCGCCCAAGAAACCGAGATTGAATACGGCTTTAATTTCAGAAACTGATGTAACGGGCCCCAGGAAAACATGTATTCAAAGGCTTGCTGATTTCTCGCTGAATGCATGAGCAAAGCCAGATGTTCTACCAAATGCGTAAATATGTAGGCGCCCCCTGTTGAATTGGGCGATTGCAAAGCCAAGTCTGGCAGCGCGAAAGGCAACCCACGTGCAAACAGATTATCCGGTGGCAGAGGGACCAAACCAAATTTCCTCCGGGAATCTTTCGATTGAAGCGCCTCAACCAATTTTGCACTTCCATGACAGCCCGCTGTCGCCTACTCTGCCCGGCACATAACACAAGACAACTCTGGGGAGAGGACGTGTTTCAGTTTAAGCGTATAGTCGCAGCGGCACTGGCGTGTATCGTTGCATCAGCACCAATTCTAGCGCAAGACTCCTTGGATGATCGGGGCGCTTTCGTCCGCATCCTGTCGGACAGCATCAATGCACTCGAAGGTTTTGTCTTCAAAACCGTCACTATTGGCGGCCTTGAAGTCGAATGGATTGTCGCCTTCCTGGCGCTTCCCATGATCGTCCTTACGCTCTATTTTGGCTTCGTAAACCTGACCAGCTTCAAACGTGCCTGGCGCATCATCAAAGGTGATTATCACGACCCCAAAGCTGATGGGGAAGTAACCCAGTTCCAGGCGCTTTCCACCGCCCTGTCTGGCACCGTCGGCCTTGGCAATATTGCTGGCGTTGCAGTAGCCATCAGTACAGGCGGCCCGGGCGCTACCTTTTGGATGATCCTGATCGGCTTTTGTGCCATGTCCCTCAAATTTGCGGAATGTACGCTCGGCGTGAAATACCGTGTAGTAAGAGAGGATGGAACCGTCGCAGGTGGCCCAATGTATTATCTTGAGCGTGGCCTAAAATCGCGCGGTGAAGGTTGGGCTAAGGTAGGAAAAATTCTTGCGTGGAGCTATGCGATTATCGCAGTGCCTACGTTGCTACAGGTTGCACAAGTAAACCAATCTTATGAGGCCATCTCTATCGCCACCGGCTACAACAGCCAGTTGGCTCAATGGGGCTTCGGCTTTTTCATCGCAGGCATGACCGCAATTGTCATCATTGGGGGCATCAAGTCCATCGCTCAGGTAACCTCAAGGTTGGTACCTGCAATGGCCGGAATTTATATTCTTACCGCAGTAGTCATACTGGCTGCGAATGCGCAACTGATCCTGCCTGCCTTCGAAGTTATCTTTTCAAAAGCCATGAGCCTTGAAGCTGGACTTGGTGGCCTAGTTGGCACCATTATCATCGCAATGCAACGCGCAGTATATTCTACAGAAGCAGGCCTTGGTTCCGCGACAATGGCGCACGCAGCGGCCAAAACTAACGAACCCGTTTCCGAAGGCATGGTAGCCCTGATGGAACCCTTCATCGATACTGTCATCGTCTCAACTATGACTGCCCTCGTGATCGTTATCGCAACAATTAATCTGGGCGGCGATTTCGCACAGGAAGATGCAGTTCGCACGGCTCTTCTTCAGGGAGTGCAGCTTGCAGACGGTGCGGGCACCAACACCACCGGCATTACGCTCACCTCACAGGCGTTTGCCAATGCTGTTTCGTGGTTTCCTTGGGTTTTGGCGTTTGCTGCTTTCTTGTTTGCATTCTCCACAATTATCAGTTGGGGCTATTACTCTGGCAAGGTTTGGGAATTCGTCTTCGGCGGAAGTAATCGCTCGATGATGACATTCAAGATCGTATTTTGTGTTGCTCTTATTCCTGGTGCATTGCTGACTGCGGGCGAAGTATACAGCCTTATGGACAGCATGTTCTTCCTGATGGCCGTTCCCAACGTGATTGGCATCTACCTGCTGGCGCCTGAATTGAAGCGGGATCTCAAGAGCTACCTCAGCCGCCTCCGCACTGGCGAAATCAAGGCAAACAACTAACAATCCTGGCGCGACCACAAGGTCGCGCTTTTCTCAATTGGAGAAAAAGTCATGCGCAAAATAATTGTATATTTTATACTTATTACCCTTGCAGCCCATCCCCTTCGGGCAGAAACTGATCGCGCTGGCGCTGTCGCTGACACACTCGATAGCTTTCATGAGGCTGCATCAAAGGCAAACTGGAAAACTTACTTCGGCCTTTTGACGGAAGATTCGATCTTTCTGGGCACTGATGCATCAGAACGCTGGGACAAAGCCACGTTCCAATCCTACGCGCTGCCCACGAAGGGCTGGACCTATGTTTTGCGCGAGCGCCACATCAATTTCACCCCAGATGGGAACACAGCCTGGTTTGACGAACTGCTCGACAATGAAAAATACGGAACCAGCCGCGGCACTGGCGTGGTGATTCGCACCGAAGGCGGCTGGAAGATATCTCAATATCATCTTATATTCCCGATCCCCAACGATCTCGCAGAGGGATTCACCAAGCAGATTCAGGTATTTGAAGAGCGGCAAAAAGCGGGCCAGAAATAGGTCAGCATCCTTGTCTTGAAACCGAGACAAACGCACCGCATGCTGGAAGCCTATTGGGGTTCCATCTGAGGGAAAAGGAGGCGTGTATGCCCGTTTCCGGTGTTTTGGGGCGTTTACTTGAGTATTGGCATGACTTACCACGGGAAAATGGGGCAACCATCCCAACCCGCACAGTCTTGCATCCTGTTGAATTACATGAACTTTTGCCGCGCATTTCATTGATGAAACGCTTGGATCGATATGATGTGCGCGTGTCGATGATTGGCACCAGTGCTGATGCTTTGTGGCAAGCGCCTATGGCTGGTTTTAACGCGTTTGACCTGACTTCTCCGGCCATGCGCGAAAATACGGCACGCCTCTATGAGGCCATTCTTGACCAACCTAGTGGCGTACAAATGACCGAGACGGTTAGACGCCGGGATGGAGATTCCAAGGAGGTGGAATCGCTTTATCTGCCACTTGCCGCAAGGGATGGCACACCCACCTATATCATCGGATGCACGGTTGACCTTCAGAAACCAAAATATGGCGGCATCAACGACAGGCTAATGCTTGACCACCAGCAAGTCTCAAGTATCGAATTCATCGATTTAGGCCGAGGCAAGCCTACGCTTCTGTTCGAGAAACCGAAACCAAGACCCAGGCCGGAACCTGATGCCAAATGGTGGGGCCGTTTCATGCCCAACAAGCCACGGCCTTCGGACAATAGCTGGCTTGATTCCTGACCAACGACGCAAGCTTAGAGGAAAAGCCCTGGCTTGTTGCCAGGGCTTTTCATGTTTGCCTTAACCCATTTTCTCAACCATTCGGAAAAGCAAGTTGGGGAAAAAACGCTTTACCCAAAGAGCTTTCATCTCGCGCCCCTGCCCTACGGCTATTTCTTTCTTGCCCTTGTGCAACCCTGCCAAAATGACCTTGGCACAGTCTGTTACGTCCATCCCGCCAGCGATATTCTGGTCAACCTGATCAAATGCCGAACCATCTCCTTTCAGGGCATATTTTGCGATATTGGTGCGAATAAACCCTGGAGTAATTGTAGTAACGAATAAACCGTCCTTCGCCACTTCGGCCCGCAAGGCGTCAAAGAAGCCCATCATGGCATGCTTGGCAGCGCAATAACCCGTGCGCTGAGCAACACCAACTTTACCGGCCACCGAGGCCGTCACAGCGATATGCCCTGAACCTTGTTCCAGCATGATAGGCAACACCGCTTTGGTGAGCGCAATCTGGCCAAATACATCCACCTCAAACAGTTTTCTGTAGGTCGCCATCTCTGTGTCGACACACAATGCACGCTGCGATATCCCGGCATTATTGATCAGCATGTCAATGCGCCCGGTAAAAGACCGGGCTACTTTTGTAGCATCTGAAATCGCACGCTCATCCGTAACATCAAGTGGAAGCACCATCATGCCTTCCGCGCCATCCAATTGCAGGCATGCCTCCTTGACCCGGCTCAATTCATCGGGCCTTCTGGCACTCAGGATCAACTTCGCACCTGCAGCTGAAAACTCATATGCCAACGCCTCCCCAATTCCTGAAGAAGCCCCGGTTATCCAGACCGTCTTGCCTGCAAACATTTTGCTCTCCCCTTTCAGCGTGCCAATAAGGATAGAACACTCACACCTGTTTTCAACTTGCTCGTCATATGATAGCAGGAGAAAGTCTTTTCAAATCAGGACCCTTGACTTACCCTGCAGGCAACCGGAGCCCATAATATGCAATTCCAAACGCCAACAATCGCCAGCCTGATCGCAGCGGCACTAGGTGCAGCAAAGGTGCGGCTGCAGCTTTTGCTGTTGCTGGCACTTCTGTGCGGAATCTGCAGCAGTGTTATCTACGGCCCAGCGCTGGAGGTTCTCAATAGCTTCATGGCTGCATTGGAGCAGGCAGACGACACAAGCGGTCAAGGTGGGGAAGCTTTTGGAATATTGGAAGACGGATTATCGACACTTTTGTTTGGGCACATTGCCACGACTGCAGTGGCCAGTTTCCTGATCATCCCCTTTGCCCGCGCTTCTGCACCGGGTGACCTGGTTCCAGCTGAAGGCGGGGCATTGGCATTTTGGACCAGGGGACATCGGTCCTTTTTTCATGTTTTGGCTGCAAGCGGTCTAACCGTTTTGGTCGCTCTGGTGCTGATACAACTCTTGGGAGCCGTGGTCAGCGTGTTTGGCTCCTTTCAGAATGCGGTTGCTGTTGTGGTCTTCTGTTTCATCATTTGGACGGGTTTTGCCTTCACGGGCATCGCTCACCTTGCGATTGCCGCTGAAGCTCGTGACAGAAGAGAGACACTAATGTCTGCGTTCCGGAGAGGCCGCTTTTTCCTCGCACCTATCGCTGGATCACTTGCCTTGATCCTATTGGCCATGATGTTCGTGAACCTTCTATTTGGTGCCTTTGCGACCGCCATCACGCCATCGCCCCTTCAAGACACGGTCAACATGGTCGTGAGCGGGGCGATCCTTTATATGGTTTCCGCACTGCATGTCGCGGCTCTGTATATTGTACCGGATTTTCGGGATTTACGCCCTGCGGACTAATTAAATATCACCGTTCCAGCGAAAGGACGGTTGTCTTTTTTCAAGGAACGCCCGTATACCTTCGCGAACATCTTCACCGTCATGTGCAGCTCTGAACAGCTCGGCGCTCCAGGCATCATCGTCATCCTGACCATCTAGAATACGCTGGATCGTCTGCTTGATGCCGCGTAATGAATATTGCGAAACTTGCGCAATCTGTGTCGCGAAAGCATGTGTTTTGGCAGTGAGTTCCTCATCCGGCCAAAGCTCGTCTACAAGACCGATTCGCAAAGCTTCATCTGCCGTCACGGTCCTGCCGGTAAAAAGCATGCTTTTCGCCTTGGCAGGGCCAACAAGCTCCATCAATTGCCGCGTATCATTCAGCGGATAAACAAGGCCGAGTTTCGCAGGCGTTATCCCGAAGCGAGCTGTGTCAGCCGCAAACCGCATGTCACAGTGAATAGCAAGCCCACATCCCCCACCCATGCACGAGCCGCGAATTTCCGCAACGGTTGGCTTCTTGGCGCACGCAAGTGTCCGCTGGGCTGCACGAATGGCCAACCTGTTACTTTCCTGTCGCGCCGGATCTGCTGCAATGGCCTCAAGCTCAGCGATATCAGCGCCTGCGGAAAAGGCCTTCTCACTTGTCGAGGCGACGATAATTACCCGCACATCCTGATCTTGATCCAGTTGGGTGACGGCATCCGGGATCATTGTCCACATAGCTTCCGACATTGCGTTCCGTTTGCCAGGCCTGTTCAGCATCAGCCTGCCAATGCCTTCACACTTTTCGATATAGATGGGGCTTTGCGGGTCAGTTAGATCTGTCATCACATTTCCTAAAAAAGCCGGGGCTGCATTTCATCTTCTGGCGGCGCAAGGCACCCCTCATCATCAAACCGGATATTGTTAACCCGCATACTGACTGGTGCCCATTCAAAGGCGGTTTCAGGCAAAAAATCAAATCCGTCCAGAAAACTTCGTGGCAAAGGGTCATGAGGGGTCAACCAAGCGTCATATTGCTCAGGCCTCACCACCAAGGGCATGCGGTTGTGCAAACTTTTCATCGGGCCGTATGTTGGTCCTGTCAGGATGGCCATGCTTTCAAGCCAATGCTCGCCGGCCGGGCCGTGCCACGTTGCCCATACAGCAGCAAAAGCCATCGGCCCACCCCCTGTGCAGGAAACACGGTAGGGCTGTTTCCTGCCATTCTCAGATCGCCACTCATACCAGCCATCAGCGGGAACAAGACAGCGAGTCCTCTTCATGCTTGATCGGAAGGATGGTTTCTCGACGACTGTTTCAGCACGTGCATTGATCAACGGCTTGTCACCGCGCTCCTTTTTCCATTCCGGTACAAGACCCCATTCTACCGCAGCCAGTTCCCGCTGACCCTTGGCATTCAGCCGGACAATAAGAACCGGTTGTGTTGGCGCAATGTTGTACCGAGCCGGAATGCCCGCCTGCGCCTTGACCTTAAAGGCCCTGACCATTGCCTCTTTGGGCGAATTCAACAGATATCGACCACACATAAAACTTGCTTCCACACTCACTCATGCCACATCGGGCCATGGCTCATAAAAATAGCAAGCAAACATCAGACGCAAGGGAAAACCCAACTGCTCCTATAGTCGGGGTGGGCGCTGTCGTCATCAAAAACAGTCATGTTTTACTAATACGGCGCGGCAAGCCCCCCAAGGAGGGGGAATGGAGCCTTCCGGGAGGCAAGCAGAAGCTGGGAGAAACCACAAGCGAAGCCGCACGCAGGGAAATACTAGAGGAAACAGGCGTAGAGATAGAGATTTTGTGCCTCTTGGATGTGGTCGATTTTATAGACAAGGCCAAGGATGGTAGCCTTCGCTTTCACTATACTTTGGTGGACTTCCTCGCTCGCCCGAAGGGCGGAGAGCTGAAAAGCGGTAGCGATGCTTTGGAGGCCAGATTCTTTCCCCTTGAAGAAGCCCTTCAGCTTCCGCTATGGAAGGAAACCCGTCGAATTATTGCAATGGCGGCAGAGAAAGTGATCAGTACCAATGAAAGTGAAACGGTATGACGCCTGAAAAGCCATCTTCCCGCAGCGGCATTGGTATGTTTGCCCTTATCTTTGGCCTGACAGCTTACGCCTTTGCTGCAGCAGCTGTCGGTGAACTATTGGGGGATACCTCTCTGGCAATTCAGACCATCTATTATCTGGTTGCGGGCCTATTGTGGATTTGGCCTGCCAAGAAACTGATCTACTGGATGGGTGGAAAATAAAAGCCGCCGGCACTTGCCGACGGCCCTCCTTCAACCCTGGCACGGTTTTCAAGTGCCAGGAAACTTATAGTCCCTGAATTGATCACGCAGATCTTTCTTCGAAATCTTCCCTGTTGCTGTGTGAGGGATCTCCTCCACCATCACGACATCATCTGGTAACCACCATTTGGCAACCCGACTATCGAGAAACGCATGCATTTGCTCTGTTGAGACTGACTTCCCTGCCTCAGGCACCACCACCATAAGCGGTCGCTCGTCCCATTTTGGGTGTGCGACGCCGATTACTGCGGCTTCCACAATGTCAGGGTGCGCGACAGCCTCGTTCTCAAGGTCAATCGAACTGATCCACTCACCGCCAGACTTAATAACATCTTTGGCCCTGTCCGTGATTTGCATATAGCCGTATTCATCAATGCAGGCGATGTCACCGGTATCAAACCAATTGTCTTCATCGAGGATTTTGCCGCTATCGCCTTTGAAATAGCTATCAATAACCCAAGGCCCACGAACCATCACACGCCCAGATGTTTTACCGTCACGTGGCAGGGTATTGCCATCATCATCCTTGATGCACATCTCAACACCAAGAACAGACCGCCCCTGCTTGGTTTGCACATCCAATTTTTCTTCCGCTGACAATTTGGCAACAGCGGCATTTTCAGACCCCAGGCTCCCAAGGGGGCTTGTTTCTGTCATGCCCCAGGCATGGTTCACGCGTACACCATATTTTTCCTGAAAAGTCTGGATCATGCTACGCGGCACTGCGGACCCGCCAATGGTAACAATCTTCAGCTTACCCATATCCTTGCCTGTGGCCTCAAGATATTTGAGCATGCCAGACCACACAGTTGGCACCGCCGCCGTTACGGTAACATCTTCATCAATGATATATTGATGCAGCGTATCAGGGTCATGGTGCGGGCCGTTGAAGGCAATCTTGGCGCCCGTCGCGGCTGCGGCATAAGGGATGCCCCAGCTATTGGCATGGAACATCGGCACAACCGGCAAAATACAGGAAAGTGACGTAATCCCCAGCGTATCGCCCGCAATTGCCAGAAGCGTATGCAAGAAATTTGAACGATGGGAATAGAGGACGCCTTTGGGATTTCCAGTCGTGCCGGAGGTATAGCAAAGCCCACACGCGGTATTTTCATCAAACGTTGGCCACTCGTATACTCCATCCTCTGCTTCAATTAGTTCTTCGTAGGAAAGAGCATTGGGTAACTTGGTGTCTGGCATATGATCGCGCCCAACCATGATCACAAAGTGTTCGATTGTGGTCAGGTGGTCTTGAATAGCTTCGATAAGTGGTACAAAGGTTAAATCAAGCATCAACACCTTATCTTCGGCATGATTCATGATGTAGATCAGTTGTTCCGGGAACAGGCGCGGGTTCACTGTGTGGGTCACTGCCCCCATGCCCGACGCGCCATACCAGATTTCCATATGTCTGTGGCTATTCCAGGCAAGTGTTGCAACCCTGTCCCCCATACCAACACCAAGGCGGGCAAGCGCTTGCGCACATTTACGCGCCCGTAAGGCACAATCGGCATAGGTATATTCGAAGCGCCCACCTTCAGGCAAAAGGCCGACGATTTCGCGTTTCGGATGATTTATTTCGGCATGTACTAGAAATTTGGAAACCAGCATCGGCCAGTCTTGCATCTGTCCAAGCACAACAATCCTCCCCATAAAACAATAAGAACTTCCGGAGGCCATGCTCTTCCCAAAACACGGCCGGTTCTGGCGTTTCATTGACTATAGGTCTGGCACCGTTCTTTTCAAACGCTTTGTGTAGCTTTTGGGTCAGCTGTCGTTCATTAGCAGCGGCACTTGACAAAACTGGCGGGCATCATCCTCTCCTGCTCTGAATGCAGCATGTGTCATGCCATCCGGCGCATCAGCCGATATCAACCAGATCCACCCAGGTTCAATTGAGCGCGCTTTATCTGCTTCTGAGGGAATCGCTTTTCCGCAAGGGTGGCTATGCCAAACGCCAACAATGGCTGGTCCACCAACCCTGGCAGCCTTCTGAAGAAGGATGTGCATGGTTGGATCCACCTCGAAGGTCAGCTGAGGATCAGCTTGTGTGACGTTTTCAGTGATCGCAACCTGCGAAATTTCCATGCACGCCGCGCTTTGGTGACCAAGCAACAGCGCACAGGCTTCATTGGGGTGGGCGCGCCATGCAGCCCGTTCGAGCGCGGTAACAAGATCTTTGCTGATAGATACCGGGGCCACTGCCATCATCAACGCGGAACAGTTACTACGGATTGTTCACCACTATTGCGGTTCAATATAATAACCGTGTCCGCCCCATCAGTCCGAAAATGGAAAATCATCTCAATCCCACGCACTTCCACCGACACAAGCTCGCTACCCTTAGGGCGATCAACAATAAAATCTGTAGCTTTCTCGACAGGCACAACAATCTCGGCAACCGGGGTTGTATCATCCCCAATAAGGCCGGCCGCCGCACGTTGGGAAATCGTATAAACGATAAGGCCAAGCATGCCAACGATACCCACACCCAGTGCGATCACCAATATTTTCAAACCTCGGAAATTTGGTGCGGCCTCCGCCTCACTGCTTTCTGTTTCATGCCCTTCTGCATTCTTGGGCGTGACATTTTCTTCCCGTGGCATCATAAGATGGTCTCCATGAGCGATATTTTTCATATCAATATAGGGCCTGATTTGGCCGGTAGCCGCCTTGATAAAGTGCTTGCAGGTGCTTTACCAGATATTTCGCGTTCGCGCCTCAAGGCCTTGATTGAAGAAGGCCATGTACGAGAACAGCAGAACGGTGCACCGGCTTCTCCTTCCAGGAAAGTAAAAAATGGGGAAATATATCAGGTCACCATACCTGAAGCGGAGGACCCGGACCCTCAACCCGAGAATATTCCCCTGGATATCGTTTTTGAAGATGAGCATCTGGTCATAGTGAACAAAGCGCCGGGCATGGTCGTTCACCCTGCTGCCGGCAGCCCGTCCGGCACACTGGTGAATGCCCTTCTCCATCATTGCAGAGGTACGCTGAGCGGCATCGGTGGTGTCAAGCGGCCCGGCATTGTGCACCGGATTGACAAAGATACCAGCGGCCTGTTGATCGTCGCAAAAAACGACAAAGCGCATAATGGTCTCGCCGAGCAATTTGCTGATCATTCCATTGATCGCATTTACACAGCAATCTGCAAGGGACATCCCACTCCGCTTCACAATAGGATTGAAGGCAACATTGCACGCCACCCAACAGACCGGAAGCGAATGGCTGTTTCAAAGACGGGCGGGAAATGGGCTGCCACTCACTATAAAACTGTCACGCATTATGCCCAGAACGGAAAACCCGTAGCCAGCCGTATAGAATGCAAACTGGAAACAGGCCGCACACACCAAGTACGCGTCCATATGGCGCATATTGGTCACCCCCTTGTCGGTGACCCCGTATATTCACGGTCGGCTATTGGCAATAGCATTAAAGGCCCCGTTCGCGCAGCACTGCTAGGCTTCAAGAGGCAAGCGCTGCATGCTCGCACTCTCGGTTTTATTCATCCAATTTCAGGTGAAGCCTTTAAATTCGACAGTGACTTACCATATGATATGAAACAGCTTTTGGAGACGCTAAGCCCGTACGAGCTATAGCGCCTCCTTTATGTGCGTTTGACGAACGAAAACAAACCGCGATAAAATAGCGGTATCTTAGCCGCAGTAGAGGAAGCCTTATGTCGAGCATGAGCAATCTGCCAACCCTGTCGCCAGAAGGCAGCTTGAGCCAGTATCTCCAGGATATTCGCAAGTTCCCAATGTTGAAGCCCGATGAAGAATATATGCTGGCCAAGGCATGGACCGAACATGAGGACAGGAAAGCTGCGCACAAGCTTGTGACAAGTCATCTTCGCCTGGTTGCCAAGATAGCCATGGGGTATCGCGGGTATGGCCTGCCGGTTGCAGACCTTATTGCCGAAGGCAATGTGGGCATGATGCAGGCTGTTAAACGCTTCGACCCCGAAAAAGGCTTTCGCCTGGCCACCTATGCTATGTGGTGGATCAGAGCCGCGATCCAGGAATATATCCTCAGAAGTTGGTCTCTGGTGAAAATTGGTACTACCGCCGCACAGAAAAAGCTCTTTTTCAATCTTCGGCGGCTGAAAGGCCAGATTGAAGCCATCGAAGAGGGAGACCTCACACCTGAACATGTGACTACAATTGCCGAGAAACTGGATGTTTCGGAAGATGATGTGGTGAGCATGAACAGGCGTCTGGCGGCGCAAGATCATTCCTTGAATGCACCTTTAAGGGCAGACGCAGAGGGCGAATGGCAGGACTGGCTTGTTGATGACAACCCAGATCAGGAAACCATTGTTGCCGACAAGGAAGAACGCGATCAAAGGTTGGAGCTTTTGGAACGAGCCATGGAAGGCTTGAACGACCGTGAGCGCCACATCCTTACTGAGCGCAGGCTTGCCGAGCCCCCAAAAACACTTGAAGACCTTTCTCAGGAATATGGTGTGAGCCGTGAACGGGTGCGTCAGATTGAGGTTCGTGCATTTGAGAAGGTTCAGAAAGCCATGCGCATTGCCGCTGCTGAGACCGGGAAAGGCAATCCAAACCTACATTAGACTGGTATATTGAGGGTCATGCGCCTGGGTGTCTGCCGCCTTTCGCCCAGGCAGGCTCTTCTTCACCACCGTCTTTATCGCCAATCACTTCAGGGCCCCAAAGCTCGATCAAGGCCTGCTTTTGTTGATTGATGTTTTTAATCCGCTCCTGAGCCATGCTTTGCATCACCATAGCGGCAACCATCGGGCCAACATATACCAGAGCGTATCCCACAGCCCCTGCACCATACATTGTCGCCAGATTGATCGGGTTCGTGGCAACGAACATCAGATCATTCGGCCGGGCAATCACCTGGGCAAGGAAAGGCATGGTGCCCGCAATATTCATGAAGCCGACGCACTGCGTACGTTCAGACTTATTCGGGCCCTTGGCTGTAAGTCCCAACACGATTGTAGGCGCCAGACCAATTAACGCCAAACCGGCACCTGATGGGCTGAATATGGCCAACCCGATCAGCGACGCAAACAGGAGCGGGCCAAACATGCTCACTTCTTGTCGACGGTTCATACGTCGGCGCATGCGCATCGGAGTTACGTCTTTTTTCTTCGCCATGGCTATCTCGCTACCTCAAACATGCCTGCATTATGCCGAAACAAAGGTCATAAAGCCAATGAACACCGAAACAAAGAAGGCCAACCAGCGGCCCCAACTCAGTCCTTTAGCCCGTGCGTCGACATCAGTCGGCAAGATTTTTCGGGACAGCTTGGCTCTCTCACGATCCAATTTTTGAACTGCGGTGCGAGCCTGAGAAAATTCTCTAGCGTCTTCCACTTGAATTCGCGAAATATTGAGTTCCGTCGTAAGCTTATGAATATCCCCGCCTTTTTTCACCTTCTCCAAAAGGGCAGTCACACGTTCGCGCCGTTTTTTATTTTTCAACGCCTTGATTGAGGGCCCAAGACCATCAACCAGTTTCTCCGTCAAACTATGTAGTGGCTCTAGTTTGAAACGACGTTGCAGCATCCCTAAAAATTCTGCGCCGATGCTATTCAAACGTGCTGGATCGTTCTGGGCAGCAGCGATTTTGCTGAAATCTCTTTCCAAATCACTGCCATGGGCAGAACAAAAGGCAGCCAGATGCCTATCAAGCAGTACATTTTTCATTGAGCCGTTTTCCGCCATCCGGTCCAAAGCCCTCATCATCTGCTTGATCGAGCCTATCCACACATTTGTGAATTTCTGGCTTACACATGGCAAAATCGGATTAAGAGCATAGAGTACGCGTTCCATGCCTCGACCAAGCTGCTTGCTTGCGCCATGGATCATGATTGGCCTTAACGCCCTAACTTGAGTCAGAAGTTGGGTATTTCGATCTGTACAAATTTCCGCAAGGCTATTCAGAAACTTTTCGTCAAACAGGTCCAGAATTACACCGATCAAATCACGGTCATCCCGTGCAAATGCGTCTGCGAGCGTCGCGGCAAGCCCATCGAGAAAGAAAGAATGCCCTCTGAAATGTACAGGGCCAGTGGGATGCAGGAACATGCAAACCCGCGCCACCATCTTGTAATCATCAGGCCGTACACCACCAAGCCCACCGTCAGATTTAACGTTCAACAAGGCCTCAAGGCGTTCGGTCAAAATTTCGTCGCGAAACGAAAGCTGAACCCAGGCGGGAAAGTCAATCCCTTTCAGAAAAACAGCAGCTTCCCTTGGGTCGCGCGCAAACGCATCTGCAAGCAAGCGCCGATCAACATAGGCGATACTTTTGAAGTTTGTAGGACGGTTCATTGACCAGGCTTTCATGCTGGTACGCTTTGGCTTTCCTACGCCTTCGAACCAATCCAGCACATCTTCTGCTGACCAGCGCTCGTCCTCTTCGTCGGCCATCAGGCCGCGAATGAGGTTGCCAAGTGCGCCAGGGATTTCCCGGCCTCCACTTATAGCCCAGTAAGACCCCTGGTTTACACGAGCCATCAACACACTGTTGCGATCCCGGCCACGCCAGAGCTGTTCACCAAAATAGAGGCTCTGCAATGCTGCACCCAGCTGATAAAAATCAGCTTCTATGCCACCTTCACCTCGGGACGATTCATCTGCGATAGCCAGCTTCAGGGGCTCAAGCGCAAAGGGTACCTTAAAGCCTGCAGGTTCACTATAGCACTCGCCTAATAGAACTTCGTCACCATCCGAAGTGGCAAAGAACATATTGCTGGGTAAAATCCTGCGATGCGTAAACCCGCGTTTGTGAACAGCTGCTATTGCTTTTAGTGCTGACAAAACAACGCTTTGACGCAACTTGTTAGTGTTAACGCGCGGGTTTACCTTGCCATCCGGTCCGAAAAGCGCGCCTCCGGTTGGTCTCTCGAAGATAGTTACCAGCCGCTGCTTTATGCCTTTTGAATCGAGGTTCACCAAGCCCCGATCAATGGGGTTTACCAGATTGGCAATTGGACGGGATTTCAAGGTTTTATAGACATCGTTCCGAAGAGGAATGCTGGGGTGATGCACCAGCGCATAGATATCTTTGCCCGGACGTTCCTTGTCAGTTGCCTTGAAGGCATCACCGCCAAGTGTAGTAAACTCAGGAAGAGGTGCAGACGTGTCAATATCATAGCGCTCACCGAAGGCGCTTTGATTGCTTGGCACTGGTGCGAATTCCCCACTCAAGCCTTGTTCCCCTTTACATACGAATAGTGACGCCTTCCTGACCCTAAAAGGCGCCCTAAACTTGTTCCGCCCCCAACGCTAACGGAACTTGGTTAACAAAATAAAGACATCTGCAGGCAATATGCAACAAGAATGGAAAAAAAACGCCGCTGCTCCGGGGAGTTAGCGGCGTTTTGTGTCTTTTGTGCAGGCCCTATCAGCGGTGCAGAGCTTAGTCCTGAAACGGGTCGCGAACCAAGATGGTGTCATCGCGCTCAGGGCTGGTGGACAGAAGCGCCACAGGCACACCAATCAGCTCTTCAATGCGGCGGATATACTTCACAGCTGTTGCGGGTAGGTCTGCCCAGCTACGCGCACCAAAGGTACTGTCCTGCCATCCTTCCAGAGTTTCATACACAGGCTCCACTTCAGCCTGGTCTTCCATGCCATACGGCAGGTAATCAATCACTTCGCCTTTATGCTTATAACCAACACATACTTTCAACTCGTCGAGGCCATCAAGAACATCCAGCTTGGTAAGGGCAATACCGGTCACACCGCCAATTGTCAGGCTTTGGCGCACCAGAACCGCATCAAACCAACCACAACGGCGGGAACGTCCGGTAACTGTACCGAATTCATGACCTTTTTCGCCAAGATACTGACCAACTTCGTTTTCCTGCTCCGTCGGGAACGGGCCAGAACCAACGCGTGTGGTGTAGGCTTTGGTAATACCCAGGACATATCCGAGCGAGGACGGCCCCATACCGGATCCGCCAGCAGCCTGACCAGCGATTGTGTTGGATGAGGTCACGAACGGATAGGTACCGTGGTCCACATCAAGCAGCGTGCCCTGCGCGCCTTCGAACAGTACTTTCTTGCCCGTTTTAGAGGCATCATCCAGCGTGCGCCAAACGTTTGTCACGTATGGCAGTATTTGTTCTGCCATTTCCATCAGTTCATCAGCGATCGCTTTGCCGTCGATCTCGTCGTGACCAAGGCCACGACGCACTGCATTATGGTGTGTAAGTGCCACTTCGAGGCGCGCTTCAACCATCTCGCGAGATTGAAGGTCACAAACCCGGATCGCCCGACGGCCAACCTTGTCTTCATAGGCTGGGCCAATACCCCGGCGCGTGGTGCCAATCTTCACACCTTTGGTCGCGTCTTCGCGGATGGCATCAAGCTCGCGGTGATACGGCATGATCAGAGTAGCGTTTGCAGCGATTTGCAGTGACTGCGGATTAATATCCACACCCTGCCCGCGCAATGTTTCCATCTCTTTCAGAAGTGCCCAAGGATCAACAACAACGCCGTTACCTATCACGCTTGTTTTGCCGCCCCGAACAATACCGGAAGGCAGCAGGGAGAGCTTATAAACGTTTCCGTCGATTACGAGCGTATGGCCTGCATTATGGCCGCCCTGAAAACGAACCACCACATCAGCGCGTTCAGAAAGCCAATCGACAATCTTGCCTTTGCCTTCATCGCCCCATTGGCTGCCGACGACAACAACGTTGCCCATGCGAAATCCCCTTTACTGGTCTCTTAAAAACAGAGCTTTTATACAGGTCTAACCTGTTCATCAAGCAAGATATGGCTGCATCCAAGCCGCTTGGCGTCGGAAAGTGGGTCAACCGTTCCTTCAAGCCCCTGAACCGTACGCCAGCCTTCGGCGCGCAACTTATTGCCATCACTGGATTTTGTACCAAATGGCAGGAATACGTGGTCGGCCTTCTCAGGGGCCGGAAGTGCCTTCATCAGAGTGTCCAGATAAACAGAAAAACCTGTTGCTTCTTCTGCCTGCCCGTCGGGATGGGACACCAGATAGCGCCCACCACGCGCCAATTCGCCTTCACCACCCTTGGCAAACAGTGCGAATCCGATTCCGCTCTTGTACTCAAAGCCATGGCTTTCGCATGGATCAATGGTGACAGGAAGGTTGGGCAAACGATCCAAAATCATGTCGGTCAGGCGCCCCAGGCGGGCTATCAACTTGCCCGCAGCGCCTTTGAGAGCAAGTTCAGACAACAGTTTGTTTGCCTGATCGGCCGGACCTGCTGCTTGCAAGAGCTTCTCAAAGTCCTGTCGCGCATCAGCATCAAGTGCAGCCAGGCCACCAATATCTTTGGCTTCAAGCGCAGCCATTACACGCTCACGCACATCACCAGTCAACTTGTGCTGATCACACATCATGGCAACAAGCGGCGCGACCGTCAGGTCCAGCGACAATTCGGCAATACCGACAGCTGCGAGCGCTTCAACCGCCAGCGCGATAACCTCAAGTTCGGCTTCCAGGCTAGGGCTGCCAACAAGCTCCACCCCTGCCTGAACAAACTGACGGGTCGGGCGCAATTGACTGCCCTTGGTGCGGAGTACGTTGCCTGTATATGCCAAGCGAAGTGGGCGCGGAGCATCCGCGAGGCGCGTGGACGCCAGCCGCGCCATCTGGATCGTCATATCAGCCCGAACAGCCATCATGCGCTGGGTGTCAGGGTCCATCAGTCGAAACATCTGCTTGGCACGGGTTTTCCCCGCACCAACCAGCAAGCTGTCTTCATACTCGACAAGAGGCGGGGCCACACGATCATATCCATGCGACAGAAATGTATCCACCAAGCCACGCACCAAGGCAGCTTCCTGCTCAGCCTTTGGTGCGAGTTGATCACGAAAGCCTTCCGGCAGTAGTGCCTGACGGGCATATGCGTTGCCCGCCACTTGTTTCAATGGACCATTCACGTGTCTATTGACCACTAAGCGTGGCCCCTCTGGTTAATTTTAGAACGTTAGACGTTTTGCCTGCCGTACATGCGCGAGTGCAGCCACCTGGTCAAGCACAATGTCCTGAACTTCAGTGTCCACAGCCACCAAACATACTGCTTCTTCGCCTTCTATCTTACGGCCAAGGGCAAAGGTCGCGATGTTCACGCCGTTATAGCCAAGAAGCGAACCAAGCGCGCCAATGAAGCCCGGCTTGTCGTCGTTGATGACATAAAGCATGTTCTTTTCAACTTCTGCCTCAAGTCGTACCCCGTTGACTTCCACAATCCGTGGCGCCTGATTGGCGAACAGCGTACCGGTCACTGTCCGGGTCTGCTTTTCGGTTTCCACAGTCAGCTTAATCAGCGTGTGATAATCGCCCTCACGATCATGCTTCACTTCAGTTACCTGAATATTACGTTCTTTGGCGATAACAGGTGCATTGACCATATTCACGCTAGACATCAACGGCGACAGCAGGCCTTCAAGCACCACAGCCGTCAGTGGCTTGGTGTTCAGCTCGGCCACCGCACCTTCATATTCAACCATGATACGCTTCAGGCCATGTTCCGTGAGTTGGCCCGCGAAACCTCCGATCTGTTCCGCCAGCGCCATGTATGGCTTCAGCTTCGGCGCTTCCTCGGCGCTGAGGGACGGCATATTCAGGGCGTTTGTTACACCGCCTGTCAGCAGGTAATCAGCCATCTGCTCAGCCACCTGAAGGGCTACATTCACTTGTGCTTCCGTAGTGGAAGCCCCAAGGTGCGGCGTACAGATAACATTGTCATGGCCAAAGAGCGGGTTTTCGGTCGCGGGCTCAACTTCGAACACGTCGAGCGCAGCACCAGCCACCTTGCCGCTATTGAGGGCATCAAGGAGCGCCGCTTCGTCGATCAGGCCACCACGCGCACAGTTCACGATGCGCACGCCGTCTTTCATCTTCTTGAAGGCTTCCGCACCAACAACACCGCGGGTTTGATCAGTAAGCGGCGTATGCAGCGTGATGACATCAGCTTTTGCAAATACGTCATCAAGCTCAACTTTGGTGATCCCGAGATCCGCCGCACGTTCTGGCGCCAGGAACGGATCATAGGCAACCACTTTCATCTTCAGGCCAAGCGCCCGCTCAGCGACCACAGAACCGATATTGCCGCAACCGATCAGGCCCAGCGTTTTGCCAGTGATTTCCATACCCATGAATTTGGATTTTTCCCACTTACCAGCGTGCGTGGACGCATTCGCCTGCGGGATTTGGCGCACAAGCGCCATCATCATGGCAATCGCGTGCTCGGCTGTGGTGATGGAGTTACCGAACGGCGTGTTCATCACAACTACACCGGCGTTGGTGGCGGCTGGCACGTCCACATTATCCACGCCGATGCCGGCGCGGCCAACAACCTTCAGATTCTTGGCGGCCTCAAGCACCTTGGGCGTTACTTTTGTGGAAGACCGGATGGCAAGGCCATCATAATCGCCAATAATTTTCAGAAGCTCGTCCTTGTCAAGGCCGGGCTTATAGTCAACTTCCACGCCGCGCTCTTTGAATGTGGCTTCGGCAAGTGGGCTCATTTTGTCGGATATCAGCACCTTAGGCATGATCGTTCCTTCTGTAATATCTTATATCTGTTGGG
>JABXIS010000033.1 GCA_013372975.1 Alphaproteobacteria bacterium
CATCAAATCGCACCACAATGTGGGCGGCTTGCCCGAGCGTATGAATATGGACCTTGTTGAGCCACTTCGTGAGCTGTTCAAGGATGAAGTTCGTGCGCTTGGTCGGGAACTCGGCCTGCATGAAGATTTTGTTGGCCGTCATCCATTCCCGGGGCCGGGCCTCGCCATTCGCATTCCGGGGGAAATCACCCGTGAGAAAGCCGATATCCTGCGTAAAGCAGACGCCATCTATCTGGAAGAGATCCGCAATGCGGGCCTTTATGACAGCATCTGGCAGGCGTTTGCCGTGCTATTGCCGGTTAAAACGGTCGGCGTGATGGGTGATGCACGCACCTACGACCATGTGTGTGCCATTCGTGCCGTGAATTCCACTGATGGCATGACCGCTGATTATTATCCGTTTCCTCATGAATTTCTGGGCCGGGTGGCGACGCGTATCATCAACGAGGTGCGCGGCATTAACCGCGTGGTCTATGATGTTACATCGAAACCACCGGGAACCATTGAGTGGGAATAGAAGTTATGCAGAGGCGGCTTTTATGCCGCCTCTTTTTGTTTGCGCAGCCACAGGAGCTGAGACGCAAGCAAAACAAGATATCCAATCAGGAAGGCCAGATAAAACTGCTTCAACAGCGGATCTTCCACCGACTTCACTATCGGGTCGCTGACGGGAAGGCGCATCAAACCGTCCGTGATTGCCGGTATCATATGAAACAGGAAGGTGGCGGTGTAACTCGTGGCCTGAATATAGCTTGAGAATTGGCGGAACAGCTGTGTTGTTTCAGCAATCCTGCCAACCGCCAGTGCACCGAGTGTTAGAATTGCGAGGATGTGGGCCTTGTTGAATTCCCCCGTTGCGTTATAAAGCCCAAGGGCAGACGCGGCGGCCAGAAGCGTGCAGAACAAGTAGGTTTTGCCCGTGGTATCTGCAAAGCGAATAATTCGGAATTTCACTAAAGAATACACACCGGACAAGAGTGCGGCGATACCAATGATCGTGTGGAACCAGCCAAATATGGTAATTTCAGGCACGTTTTTTCTCCTTGACCCCTGGGTGGGTTTTCATTGGGAAGAATCTAGTGCAGGCGCGACATAGGTCAACCTTGGGCGTTACAAGTAGCCAAACCTGTATGGGACCCCTCTGCATATGTATTGGGGCCTTTTCCTTTTAATGCTGTAAAATACGACTATATTAGCCGCAAACACGGTTGAGGAGAGCTTTCATGTCCACCACCAGCAAAGATGTTACCGTAGACGCACGGCCGAAACGGCAACAGACTGCAAAAAATATCGCGCAACGAAAGGGGGGCACCCCTGTTGTTTGCCTGACAGCATATATCACGCCAATGGCTGCAAGGCTTGATCAGCATTGCGACCTGTTGCTGGTTGGGGATAGCGTTGGCATGGTGCTGTATGGCCTTGATAGTACGCTGGGTGTGGACCTTGAGACGATGATCCGCCATGGCCGCGCCGTTTGTCGCGGAGCAAAGCAGGCCTTGGTCGTGATCGATATGCCTTTTGGTTCCTATGAAGAATCTAAAGAGCAAGCATTCCGAAATGCGGCTCGTGTGCTGTCTGAAACCGGGGCAGGGGCAGTCAAACTTGAAGGCGGCATCGAAATGGCGGAGACCGTCAGGTTTCTGACGCACCGCGGCATTCCTGTTCTGGGCCACGTGGGGTTGATGCCTCAGTCTGTACACGCCCATGGCGGTTATGGCGCGCGTGGCCGAACAGTGGATGAATGGGCCCCAATCATTGAGGATGCCAAGGCGGTTGCAGAGGCAGGTGCCTTCGCCGTTGTCCTTGAGGGTGTAGCGGAACCATTAGCGAGAAAAGTGACAGACGAAATTGCAGTACCAGTTATTGGTATTGGTGCCTCCAATGCATGTGATGGCCAGATTCTGGTTACTGAGGACATGCTGGGTCTGTTCGCCATCAATCCAAAATTTGTGAAGCGATTCGCCGAAATTGGTCGGGACATCGAAGGCGCCATCGCAGAATATGCCGACGAAGTGCGGAATCGTACCTTCCCAGCGGAAGAGCACACCTACAAAATGCGTGGGGCCAACAGCTAAGGCGGTCGGTCCCACAGTTTTTGCCGAAAAATCAACACAATCCCATGTTGTCTGGCAGGGTGGAACGGTTGCCGGACAAATAGGCGTTTCTTGGTTTGCGTCTTTTGGGCGGTTTGGCTATTGTAGCCGCCAATTGAAAGGGTATGTGCCCTTTAGTGGATTTAATTTTGTGCCGATTGTCAGGTTTTGACAGTCGGCTTTGTCTGGGGAGTTTCGTGTGTCGGACCTTAATTCCGATTTGGTAACGCAGGAAGTCGACGAGGAAGTTCGTCGCGAGCGTATGATGCGGCTTTGGCAAGCCACCCGAAAGTATGTCATCGGAGGCGCCGTTGGTGTCGTTCTCGTGGTGGCTGGGCGCGAAGTATACAATAATCGTGTCGCGAGCCTTGAAGAGGCCCAGTCTGAGGTGTTTCAGGCAGCTATCCAGGCCGCATCCGAGGAAGGCGCCGACGCTACCACAGCATGGCAAGACGCTATTGCCAATCTGGATGCAGGTGGTTACCAGGCACTAGCGCGCATGCGAGCAGCTGGCGCGCAGGTTGAAGAAGGCAAGCTTGCTGAAGCGATGGCTTCCTATGACGCTGTGGCGGCTGACACTTCTGCCGATTCCCTTATTCGTGAACTTGCAACCCTAAAATCGGCAATGCTTCAGGCATCTGTTTCAGGCGAGCTTGATTCTGCTAAAGGGAAGCTGACGACTATCGCGATCATGGGAAAGGCTTGGTATTTCTCTGCTCAGGAACAGTTGGCCTTGATCGATCTACAGCAGGGCGAAATTGACGCCGCCTTACAAAAGTTCATTTTGTTGGCCGACGATGCCGAGACACCGCAAACCATACAGGAGCGGGCAACCCAGTTTAGAAACTTTATTGAGGCTCAGCAGTTTTCCGCTGGCGCTACGGCTGTTTCCGCCGAGACCGAAGAAGCGAATGACGCTGCCGAAGGGGATACGCCATGAGCTTGACCAGATCGAAAATCGCACGGGCTGGGCTTCTTCTGACAACAGTATTGGCTGTTTCAGCTTGCAGCATGTTCAAGGGCAAGGAATCCAAGAATAAATACGATGATGGCGGTCGCGAGCGCATTTCAATCCTCACGTCGACCCAGACATTGAATGCTGATTCAGCCATTTCCGGTTTGCAGGTTGTGCTTCCACAGCCATACCGCAATGGAAACTGGGCCCAGGAAGGTGGTAACGCCAGTCACACGCCCGTTCATGTGGCACTTGGTGACACACTGTCGCTTGCATGGCGGAAGAGCATTGGTAGCGGCAGCCAGAAATATGAGCGTTTGGTTACGGGTCCTGTGGCGGCAGACGGAAAAGTATTCGCCGTTGATGTACGGGGTACTGTGTCCGCGCATAATCTTACAGACGGTCGAAGCCTCTGGAAGACTGAAATTGAAAATTCGGAAGAACGCAGCAAAGTGGGTTTCGGTGGCGGTGTAGCCTATTCTGGAGGCTCTGTTTTTGCCACATCCGGCCACGGTATCGTGGTCGCACTTGATGCCAATAGTGGGCGCGAACAATGGCGTTACAGCGGCATTGTTCCATTTCGAGGCGCTCCAACAGTTGCTGACGGTCGTGTCTTTGCAATTACACATGACAACCAGATGGTTGCACTGAATGCGAACAACGGCGAATTGATTTGGGACCAGGTTGGTATTGCTGAAAATGCAGGCATGTTGGGTGCTGCTGCGCCTGCAGTCGCTGACAACACAGTTGTGAATGCCTTGTCATCCGGCGAGTTGATCGCCCTACGCGGTAACAATGGGCGCATTCTGTGGCAAGACACACTCTCCAGTTCCCGCCGCCTTACACCGCTTGCGACACTTTCTGACATCGACGGAGCACCGGTAATTGACGGTGGCAAAGTTTATGCCCTTAGCCATGCCGGTAGCATGGTGGCGATTGATATGCGCACAGGTGAAAGATCTTGGGAAGCCGACGTAGCCGGCGTTAACATGCCAGTGGTCGCGGGGGGCTTTGCATTCCTGACAACAATCGATGCACAAGTAGTTTGTGTAGCGCTCGGCGATGGGCGAATCCGCTGGGTTTCTCAGCTTCAGCGTTTTCAGGACCAGGAAAAACGCCGCGACCTGATTAAATGGAACGGACCGGTTCTTGCGGGTGATCGCTTGTTGGTTACCAGCTCTCATGGCTATACCATGAGCGTATCTCCGTATACTGGTGAAGTCATCAGCGCTGTCAAATTGCCTTCAGGCTCATCATTGGCGCCAATAGTTGTCGACGGCACATTTGTAGTCCTCACCGACACCGGCGAACTCGTTGCTTATCGCTGATAAGTGGTACACTTGAGAAGTATATAAAATGACTTTCACTCTCGCCATCGTTGGGCGGCCAAATGTGGGCAAATCCACGCTTTTCAACCGGCTGGTTGGGAAGAAGATTGCCATTGTTGACAACACTCCTGGCGTGACACGCGATCGCCGGGAAGGAAAGGGCTCGATCGCCGACCTTGAATTCCGCATCTTCGATACTGCGGGACTTGAGGAGGGAGAACCTGGCTCATTGTCAGATCGCATGCGTCGGCAGACCGAAATGGCGCTTCGCGAAGCAGATATCGCACTAATGCTTTATGACGCTCGCGCGGGCGTTACCCCAATGGATGAGCATTTTGCCCTTTGGCTGCGTCGCGGCGACAAGCCCGTTATCCTCGCGGCCAATAAGTGCGAAGGTAACGCTGTAATCGACAATATTTACGAGGCCTATAGCCTTGGTCTCGGCGAACCAATCGGTCTTTCAGCGGAACATGGTGATGGCTTGGCAGAGCTTTATCAAGCTATCGTGAATGGGTTGAAGGAAGTCGGTATCGATCCTTACGAGGGCGAAGATGACGAAGACCTTACTCAGGAAGCCCAAGAAGTTGACCGCGGTCCGACCGAGGGTGATCTAGAGTATGAGTTTATTGACAGAGAAGCTGAGCAGGAAGAAGAGCGTCCACTTCGGCTGGCAATTGTCGGCCGGCCTAATGCTGGCAAGTCAACCCTAATTAATGCCCTCGTAGGCGAAGACCGTTTGATTACAGGCCCTGAAGCCGGATTAACCCGTGACTCTATCGCCGTTGATTGGGAATGGGACGGACTTCCCGTCAAGCTGTTTGATACGGCTGGATTGCGCAAACGTGCTCGGGTGACAGAAAAGCTTGAAAAGCTCTCTGTCGGTGACACTCTTCGCGCCGTCCAATTCGCAGAGGTTGTGGTTCTAATGCTGGATGCCGAAATGGGTATCGAAAAACAGGACCTAAAAATTGCAGAACGTGTGGTTGACGAGGGCAGGGCCCTTGTGATTGCCCTCAATAAGTGGGATATCGTGCCGGACCGACTTGAGGCACAGCGTCAGCTAATGGACGCACTAACCCGCAGCCTACCGCAGTTGAAGGGCGTGAAGGTGGTTAAATTCTCAGCCCTCACGGAAAAAGGCATTCAGCACCTTATGCCTGCGGTTGCCGAGGCTTATGAAGTATGGAATGCCCGTGTGCCAACATCTGCCTTTAACCAGTGGTTGGCGGATACACTTGAAAAGCATCCGGCTCCATCTGTTGCCGGTCGTCGCATCAAAATTCGGTACGGTGCGCAGATCAAGACACGACCACCTACATTTCTGATGTTCTGTAACCGGCCTGATGACTTGCCCGACAGCTACAGACGCTATCTGGAAAACGAATTGCGGCGTGACTTTGACCTTCCCGGCGCACCCATCAGGCTTATTATGAAGAAGGGTGCAAACCCTTATGAAAGCCGTCGGAAAAAACGTCGTTAACGCTTTGTATTAAAGTGTAACCAGACACTGCTTTGGTTTTGACCATCTGGCCCATGCCGGTATAGTCGCTTCATGACCAGATTTTTTGCATGCATTATTCTTTTCTGCATCGGTACGTATTCGGCCGGTGCAGAGCCTGTCAAAATAACATTTGCGACCGATTGGAAAGCGCAGGCCGAGCACGGCGGCTTTTATCAGGCACTGGCCAAAGGCTTCTATCAACGGCGAGGGTTGGCTGTAACTATCCGTCCCGGAGGGCCCCAGGTGGACAATCCGCGATTGATGGCCGCTGGAGCGCTTGATATTGCGATGGCTTCCAATAATTTCCAACCCCTGAATCTTGTTGCTGCTGGCGCTGATGTCAAAGCCGTCATGGCCGCTTTTCAAAAGGATCCGCAGGTATTGATGGTGCATCCGCATGTGAAGGCGGAGCGAATTTCAGACCTACGCGGAATGCCGGTTTTTATATCGGATAGCGCTGTCGGCACCTTCTGGCCCTGGTTGAAAGCCCGGTTTGATTTCAAAGACAGTCAGATCAGAAAATACACCTATTCACTCGCGCCTTGGCTTGCCAACCGGAACACTGTGCAGGAAGGCTATCTTTCTTCGGAACCTTTTACGGCCTCGAGCCAGGCAGGCGTGAAGCCCAAAGTCTTCCTGTTCGCCAATGAAGGCTATCCTGGCTATTCATCGATGGTTATGGCGCGGGGAGAATTCATCGAGAATAATCCCGAACTGGTGCGCCAATTCGTAGCCGCATCTATCGAGGGTTGGCAGGATTATATCTGGGGCAATCCAGATCCAGGCAACGCTTTGATACTTCGAGATAACCCTGAGATGACAGACGAACTTATCGCTTATGCTATCACAGCTATGCGCGACAATGAGATGCTTGGAACAGCGGCCGCTGTTGGTCAAATGACTGACGCTCGTTGGAAACGTTTCTTTGAAGAGATGTCGGCGCTTGGAATTGTATCGTCAGACATTGACTACAGCCGAGCCTATACGCTTGAGTTTCTCGGAAATGGATCGGCACACTGATGCTTTCGGCTACGGACCTGGCTTTTTCATATGTTGATGGCGAGCCAATTCTGGGCGGCGCAGCGGTGAGAATTGCCAATGGCGAGTTTGTTGCCTTGTTGGGGCCAAGTGGATGCGGAAAGTCTACACTATTACGCCTTTTGGCTGGCCTTGAGACACCGAATAAGGGCAGCGTTCAGTGGTCCTTGGACCGAACACTCAGGCCGGGGATTGTTTTTCAGGACGCTGCCTTGATGCCCTGGGCTACGGTAAAAGAAAATGTGCTGCTACCCCATAAGCTGAGCGGTGCGGAATTGGCCGTCCCGAATGTCGATGAATTACTGGCGGCAGTCGATTTGGCGGGGCTGAACGATCGCTACCCAGCGGCCCTTTCAGGTGGCCAGCGCATGAGGGTATCCATAGCCCGGGCCCTGTCGGCCAGTCCTGACATTCTCTTTATGGATGAACCCTTTGCGGCGCTGGACGAAATTTTGAGATTCCAGATGAATGATTTGATGCTGCAGCTAAAGGCGGAGAAGGGCTTTGGCGGGCTGTTTGTAACACACAGCCTTTATGAAGCAGCCTATCTGGCCGACCGAATACTGGTGATGGGCAATGGGAAGATTATAGGTGAGATATCGCCTGAACTGGATCGGGGACAGCGGGCGGAGGCTGTACGCACATCCAAACAATATCTTGATGCCGTTAGTAAAATCGCAGCCTTGCTTGCGACGGGGAGGCGGGAGAATGGTTAGATTTCTTTTGCCTATTGGTACCCTCTTCGGATTAATGTTTTTGTGGAGTTTATCTATAGAAATATTTGAAATATCTAAATTTATTCTTCCTGCGCCAGTGGATGTTTGGCACGCTTTGCTGAGGGATTTCAATTCCCTTCTGATGTCCCTGTTTTCCACTCTCAAGATTACAATGATTGCATTGTTTTGTGCTGTGGTGAGCGGTGTCGGGCTGGCTCTTTTATTTTCCCTGTCAAAACACTTTGAAAGTGCGGTCTATCCTTTTGCGGTGATCCTGCAGGTAACGCCAATTGTCTCAATAGCACCACTTGTGTTGATCTGGGTAGGTATTGATAATGTGGAACGCGCACTTGCTATCATTGCCTGGCTCGCTGCCTTTTTTCCTATCCTGACAAACATGTCAGCAGGGCTCCGGGCAACAGACCGCAACCTCGAAGACCTGTTCAAACTGTATGGTGCTGGCCCGTGGCAGCGGTTCTGGGGACTGTCTTGGCCTACTGCTTTGCCTTATCTATTGGCCAGCCTGAAGGTAAGTGGCGGTCTTGCGCTCATTGGCGCAGTGGTTGCCGAATTTGTCGCCGGTTCGGGTGGTGCTACGGGGATCGCCTGGCGAATCCTGGAGGCGGGTAACAGGTTGCAGACAGACAAGATGTTTGCTGGCCTGATCCTTCTGACCACGCTGGGAGTTATCATATTTTACGGTCTTCAGGCTGTTGAATATTGGCTGTTGCGCTATCGGCGGAACGGGTGATGCGCGGGGATGGCGCCTCTATGCCCAGTGGGACACAATGTCCCTTGCTCTTGGCGCCAGTTCGGGCTAGCAAGCCAGCATGATGTTTCAAACTCACGATAGAGACCGCCGCGCGGTCGGATTTTGGTTGTTGTTCATGGCTTTCATGGTCTTTGCCATGGTCGTGGTGGGCGGTGCGACACGGCTAACGGAATCGGGCCTGTCGATGGTTGAGTGGCGCCCAGTAACAGGTGTTTTGCCGCCGATCGGTGATGAGGCCTGGAACGCAGAGTTCGCAAAGTATCAGCAAAGCCCGGAGTTCAAGCTCAAGAACTACGATATGAGCGTGGAAGACTTCAAAGGAATCTTCTACTGGGAATGGGGACATCGCCTTCTGGGACGCTTGATCGGGCTGTTCTTTTTTGTGCCTATGGTTTGGTTTTGGGCCAAAGGGCGCGTTCCTGCAGGATATAAGCCCAAACTGGTCGTTCTATTCGTCCTAGGTGGCCTGCAAGGGCTACTGGGGTGGTATATGGTCAAATCAGGGCTGGTGGATGAACCGGCTGTGAGCCATTATCGTTTGACAGCGCATCTGTCGCTTGCCCTGCTGATTTTTGGCGCGCTGTTTTGGACAGCTCTTTCACTTTTGAATCCGAAACCCGCTGGCGCTATTCCTTCGGTTCTGAAACGGCTGACACACACAGCCATGGTCATCCTGGTCTTACAGCTTGTTATGGGCGCACTTGTTGCTGGTCTGAAAGCCGGGCATATCTTCAACACTTGGCCATTGATGGGGGATACATTTGTTCCCGACGGCCTGTGGGTGATGGAGCCATTTTGGAAAAACCTGTTGGATAATGCAATTACCGTGCAGTTTGATCACCGGTTGGGCGCTTATGCGCTGACGTTATGTGTGTTGGCTATTGCCTTGTTAGCGCGCACGGCTGACGAAACTTTAAAAAAGGCAAGTTACCTCTTGATTGCGGCGGTTGGCGTGCAAATGTTGTTAGGTATCGTCATGCTACTGAAAGATATCCCTGTAAGTTGGGGGACCGCCCACCAAGGCGGCGGTGTGTTGGTATTGGCGGCAATGATAAATATAATGCATAAACAGCGAGGGAGGATCGCACAGTGAGCGACCAACAAGAAGAACAACAATCAGAGTATGTGACTATTTATGTCATGGCCGAAAGCGAAGATGTGGCCGTGCATATTTCCACCGCACTTGTAAAAGAGCGTATTGTGGCCTGCGCTAATGTAAACAGCGGTACGCGATCAATTTATGAATGGGACGGCATCATCCAACTGGAGAATGAAGTCACCGTTTTCATGAAGACTGCTCGCCGCAATGTTGAAGCGGCAATTTCCCGTATCAAAGAGTTGCACAGCTATGAGGTGCCTTGCATCACTGTTCTGCCAATCATTGGTGGCAACACGGATTACATGACCTGGATCGAACGCCAGATCGACTGAAGGTTTGGCTCATCCTCATCATTATATGGAGGCGGCGTAATATTGCGCCGCCTTTGTCATTTTCGGACGGGCAACGCCTGAAAGAGCAGAAAATTAGCCGAATTCTGTGGGGTATTTAATTACCGCAAAGTTAGTGAATTGATTTTATTGAATTAATTTGGATATTGCCGCGAAAATACATGTTGACTGGATCGGAAAACTGCATATATTGCCCGCCACGAACCGAGATGTGGGGATTTCCCGCCTTTCAGGTATTGAGAGTTTAACACCGGGTTTCCGGTAACCGAGGCAAAATTGCGATGAAAACTTATTCCGCAAAACCTTCGGAGATCGAGAAGAAATGGCTCGTAGTTGACGCAGAAGACGTAGTTCTTGGTCGTCTGGCTCAGGCTGTTGCAGTTGTTCTCCGTGGCAAGCACAAGCCAACTTACACACCGCACATGGATTGCGGTGACAATGTAATTGTTATCAACGCTGAAAAAGTAAAACTGACCGGCAAGAAACTTGCTGACAAAGTTTACTACCGTCACACTGGTCACCCAGGTGGTATCAAGTCTGCGACTGCAGGCGAGATCCTGACTGGCCGTTTCCCAGAGCGTGTAATCGAAAAAGCGATCGAGCGTATGATCCCTAAGGGTCCGCTTGGCCGTCAACAAATGCGCAACCTGCGTGTATATGCAGGCGCTGAGCACCCACATGCCGCACAAGAGCCTCAGGTTCTCGACGTTGCTGCAATGAACCCGAAGAACAAGAGGTAAGCGACATGGCCGATCTTCAGGACCTTAAAGAACTGAC
>JABXIS010000080.1 GCA_013372975.1 Alphaproteobacteria bacterium
GAGCGCGGCAACAAAGGCGCTGCGCTGACCACATACCTCTCACTTGCCGGCCGCTATTGCGTATTGATGCCTAACTCCACTCATTCCGGTGGTATCAGCCGCAAGATCTCTAGCGCCACAGACCGCAAGCGCCTCAAGAAAATGATTTCGGATCTTGAGGTTCCTGAAGAGATGGGCCTGATCGTTCGTACCGCTGGCATGAAGCGGACGAAAACAGAGATCAAGCGCGACTATGAATATATGATGCGCCTGTGGAACGGTATCCGCGAACGCACACTGGAATCTGTTGCCCCTACCCTCGTTTACGAGGAAGGTAATCTGATTAAGCGTACCATTCGTGACCTCTACACGCGTGAAGTAGATGAAATTCTGGTTGAAGGCGAAGAAGGCTATCGCGCAGCAAAAGACTTTATGAAGCTTTTGATGCCAAGCCATGCCAAGAAAGTTCAACACTATCGCGACCGTATTCCGCTGTTCCATCGCTATCAGGTAGAAAACCACCTGGAAGCCATGTTCCAGCCTGTGGTTCAGCTGAAATCCGGTGGTTATATTGTAATCAACCCGACAGAAGCCTTGATTTCAATCGATGTGAATTCCGGTCGTTCCACGCGCGAACACAATATTGAAGAAACAGCCCTCAAGACAAACCTTGAGGCTGCAGAAGAAGTTGCTCGCCAACTGCGCCTGCGTGATATGGCTGGCCTTGTTGTTATCGATTTCATCGACATGGAAGAGCGCAACAATAACCGGGCCGTTGAGCGTCGTATGAAAGACGTGCTGAAAAACGACCGGGCCCGCATCCAGGTTGGTCGGATATCCAGCTTTGGCCTGATGGAGATGTCACGTCAGCGCCTGCGCCCGAACCTTTTGGAAGTGAGCATGGAAACATGTCAGGCTTGCTCTGGTACTGGCATTGTACGGTCAGTCGAGTCCGCCGCCCTGATGGTTCTTCGTCAACTGGAAGAAGAAGGCATCCGTGGTCGGAGCTCGATCGTTCGGGTAACTGCAAGCCCGGATGTGGCTATCTATCTCCTGAACAAAAAACGCTCAATGCTCACGGAACTCGAGACGCGCTATGACTTTACGATTGAAGTCGTTTCGTCGCCTTCTGCAGGCCCGTCGGAAGTGGAAATCACCCGTGAAGCCATTACGCCAGGCAGCAAGCCTGAGCGCGCTGCTGAACAGGCTGTAACACATGACAGCATATCTGTTGAACCTGAAGAACGTTCAATGCCAGCGCGCACCGAAGAAACTTCAGACGAAGAAGACAAGCCACGCCGTAAGCGTCGTCGTCGCCGGCGCCGTCGTCGGGGCGAACAGAATGAAAATGCGGAAGTTGCAGCACAGTCTTCAGAAGAAACTGACGACTCAGGCGACGACACCGACGCAAGTGACGAGCAATCAGACGAGAAATCTGACAAGCCGCGCCGTCGTCGGGGCAGCCGAGGCGGTCGTCGTCGCAGGGGGCGGGATAATCGCCCAGACGATAATGATGCCGGTGAACAGCCTCAGGAAGCCGCTGAAAAGGCCCCTGAAGACAAAGCGGCCCAGGCTGACTCCCCTGAAGCAAGCGAAGAAAAGCCAAAGCGTCGCCGTGTTCGCCGCAAGAAGGCTGATAACAACGCCGAAGGTGCAGATGAAGGCCAGTCAGAGACAGCGGAAAGCAAAGACGCTGCCGCAGCTGTAGAAGGCTCCGCAGATGAAGCTGTGGTTGAAGAAAAGCCGAAGCCTCGTCGCCGCCGTTCGGCGAAGAAACCGGAAGCAGAAGCGGCGGATGCAAATTCGGAGGCCCTTGACGCGGAAGAGAAGCCGAAGTCACGCCGTCGCCGGACGACCAAAAAAGCGGAATCTGACGCTACTGAGGCAACGCCAGAGGCTGAAGAAAAGCCAAAGCCACGTCGGCGCCGCACAACCAAAAAAGCGGAAGCTGACACTGTTGAGGTAGCGCCGGAGGCACCAGAGGCTGAGGAAAAGCCAAAGCCACGTCGACGCCGCACAACCAAAAAAGCGGAAGCAGAAGTCGTAGAAGCCCCTGCCCCAGCCAAGGCCGAGGCAAAGCCTAAGAAGGCGGCTGCTAAACCTGTGGACAAACCAGTGCAGAAGATTTCTGTGTCTGCAGACGGTGACGGTTCAGAAAGCGCTGCATCTGACTCAGAGGGCGATAGCGGCCCGAAACGTAAAGGTTGGTGGCAACGCACTTTTGGCTAATATAGCCAATACTTATGAACAGGCGGCGAGGCCATAGCTTCGCCGCCTTTTTATTTTAGGAAACCGCCTTGCCTCACATCCTTGTCATGGGATGTTCATTGACGATTAAGCCATCAGCCCATAGCGTGGCGGAAACAATGGAGAAGATAGGTGCGATCAGGCCCGTATAAAATTATTATTGGTTTGGCATTGTGGCTCATAACGCCAGTCGAGACGTTTGCACAGTCCATCCTGCGAGATGCAGAGACGGAGGCCTTTCTTCACGAATCTTCAGATCCGATCTTTCGCGCGGCGGGCCTGACCCCGCAATCCGTTCACATGTATCTGCTGCATGAAAACTCCATCAACGCTTTCGTGACAGGTGGGCAGAACATCTTCATTCATTCAGGCCTTATTCTGGCCGCCGATGATGTCACCGAATTTCTCGGCGTTATGGCCCACGAAACATGCCATATCGCCTGCGGACACAGGCTTCGCCGCGGTGAAGCCTATGCCAACGCAGGTACCGCTTCTATCTTGTCTATGGTACTTGGCGCGGCCGCAATCCTTGCTGGCGGTACAGATGCCGGCATGGGCATCATGATGGCGGGGCAATCCGTCGCTCAGGGTCAGTTCCTTGCCTATACGCGCGGCCAGGAAAGTGAGGCCGATCTTGCCGGCGCCAAATATCTGGAAACTGTTGGGATCAACGGTGAAGGTATGATTCGTTTCTTTGACAAACTACGGGATCAGGAGATTCTTGCGCAGGTGCGGCAGGATCCCTATGTGCGGTCCCACCCATTAAACCGTGTGCGTATTCTGCAGCTTCAGCAGGCGGTAGAAACAAGTCCATCCTATCAAAAGCCCCCTAACCCCGCGCTTGAAGAGAAATTTCAGCGGCTTAAGGCCAAACTGATGGGGTATCTTTACGAACCACGCCGAACGCTGAGAAAATACCCGCCAAGCGACACAAGTATCGCAGCCCGATATGCCCGCGTTTACGCATATCATAAATCATTGGAGTGGGATCTGGCCTTGACCGAAGCGAAAGCTTTGGTCGAATCCGAGCCACAAAACCCCTATTTCTATGAGATTATGGGGCAAATTTTGTTTGAAAACGGTCGGGTAAGAGAATCGCTCCCTGTATTCAAGCAAGCAGTCGATCTGGGGCCCAGAGAACCTCTGATCGCTACTGCCTATGGACAGGCGATGGTTTCTCTAGAAGACCCTGATTTAATGGAAAAGGCGATTCCCATACTTGAGGATGCAACGCGTCAGGACTCAGGCAATACTTTTGCGTGGTTTAATCTGGCGAAAGCCTATGCCTGGTCAGGGCGTGACGCTGAAGCAAGCCTCGCAACGGCGGAGCGCTTTTATTCAGCGGGTGTGCCGATGATGGCTGTTATGCATGCACAGCGCGCCATGGAAAGTTTCAAAATGGGTACATCAGAATGGTTGCGCGCACAGGATATCTTGTATGTGTCCCAGGAAGCCGCAGAGAAATTGGAAAAACAGCGGCGCCGTCAGGAACGACAACGACGACTGTCATTTGAAGACTAAGGAAAACGATACGTGTTTAAAGTGAGCAAAAAGCTGATCCTGACATTGTCAGCAGCAAGCATGGCAATGATGCTTCCCTTTCCTGCTGCACAGGCACAGGACATTGATGCTGCAGAGCGGGCCAAGATCGAGCGTGTTCTCGAAGAGTACCTCATGGAGAATCCGGAAATTGTGGTCAAGGCCATCCGAGAACTCCAACGCCGCCAAACGTTGGCCCAGATGCTGCCAACTATCCAGATGTACCGTGATTATCTTGAGCGCGAACAAGGGGCCCCTGTCCTTGGAAACCCTAATGGTGATGTCACAATTGTCGAATTTTTTGATTATCGTTGCAGTTTCTGTCGGCGCCACTTCCCTGCCGTCATGAAACTTGTGCAGGAAGACGGAAACATTCGTCTTATCCCGCGCCAGTTCCCGATCCTTGATCGCCCTGGCGAAGCCGCTGTCTCCTTCATGGCTGCAGCGGCAGCACTTGCTGCGCACAAACAAGGCAAGTTCGAGGAGTTTCATCTGGCAACCATGATGAGCGAGGGTTCTTTAACAGAGGACCGGCTATATGATATCGCTGCGGGCGTCGGCCTTGATGTTGCCCAGCTTAAAACTGACATGCGCAGCAAGCTGGTTGAAAAAAACATCCGAAACACATTGTCTATCGGCCAGGATATCGGCTTTGATGGTACGCCGGGTTATATCATCGGCAACGATGTTGTGCTTGGCGCTGAGGGCTATGACCGGTTGGTTGAGGCTGTCGCCCGCGCACGCAAGCAGGTGGCTGATGCCAGCGTCAAGTAGGTGCTGCGGTTGTCATTCACCCCAGGTGGAAAACACGGATATTTATCAAATTTTTACGCCCCGACAAGTGAGCCCTATCGAATCCTGATTTTGTCTTTGGCAAATTTAAATCTACAGATTTCAATTTGTGGAGACATCCAATGAATAACAATTCTTTCAAATATCTTCTCGGTGTTCTGGTAATCGCTCTGGTAGCTGTTGTTGTTTTTGATGACGATGATATCGGTGACAACCTCGAGGAAGCAGCCGCAGATACCGGCCGTGCACTTGAAGATGCAACTGAAGAGCTCGACCAATAAGAAAGAAACGGCGCAGCCAGATGGATGCGCCGTTTTATGATCTGCGGGGTAATTAGAGCGGCCTTTCTCTTTGGCGCGGCAACGCAACGTCCTACCGAATTTTGCGTGTGATCTCTCAATCAATTACTATGTGAGAAGCAAAGACAGCGAGGACATAATGAAATTTGCCACCTTAAGCCTTATTGTATCATTGGTATCTATTTCCAGCCATGCGATGGAGCCCAAACTCCCGCCTTCCGAGATGCTTGCTGATTTTGCAGAGCTCAAGTCTGCCCTGGAGGCGGTGCACCCAGACATATATAGACATAGAAGCGAAGCCGAAACGCAGGCTATAGCAGATGCAATCGAAAACGCGTTGGCATCTACCTCAATGGACAAATGGACTTTCTATCGGGTTATCGCCCCATATGCCGCAGGCATCATGGATGGCCATACATTCGTACGCCCACCCGCACGTTTTTCAGAAATCTCTAAAGGCCAATCAGTCCATCTTCCCCTTCGTATCAAGGTACAAGGCCACAAGCTATTCGTTGCAGAAAACCTGACATCACACGACGCCCTTGATGCGGGCGTGGAAATCCTGTCAATCAATGGCCATGCCGCAGAAGTTATTGTGGAGAACTTCCGCAGCCAATATGCTGACATTGTTCCCAAAGACGACGTCTACAGTCGGGCTTTCATGCCCTTCCTTGCAGCAGGGTTTGGTATGGCTGAGAGCTATGATGTTCAGTTGGCCTCCGGCATCACTGTCCCGATCTCTGGCCTAACTGCGGAAGAACTTGAAAAAGCGCGTTCAGGCACCCAGAGGAAAGAAGCCGAGAATCAAACTCCCAACTTCCGTCTGTATTTCCCTGAAAAATTGGCAGACGTAGCAGTTATCGAAGTTAACCTGATGCGCGATGCGCAGGCCTTCAATGCATTTGCATCTGACGCCTTTTCCCAAATCAGGCAACGGGGCATCAATCTTCTGGTGATTGATTTTCGCAACAACGAAGGCGGCGATTCCGCCATAGGCGACACGCTCGCGCATTATTTGACGTCAAAACCAATGAGAGAATGGCAATCCTTGATCAAAGTGAGTGATCAATTCAAAGACCATTTTGCAGACGACATTGGAGACGACCCGGCGCTGCAACAGGCGCTATCCGCGCCGAATGGCAGCCTTGTTTCTGAGCCTGATACCACAGCAAACAAAAAACGTCCCTCACCAGGGCAGCTGTTTGATGGCGAAGTCCGTCTACTAACGAGCGGATATACCTATTCCAGTGCAAGCATGTTTGCTGGCATATTCAAATGCGACAATCTTGGCGTCATTGTTGGCCAACCAACCGGGCAGGCTACCAACTTTTTCGGTGAACTAACGCAAATGACACTGAGCAATTCAGGCCTGAACTTTTTGGTTTCAATGAAAGAGTTCCGGGCTCCATGTGAGGTGAGTATGACAGAAGGCGTGCAACCAGATATCCTTCTGCCGAATGATGTTGATGCTTTGCAAACAGTGTTGAAGGGGAAGTAAAAAGGGCCCGGTCGGGCCCCTTGGTTACATAACCATGCAAAAGTCAGGTTAAATAAGCCCGGATAGTGGAGAGCTTGGATCTGCGTACCGCTTTTTGGGCATCCTGCCCGCCTGATAGGCCAGCCGGCCGCTTTCAACTGCCAGCTTCATGGCTCGCGCCATCCTTATCGGGTCCTTTGCTTCAGCGATCGCGGTGTTCATCAGAACGCCATCACAGCCAAGTTCCATGGCAACAGCAGCATCTGACGCAGTGCCGACACCTGCATCCACCAGCACGGGCACCTTGGCCTGCTCGATCATTAGGCGAATCTGTACAGGGTTCTGGATGCCAAGCCCCGAACCAATCGGTGCACCAAGAGGCATGATGGCCACACAGCCCATATCCTCCAGTTTCTTCGCTGCAATCGGATCGTCAGAACAATAGACCATCACTTTGAAGCCTTCCTTGATCAGCTCTTCGGCGGCCACAAATGTTTCTTGCATATTCGGGTACAGGGTTTTCTGGTCACCCAAGACCTCAAGCTTTACCAGATCCCAACCACCTGCCTCGCGGGCAAGACGCAGAGTTCTGAGCGCAGACTGGGCATCGAAACACCCGGCTGTGTTCGGCAGATAGGTGATTTTTTTGGGATCAAGATAATCGACCAGCATGGGTTGGTTGGGGTCAGACACATTCACGCGCCTCACGGCCACAGTCACAATTTCTGCACCGGATGCTTCAACCGCTTTGGCTGTTTCCTCAAAATCTTTATATTTGCCGGTTCCTACGATCAGGCGTGAACTGTATGTCTCGCCTGCAAGTGTCCAGCTATCGTCTGTGTGTGTCACGGCGTTATGCCCTCCACCAATAAAATGTACTATTTCCAACTGATCCCCTTCCGCAAGGGCCACACTCTCAAATGTGGATTTCGGCACAATCTCCAGATTGCGTTCTACGGCTACCTTTGTTGGGTCAAGCCCCAGGCCTTCCAGGAAGGTTTTCAGGCTTGTGTCAGCATCCATTTTTTTTGGTTCACCGTTCACTGTAATTTGCATCAGAAGTATCAAACCCTTGGCGCAAGACGGGGTCTTGCGGAAAAACAACGAGAAAATTGCCGAAGCGGCTTTGCATGCCATGCATATGGCATTATACAGGGGGCTTCAAGCGATCTGTCGAAACATTTGGATTCGATTATGACTGAAATGCAGACAAAGACGATCATGGTCCTGAATGGCCCCAACCTGAATTTGCTCGGGAGCCGGGAGCCAGAGACCTACGGCAATCTTACATTGTCGGAAATTGGATCGATGCTGAAACAGCATGCAGCCAGCCATGGTCTCGAAATCGATTTCCGGCAGAGCAATCATGAAGGCACACTTGTTGACTGGATTCAGGAAGCGGCAGACAGCGCCGATGGCATTGTCTTGAACGCTGCCGCCTATACGCATACATCTGTAGCAATCCGGGATGCAATTGCAGCCATCAACACACCTGTTATTGAGGTGCACTTGTCCAACGTGTTTGCGCGGGAGGAATTCCGTCACCACTCATTCGTGTCTGATCAGGCCGAAGGCGTGATTTGCGGATTTGGCGCAACCGGATATGTGCTTGCGATTGACGCGTTTGCCAGTATGCTGCGCGTCCAATCTTGATTAGGGGTTAAGGGCCTACTTACATGTCAAAACTTAAAGAATATAAAGAGCTTATTCGCGAGCTTGCCGAGCTTCTCGATAAATCCACTCTGTCTGAAATTGAAGTGGAAGAAGATGATTTCCGCATTCGCGTTGCTCGTGAACTGTCAGGTTCCGTAAGCTATACAGCACCAGCGGCCGTTGCAGCACCTGTCGCTGCAGCGCCGGCGCCTGCTCCGGCAGCGGCACCCGCCGCGCCTGCGCCAGCAAGCACGCCTGCGGATCACCCAGGTGCGGTTCCTGCACCAATGGTTGGTACGGCCTACACGGCAGCCAGCCCTGGCGCTGACCCGTTCATTAAAGTGGGTGACAAGGTCAATGAAGGTGACACCATCCTGATCATCGAAGCGATGAAGGTGATGAACCAGATTGCTGCACCCAAATCCGGTACTGTGAAGGAAATCTTCTTTGCTGACGCGCAGCCGGTAGAATTCGGTGAAACCCTCTGCATCATTGAATAGGGGCTTTCTCCATGATTAAAAAAGTTCTTATTGCTAACCGTGGCGAGATTGCTCTGCGTATCCACCGTGCCTGTCACGAGATGGGCATCAAGACAGTTGCTGTGCACTCCACGGCAGACGCAGACGCAATGCATGTGCGCCTTGCAGACGAAAGTGTCTGTATCGGCCCGCCAGCGTCTGTAGACAGCTATCTGAATATCCCTGCGATCATTTCTGCCGCCGAAATCACTGGCGCTGACGCGATCCACCCGGGCTATGGTTTCCTGTCCGAGAATGCGCATTTTGCAGATATCGTTGCGGAACACGGCATTGCCTTCATAGGCCCGTCTGCCGATCACATCCGCATGATGGGTGACAAGATCACCGCCAAGGAAACCGTGAAGAAACTGGGCATCCCGGTTGTTCCCGGCTCTGAAGGCGGCATTACGGACGATGATGAAGCCACGCGCGTTTGCGAAGAGATCGGCTTTCCCGTGATCATCAAGGCTTCAGCCGGCGGTGGTGGCCGTGGTATGCAGATTGTGCGTACCGCTGAAGAGCTTTCCACCAAACTGAAGACTTGCCGCACGGAAGCGAAGGCTGCCTTTGGTGACGATGCCGTCTACATCGAAAAATTCCTTCAAAAGCCACGTCACATTGAATTTCAGTTGATTGGCGACAGCCACGGCAACTGTATTCACCTTGGCGAGCGAGATTGTTCCCTTCAGCGCCGTCACCAGAAGGTGCTTGAAGAGGCCCCTTCTCCGGTTATTGATAGCGAAACGCGCGAGCGCATGGGTGGCATTGTTGCCAAAGCCATGGCCGACTTCGGTTATTGCGGCGCAGGCACGATCGAGTTCCTCTATGAAGACGGCGAGTTCTATTTCATCGAGATGAATACCCGTGTTCAGGTGGAACACCCTGTGACCGAAATGATCACTGGCATCGATATCGTACGCGAGCAAATCCGGGTGGCTTCAGGCGAAAAGCTTTCCTACACACAAGACATGGTCCGCTTCTTTGGCCATGCGATTGAGTGCCGGATCAACGCCGAACATCCGTTCACTTTCATGCCAAGCCCCGGTATGGTGACCCAATACCACCCGCCTGGCGGCCTGAATGTGCGCTGCGACAGTGCCGTATATGCCGGATACAAGATCCCGCCATACTATGACAGCATGGTCGCCAAGCTGATCGTTTCCGGTTACACCCGTGAAGGCTGCTTGTTGCGCTTGCGTCGTTCGCTCGAGGAATATGTGATTGATGGCGTAACCACCACGATCCCTCTCCATCAAGCTCTGATGGACGACGAGGAATTCCAGAAGGGGGATTATGATATCCACTGGCTGGAAAAATTCCTTGAGAAGCACAACGCAAAATAATGTAGATTAGGGGTTATGCCGCACGAAAGTATAACCCCTAATTTATTGCTGCAGGCCTATGCCGCTGGTGTCTTTCCCATGGCTGATAGCCGGGATGACGATGAGCTCTTCTGGGTTGATCCGGAAGACCGTGGCATCATCCCTCTCGATACTTTTCACATTCCCAAGTCTCTCGCCAAACGTGTGAGGCAAGAACCTTATGAAGTAACAGCTGACCGCGCCTTCAGGGACGTGGTGAAGGCATGCGCTCGCCCTGCCCGCGGCCGCGACACCACCTGGATCAGCGAGCGCATAGAAGAGCTTTATACAGACTTGTATGAGCGAGGCTTCGCCCATTCGGTGGAATGCTGGCGTGGCGGTGAGCTGGTTGGTGGCCTATATGGAGTTTCTCTCGGAGGTGCTTTCTTTGGCGAAAGCATGTTCCATACAGCGACTGACGCCAGCAAAGTGGCGCTTGTTCATCTGGTGGCGCGGCTGAAAGCAGGACGTTTCATCCTGCTGGATACCCAGTTTGTAACGGAGCATCTTGCCCAGTTTGGGGCCGAAGAGATTTCACGAGAACACTATCACGAGCGACTGAAGCTTGCGCTATCCGTTCACTCAGCCAATTTTCACGAATTGGGGGACTGGACGTCTGGCCCTACTGCTTTGCAGTTAATCACCCACACGTCGTAAACGGGGTGCTCTAGCGGGTTTAGCGCTGGACTTGAAGCTACCATCCAGCCTTCAAACACACGCTCTACAGTATCATTGCGCTTCAGATCATCAATTTCCAGATAAGCAAATGTTTCTGGCGGTTCAATGGGCGGACGGGTGCGGCAATAGAGTGCCTTGAGGCGCAGCGTACCAAAGCGGGCTTCATTACCCACAGGAACCTCAAGCTCGGTGATCCTTGCTGTGATCTTGTCGAGGGCCCTCAAGACGACGATATCGTGAGCAATGTTCTCAACGGCCTCAGCCGGATGGCTTTCCTCTTGGGCGCCTGCCCCAAGGGCGAACAGCATTGGCAGCGACAGGGCCGCCGCGAACATATGCTTATTCCTTGCCCGCATCACCCGTCGCGAACTTTCCGAAGAGGCTGATCAAATCAACTGAATCCTGGGTTTCTTCTATCTCATCGCCGTCTGCCAGCGTTTCTTCCATACCTCCCGGCAAAAGAGAGAGATATTTCCCGCCCAGCAATCCTTCCTGGGTTACAGCCGCAGCGGTATCAATAGGCAGGTCAACACCATTTTCGACAGAAAACCGAATAATGGCCTGAAAGCTCGTTTTGTCGAGCGTGCTGGAAACAACGGATCCAACCTTGATGCCAGCAAGGCGCACATCCGAACCGACACCGATCCCATCAATCTGGTCAAAACGCGCAACAAGTGTATAGCCGTCGGCCACTGCACCATCCGTGCGCTCGTAAGCAAAGGCAAGGAACCAGCCTGCGATCAGCAGAACCAGTGCACCAATCAGCGATTCAACCAGATTGCTTGACATACAGGTCCTTCAGATACGTCCTATGGGCGCCAGGCTTCATAATCAGATGTTGTGGCAGCACGTTTGGCCATATCCGCAGCACCCGCTGGCATATAGGCCTCATTTGTCCCTGTAAGGTTTGGCTGGTGCTCTTTTTCCCAAGGCTTCACAACAGGCGCCTGCTCGGTTGGTGGTACATCTACAGTGTAATGCAACCAACCATGCCATTCAGCAGGAACGCGGGATGCCTCTACCGGACCGTTCTTGTAGATCACCCAACGGCGAGTACCTTTCTTCTCCCGGTAATAGATATTGCCCTGGTTGTCCTCGCCCACTTTCACACCCTTACGGCTTGTAAACAGGCGCGTACCAAAGGTTGCCGAATTCCACCAAGTGAAGATCGGAGACGAAAACAATTTAGAAATCAAACCAGCCATACTTCTAATTCCATAGCTTTACGGGAACATTCGCGCCCGTTTAGCACGTTTACCCTTCAAGGAAAAGGCGCAACAGGACTGTTATGCCGCAATTGTGTTTTTTCCGGGGCGTCATGATTTTCTCTCGCTGTGATTCGGCCCACGTCGACGCCCTTAACCTCTGTTACGAATATATGACAGCAGGCGCTGAAGAAAAATTTAACATGGTGAAAAATACACCTAATTGGAAAGACTCATGGACAAACAATGAGTCGGACGCCACAGCTAACAAAAAGGGCCAATGTCAACAGCATTATTCCAATATTTTGCCCTTGTCCCTGCACTCTCCCACACATAGGATTGGGCCCAGTTAAGGGAGCGCCTACTAGATATAGTAGGAAATAACATTCAGGGGCTGGAGCGCGCGCACGTCTGGGCAGGGGCTGATTTGCAGGCGATTACGCATCAAAATCCAGTGAAACATGGGTCTAAACCGAACGGGGGAACCGTATGCGTATTGAACGCCGCTTTACAAAAGATGTGTCTTGTCCTTATGCCAGCCAGGATTGGCGTACCGCAGTCAGCGAGATTCGCAACCCGGACGGCTCTATTGTCTTCAGAATGGATAATGTAGAGGTTCCAACAAACTGGAGCCAGGTGGCGACAGACATCATCGCCCAGAAATATTTCCGCAAAGCCGGTGTTCCCCAGGCTCTGAAGCCGGTTGAGGAAGACAATGTACCGACTTGGCTTTGGCGCAAGGAAGCGGATGAAGACGCCCTCAAGAAGATGCCGAAAGACAAACGCTTCGGCTCTGAGATCAGTGCCAAGCAGGTGTTTGACCGTCTTGCCGGTACGTGGACATATTGGGGCTGGAAAGGCGGCTATTTCGACAGCGAAAGTGACGCCCGCACCTTCTTTGACGAGATGCGTTTCATGCTCTCCAACCAGATGGCTGCGCCGAACAGCCCGCAGTGGTTCAACACCGGCCTGCA
>JABXIS010000005.1 GCA_013372975.1 Alphaproteobacteria bacterium
CCTCTCCCTTACCAAGGGAGTGCTCTACCCCTGAGCTACAGCAGCGTGCCACATCTTTGCGTGCGCTCTTCTATAAGCGGCCCGGGTATGAGTCAATAAGTAATTTCATGCCCTGCCACCCAATTGCAGG
Source organism: Alphaproteobacteria bacterium (assembly GCA_013372975.1). Classification (GTDB taxonomy): domain Bacteria; phylum Pseudomonadota; class Alphaproteobacteria; order Sphingomonadales; family Kordiimonadaceae; genus Kordiimonas. The sequence continues at coordinate 131 of JABXIS010000005.1, forward strand.
CCACTTTCCGCGATGCTGGTGAAATCCACAATGCCCGTTATATTCCCTCTTGAAAAAGGCAGCGGTTTGGCGCAATTCTCTGGCCATGGCAGACACAAAAGAAAAAGACCAAACGGTGAGGCAGGATACCGGCAAGCTGAAAGACGCTGAAAAACAGGCGCGCCTTGCTGAAGCCCTGCGCGCGAACCTGCGCCGCCGCAAGGAACAGGGCCGCAACCGCAAAGACGACGCTAAATAGCAGCCGCTGTTTGTCTTTTCGCGCGGCCCCCTGTCCGGCACCCAGCCACCAGCCCAACAAATCCCATATCTGGTAGGTTTATCGCTTGTCGCTTACAAGCGATTGGCTTACTAATGCCAAAAATAGCTTTCCGGCGAGCCTCATGCCGCCGCGCCTGAACTGGGGAGGAATTAGAATGGCCATTATGTCCGATAAGTGGATTCGCGAGATGTCACAACAGCATGGCATGATCGAACCGTTTGTTGATGGGCAAATCAGGGAAGGCAATATTTCATATGGCCTGTCTTCCTATGGCTATGACGCCCGCGTGGCGCCCGAATTCAAGGTTTTCACCAATGTCGATTCGGCCGTGGTGGACCCGAAAGACTTTTCCCCGAAAAGCTTTGTGGACCGCGACACGGACGTGTGCATCATCCCGCCGAACAGCTTCGCGCTGGCGCGCACCGTTGAATATTTCCGCATCCCCAAGGATGTGCTGGTGATCTGCCTTGGCAAATCCACATACGCGCGCTGCGGCATCATCGTGAATGTGACCCCGCTGGAGCCGGGCTGGGAAGGCCATGTGACGCTGGAGTTCTCGAATACCACACCGCTGCCGGCCAAGATTTACGCCAACGAAGGCGCCTGCCAGTTCCTGTTCCTGCAGGGCAACGAGCCATGCGAAACAGCTTATAGCGACCGCGCGGGCAAATATCAGGGCCAAACCGGCGTGACCCTGCCGAAGCTTTAAACCTGCCTGCCCCATAAGGGGCATTGCAATGCCGCCAAGCTGCCTTTATTAGCGGCCACCATGCTGTCATTCACCCAAATGGCAGCATCAATATTTTGAGAGGCACGGACACTTATGGACAAACTGGTCATCAAAGGCGGGAACAGACTGGAAGGCACGGTTCCGATTTCGGGCGCGAAAAACTCTGCGCTCAAATTGATGTGCGCCTCCCTTCTGTCCGCCGAACCGCTGACCCTCCATAACATGCCGCGGCTGGCGGATATCACCACGCTGGCTGATCTCCTCAACCATATGGGCGTGACAGTCACCATGGCCGGTGGCCAGGGTGGCCGCATCGCGGGCCGCAGCCTCACCTTTGATGCGGGTCAGATCAACGACACCGTCGCCCCGTATGATTTCGTCCGCAAGATGCGCGCTTCCATCCTTGTGCTGGGGCCCCTTGTGGCACGCGCGGGTGAGGCGATCGTAAGCTTGCCCGGCGGCTGTGCCATCGGCACCCGCCCCATTGACCTGCACCTGAAGGCCCTCACGGCATTGGGGGCCGAAATTGATGTGGCCGAAGGTTACGTGCGCGCCAGCGCCCCCAAAGGCCTTGTGGGCGGCAACATCCGCTTCCCGTTTGTATCTGTGGGCGCGACTGAAAATGCTTTGATGGCCGCAACACTCGCCAAGGGCACCACAGTGATCGAGAATGCCGCGCGCGAGCCCGAGATCGCCGATCTGGCAAACTGCCTGATTGCCATGGGTGCAAAGATCGAAGGCGCAGGCCACGAAACCATTACGGTCGAGGGTGTGGACAGGCTTCATAAAGCCGAACACACCGTGATGCCAGACCGGATCGAAGCAGGCTCATACGCTGTGGCGGCCTTGATGACCCGCGGCAACCTGTTCCTTGAAGGCGCGTGCGCCCACGACATGCAGGCGACGCTCGACAAGCTTGAAGAAGCCGGTGGCATTGTATCGGTGGAAGACGGCGGCATCCGCGTCAAATCAAACGGCCATATCGGCGGTTTCAATATTGTAACCCAGCCCTTCCCCGGTTTTGCCACCGACATGCAAGCCCAGTTTATGGCGCTTGGCTGTGTGGCTGACGGCGCCAGTGTGATCACCGAAGCCATTTTCGAGAACCGCTTCATGCATGTACCGGAACTGTGCCGTTTGGGGGCTGACATCACCGTCACAGGCGCCAGCGCCACCGTGCGCGGGGTGAACCGCCTGAAAGGTGCACCAGTGATGGCCACCGACCTCAGGGCCAGCATGGGCCTTGCGCTCGCCGCCCTTGTCGCTGAGGGTACCACGGAGCTGAGACGGCTGTATCATCTGGACCGCGGTTATGAACGGCTTGAGGAAAAACTCAAGGCTGTGGGTGCCGACGTGGAACGCCTGCCGGACTGACCCTCATACCCCTTCGTTAGAATTTCTGCACGCGCGATCAACGGGAAACCACTTGAAGCTGTGGGCCTCCCCGCCTACATTGCCATTCGATTCTGACGTTTGGACCAGGGCGCTATGACAAAGCCATTGAAGCTGATGGGGCAAAACCCCGAGGAACTGACAATCCTGTCAGGCCTGCTACAGGACACAACCGTGCGGGTGGGCGATATCGCCTGGCTGCCCGAAGAGCATCGCTTTGCGTTTGTCGGCAACCGCTTCCGCTGGGAAAAAAAGCGCCGCTTTTTCCGCCCCAAGGGCGAGCGTGTGCGCACAGGCTTCCACCTGAACGGTGTGTTGAAAGCCAGCCTTCATCAAATTGACCTCAAGGACAAGGACACTGTGCTGGAGCTTCTGGATATAGAAGCCCATGAAAACGGTGAGGACTTCCATGTGCTTGTGAATTTCGCAGGCGGTGCCGCCATCCGGCTGACCACCGAATGCATCGACGCAGTGATGAGCGATATGGGTGATGACTGGGAAGCGCTTGAGCGGCCCCATCATGAAGACTGATCGTCTTTAAACACTCTGACTTCAGCGGCAACCGCCGCATATTTTAACCAAACCGGACATTTATGATGGAACTTACAGACAAGCTGGTACTGGCCCTGCCGAAGGGCCGCATTCTCGAGGAAGTCATGCCCCTTGTGAAAGCCGCTGGCATCCATCCAGAGCCCGCGTTTGATGACCCGAAATCCCGCGCCCTGCAGTTTGACACCAACATCCCGAACCTGAGTATCATCCGTGTGCGCGCATTCGATGCCGCCACGTTCGTGGCCTTTGGCGCTGCCCATCTGGCGGTTGTTGGCAATGATGTGCTGCAGGAATTTGGCTATAGCGACCTTTATTCACCGCTTGATCTGGACATTGGCCACTGCCGCCTGTCGCTGGCGATGCCTGAGGATGAAGCCACAGAAGACCCGAAAGAATGGTCGCACATTCGCGTGGCCACAAAATACCCGAACCTGACGCGGCAATATTATGCCGAGCGCGGCGTGCAGGCAGAATGTATCAAGCTGAACGGTGCCATGGAGCTGGCGCCCCAGCTGGGCCTTAGCCGTCGGATCGTCGATCTGGTATCCACGGGCGGTACCTTGAAAGCCAACCAGTTGAAGGAAGTGGAAGTGCTGACAGAGATCACCTCCCGCCTTGTGGTGCATCGCCCGGCCTTCAAAACCCGGCCCAAGGAAATCAGTTACTGGATTGAACGCTTCAGGGAGGCTGTGAACAATGGCGCAACTGCTTAAAGCCTCCGCCGCCAGTTTTGGCGACGCTTTCACCGCCCTTCTGGGTGCCAAACGCGAAACCACGACCGATGTGCGCGATGTAGTGACCGGCATACTCCATGACGTGCAAACCCGCGGCGACGATGCGCTTTATGACCTGACCACAAAGTTTGACAGGTTCGACGCCCGCACCCGAGGCCTTCAGGTAACTGCGGAAGAAATAGACGCAGCCTGCGCACAAGTGGATGCGGAAACCATGGCCGCCCTTGAGGTTGCCGCAAGCCGCATCCGCGCCTTCCACGAAAAGCAGGTGCCCACAGGTCTCGACTATACCGATGATGTAGGCGTACGGCTGGGCCAAAGCTGGCACGCTGTGGAAGCCGCTGGCCTTTATGTGCCCGGCGGCACCGCAAGCTATCCGTCCAGCGTGTTGATGAACGCTATCCCGGCCACAGTGGCGGGGGTTGATCGGGTGGTGATGGTAGTGCCTACGCCGGATGATGTCTTGAACCCGCTTGTGCTCGCGGCTGCAAAGCTGGCCGGCGTCACGGAAATTTACCGCATCGGCGGCGCGCAGGCTGTGGCAGCACTTGCATATGGCACCGAAACAATTAAGCCCGTCGACAAGATCGTCGGCCCGGGCAATGCCTTTGTTGCCGAAGCCAAACGGCAGGTGTTTGGCAAAGTGGGCATTGATACCATCGCTGGCCCGTCTGAAATCCTGGTGGTGGCAGACAGCAAAAACGATCCACGCTGGATTGCGGCTGATCTGTTGAGCCAGGCCGAACATGACACTGCCGCCCAGTCGATCCTGATCACGGATAGCGAGCTGTATGCCCGGCAGGTGATGGCCGCTGTGGAGGACCATCTTGCCAATCTGGAGCGCCGCGATATCGCGCTTGCCAGCTGGACAGATTATGGCGCCGTGATTGTGGTGGATAGTCTTATGGATGCCGTGCCGCTTGTGAACCGGCTGGCGCCCGAGCACCTTGAACTTGCCATGGATGATCCAGATAGCTTCCAGAAGCAGGTGCGGAACGCGGGTGCCATTTTCCTTGGGCGCTACACACCCGAAGCCATCGGTGATTATGTTGCCGGGCCGAACCACGTTCTCCCGACCGCTCGGGCCGCACGTTTTTCATCGGGCCTCAGCGTCTATGATTTCATGAAACGCACCACATTTGTGGGCTGCACGGCCGACAGCCTTGAGGTGATCGGGCCGTCTGCTGTTCGGCTTGCGGAAGAAGAAGGTTTGGGTGCGCACGCACTTTCTGTTGCCATTCGGCTGAAAGACCCTAAACAATAAGGGATCAGGAATTTGACGCTGAAGGAAAGATCACCGAGCCCACGCGAGGGACTTTGCTTCAAGGGATGGCATGGCAAATCACAAGCTTGTAGATGTGACGTTGGATGAAAGCACGGTCGTGCGCTGGAGCGCGGACGTGGAGCACGAACGTCGCATTGCCATCTTTGATCTTCTGGAAGAAAACAGCTTCGAGCTGGTCAAATCGGCGGACGACGCTTACGCGGGCCCCTACAAGCTCACGCTCGGCACCATCGAAGGCCGCCTGAATTTCGATGTGAAATCCACAGGCGACGATTTGTTGATGAGCTTCCGACTGGCCATGACCCCGTTCCGCCGCATCATCCGCGAATATTTCGCCATCTGTGACAGCTATTATGAAGCGATCAAAACCGCGAGCCCAAGCCAGATTGAAGCCATCGACATGGGCCGCCGCGGCCTCCATAATCAGGGCAGCGAATTGTTGCAGGAGCGCCTGGACGGCAAAATCATCATAGACCGGCAAACCGCGCGTCGCCTCTTTACCCTGGTTTGCGTATTGCACCTCAAAGATCACAGGGGGCCCCGATGACCACTGCCTCCAAAACGATCAAGAGCGTGCTGTTTGTGTGCAATCAGAACGCCGTCAGAAGCCCGATGGCCGAGGCCCTGGCCATCCGCCACAGCAAACGCCGCCTGTTTGTGGAATCCGCAGGCCTGATCGCAGGCGCGCTGGACCCCTTCACGGTGTCCGCCCTGCAAGAAGAAGGCATCGATATATCGAACCACAAGGCGCTGACCCTTCAGGATGTGAAGCTTGATGCCTTCGATCTGGTGATTGCCCTCACCCCCGAAGCGAAAGACCGGCTTGAAAAAGCCATCGGCGACAAGGGGGTTGCCCTTGAATATTGGGCCACGCCCGACCCCGCAGACAGCGAAGGCAACAGGAACCAGATCATGGACAGTTACCGCCTTGTGCGCGACCATCTGGAATGCCGTATCGCGGACCGATTCCCCTTCTAGATGGCACCCCAGAGTGTGCGCCTTCGCATCACTCAATGGCAATTTCACCACAGATTACAGGGTTTTTGCCCCCCAAAGCGCCAAAACTGTTGCATTTCGGCGGCACACGCTTCATGTATGTGCGCGAATTGAAAGCCATGACAAGGAGACAAAATGGCTAAAGAAGAAGTTTTGGAGATGCGCGGCAAAGTAACAGAGCTGTTGCCGAACGCCATGTTCCGTGTTGAGCTTGAAAACGGCCACGAGATCCTCGGCCACACTGCTGGCAAGATGCGCAAGAACCGCATCCGTGTTCTGGCAGGCGACGAAGTATTGGTTGAGCTGACGCCTTACGATCTCACCAAAGGCCGCATCACGTACCGCTTCAAGTAAGATCGGCCAACGTGTCTGTGCGCCCACATGACGCCCACGCAGGCGCACCCGAAAACCCAAAAGCTACATCTCTTGTGCTCGCCTCGGCATCGCCGCGGCGCCGGGATCTTTTGGCCCAGATCGGGGTGACGCCAAGTGCTGTCGCCCCCGCTGATATTGACGAGACCCCGCAAAAAGACGAGCTGCCAAAGCCGCACGCCGAACGGCTGGCGCGCGAGAAAGCGGCTGCCGTGGCGGGCGAGCATGCGCAAGCACTTGTGCTGGCCGCCGATACGGTCGTTGCCTGCGGCAAACGCATCCTGCCAAAAGCGGAAGACGAAGCCACGGCCCGCGCCTGCCTCAGGATGCTGTCGGGCCGCCGCCACACCGTGATCACAGGTATTTCGCTGGCGTTGCCAACTGGCCGCCAACTGACCAAATCGGTCAGCACCACTGTGGCCTTCAAGGTTTTGTCTGCGGCCGATATCGATCGCTATATCGCCAGTGGCGAATGGCACGGCAAAGCTGGCGGCTACGCGATCCAGGGCCTTGGTGCCCTGTTTGTGCGCTTTATTTCCGGTTCCTATTCAAATGTGGTGGGCCTGCCGCTTTTTGAAGTGGGCGGATGGCTTGAAGCCCATCTTGAGCAGAAGTGACATGACCGCATTCACCATCATCGAACCCGGCATCGCCGAATGGCGCAGCGCCCTGATGGACGCCGACGGCTTCCCTGAAAATATCGCCTTCCATACAGACGCCGAACTGAGCCCTGTGGATGCCATTTTCCGCGCCCGCATTTCCCGCGTGGAAAAGGCGCTGGATATGGCTTTTCTGGATCTGGGGGACGGCCTTGAGGGCGCGATGAACCTGCGCCGCGCCAAGCTGTTGGTGAAGGGCCGGGCAGACGCGATCAGCGACTGTGTCACGGAAGGCCAGATGTTGGCAGTGCAGGTGGTGAACGAACCCTCGGCGCTGGAAGGCAAGGCCCTGCCGGTTACCCCGCGCCCGCGCCTTCTGGGCCGCTATGTGGTTGTGGAAGCGGGCGCAGGCCGCCTGAATTTCTCAAAAGACCTGGGCCCCAAGGCACAAAAAACACTGACACCCCTTTTGACAGAACTTGCCAGCAAGGCCGCCGTTATCGTGCGCAGCCATGCGGGCGATGTTGCGCCCGAGGTGGTGGCCCTCGAGGCGGATATGCTGGTTCAGGCCATGGAAGCCACCGGCGACAAGGCCGGGCTTTCCTTTGCCCACAGCCCGCTCGCCCAAGCTTTGCTGGCCTGCCCGCACGACGACAGTGATATCCTGCTAGAAGGCGGCAGCGCACTCGCCGATGCCAAAGCACTCGCAAGCAAATATTGGCCTGACCTGACAGACCGGCTGTCACCCTTCAAGGGCAAAAACGCATTTGAAGAATTGGGCGTGAATGAAGCCATCGAGGAAGCATTGGCCCCACGGATTGACCTGCCTTCTGGTGGCTGGATTTCCATCACGCCAACACCTGCGCTCACCGCCATTGACGTGAATATGGGCGGCGCGCTCAAGGGGCGCAGCGCCAACGAGGCCAAGCTTGTAACCAACCTGGAAGCCGCGATGGCAGTGGCCTATCACCTGAAGTTCCAGGATATCGGTGGGCTTGTGGTGGTGGATTTCATTGATATGTCTGCGAAAGGTTCAGCCAAGGAACTGATGGACACCATCAGTAAAGCTTTCCGCGATGACCCGGTGCCGGTGCAACATTCCGGCCTGTCGCAATTTGGCCTGATGGAGATCAACCGCAAGCGCAAGGGCCTGAGCCTTCGGGACCGTATGACGGTGGCGCGGGCGCCCATCGGGCGGCCATCGGCGCAAGCGCTTGAGGCGCTAAGGTTGGCAAACCGGGTGGGCGTCGAAGCCACGCCTGGAACACTGGTGTTGGGCATGCCCGAACGCGCACTCGAGTGGCTTCGGGCGCAGCCAGAACTTGTCGAATCGCTCACGGACACCACCGGCCGCACGGTCGAACTGGAGGCCGCAGACCGGCCGTCGGCATGGATCAGATAACCACAGGACAGGCAATGACGGAACAATCCAAAACAGGCGAAGAAACGAAAACCGGTGGCAAGTGCCCTGAATGCAGCAAACCTGCAGTGCAGAAGTTCCGCCCTTTTTGCTCGAAACGCTGCGCGGATGTTGACCTGGGCCGCTGGTTCAACGAGGAATATACCCTGCCCGGCGACAGCGAAATCCCGGACGATATTGGTGAAGCCGACCCATCGGCATAATGTTGCAAAAAAATTAGATTCAGCGCTGGACAGGCCCAACGTTATTGCCTATAAGCGCCTTCGCTAACGCGGTACAGCGTACCGAATGTGAGCATGCCCGGATAGCTCAGTTGGTAGAGCAG
>JABXIS010000037.1 GCA_013372975.1 Alphaproteobacteria bacterium
ATCCGCGAACACCCAGTGATGCTGAACCGTGCACCAACATTGCACCGTCTTGGCATTCAGGCGTTCGAGCCTGTATTGATCGAAGGTAAAGCCATTCAGCTTCACCCGCTTGTTTGTGCAGCCTTTAACGCTGACTTTGATGGTGACCAGATGGCCGTTCACGTGCCGCTGTCTATCGAAGCCCAGCTTGAAGCACGCGTGTTGATGATGTCTACAAACAACATCCTCAGCCCAGCAAACGGCAAGCCGATCATCGTTCCTTCCCAGGATATTGTACTTGGTCTTTACTATATGACATCCCTTCGCGAAGGTGATGTGGGTGAAGGCAAGGCATTCTCCTGCATGGACGAGATCCAGTTTGCGCTGGATAGCAAATCCATCACACTGCACACCAAGATCAATGCTCGTTTCGAGCTGATCAACGACAAGGGTGAGCTTGAAACACGCCGCGTGGAAACCACACCTGGCCGTATGATTCTGGCTCAGCATCTGCCGAAGCACCCGAAAGTGCCGTTCAGCCTGATCAACCGTCGCCTTGGCAAGAAAGAAATTTCTGAAGTGATCGATGTGGTTTACCGCCATTGTGGTCAGAAGACGACTGTACTGTTCGCAGATGGTGTGATGGGCGAAGGCTTCCGCCGTGCTTGTGCCGCCGGTATTTCCTTCGGTAAAGACGACATGATCATTCCAGACGCGAAAGAGAAACTGGTGGACGACACCCGCGCTCTCGTTAAGGAATATGAAGAGCAGTATCAGGACGGTCTGATCACCCAAGGCGAGAAATACAACAAGGTTGTAGACGCCTGGGCACAGTGTACTGACAAAGTGGCTGACGCCATGATGAAAGAGATGGAGCGTACGACGACGGACGAAAACGGCCGCCAAAGCGACGTGAACTCAGTATTCATGATGGCTAACTCCGGTGCGCGGGGTTCCGCGGCCCAGATGAAGCAGCTTGCAGGTATGCGTGGCCTGATGGCCAAACCTTCTGGTGAGATCATTGAGACACCGATTATCTCCAACTTTAAAGAAGGTCTGTCGGTTCTTGAGTACTTCAACTCCTCACACGGTGCGCGTAAAGGTCTTGCCGATACAGCACTGAAGACAGCAAACTCCGGTTACCTGACCCGTCGTCTCGTGGACGTGTCTCAGGACTGTGTGGTTGTTGAAGAGGATTGCGGTACTGAAAACGGTATCACCATCACGGAAGTATCCGAGGGCGGCGACGTTCTCGTGCCGCTGTCAGAGCGTATCCTGGGCCGTTGCCTTGCTGTAGACGTGAAGCACCCTGTTTCGGGCGAGCTTCTCTTCGAAGCTGGTGAGCTTCTGGACGAAGTGAAATCCGATGCGATCGAAACTGCCGGCATTGGCGAAGTGAAGATCCGCTCGGTTCTGACTTGTGAAACCAAGGGCGGCACATGTGGTCGTTGTTATGGCCGTGACCTTGCTCGTGGTACCCCGGTTAACATGGGTGAAGCGGTTGGTGTTATCGCCGCACAGTCCATTGGTGAGCCTGGTACACAGCTGACGATGCGTACGTTCCACATTGGTGGTGCTGCAACGGTGAACGCGGAATCCGCGATCGAATCTTCCGCTGACGGTAAGGTAAAGATCGAGAACCGCAATGTGATCGAAGACAGCCGCGGCCGTAAGGTTGTGATGAGCCGTAACCTCGAGGTTATCGTTGTTGACGATGAAGGTCGCGAGAAAGCCAAGCACCGTCTGGCTTATGGTTCGCACCTCTTCAAAGACGAAGGCGATGAGGTTGTTAAGGGTGAGAAACTCGCTGAGTGGGATCCTTACACCGTTCCGATCATCACGGAGCAAACTGGTACGGTTCGACTCGTGGACCTGATCGAGGGTGTGTCCATGCGTGAGGTTGTTGACGAAGCAACAGGCATCGCATCCAAGGTTGTGACTGACTGGCGTTCTGCACCGAAAGGCGCTGACCTGCGCCCACGCATCACGCTGCGCGATGAAAGCGACAATGTTGTCGAGCTCGCAAACGGTACGGAAGCACGCTACTTCCTGTCTGTGGATGCCATTCTTTCTGTGGAAGACGGCAAGCACGTTCAGGCTGGTGACGTAATCGCCCGTATCCCGCGTGAAGCTGCGAAAACGAAAGACATTACCGGTGGTCTGCCACGGGTGGCCGAGCTCTTTGAAGCCCGTCGTCCGAAGGATCACGCTGTTATCGCAGAGATCGACGGTATTGTGGAATTTGGCCGTGACTATAAAAACAAGCGCCGCATTTCCATCCGTCCACGTGATGACGAGGGTGAACCAGTTGAATATCTGGTACCAAAAGGCAAGCACATCGCCGTTCAGGAAGGTGACTTCATCCAGAAGGGTGAGTATCTGATCGACGGTAACCCGGCACCGCACGACATTCTGCATGTTATGGGTGTTGAGGCGCTCGCCAACTATCTGGTGAAGGAAGTTCAGGACGTTTACCGTCTGCAGGGCGTGAAGATCAATGACAAGCACATCGAGGTGATCGTTCGCCAGATGCTGCAGAAGATTGAGATCACTTCCTCCGGCGATAGCACGATGCTTCTGGGTGAACAGGTTGACCGTGAAGAGTTCGAAGAGAACAACGCGAAGCTTGAAGCACAGGGCAAGCTGCCAGCAAAAGGCCATCCGATCCTTCTGGGTATCACGAAGGCAAGCTTGCAGACGCGCAGCTTCATCTCTGCTGCATCGTTCCAGGAGACAACACGTGTCCTGACCGAAGCATCTGTGGCAGGCAAGAAAGACAAGCTCGTTGGCCTGAAGGAAAACGTGATTGTTGGTCGCCTGATCCCGGCTGGTACGGGTTCCGTGATGAACCGCCTGCGTCACGAAGCGCACAAGCGCGACAAGATTGCAGCGGCTCAGCAGGAAGAAGAGGCACTGGACCCAATGGCTGCTGCCGAAGCAGAATTTGCCGCAGCAACAGCTTCAGAGGAAGCGCCACAAGAAGGTGGTGAAGCTTAAGCTTCTGAGCTGACATAGAAAATCAAGAAGGCCCGTCACTTTGGCGGGCCTTTTTTGTTGCGTCTTGCCTTGATCCGGATAGTCTGAAATGAATTAGCCAGGAGGGCTTAATGCAGGTGCTAACAAGGGTACAAAGACTGGTGCACAGCCGATGGGGAGCAATCAGCATACTTGTGTTGTTGGCAGCTCTTTTGATGTTACGGGGGCTTGGCGACAATTCAATCGGCTATCCTGATGCCGACCGCATTCTGATGGATGGTGTTTTCCTCGCTGATACCATGCGGGACATGCCATTCTCTGACCCCTGGGGCTATGCTCAGGCTTATTTCGTGCAATATCCTGGTCTTAGTATTGGATACAGGCCCCCCTTTTTTCCTGCGGTAGAGGGCCTGTTCAATCTGGTGTTTGGTATCAATATGTGGAGCAGTCGGCTTGCCCTGTTCCTGTTTGTAATGGTTGGCATCTATTACTGGTACCGCCTTGCTGAAAGCCTCGCTGATAAAACTGTTGCCTTTTGGTCTTCTGCCCTTTGGATCAGTACGCCATTTCTGGCGCAGTGGGGCTGGTATACGATGGCTGAATTGGCGGTACTAAGTATGGCCCTTGCTGCCATATATTACCTGCACCAGTGGATCGCAACCGGACGGTTGTCTGATGCGTTTCTTATGGCTCTTTTTATTGGTGTTGCGGGCTGGACCAAGCAAACAGCAGCATTTCTTGCATTAGTCGTACTGGCATACTTGCTTGCACAGGGGCGATTGCTTTGGGCGCTCAAACGGCCAGGCCATTGGGGGGCATTTGCCTTGCTGGTGGTGATCACTGTTCCTCTCGCAGCAATTACACTCGCCTTTGGCGATCAGAATGTACATCAATCGGTAGGGCAGGGAGATATCGGTTCCGTATCCCGTTGGAGTTTTGAGAACTGGGGTATTCATATCGGAACCTTGACCCATATGCATCTTACCCTTCCTGTCATGGCCGCTTGCCTGTTGGGCGTTGCCTCGGCTATTTATGGTAAGCTTCGTTTAGCCGTTTTGCCGGTTGTGGCTATCTTGTCGGTGTTTGTCTTTTTCAGCATGTTGATGGGCAAAAATCCACGATACCCGATTTTCTGGATTCCTTTCTGGTGCTTCTTCGCGGCGCTACCATTTGCCCTTCCGCGGATGAAAGACGCAGTACGAATTGCTTTTCATATAGCTTTGGCCTCAATCGTTGTCTTCCAGGCTTACAGCGTGTTTGAAAAAAAGCCGGCCTTTGTTACGGGGTACGATAAGGCGGCGCAAATTGCTGTGAGAGAGGCCGATACGCCGGGCATTTTTGTCGACGCCTTCAATAATGGCTATTTCACTTACTTTACGCGCCAGGCTGACAAGGGTCGCAGTCATTATGTTTTCCGGGGCGACAAGCTCCTGTCTTCTTCCTCGATTTCCACGCAGCATTGGCTGGAGGTTCATATGGAAAGCGAGGAAGATATATTGAAAGCCTTTGACGAGCTGGCGGTATCAGTCATTGTGGTGGAAAGTATCAATTATGCGGAAGTGCAGGTTCACGATGTGCTGCGCAAGATGCTTGAGGGGCCAAATTTCGAGCGGATCGCGACCATCGATATCGAAAGCAACCGGCGCATGAGTTCGGTGACGGGCATGCCTTGGTTTGAGGACCAGCAACTGTTCATATATCGCTATCTTAACGCAAAGTCCGAGATGTCTGGCGAAATTACGCTCCGCTTGCCGGTAGTGGGGCAGGATGTGTCCAAAAGTTTTGAGAAGAACGATTGAGACCGGTGAGTTTTCGATACGCCAATAGCGTCAATAGGCGCTGCCTTTTCAAGCTGTGGCATGTTTTTGGATGTATGCCAGTACAATTGGAATACCACAGGATTTAGAGACGAGCATGCCAAGGTTAAAAGAGTTTATGAAAAGCATATATGGCAAGTGCATTCTTCTTGCTGCGGCGGTCGCCTTGTTCTGTGCGGGCATATATTTTTCAATTCGGTCGCAACCGAGCATTCTTGATAATGTTGACTATGGTTGGGCGATCATAGTCGTACTTGTTTTGACGCCGCTGAATTTGGTGCTGAGCAGCTTCGAGTTTAAAGCGTCTGTCGCCCTATTGATGGGCCGTGTCGGTTTTATTGACTCGTTCAAAACCACGGTGGTTGCCAGCGCCGCAAATATACTGCCGATCCCGGGGAGCGTTATGGTTCGGTTGGTGAAATTGAAATCGCTCGGGGTGGGCTACAAGGAAGGTAGTATTGTTACGATAATGCAAATCGCCTTTTGGTTTTCAGTAACATTCTTGTATGGCGGATTGTGGCTTATCTTCATCAACGACAATTGGATGGGCTATGCCGTTATGGCGGTAGGGCTAGTGGGTTTTATTGCCAGCTTCATTCTGTCGGTTTGGCGATATAGTAACAGCGGTATCATATGTTGGATGTCGTTTCTTCGACTTCTTCTGATCGTATCCGATGCATTCGCCTTGTATATTTGCTTTCAGGCCCTTGGTGTCGGGGTCGCGTTTTCTGAAACGTCTGTTCTGTCGGTTTCCAGTTTTCTGGGGAGTACGGTTTCATTTGTGCCCGGAGGCCTTGGTATCCGGGAATTCTTCGCGGCTCTGATTGGGGAAATTATCAACCTCAATGTCGCATCTGTTTATCTGGCCGCGTCTCTGTACCGTATTCTCGGGCTGTTGGTTGTTTTGCCTGTCGGGCTGTATTTTGGGTACCGGGAACGTCTGTTCTTTAAATCCGCAACTTAGGGCAACGCCTTAGATTTGAAATAGTCGTGGCAGAAAAGAAGCGTTGTTTGAGAATTTCTAGTATGTCCAATACCAAGCCTTTTGTCGCGATCGTGTTAGCGACCTATAACGGAGATCAATATCTGGAATGCCAGATAGAAAGCATCCGCGCGCAAACTTACGCAGACTGGAAGTTGTTTGTGCGGGATGATAATTCAACAGACGCTACCCCGGACATCATTGAGAAGTTTGAGCGGAAAGATGATCGCATAGTCAATATTGATGGCGGCGGCATACGCTTGGGCTATTGCCAAAATTTCTCAGTTCTGTTGCAGCACGCGCTAGATGCCGGGGCAGACATTGTTTTTCTATGTGATCAGGACGATTTCTGGGTGCCTACCAAACTGGAAAAACAGTTGCTCTTGCATGATGGCAAAAATCCGACGCTTTGCCATACTGACCTCGAACTTGTTGATCAGCAGTTGAGGCCGGTCAAGCCGTCTTATATCCAACATCTCGGGTTGAAGCCGCATATCGCGAAGACGGCCAAATCATTGTTGCTGGAAAACAATATCACGGGCTGCGCAACATCGGTGGATCGGCTGATTTTGTCGCTGGCTCTTCCTATTCCAGAGAGTATGGACAATCATGACATGTGGTTGGGGATCGTAGCATCGATGGCGGGCGAAATCCGGTATCTTGATGAAGCCATGGTAAAATATAGGCAGCATAGCCAGAATGTCATTGGCGGCAATAATCTTGCCCAGGCGCGTTGGCGCCTGGATGTACTCAGGGAAACTAAGCAAAAACACCAGGTGAAGTTTCGTGGCAGAATACATGCCTTTGGGGAATTGATAACGCGCCTTGAAGGCCAGTTTGACGTAGGCGCACTTCAGGTCTACCAGCGCCTGGCGTCATTGGATGTTCCGAGCATGGTGAAGCTGTGGTTCTTGCGCAGGGAGGGGTTTCGCAACCAGACCTTCAAGGGATCCCTCCTTACATTTCTACAGCTATTGAGGTGATAATAAAGCTGTCAGGTTGTCAGCTCTTTATCTTTTTCTCAGGACGCGTTGAAACATCTCGGTGCAGGCCTTGCCTACTTCCATTACTGTTACCCGGTGCCCCCGATCTATGAAGTGGACAGTTTGCTCGGCCGCGAGCCAGTCCTTGTGTTTCTGCAATATTGCTTCAGCTAACATCTCGGGATTTTCGGGTGGAATTAGGCTGATTTGATCGCAATTTGAGAAAAGGACTGAACGCATTGCGTCTGAGTTTCTCGTGAGTAGTGGCGCGCCTGTATTCAATATCTGGTAGACTTTGTTAGGCACCACTCGGTTCGCTTTATCGCTTGCGGAAAATATGCCGAGACATAGAGAGTGGCTGGCAATGATTTGTGGCAGCGCCTCATATTCAACCCACGTGATATGGGTCAGATTGGGAATCGGCTTTCGAGAGAGGGCATTTTCAAACCATTCACTCATCTGTCCCTGGCCGATGATCGTAAACTTTATATCTTCCTGTTGCAGTAGAGAAGCAGCGTCGAGAATCGTCGGCAGACCGTGCAGAGGGATAAACTGCCCGTAAAACAAGACCCTGAATTCTTCCTGCCGTATCGTGTTTTCCAGAGGTGCGGAAAATAGGCTTTCAGCCCCCACGGGCACGGCCCCTACAGTGTTGTCGGGAAGCCGGAAAGTCTTTTCAAAGAATCGTGCATGTGAAGGAGTATCCAGAAACAAATGATCACATAGCCGGCAGGCACACCAATCCATACCATATGCCAGGCGCGCCAGGATGCTTTTTGCCCCAGCCATCTTGCGGTCCAGTATGATTGTATCATATGCAGACAGGAAGGCATCCCAGACCACTGGTTTGCGCCTTAACCAGGCCAGCGGCCTGATGAACCAAAGGTCAAGTTGCCCGGGGTAACAAACCAAAATCACATCATGTTTGGCAGCCAACAGGTACCGCCCAGACAAGAGCATCATGGACCAGAGCCATTTCAGTGCCAGAGCAACCATCTGCCACTTGCTGCGCACCTGGCTCTTGTCGCTGACACCAACCCAGATGTTACGGGTACAATCCACAATCTCATGGCCTTCAGCACGAAGTCCTTCCAGCAACAGACGGACACGCGGTTTGGTGTAATCTGCGGTGCCGAAGACCAAAATACGCATGGACGGTTTATCTGCCGTCATGCTCCAACCTCTTCACACGTTCGAGTACTTCTTCTGTCAGTTGGCGGTTACGGCCGATCAGGTCAGCGAGAAGGGCAATCAAAAGCGTGAGCACACCCATGATCAGGAATGCACCGCCAAGAACAAGGGATTGGATATGCCCCGCGCCGCCATCAGTAAAATAGAAGTAGATAAATCGGATGATAGGCACGAGGCCAATCAGGGTGAATATCGTGCCGATAAAGAAGAAGGTCCTGAGCGGTTTGAACATGGCATACATGCGGATCATGGTCGTCAGCTGCGCCTGAATGAAAGACCGCATGGATTTGAAAAGGCGGCTTTCCCGTGTCTTGTCATTCACTTCAACGGGGACGGCTTTCACCGTCATGGATTTCATGCCCGCCTGGATGAGGGTTTCGATTGTATAGGAAAAGCTGGACACAATGGTGATGCGCATGGCCGCGGCACGGCTGAACGCACGGAAGCCACTGACGGCATCAGGAATGTCAGTGCCGGACAAGCGCCGAACCACGGAGCTACCCAGTTTTTGCAGCATTTTCTTGAAGGGCGAGAAGTGAGCTACTTTGTGGGTTTGGCGGTCGCCGACAACAAGGTCCGCTTTCCCTTCGAGAATAGGGGCCACAAGCCGGGTGATATCTTCGCCACGATATTGATTGTCACCGTCAGTGTTGACGATGATGTCGGCGCCCAAGCGCAGGCAGGCATCCAATCCAGATGCGAACGCACGGGCCAGCCCTTTGTTGTGCTTGTGGGCGACAATATGATGAACACCACAGGCGCGCGCCACTTCCTGTGTACGGTCGCTGCTGCCGTCATCAATGATCAGATATTCAATGGTATCGATACCGTCAATCTGACGCGGCAGGTCTGCCACCGTACCCGCGAGGGTCTCTTCCTCATTGAAGCAGGGAATCTGGATAATCAGTTTCATATATAAAGGACGCCTTCCTCTTGGGTGCTTGACCCACCTTTGCCGCCATACTAAGCATGGCCACCCCCAACCGGCAAGAGGATTGGGCAAGGGCTGAGTCCCTGATCTGGGATTGACCCGATACGGGAAGGGTAGGGCGCGCAAAAATATTGCGTATTTTGTCGTCTCGGAGGACAAAAATGGCTGAATCCTACCAAAACCTTAAGCGCCCCCTTTTGTCCTTGACCTTTGGGGCTTTTCGGTATAGATAGCGCACCTCGCCAGAGCTCAGGTGGTGGCCAAAACAGGCCAGACGCTGGGGTTTTCTGGCCTAGAGACAAAGAGTTTGAATTATCATGAATGGCCTCGTTGGAACCCAAGGGTTTCCGATGCAGGCGTTTTTGCTGCATGCAAAAGAGGTCATTCGGTAATGGTGACAGAGAAAAACGGCAAGGAATTAAGATGCCTACCATTCAACAGCTAGTGCGGAAGCCGCGCAAAGCGAAGCCAGTGCACAATAAAGTGCCAGCGCTGGAAGCATGCCCACAAAAACGTGGCGTGTGTACTCGTGTTTATACCACGACCCCTAAGAAGCCTAACTCAGCACTTCGTAAAGTTGCTCGTGTTCGTCTTTCGAACGGTTTCGAGGTTACTTCTTACATCCC
>JABXIS010000065.1 GCA_013372975.1 Alphaproteobacteria bacterium
TACTTCCGTACAACTGACGTGACTGGTACTTGCGTACTGCCAGAAGGCACCGAGATGGTTATGCCTGGTGACAACGTGAACCTGACCGTTGAGCTGATCGCTCCGATCGCTATGGACGAGGGTCTCCGCTTCGCTATCCGCGAAGGCGGCCGTACCGTCGGCGCTGGCGTCGTTGCTAAAATCATCGAGTAATCGATAATCGCCCTCAAGGGGGCGGCATAAAGTTAAGAGAAGGGCTGGCCCATTGGGCTGGCCCTTTTCGTATTCTTCGAGGTCCTGAGGCTAGATAGTTGTGGGAAAATTGCTCTCGCAAGGTAGTTCGTGCTTTGACAAACGCTTCACTGGACACCATCTTGGCTTCATGCCTTTAAATTGTGGGGGGGCTGACCATGACCAGACGTCTTAGGCGGAGGAAGCATGCGCGCAACATGCAGCGACGGCATGAAAACAAAAGACTGCCGCCTGACCTAGAGGATCCGATCTTGGGGCCCATTTCGGACAAGATCGAGGACAAGGTTTGGCTTTGGTATATGCGCAACAGTAAATGGCTGCCCGGGCCAGTTCGTTTTTTCTTTAGATGGCTCTTCTAGATGGTATTGGCGATTTGGCTATTATTTGCTGCCAGCCTTTTCAATTGTTACCCAAAAAGGCCCACAGATTTTCGAAAATGTTACATGAGATTTGCGAAATAACCTGACAGGCATGTAGCTTGATTGTGGAGATCGGGCTGATGAAAAACTCTAGGTTCAGTCGAGAGTTACATCATTTTCCCAGAATAGAAAAAAAGTACTTGCATGCTAGGGGCAGGGACGCTACACCCCACCCCTCATATGAAGTAATTCGGCTTTAGGGGCGTAGCTCAGTTGGTAGAGCACCGGTCTCCAAAACCGGGTGTCGGGGGTTCGAGTCCCTCCGCCCCTGCCAAGCCGGAGAAGCGAACAGCTGCTTTGAGTGCTGAATTGATAAGGTTTTGAAAAGCCTGCGCTTTCTAATGATTGAGCGCGGGCTTGTGAGCTAAGAAGAAGGACACAGAATGGCGAAGACCACTCCAGGTGAATTTGTCCGTCAGGTGCGTCAGGAAGGGTCGAAAGTGACCTGGCCGACCGCCCGTGAAGCGGGAATCACCTCTGTCATGGTGTTTATTATGGTTGTGATCATGGCCGTGTTCTTCCTGGGTGTGGACTTTGTCCTGAACGCTGGTGTGCAATACCTGCTGGGTCTTGGAGGTTAATGTGAGCAAGTCTCGTTGGTATATTATTCACGCTTATTCGGGCTTCGAGAAGAAGGTCGCTGAAGCAATTAAAGAGCAGGCTGTTCAGCAGGGTCTGGATGCGCTCGTTGATGAAGTGATCGTGCCGACCGAAGAGGTTGTTGAGGTCCGCAAGGGTAAGAAGGTTACGTCTGAGCGTAAGTTCTTCCCGGGTTATGTTTTGATCAAGATGATCCTGACTGATGATACCTATCACCTGGCCAATGGCCATGCGAAGGTAACAGGGTTCCTTGGTCCGCAAGGCCGTCCGTCGCCGATTTCCGACGCCGAGGCTGCTCGTATCCTCAATCAGGTTGAGGAAGGTGTTGAGCGCCCACGTCCGAACATCGTTTACGAGATCGGCGAAGAAGTGCGCGTGACAGACGGTCCGTTCGCATCCTTCAATGGTACTGTTGAAGATGTGGATGAGGACAAGGCGCGCCTCAAAGTTTCGGTGTCGATCTTTGGTCGCGCCACGCCTGTGGAACTTGAATATACGCAGGTTGAAAAGGTTTCTTAAGGATTTGAGGGCATATAGCCCTCGGATAACCGCGCGGAAGGCACGCCATTAGCCGCACCGCGCACCCTAATCGGGGCATGAGCCCCATGTTGTTTTTGAAAGGGAAAGACAATGGCAAAAAAGATTGCTGGCTATCTGAAGCTTCAGGTGCCTGCCGGTCAAGCAAACCCGTCGCCTCCAATCGGCCCGGCGCTTGGTCAGCGTGGCATCAACATTATGGAATTCTGTAAGGCATTTAACGCCAAGACACAGAAGATGGAACCAGGCCAACCATGCCCAACCATCATCACTGTCTATGCGGACAAAAGCTTTACGTTCGAAATCAAGACACCACCTGCAAGCTACTTCCTGAAGAAAGCTGCAGGCCTCAAGTCTGGTGGTAAAGAGCCAGGTCGCGCAGTTGCCGGTACGGTAACCAAAGACCAAGTTCGTGAAATCGCCGAGGCGAAAATGGTAGACCTGAGTGCAAACGACATCGAGGCAGCTATGCTGATCATCGAAGGTTCTGCGCGCTCCATGGGCTTTAAAGTAGAGGGCTAATCAGATGGCAAAAACTGTAAAACGTATGCAGGCAGCCTACGACGGTCTTGATCGCGAAAAGCTCTATACCGTTGAGGAAGCTGTTGCGGAGCTGAAATCACGCTCCAAAGTGAAATTTGACGAAACTATCGAAGTGTCCATGAACCTGGGTGTTGACCCACGTCATGCTGACCAGATGGTTCGTGGCGTTGTTTCCCTGCCGCACGGCACGGGTAAGACAATGCGTGTTGCTGTATTTGCTCGTGACGCGAAAGCGGAAGAAGCTAAGGCAGCTGGCGCCGACATCGTTGGTGCAGAAGACCTGATGGAAGATATCCAGAAGGGCAACATGAACTTTGACCGTGTAATCGCAACGCCTGACATGATGGCTGTTGTTGGTCGCCTCGGTAAAGTGCTTGGCCCTAAAGGTCTGATGCCAAACCCGAAGCTGGGCACCGTTACTCCTGACGTTAAAGGCGCTGTTGAAGCGGCTAAAGCTGGTCAGGTTGAATACCGCGTAGAAAAAGCCGGTATCGTGCACGGTGGTGTAGGCAAGTTGAGCTTTGCTGACGACGCACTGGCTGAGAACGTGAAAGCGTTCATCGGTGCTGTTGTTAAAGCCAAGCCAACTGGCGCCAAAGGCACTTACGTTAAGAAAATCGCTATGTCTTCTTCCATGGGCCCTGGCCTGAAGATCGACACTGGCGTTATCGAAGCGTAACGACTGAAGATTTTGTGCTGCTCGCTTGGCGGGCGGCACGAATGCTTGGGCGGATGTTTTGCCCGAGTTTAGTAACTGTCCGAGATTGCAGGTGTTCTGAAGTGTGTCGCTAGTATTGACCTTCGGGATTTAAAAAAATCGACTGTCGCGACGTCGTGGCCTGTATGAGATGGGTATTAGGAATTATCAGCTTTTCGAGTTGGTAGCCGCGGTTCCTACAGGATTGGGTGTGACCCATCCTGCGCCCTGGACAGGGTAGCGTATCCCGGAAGCTTCGGCTGAAAGGATGCATGGCTCAAATGAACCGGAGGCTGACCCCGAAGTTTGGGGAAGGTTTCCAAAGTCGGAGACGAGAAAAGTGGAAAGAGCCGAAAAGCAGGATCTGGTTGCATCCATGCATGAGGTATTCTCGAACGCCGCGACTGTTGTAGTGGTTCACTATGACGGCCTGAGCGTTGCTGAGATTACTGCACTGCGTGCGCAAATGCGTGAAGTGGGTGCTTCTTTGAAAGTAACCAAGAACCGGCTGACTCGTCTTGCGCTCAAAGGTACTGAATACGAAGGTATTGCTGATCTGTTCACAGGTCCGACGGCAATTGGTTTTGCTGACGACGTTGTAGCTCCAGCTAAAGTCCTCGCTGAATTCGCCAAGAAGAACGAAAAACTTCGTCTTGTTGGTGGTGGCATGGGCTCTACTGTTCTGGACGAAAACGGCGTTAAAGCACTGGCCTCCATGCCGTCCCTGGACGAACTTCGTGGCAAGCTTGTGGGTCTCCTGCAAGCTCCTGCTCAGAAGGTCGCCGCAGTTACGCAAGCTCCAGCGGGTCAACTGGCTCGTGTGTTCGGTGCTTACGGCAGCAAAGACGCAGCTTAAACACGACATGGGTGGTGCCCGAATGGTCGGACGCCGCCTGAACTTTTATGCAATGTGACATGTAGTGCCTCTCTGTAGGACTACGAAATTGGAGTAATACAAATGGCTGACCTCGCGAAGCTTGTAGAAGAACTTTCTGGCCTGACAGTAATGGAAGCTGCTGAGCTTTCCAAAATGCTCGAAGAGCACTGGGGCGTATCTGCTGCTGCACCTGTAGCTGTTGCTGCTGTTGCTGGCGGTGCTGCTGCTGAAGCTGCAGAAGAAAAAGACGAATTCGACGTGATCCTGGCTGA
>JABXIS010000014.1 GCA_013372975.1 Alphaproteobacteria bacterium
AGCGACCTCAACGCTGCGCGTCTACCAATTCCGCCACGGCCGCGAGGTCGGGCGCTTATCTATCAAGGAAGCCCCTGCCCGGCAAGCAGAAAATGACAAGTTTTTGAAACTATCTGAAAAAGCCCGGTTTTCCGGCCTCTCAGGCCCACTAAACCTGAAGCTGGCTCATCATCCGGGTGATGGAAACACCGATTTTTTCGCCCACGATCATGATTTCGCCGCGCGCAATCAATTCACCATTGGCATACACCCAGCATTCGTCTTCATGCTTGGCATCCAGATCAATCACCGCGCCACGGCCCATTTTAAGAAGCTGGCGCACCGGCATATGGGTGCGGCCAAGGACCACAGTGATCTCAACAGTTACGCGGTTAACAGCCTGAAAGTTCATCGGTTCCTCATCATCGGTGCCTTTGGCCACAGCTTGGCATGGCATCCTTATTAATTCATTAACCTAACTGATAGGAGAACTTCAAGCGGATTGCTGCCGCTGCCGCAAGATGAAACGCCTTGGCGCAGTGAGGTAAAAGCGGTATGAAGGCGCCCATCCGTGTTTGTTTTTGGTACGAGAGACTGGCGATGACCCAAGACACAGCCCTTGAATGGCGAATCAGCGACGATTTGGTTGCCTATCCGGAAGCCCTCGATTTTATGGAGGAACGCGTTCGCGCGATTCGGGCAGGCGAAGCGCCAGAGATGGTCTGGCTCCTTGAGCACCCGCCCCTCTATACCGCAGGCACAAGCGCCGACCCGGCTGATCTGGTGGACCCTGACCGCTTCCCTGTCTATGACGCAGGACGCGGTGGGCAATATACCTATCATGGCCCAGGCCAGCGTGTGGCCTACTTCCTCCTCGACCTGAAGAAACGCGGCAAGGACGTGCGCCAGTTTATCTACAGCCTTGAAGAAGTGATCATCCAGTCACTGGCCAAATTCGGCGTCACCGCCGAGCGCCGCAAAGGCCGTGTAGGCGTTTGGGTCGAACGCGGCGCTGGCAGGGAAGACAAAGTGGCCGCGATCGGTGTTCGCGTGCGCCAGTGGGTTACCTATCACGGCATTGCCATCAATGTGGAACCTGACCTTTCGCATTTTGAAGGCATCGTGCCTTGCGGCATCTCAGAGCACGGTGTCACCAGCATGGCCGACCTTGGCCTGCCGATCACGATGGATGATCTGGATGTGGTGATCAGGGAAGTGTTCGACGACATCTTCGGCCTCGAGGCTCGCCCCATGACGCTTGAATATCAGGAAGCGCCCGAGGGCCCGACCACCAAGCTGCCATATGAAGCCGAACCAACGGCCACTGGCGAGGTGGAAACCGGGGACGCCATCGAAGACAGCCACCCGGTTTTCCAGATTTAGCCTTATTTTTCCGTTTATCTGGCCGCAGTTGCTTAATAGCAAAATATAATGTAATGTTATTATATTTCATTTATGGAGAGTCAGATGAGAAATCCACTTTGGAAATTGGCTGTCTTTACAGCTTTCTGTAGCCAGCCTACAACGGCGTCTATACTCGACACGAGCGAATTTACCTGCCCATTGGATGGCGAAGTTTTCGAAGCCACCACCGCTATGTCCGGCACCTCATGGGGACAGCGTTTCGATTTGAAACAGTTGGGACCAATCTACCAGCCTTGGCCCAAGCCCAAATGCCCAACGAGTGGCTTTGTCATGTATCGGGATAATTTCAGTGAAGCGGAACTAAACGCCTTGAAGACCTTTATCTGGTCCGACCATTACCAACAGTTGAAAACAAAGCATACGCCGCACTTTCTTGCAGCCCTGACCGAAGAGAAACTAGGCACAAAAGGCTGGCCTGTAGTGTGGCTATACTTGCAGGCAACGTGGGAAACAGATGGCACCGATGGCCCGCAACAGGTTTCCTATCTTGAGAAGCTAAAGGAAGTCTTGTCACTCTATGTAGACGGCCTAGAAGCCGGTTCAGACGAATGGCTGACAGGCAAGCTCCTGCTAGCCAACACTCAGCGCAGGCTTGGGCACTTCGTGTCTGCCATTGCTGAAGTACGAGACCTGCAACCGAGCTACGAACAGGATGAAGACACCTATGTAAAGGATATGCTAGCCCGCTTTATCGAAATTGCAGAGGCCAAAGACACACGCCCGCGTGGCATCACGGCAGAAAGCGACCAATATCTGGAAGATAGTGAATAGCCCCTAGGCCTATACTGTAGGTTTAACCTCGAACCGGTGCGGCACCATGCCCTGCGCCGGTTCGGTTTCGATTTTATCAACATCGGCCGCCGGTGGGCCCATGCGGCACAGCGCCAGCAGCACATCTACATCATCCTGATGGCCGTAAAACAGGGCCTCCACTGTACCGTCCTGCCGGTTGCGCACCCATCCGTGCACGCCAAGGCGCTTTGCCTCGCCTTCTGTCCAGCCCCTAAACCAGACGCCCTGAACCTTGCCGTGAATGCGGGCACGCACCGCTACATATTTTGTTGTATCTGCCATGCCCGCACTCCCTATGGCCCGTTTGGGCTATTTTTCATGGTAGGAGCGGTTGTTTGTCAAGCGTCGTTCGCCTGTGCCATCCGGCTTCATCATGAAAACCTGCGCGCTGTCATCGGTTTCACGCACCCAGGTAATGAAACTGCCGTCTGGTGCCCAGCGCGGCCAATGATCGGTGCCGTCAGCGTTTGTAAGCTGCCTGACGCCTGTGCCATCCCGGTTCATAACATAGATATCCTGATCGCCATCACGGTCAGACGAAAAGACAATCTGTTCCCCGTCAGGCGACCAGGCACCAAACCGGTCATCCGCCGGATGGTTGGTGAGATTGCGGCGGCCCGAACCATCGCCATTCATCACCCAGACATCAGGGTTACCCGCCACATGGGATTCAAACGTGATCTCGCCTTTCGATGACCATGTTGGATCGCTTTCATGCACATTGTTGTTCGACAGGTTGCGCACATTGCTGCCATCTGCCTTCATCACAAAAATTTGTGGCGCGCCAGTGCGGCCACCATAGAAAGTAATCTCGGTTTCATCCGGCGACCAACTGGCAAAAAAGTCATATTTCTCGCCAACGGTAAGCCGTTTCACTGTCAGGAACTCATTCATATCGTTGGGTACTGCCAGGTCAGCCACAACTAGCTCGGCATTTCCACTGATCCGCGTATGGAACACGACACGTTTGCCGTCCTTGGTGAAAGAAGGCCAACCAATCCAGCGACCCATCTGGCCTTCACGGCGGATTTCACCCGTCTCCACATCAACGGAAAAATGCTGGGCCGTATTCCGATCTTCCGTCACACGTTCCCAAGACTGGAATGTGATCCTCTTGCTGTCTGCCGTAATGCCATCCGGCATATTGAAGGCAAGCGGCTTTTCACCCGAACTTTCCTGCGCGACTACAGGCGCAAAGGCCGTTACAGACAAGGTGGCCAGCAGCCCCCATTTTACAAACTGGTTAGTCATAACCCCTCCTTGTTATAATATATCGCTATCTACGCAATTTTGAGGCAATGAGCAAACCGGCTGACCGGGCGAACAGAACGGCTCACCGCAAGAAATGGTCACAGATTTGTGAGCATTTACATTGGTTTACAGGAAAATATCAGAAAAAGACTTTAGCTTAGAACTTCAGCAATACGCTTCATGAAGCGATCGCAAGCGTCAAGCTGGCTGATGGCAACAAACTCATCCGGTTTGTGCGCCTGTGCGATATCGCCAGGGCCACACACCACCGCCGGGAAATCAATGCTCTGGATATGTCCGGCCTCTGTGCCGAAGGCCACAACGGTCGTATCGTTCCGCCCCGCCAGCATCAGGGCCAGCGTTTCGGCATCGGCGCCCGGCTCGGCCTTCAAGGGCGGCAAATAGGCCCACACAGCATTTTCAGCCCGGCATTCAGGGAATGTGGCCTTCAGGTGCGGGTTGATCACATCCTCCATGAAGGCATGATATTCCGCGAGGATCGCCTGCGGGTCAGCACCCGGCACAGGGCGAAACTCCCAGTCAAATTCGCAATAGTTTGGGATAATATTGAAGGCGCTGCCGCCCGAAATCGGCCCCACGTTAAAGCTGGTGTAAGGCGGATCGAACATGTCGTCCTTCGCGCCGTCTATGCGGGCACGGGCTGTCATGCCAGTGATGAAGGTAATCAACTCGGCGGCTACGGCCACCGCATTCACCCCATCCTGTGGGCGGCTTGAATGGGCCTCCCTGCCCCAGATGCGCGTTTTGGACACATATTGGCCCTTATGGGCATTGGCGATCTGCATTGAAGTGGGTTCGCCCACCACCACAAGACGGGGCTGAGCGATAAGGTCCTTCATCAGGGGCAGCAGGGATTGGATACCCAAACAACCGACTTCCTCGTCATAGGTGAAGGCAAAATGCACCGGGCGCTTGAGGCCCGCCTCGATAAAGGCAGGCACAGCGGCCAGCGCGCAGGCAATGAAGCCCTTCATGTCTGCCGACCCGCGCCCCAAAAGTTTGCCGTCCTGTTCCGTTAACCTGAAGGGCTCTGATGTCCAGTCCTGCCCGTCCACTGGCACCACATCGGTGTGCCCCGAAAGCACCACACCACCCGGCACATTGGGCCCGATGGTGGCTACGATATTGGCTTTGGTGCCCTCTTCATTGTGCTGAACGGTCGCCGTGACGCCAAACTCGGCCAGATAGGCCTCGATAAAGCGGATCAGCTCGAGGTTTGACAAACGGCTGGTGGTATCAAAGCCCACCAACCGCGCCAGAATGTCCTGTGTGGAAAGGGCCGCCACCCTATTCGAACTCAAGGATCACAGCATCGACCGCGAGGCTATCGCCCGCCGCAGCGTTCACCGCTTTCACCACACCGTCTTTCTCGGCCCTGAGGATGTTTTCCATCTTCATGGCCTCAACCACAGCAAGCGCCTGCCCTGCCTTCACTTCGTCACCTTCTTCCACGGCTATGGACACAACAAGGCCCGGCATCGGACACAGCAGCAACTTCGAAGTATCGGCCGCTACTTTCTCAGGCATCAGGGCATAAAGTTTGGCTGCCTTCTCGGTTTGCACACGGATATCCATGTTAACACCGTCACAGGTGAGCATCACACCCAGCGGGCGCCTGTCAATCTCCATCGCATAGTCGATTCCACCGATCATGGCATGGAACACGGGCTCACCCGGCATCCAGTCGCTGGTGATCTCAACATGCTTTTTGCCAATCAGTACCTCGGCATGATCTTCCAGCGGTACGATGCCTGTGGTGATATCTTCCCCATCAATAGAGACGACCCACGGATGTTCCTGCGGCCCATGCGGTTCGGAAATCTGGCCTTCAATCTGGCTTTCGCGGGATTTTTCCACCGCATTGATAAAGCAGGCCGCCACAACCATGGCTTCCTTCACTTCCGGGCGCAGAATGCCGCCTTCAAAGCCATCCGGATATTCTTCAGCGATGAAATTGGTGGTCATATCACCCGACTGGAAGCGCGGATGCGCCATCAGGGCCGCAAGGAACGGAATATTGTGGGCAATACCCCGGATATAATATTCATCCAGCGCCCGGCGCTGGGCCGCAATGGCCTCGTCCCGTGTTTCACCCGTTGTGATCAGCTTGGCGATCATGGGGTCGTAGAACATTGAAATCTCGGCACCTTCATACACGCCGGTGTCCACTCGCACGGCGTCATCCTCTGACGGGCGCACATAACGGGTCAACCGACCAATGGACGGCAGGAAACCACGGAACGGATCTTCGGCATACACGCGTGTTTCGATCGACCAGCCGTTCAGCTTCACGTCATCCTGCGTAAGGCTCAGTTTCTCGCCATTGGCCACACGCAGCATCTGCTCCACAAGGTCAACGCCTGTAACCTGTTCGGTTACAGGGTGTTCCACTTGCAGGCGGGTGTTCATTTCAAGGAAATAGAAGTTCTTATGCTTGTCGACGATAAATTCAACCGTGCCGGCGCTGCAGTAATCCACTGCTTTTGACAGCGCCACGGCCTGCTCACCCATAGCTTTTCGTGTTGCTTCATCAAGGAACGGGCTTGGTGCTTCTTCCACCACCTTCTGATGGCGGCGCTGGATAGAACATTCCCGCTCGCCCAGATAAATCACGTTGCCGTGCTTGTCGCCCAACACCTGAATTTCAATATGGCGTGGCTCTTCAACAAATTTCTCGATGAACACCCGATCATCTGCAAACGACGTGCGCGCTTCGTTCTGGGCCGAGATATAGCCTTCGCGGGCTTCTTCATCGTTCCAGGCAATGCGCATGCCCTTGCCGCCACCGCCTGCGGAAGCTTTCAGCATCACGGGGTACCCGATCGAGGACGCGATTTTCACAGCCTCATCAGCGTCAGCGATGATATCCATATGCCCGGGCACAGTGGAAACACCCGCTTCCGCCGCCAGCTTCTTGGATGTGATCTTGTCGCCCATGGCGTCGATCGCCTTGGGGTCTGGCCCGATAAAGGCAATGCCCGCTTTCTGTACTGCTTCCACAAAGCTCGCCCGCTCTGACAGGAAGCCGTATCCCGGATGGATGGCCTCGGCGCCCGTATCCTTTGCGGCCTGCAGGATCTTGTCTGCGGTCAGATAACTTTCGGCCGCGGCCGGAGGGCCGATATGAACGGCCTCGTCCGCCATTTCCACATGCAGCGCGTCGGCGTCTGCGTCGGAATAGACGGCAACCGTCTTGATGCCCAGCTTCCGCGCCGTTTTGATCACACGGCACGCGATTTCACCCCGGTTGGCAATCAGGATTTTATTGAACATGAAACGGTTCCCTTATTTCTTCTCATTCGTCTTGCGGCTTGCGCTGCTGCGCCGGGCCGACAAATACCAAAGTGATGCAACAACCGCAGCGCCTGCCAGAAAGAACAGGTTGCCGCCCGTTGTGCCAAAAGCCGCGCCCCCAAGGGCAAAGCCGAAAATTGATCCCAGAATGAAGCCCCAAACACCGACGGACCGGATTTCAGACCGCTTGGCTGTGCCTGCGATTTTTGCTTCCACATCTTTGGGGAGCGGTCTAGCCATCTGCCGCCTCCTCTTGTGCCTGCAGCGCCTTCAAATCCTTATCCACCATGCGGCCATAAATAGCCGTCAGCGGCCAAATCAGGATGCTTGCCCATCCGGCCCACATGGGGGCAAGGGTAAACGGCAAGTAAGCGATTATGATGCTAAGAAGCGGCACCACCGCCACGATCAGGAACATATTGGCGTGCACCTCAACGCTGCGGCGCTCGAACGCGCTTAAGCCAAGCTCATCTGCGGCAGATAGGGCAATCCTGTAAAACCAGACAAAACAGAGGAACACCGCCGAAAAGCCGCTTGCATAAAGCGCATGCAGGTGCCGGAACTGTTCTGGCCGGAAAGAGATCATGTCAGGCATATCAACGCCGAACCAGCCCTCAAGAATCACATAATTCACCACCACGGTGGCGAGGAATTTGAGCGGATAGACAAACAGCAAAACAAGGAACAGAAGCACCCCGTTGGCCCACATGATCCTGCCTGTATTCAGGCCAAACTGGCGGAAAAAACGATAGTGCCAGAACCAGATGAAGGTCAGCAGCATGAAGGTCAGGGCAAAGGCAGGAAAACCCATAACCATGGCGAACAGGCTATCAAGCGACGTGGGCACTTCCATCGACACGATCAGGAGGGTGATGGCAAAGCCGATCACCGCATCTGTCAGGCCTTCAAGGCGGGACACATGCGTCCCCCGCACCCGAATACCGGACATTTCCTCATCTGCCGATTTCAGCATATGCTGCCGCATCGAAATTTATCCCTCTTTGCCCTGTGTTTCTTCGGCTTCCGCCAACGCCTCGGCGTTCTTTTTAAAGAGCCAGAAAGCGCCCCCCAGAAGCAGAAGACTGGCGC
Organism: Alphaproteobacteria bacterium; assembly: GCA_013372975.1. Lineage (GTDB taxonomy): Bacteria > Pseudomonadota > Alphaproteobacteria > Sphingomonadales > Kordiimonadaceae > Kordiimonas. Next base: position 7,852 of record JABXIS010000014.1, read on the forward strand.
CACCCGCGTACTGGACCGGGTCCTCGAAACCTGTTTTCAGGTAGGTGCCTACAAGCACCACGAGGCCAAGGATAAAACAGCCCCAGATGCCGATCTTCTGCGCCATATGTCCCTCCCCCGAGATGCTTAAAGCGGAATATTGTCGTGTTTCTTCCAGGGGTTTTCAAGGTGCTTGTTGGCAAGCTTTTTGAGCCCTGTGATCACCCGGCGGCGGGTGCTGTGCGGCATGATCACTTCATCGATAAAGCCGCGCTGCGCCGCCACAAACGGGTTGGCGAAAAGGTCTTCATATTCTTTGGTGCGCTCGGCGATCTTCTCCGGATCATCTTTGTCCTTGCGGTACAGGATTTCCACGGCGCCCTTGGCGCCCATCACGGCGATCTCCGCCGTTGGCCAGGCGTAATTAAGGTCCCCCCGCAAGTGTTTGGACGCCATCACATCATAGGCGCCACCATAGGCTTTGCGGGTGATGATGGTGATCTTGGGAACCGTGGCTTCACCATATGCAAACAACAGCTTGGCACCATGTTTGATGATGCCGCCATATTCCTGTGCCGTACCCGGCAGGAAGCCCGGCACATCCACTAATGTGACGATCGGAATATTGAAACAATCACAGAAACGTACGAAACGCGCCGCTTTTTTGGAACTGTCGATATCAAGACAACCGGCCAGAACCATTGGCTGGTTGGCCACGATGCCGACTGTCTCGCCGTCCATGCGTGCAAGGCCGATCAGGATATTGCCTGCATGGTTCGGTTGCAGTTCAAAGAAATCGCCCTCATCCACCATTTTCGAAATCACTTCGTGCATATCGTATGGCTTGTTGGGATTGGACGGGATCACGCTATCAAGCGAGTTCTCTATCCGGTCTGATCTGTCGAATGTGGGGCGAACCGGCGGTTTTTCACGGTTATTGAGCGGTAGAAAATCCATGAAACGACGGAGCTGCGCCAGCGCTTCCACGTCGTTACCGAACGCCTTGTCCGCGACGCCCGATTTGGTGGTATGGGTGGAGGCACCGCCCAGTTCTTCCTGTGTGACCACCTCGTTTGTCACCGTTTTCACCACATCGGGGCCGGTTACAAACATATAGCTGGTGTCTTCCACCATGAAGATAAAGTCCGTCATCGCCGGGCTATAGACCGCGCCGCCCGCACAAGGGCCCATAATCATGGAAATCTGCGGGATCACACCGGAGGCAAGCACGTTTTTCTGGAATACATCGGCATAACCGCCAAGCGCTGCCACACCTTCCTGAATACGGGCGCCACCACTGTCATTGAGGCCAATCACAGGCGCGCCCACTTTCATGGCCATATCCATGACTTTGATGATCTTCTGTGCGTGTGTGGCGGAAAGCGAGCCACCAAACACCGTGAAATCCTGGCTATAAACATACACAAGTCGGCCATTGATGGTGCCGGAGCCTGTAACAACCCCGTCGCCTGCAAACTTGGTATCGCCCATGCCGAAATCATTGCAGCGGTGTTCAACAAACATATCGTATTCTTCGAAGCTGCCTGCATCGAGGAGAAGATCGATACGTTCTCGCGCCGTCAGTTTGCCACGGGCGTGCTGAGCATCAATCCGCTTCTGACCACCGCCCATACGGGCTTCCTGGCGCTTCTCTTCCAACCGCTCAAGGATTTCTTTCATTGTATGGCTTCCCTCGATTATTGTGCAGAGCAACATGAACTAGTGCTCGATGCCGATTGCCCGACCCTTCCCGCCAAGCATTAGACTAATTATCTGCTTATTCAGACAGATTCCAGCGTTTTATTTCGCAGGTGCGAAAGAAACGTCGCTGCTGCCACCAGGTCAGTATGGACCTTTTCGCGCTTTTCCTCCGCTTCCCAGTCTGTACCCCATGCCTCTTCCTGATGCAGGGCATCAAGGATACTGGCCTGCCACACGGCTTCCAATGGGCTGTGCCCGCGCATGAATGCAAGCGCAAGGATCAAGGACCCCAGCCCGTTGGTGAAGGCATGCAGGGCTGTCAGTTCAAAGGCATCATGCCCCGCAACCAAGCCTAACAGGCGATCGAGTGCAGCCTCATCCTGCGCCACAGGCATTATACCTGCCGTAACCTTGAGCGCGGCGCCCAAATCTTCCGAGGCCCACATGAGATATGGGTCCCACACCTCCGCCTGCCGCGCCACCAGTTCCGCCGGCTCATCCGCGCGGTAGCACAGGAGGTCGGTGCCGCCAAAAGCCGCTACCTCCGCCGCAACATCACCGTGGCGGGGCGCCACCCGGTCCAGTGCGGTGCTGGCATATTGCATCTGCGGCATGGTATCGGGCGCAATGTCGTCGCCTTGTGCTTCCCATTCTGCGGCCACGGCCTCAGCCAGTGCACGGGTGGGCATCACCAAGGCAGCCTTGCCCGGCGTTTTGACTATGCGGCCATCAAGTGCCACCTGAAAGCCTGTTTCGCCCGCTTCCACGGATACGGATTTATAAAATCTTTTCATATAGTTATTCGTCTGACTTGGGTTCTGCTTGTTGTTTTTCGGCCTGCATTTCGCGGGTAACCTGTGCCAGCTTTCGGCGCGAATGTCGCGCTTGCTTGCGACGGCTGTTCATGTGTTTTTCAGTGAGGCCGGTTTCTACCTGGAAACTGCCTGTATACTGAAGGCTGGATTTTTCCTTTTCCCGCTTTGGGATAGAGGCCACATCATAGCCAAGGAGACGGTTGCCAATGCGCGGCACGCGGTAACACAGCACCAAAAACATGGATACCAGCACAAGCAGGCCCAGAAGAAGCGCATATCCAAGCGCATTCTCATTGTCCTGGCCCACAAGCATATCTTCAAAAAGATAGGCAAGAACCGCTGTTACGCTGGTAACAGCCGCCGCCCACAAGAAGGCCACACGAGGCCGATTGACTTCGGCCTCAATGCTGCCTTCCTGCTTATTCAGTTGGTCGCGTATCATGCCTTATCCAATCAATGTTTTTACAAGCGCCGGGATATCATAGAAGCTGGAAAGCACTTTGGCGGCGCCCGCACTTGTCAGCTCATCTTCATGATGATAGCCCCAATCAACCCCAATGCCTGCACATCCTGCGTTTTTCGCCATGGTCATGTCAAAGCTGGTGTCCCCAATCATCACCGCCCGGTCAGCACTGCTGCCAGCCTCCACCATCGCCGTGTGAATCATGGAAGGATGTGGCTTCGAAGGATGCCCGTCTGCCGTTTGCAAGGTGACGAAATGATGCCCAATTTCATGCTCTTTCAAAACCCGGTCAAGCCCGCGCATGCTGTTGCCTGTGGCAACACCAAGCACATAACCATCCGCGTTCAGGCTTTCGAGCACCTCAAGCACGCCTTTATACAAGGGGTCCGGGCCCGCGCCTTCCGAGACACGGCGGCGGTAGAAGATAGTTTTATATTTCTCGGCCGCATCCACATGAAAAGCATTGTCAGCCTCAGGTACCAGATGGGCGATGGCTTCCACAAGGCTCAGCCCCACGATACCGCGCACGGCCGCGTCAGGCTGAGGCTCAAGCCCCAATTCTTCGAAGGTCTCATGCATGGTGCCGACGATCATATGCTGGCTATCCACCAGCGTGCCGTCGCAATCAAAGATCACAAGGCGATTTGCGTCGCTCATGCATCATCCTCCACAAGCGGATCTTCATATTCGCCCACGCTGAAACCCAGCATCTCGAAACTGGCCGCCATATGGTCAGGCAATGGTGCTGTCACGCTCATGCGCCCACCCGCTGGATGCGGGAAATCAACAGTGTGGCTATGCAGATGCAGTTTCCGGGAAATAGAGCCTGATAGGAAGGCGTCTGCCCCGCCATATTTGCCGTCCCCCACAATCGGGTGCTCCATTTCCGCACAGTGCAGGCGAAGTTGGTGCGTGCGGCCTGTGTGGGGCTTGAGCGCCAGCCACGCAGCTTGCGCGCCCGCGTTTTCCACCACCGCATAATCCGTCAGGGAATGCTGGCCGCTGTTGCTGACCACCATACGTTCGTTGCCCTTGATCGGTGCCTTTTCCATCTTGAGGATAATTCGGCCATCACGCTGCTTGGGGCAGCCCATCACCAGCGCCCAATAGCGCTTATCCGTTTCCTTGGTCTTAAAGGCATTGGCCAGCGCCGCTGCATCGTTGGGCGTACGCCCCAGGAGGAGCACGCCGGATGTATCCTTATCAAGCCGATGCACAAGACGCGGCCTGTGGCTTGAGCCGAACCGAAGCGCATCCAGAAGGCCATCTAGATGGCGGCTCTGTCCGGTGCCGCCCTGCGTAGGCAGGCCAGCGGGCTTGTTGATCGCGATCACATGATCGTCGCGGTACAGAACCCAGCTTTGAACCTCTTTCATGTCCTTCTCGGTCAGCCGCGGTTTGGCCTCCCGCTTGGGAGCAGCTTCAGCCTGTTCGCCAAGCGGCGGCACCCGGATCACCTGCCCAGGTTCAATCCGCTCATTGCCCTTCACGCGCTTGCCGTCAAGGCGAATTTCACCCTTGCGCATTTTCTTCTGCAGCACGCCGAAGGCCACGTTGGGGAAATGTCTTTTGAACCAGCGATCGATGCGGATATCTGCATCATCCGCCTTCACTGTAATATTTTTAACGCCACTCATATCAATACTCGCCCAAGCCAGATGCCAAGAAAAAGCCCAACCACACCCACCAGAAGCGAACCGAAAGCATAAAGCCCGGCGCCCGCCCAGTCATTGCGCTCGATCAAAAGCGCAACTTCAAGCGAATAGGTGGAAAAGGTGGTAAAGCTGCCCAGAAAGCCAACCGTCAGGAAACCGCGCAGTTCGGGTGTGGTTTCAAACTTCAGCGCGAAGGCAGTTACCAGAAAGCCCATGATCAGACTGCCAAGGATATTCACCGTGAAGGTGCCATAGGGAAAACCAAATCCCAGCGCCCGTGTCATGGCGCCCGCCACAAAATGGCGGGACAAAGCCCCAGCGGCGCCTCCTGCGGCAATTGCCAGCAGCATCTGCATGCCCAAATCCTTCATTGTCTCGAAACCCAAACGAAGGGTAATCAGAGACGATCTATCAAACAATACCGAAAACCCAGCCCTCGGTCGCGCGCACCCTATCTGAAAGCGCCGGCGGATTCCAGTATTTGCGATCAGGGGCGATTTGCCTGAGGGCCGCTGCGGTAACGCAGGCATCGGCGGCATGATCGGTAAAATCAAGCCCAAGGCGCGGCATGCGCGCGGTGCCCAATGCGTTCAGGATGGATTTGAGCGTGTCTCGGTCTCGAATTTTGCCACGATGGCCACCAAGGGCTGCGAAAGCCGCAGCGTAGATTTCCACAATCACTACGCGCGCATCTGACACATCATCAAACGGCCAGATCGCGACATTGCCGTGAGCATCCAGGTGATGGAGCGCCGCCATGGTAGACAAGCCAGACATACCGACCTGGCTTGGCCCGATCAGGTGGAACACGCTTTCGCAGGGCCCAGCCCCGCTTTCCACCGCCAGCTGTTCTGGCACCCGCATCCGGCGGCTATAGTGGCGACCACGGTAGTCGGTGCGCAGATAATGCTCCGCGTAGGCATCCACAAACGGCCCGCCATAAAAATCACCGTCTTCCGGGCAAAGGCCTGCCACATGGGCCCACAGGGATTTCACATCGTCTGGCAAGTCCGTGCCGGCCAGATAGCTTCCTTCATCCAGAAAGGGCATGCCAAAGGACGAATCAATGCCCACCAGTGCGCGTTCGCCACTTCTGCGCGCCAGCTTGCCCGAGATCCAGCTTGCGCACTCTGCCCTGCCCCAACGGCTTTTACCGGACGGTGGCGAAATCATTTTCGGGGCGCCCTCGCCCGCCTCACACATGGCAACAGCAAGCCCCGCGTGGCGCTTGCCTTTCGCACCTGTCCAATCAATCCCGATAAAGTGGGTGAAGTCAGTCATTCTCGGCGTCGGGTTTCGCGCGGGCGGCATAATCGGCTCTAATGCGGGCAAAGTAAGCCAGTCGCTTCTGAATCTCGCGCTCAAAACCGCGCTCCACGGGACGGTAGAATTCCTGTCGCCGCATATCTTCGGGGAAATAATCCTGCCCCGACACCCCGGCCTCTGTGTCGTGATCATAGGCATAGCCCGCACCATAGCCCATATCTTTCATCAGCTTGGTTGGCGCGTTCAGGATATGAGATGGCGGCATCAGGTTCCCATTGGCTCGCGCGGCCTTCTTGGATGCCTTCTCTGCCACATAGGCGGCATTTGATTTAGGCGCCGTCGCCAGATAAATCACCGCCTGCGCGATCTGGCTTTCCCCTTCGGGGCTGCCGAGGAATTCATAAGCATCCTTGGCGGCCAGCGCCTGATGGATCGCCTCTGGGTCGGCCAGGCCGATATCCTCGCTGGCGAAACGCACAAGGCGGCGGATAACATAAAGCGGGTCCTCGCCCGCTGTTAGCATGCGCGCAGTCCAGTAAAGGGCAGCATCGGCGTCAGAGCCGCGCAGGGACTTATGAAGCGCCGAGATCAGGTTATAGTGCCCATCCCGATCCTTGTCGTAGCTGGGCGCGCGTTTCTGCAACAGTTTCGCCAGCGCCTTCGGATCAAGGGTATCATCACCTGCAAGATCATACAGCGTTTCAACACAGTTCAGAAGGAAGCGCCCGTCCCCATCGGCCATGGCCTTGAGGGAAATCCGGGCATCGTCATCCAGCGGCAAAGGCTTTTCGATCTCCGCTTCTGCCCGGCCAAGCAGTTCATCAAGTGCTGCATCGTCATGGCGGTTGAGCACCAATACCTGCATCCGCGACAACAGCGCGCCATTGATCTCGAACGACGGATTTTCCGTGGTCGCGCCGATCAGGGTGATGGTGCCGTCTTCCACATAGGGCAGAAAACCATCCTGCTGCGACCGGTTGAACCTATGGATCTCGTCCACAAACAGCAATGTGCCGCGCCCGCCCATCCGGCGCGCCTTGGCGGCTTCGAACACTTTCTTCAGATCGGCCACACCTGAGAAGATGGCTGATATCTGTTCAAACGCCAGATCGGCATGGTTGGCGAGTAATCGCGCGATGGTGGTTTTACCCGTACCCGGCGGCCCCCATAGGATCAGGGACGATATCCGTCCCGACTTGACCATACGGCCAAGCGCACCATCTCCGCCAAGCAAGTGCGCCTGGCCCACAACCTCATCCAGTGCTTTGGGACGCAAGCGATCAGCGAGCGGGCGCGGTGCGCCCGTCTCCAATCCCGCCTGTTCAAACAGGTTTGACACCCCTATTGCACCACACGGCAGCGATAAGAACGGCCCTGACCTGCAAGCAAGCATTCTTGCACGCGGCCACGACGCAACACCTGATAGAGATATTCGTCAGCCTGCTCGGGAATCACGTCGGCGATGTCTTCAACGCGGGTAACATCCACATTGTTAACCTTGAGGAGAATATCACCCGGTGCCAAAAGCTGATACCGCGCCGCAGGCGTGCGCCCATCAATTTTAAGCACCACAACGCCCTTGAGGAACGGATCAATCTGCAGTTCTTCATTGAAGCGCGGGGACAGGTTGCCCACGGTCACGCCCTGGAATGGATGGCGGCCGTCAAGCTTGGTCACATTCCGCACCGGATCTTCGGGCGGCAACGCCAGCGTTACAAGCCGTTCCTGAATGAAACCACCAGACAGCACAGCAAGCGAAACTTCAGCACCCGATTCCAGCGTGGCAATGCGGAAGTTAAGGCCCGGCTCATCGATCACTTCCTTGTCACCCACGGCCATGATCACATCGCCGGGGAGCACTCCGGCAGCCGCTGCGGGGCCACCCTCGTATACCTCATCAACCAGCACACCGCCCGCACGGTCAAGGCCCAGGCTGGATGCCAGATCACTCGTTACATTCTGGCCGCGTACACCCAGCCAGGGGCGAGTGAGCTGGCCTTCATTGAGGGCAGCGCGCAATACTGATTTCACCATGTTGGCTGGCACGGCAAAGCCGATGCCGTTAGAGGCACCTGTGCGGCTGTAGATGGCGGTATTGATGCCCAAAAGCTCGCCGTTCATGCCTACGAGCGCACCGCCCGAATTACCAGGGTTCACGGCGGCATCAGTCTGGATAAAGAAGCCAAAATCGGAAATGCCCTGCTGTGTACGTGCCGTTGCGGACACAATACCGCCCGTCACCGTTTGGCCAACACCGAAGGGGTTCCCGATGGCGAGCACGATATCACCGACCAGCACATCATCAGAGTCTGACAAGCGCAGGCTTGAAAGCGGTTCATCACCGGCATCAATCCGCAGGATCGCCAGATCAGTGCGCGGGTCTGCAAGCACCACCTCAGCCTCAAATTCGCGCCTGTCATTCAACACGACGGAGATTTCATCGGCGCCCTCGATCACATGGTTGTTGGTAACGATCACACCATTGGGCCGCACAATCACGCCGGAGCCGAGGGAGCCCTGCACCCGCTCCTGCGGTGCACCAAAGCTGAACCGGTCACCAAAGAACCGCTGGAACAGGGGATCGTCAAACAGCGCTGACCGCCGCGCCCGCACGATCTTTTTGGTATAGATATTCACAACTGCCGGCGCCGCCTCTGCCACAATCGGTGCATATGACAGCTTTACCTGCATATCCGATTGGGGAACAACGCGATCAAAGCCCTGCTCCTGCGCGTCAGCGCTCGTTGCCATACAGGCCAACAATCCAAAAACGATACCAATACGCTTCATGAAATACCTCTTTTCCCGGCCAGAAATTCAGGCGGCCAGTATCTATACGCTATAGGTCGCAACAATCCTGCTCTTATATGGAGGACCAAACGATCCTGTGCAAGGCCGGATAGGATGACGTGTTTATCTTCCGCGACAGAATTAATACACCAATTGACTAAACCAGTTTTGTCGCCACCAGCAGCCCTGACGCCCAGTCCATCAAGGCAACAGCAAAGTCTTCCCGCGCCTTCATGGCCGCTATAAAATAATTGACACTTTCCTGGTGGCCATCAGGCCAGTTGGGCTGCGGCAGGAGGTCATCGACAATGTAAATTCCGCCGGGCTTCAACAGGGCCAGCGCTTCTTCCAACTGGCTATATTTTCCGGGCCACGCGTCAGCGAATATCAGATCAAATTGCCCCGGTGCCACAGCGCAGATGAAATCGCTGCCATCCATACAACTGAAGCTTATCCGTGGATCGCTTTCCAGATGCCGCCTTGCAACGCCCTGCACCGCACTATCACTGTCAACGCTCACAAGCTGGCCGCCTTTTGAGAGCCCGTCCAGCATCCAGGCTGTCGATAGCCCAGTGCCAGTGCCAAGCTCCAGAATGACGCCTTTAGGGCGGCTTGCTACAAGACTGCGCAGAAAAGCCCCCACGGCAGGCTCTGATGCCATCTTGAATCCAAGTGCCTTTGTTTCCACAGCAATCCCTGCAAGCGTCCTTCGCAGCGAAACTGATCCTTGCTCTGTGCTGCGAGATGCCAACTGCCCAAACTGCCGCCATTCATCCATTGTTTCTTCCCCGGTTTTCATTGCCTGATACCGCACCCACTTCTTTCGTCGGTGCACTCTTTTGGGGATAAGCATAAAAAAGGGCGACCATAAGGCCGCCCTTTCTCAAAAAACAATCGGACTATACATCGGCTGTAAATATTGGTCCTGCGTGAGCCATAAGGGAATCGATATCACCTTCATCTAATCCCACAAGGAAAATGGAGACACCACCAGACATTGTCAGCAACAATCCCGCTTCCCCATCAACCGTGCTATCTTCCGCCATAGAGAGAAGTTCGTCCACGGACAGCTGATTCTCGATATCATCAAAATACAGGCTATCTTCAGCTATATTGAAGTCTGTAATGACATCAAAGCCGGACTTATCCGCGAAGCTGAAAGCGTCGGCGCCCTCACCACCGGTGAGAATATCGTCACCTTCGTCGCCGCGAATATTATCTATTCCCGCACCACCATCTATAGTGTCATCACCTTCGCCACCTGAAAGCACATCATTTCCATCACCGCCGTATATGATGTCGGCACCACCTTCACCCCAAATATGATCGTTGCCAGTACCGCCATAGAGGCTTTCCGTTATGGTACTGCCTGCCCCCGAATACTGATGGAAATATTCGATGTCGCCATCTCCGCCATAGATATAGTCATCACCTGCGCCACCATAGATGATATCTGCTCCGCCATTTCCATAAAGGAAATCAGCGCCAGCGCCGCCGCCGATGGTATCGAACCCATTCGCGCCGTGCACTGTGTCATCGCCTGCGCCCGCCCATATCTTGTTTGCAAAGCCAGGCTGATATTCCAGCAATGAGGATTCATGCCAAAGTTCGTTGCTATCCACGACACCATCACTGTTCAGGTCTGCCCAGTTTCCGCCAACGATGACATCGTTTCCTGCACCGCCATACAGGAATTCTGCCAACCCCGACGGATCTGGACGAAGAAGGTACAAGACCTCAACGCCCGTGTGTTCTGTCAGATTAATATCTGCATCCCTGTCAATGGTATCGTCCGATGGTACATACTGCCCGCCAATGATGACATCGTCACCATCTCCGCCTTTAACGGTGTCCCGTCCGATATCACCAACGATCAAATCGTCTCCATCATCGCCGAGGATCAGATCCCCCTGCTCGCCTCCCGTAAGCGTATCGTCACCGGCACTGCCCAAAATTGTTGAATCAGATGTTTCAAAGATAGCGTCCGACATAGTTCCCCCCAATCTGTCAAATATGATTTTGTATTGTCACTGCCAAGAGTAGAGACATTGCACTTAGGCGGATGAACGCTAGCTGAACCATGGAGTGTTGTCAGGACAAACTTTTGTATTTTTCAAATGCAGGCGTGAATGTCTTCTAGATAAAAAAAGGCGCCCCAATCGGGACGCCTTCTTCAATTCGTCAGTGACGGATGGCTTATGCCTCGTCAGCTGCCTCTTCCACTTCAGCGGTTGGGCCGCTGTCCTGGCCTTTGGCATCTTCGTTGCGGTCAACCAGTTCGATAACAGCCATTGGCGCGTTATCGCCGTGACGGAAACCAGCTTTCAGAACGCGGGTGTAACCACCGGAACGCTCTTTATAGCGGTCAGCCAGCTCGTCGAACATTTTGGACACGAGCGTTTCGTCTTGCAGGCGAGCAATCGCCAGACGACGGTTAGCAAGGCCACCTTTTTTCGCCAGTGTGATCAGTTTTTCAACGATCGGTGCCAGATCTTTAGCTTTAGGCAGAGTTGTTACGATCTGCTCGTGCTTGATCAGGGCCTGGGAAAGGTTCATGAACATAGCCTTACGGTGGCTAGCGGTCCGATTCAGTTTGCGGCCAGATTTACCGTGACGCATTGTCTTACTCCTTGTTGCCTGTCCGGCCTTTGGTGACCAATTCACCCAGTACCGGCAGGTGTCCCGCTTCACATGCGGGAGGTTTTAAAAATGAGAAGAAAGCCCCTCATCAGAGAGGCTTTCTGCCCAAGGCTTAGTATTCTTGCTCAAGTTTCTTGGCGAGCTCTTCGATATTCTCAGGCGGCCAAGCTGGGAGTTCCATGCCGAGGCGCAGCCCCATGGAGGCAAGAACTTCCTTGATTTCGTTGAGCGATTTGCGACCGAAGTTCGGTGTGCGGAGCATTTCTGCTTCGGTTTTCTGAACCAGATCGCCAATGTATACGATGTTGTCGTTCTTGAGGCAGTTTGCCGAACGAACGCTGAGTTCCAGCTCATCAA
>JABXIS010000075.1 GCA_013372975.1 Alphaproteobacteria bacterium
CGTCGGTGCCGCCGATATACATGCCGGGTCGCTGGCGAACCGGTTCAAGGCCTTCAAGGACTTCAATATCTTTGGCTGAATAGTCAGATTTTGTCTGTGTAACTTCGAACAGGTCGCTCATAACCCCACCCTATAAACTCACGTAGAGTATCGGCGTAAACTAGCGGCAGGCATCCGTCAAGCGATACAATATATTGTGGATAAATGTAAAAATGACGGAAAATATTGTATGTTTCTTTGCGTGTTTCCTGTAACCTGAAAATCGCTTTAAAACTTATTTAAGGGCTTGTTTGTAGGTTATGAAGATCGTGACATTCGCGTTGGAGATGGGAAAATGGCGGGCCAAAACGGAATAGGCTTTTTAAAACGGATGTTTACGCCTGCGGGCGTGACGTTGGCCCCTCAGGAAGTGACCATCGGCGACCGATTCCTTTCCCGGGATGCGCAAGCTTCAGTTTGGGTTGTCGAGAGGATCAGCAGCGTTGATGCGAGTAGTTTTCCACTCGTGAGCCTGTCGAGAGAAGGGCGTCCGGACCTGAAAAAGATCGTGTCGATCGCGGTCCTGCAGGACGGAGAAGACTTCCGCCCAGCCCATTAAGGCGCATAAAAAAGGGTATTGCTTGATCGCGCCTTTTTTTGAACGTGTAGCGGCGACCTAGTCGAACAGCTTGTCGATATCAGCCTGGGTTTGTGCGCTTTCATCTTCATTCACATCAAACGCCTCGAAGTCGTCAGATTCCCACTTGCCATGGATGATTTGGTTGAGCTTCATCAACAGCCCTTGAACAGCTTCAATCCGCATGCGAATGAGTTGTTGGGCTTCAGGGGTAAATCCGCGCTCTACGACATTTGTCGCCTGTAAGCCATTCAGGGTCGAAATGATGAGGGTATCCATTTCGCCCACAATTTGCTCAAACGGAATTCGGAAGTATGCTGGGGCAAGCTCGTAGGCCTGAACTGCGAGTTCCTTGGCCTGAAACCCGCTGTCGAGGAAGTGCTGGGGATAGCTTTTGGGCTGCCAATCGAACGCATCCTCGGCAAGCTCCGGCATATCAGGAACCATCTCAAGAAGCATAACTATCTCATTGAAATGGTTAAGGTAATCAGTCGCCAGAAAGGTCTCTGGGTTAATGTTTGCGCCAGCAAGTTGAGGTTGGATTGCAGTTTGTTCTTTTGTGTATTGAATCTGCATTGCGGGGTTCGATCAGTTCTTTGCCTGAGTTGATTGTATGACCAATTTTCTTGGTACCATGAATATAGTTTACGGGTTGTTAAATCGTAAACATGCCGAAATCCAGTGAATTATAAATGAAATGAAAAAGGGGGCCAGATGGCCCCCTTGAAGTACAGGTATAGGTGTAAACCTACGCGCTATAGTACATTTCAAATTCAACCGGGTGCGGTGCCAGCTCAAGCCGGTTCACTTCTTCCATCTTCAGTTCAATATAAGCGCTGATCTGGTCATCGGTGAATACATCACCCTTCTTCAGGAACTCGCGGTCGTTGTTCAGTGCGTCAAGCGCTTCACGAAGGGAGCTTGCAACTGTTGGTACACCGAGAAGTTCTTCTGCAGGAAGGGCGTACAGGTCTTTGTCCATTGCATCGCCTGGGTGAATCTTGTTCTCGATACCGTCAAGGCCGGCCATCAGCATGGCTGCAAACGCCAGGTACGGGTTGGCGGTCGCGTCAGGGAAGCGGACCTCAACACGTTTTGCTTTAGGGCTTGTGCCATAAGGGATGCGGCAGGAAGCAGAGCGGTTACGTGCAGAGTAAGCCAGAAGAACAGGCGCTTCAAAACCAGGAACCAGTCGCTTGTAGCTGTTGGTGGACGGGTTGGTGAAAGCGTTGATCGCTTTGGCGTGTTTGATGATACCGCCAATGTAATACAGGGCAGTTTCAGACAGGTCTGCATAACCGGAACCTGCGAAAAGCGGTTTGCCGTCCTTCCAGATAGACTGGTGAACGTGCATACCGGAACCATTGTCTTCCGCTACAGGCTTCGGCATGAATGTGGCTGTTTTGCCGTAAGTGTGTGCCACCTGGTGAACAGCATATTTGTATTTCTGCACGTTGTCTGCTGTTGCAGTCAGGGTGGAGAACATCATGCCAAGTTCGTGCTGGGACGCTGCCACTTCGTGGTGGTGTTTGTCCATCTGCAGACCCATTTCCTTGGCTACTTTTACCATTTCGCCGCGAAGGTCTACACAGCTGTCTACCGGTGCTACCGGGAAGTAGCCGCCTTTAACTGCCGGACGGTGGCCATAGTTGCCGCCTTCGAAATTCTTGTCAGAATTGTAGGGGCCTTCGATATCGTCGATCTCATACATTGCACCGCGGTAGCCGCTTTTGAATTTCACATCGTCGAATACGAAGAACTCTGGCTCCGGGCCAAAAAATGCTGTGTCACCAACACCCGCGAATTTCACATATTCTTCCGCTTTCTTGGCAGTAGAACGTGGGTCGCGGTCGTATGGTTGGCCGGTGGACGGCTCAAGAATGTCACAGAAAACGATCGCAGTTACATCAGCCGTAAATGGATCAAATGTAACATTGGAAAGGTCAGGTTTCAGGATCATGTCGGATTCGTTGATTGCCTTCCAGCCAGCGATGGAGGAGCCGTCAAACATGAAGCCTTCGGCCAGCATGTCTTCGTCTACAACTTCAGCGGCCATGGTGAGGTGCTGCCACTTGCCTTTAGGGTCGGTGAAACGAAGATCAATCCATTCGGCGCCTTTTTCTTTTACAAGGCCGAGAAACTCTTCGGTGCTAAGGTCAGTATAGTTGGACATTTCCAATTTCCCTTTTATTCAAATACGTCCAGGAGTGCCCTGGGTTGGGTTGATTCGCCCGCCATCGGCAGGCAAAGCGCCTAAATTGCGTCTTTTCCTGTTTCACCCGTACGAATACGAATGGCTTCTTCTATGTTGCTGACAAAGATTTTACCGTCGCCGATGCGGCCCGTGTGGGCTGCATTCTTAATGGCCTCAACGGCACGCTCTGCTTCGTCTGAATCAACAACAACCTCGACCTTCACCTTGGGTACAAAGTCGACCACATATTCCGCGCCTCTATAGAGTTCGGTATGGCCCTTTTGTCGCCCAAAGCCCTTGGCTTCGGTTACAGTGATCCCTGAGATGCCGACGTCATGAAGAGCTTCCTTCACTTCATCGAGCTTGAAGGGTTTGATAATTGCTTCGATCTTCTTCATTTCCTGGTACCGTTGTTATGGTTATTGGCGTGCTTATACGCATGCTTCGTGCCAATTTTAGGTTTCGCAGAACTCTGCGTTTTTCTCGTGGGCTTGTTGTAATAGTGGTCGTTCCTTAATCGTCGAAGTGCCTATTTTTTGTGCAAATGCCGATGAACTGACCATCTAACAACAGGCGAAATCACCAGCAAAAAATGGCGCCTGAAGAATTTTGACAACTTCATACTTGACGACGTGGAATGATGCGCATAAACAAGCGCCACATTCAGAGATGGCGGGTGTAGCTCAGTTGGTTAGAGCGCCAGTTTGTGGTACTGGATGTCGCCGGTTCAAATCCGGTCACTCGCCCCACTCTGAA
>JABXIS010000021.1 GCA_013372975.1 Alphaproteobacteria bacterium
CGTGCGGTTGGCATAGGCGAAATAGGCGGTCACTTGGTTGATCTCCAGGATTTCGCCGTCATCAAAGCCCGCAGCACGCAAGGCTTCGATATGGTTTTCGCTCACCGCACCGGGCGTGCGGGTCAACAAAGCGGCATAATCCAGTGCCGTAACCTCACGGGCGCTCAGATGGCCCGGATCAATCAGGCTTTGCGCGTCGCCTTGTTCGAGCGCGGCACGAATGGCCATGGAGCGGGCATCGTCTGCAAGCAGGCGCCTGAGCCCGGCGAAATGATGCTCCACGCAATAGGTGCAGTCATTCAGCAGGCTCACATAGGTGCCGATAACTTCCAGAAACCATTTGGGCAGGCTGTTGGCCGAGTGGTGCAGCACATATTTATAGAGGGTCATATGCCCCTCCAGCGTATGTGGCCTGAGGCTGTGGGCCATCAGGATATTATCCACATTGTCGTCAGGGCCTTTGACCCGCTCATAGATAGTGCGCAGTTTCCCGGCTGCCTCTGCAAACGGGATCGTTTTGATCCAGCTCATTATGTCCTCCCCGAGCATCCCCATGCTTGTTGGGTCAGATGATAGTTGCAAATGCAATAAAAAGAAAGGCCGCCCGGTTGTGTGCCGGGCAGCCCCTTCACCTTAGGGAAAGGTTAGTTGCTTTATGCGCCTGTTTCGTCGCTGAGGGGCTGATACTCGAATACTTCCTCAAGCGGTTTTCCCAGCGCCCCAGCGATCTGGAACGCGGCCTCCAGGGACGGCGAATATTTACCCTGTTCGATGGCGATGATGGTCTGTCGGGTCATGCCGATTTTTTTGGCCAGCTCGGCCTGGGTCATCTCTCCCGCCATGAACCTGAGTGTGCGGATATTGTTTTTGATGCTGGTGGGTTTGACCATATCAATATCCCCTGCGGTAAAAATACAGGCGCAGCAGGAAGGTGATTGTGGTTGATATCACCATCACGGCCAAGATCGCGTGGGCGATCACGAAGGCGCTATATTCCGATATCACCATGACCAGCAGCCCGATCAGCCCAAAAGTCTGGGTATAACTTCCCACACGTTCGGCCTTCAGTTCGATCAGCCTGTCGCGCTCGTCCTCTTCCAGCTCGTCACCCTGAAAATGGGCGACGATGCCGGTGATTATGGCGGCGGCCATCACCAGTGCAATATAGCTGCCGAACATGATCCACATGGTGCCGCTGAACTCTGCAACCGCTGTTTCACCGGCCATGGCGCGTCCATACACATCAAACCCATACCAGCCAAAAACGATAAAAGTAACGGCCAGCACGCTGATTAACATTTTTTCGGTAAATCCCATATTGGGTCTCCTTCTCCTCGCACTCCCTCGCTGTCGTGTCTCGGGTGCGCATTCAAGCAATGTAAAGTATCATATTCTTATTGTCTGATATTTTTTACATTGCTGTGTGTAGATAATATTTAACCCAATGTCTAGTATTTTTTACATATTTGAGGCGCAAAAAAAAGGGCCGCCAGATGGCAGCCCTTTTCGGTCATTCTGTTGTCGCGGCCGTTACGCGGCTTTGGCCGGGATTTTGCCGCGACTGTCGCCCTTGGTGTAGAAGGTCTCGCCGTTTGCTGCCATATCACGCAGCAGCTGTGGCGGCGTGAAACGTGGGCCATATTTCTGGGCCAACCGATCCGCTTCCATCACAAATTCATGGATGCCCATGGTGTCCATATAGCTGAAGGGGCCGCCGGTGAAGGGCGCGAAGCCCCAGCCGAAGATGGCACCAATATCGCCTGATGCGGTGTCGCGGAGAACGCCTTCCTCGAAACAGCGCGCGCATTCAATTGCCTGGCGCACCATCATGCGGCTTTGTACTTCGGCGAGGCTTGGCTGCTCATCCGCCAGCGGGAAATGTTCCTGAAGGCCTGGCCACAGATATTTTCTGCCGCCGTCTTCCGGATACACATAGTTGCCCTTGCCATTCTTGCGGCCGAAACGCTCCAGCTCCACCACCATCTTCTCAACGAAGCCGTCGGCGGGGCTTTCAACATAAGCGTCGCCCAGAGCTTTTTTGGTGGCCATGCCAACCTTGTAGGACAGGTCGAGCGCCACTTCGTCACCCACCGCGAGCGGGCCAACAGGCATGCCAGCCATCTTGCCGGCATTTTCAATCAGCGCCGGGTTCACGCCTTCTTTCACCATGGCGTAACCTTCGGTCACATAGGTGCCGAAACAGCGGCTGGTGTAGAAACCGCGGCTGTCGTTCACCACAATCGGTGTCTTCTTGATCTGGGAAACATAATCGAGCGCGAGCGCCAAAGTCTCGTCGTCGGTCTTTTCACCCATGATGATTTCCACCAGTGGCATCTTGTCTACCGGTGAGAAGAAGTGAATGCCGATAAACTGGTGCGGGCGGGTGAAGTTTTTCGCCAGCCCCGTAATCGGCAGCGTGGAGGTATTTGAAGCAAACACAACATCCTTGCCGATCACCGCTTCGGTTTTCTCGGTTACGTCTTTCTTGATATCTTCGGCCTCAAACACAGCTTCGATGATCAGGTCGCAATCTTTCAGGTCATCATAATTGTCGGTCGGGATGATGCGCTCGAGGAGGGCATCGCCTTTCTCTTGCGTAACCTTGCCGCGCTCCATGCCTTTCTTGACCAGGTTGCGGCTATAGTCCTTGCCCTTTTCGGCGGCGGCCATCTCGCGGTCCAACAAAACCACTTCCATGCCAGCCTTGGCAGAAACATAAGCCACACCTGCACCCATCAGGCCCGCGCCCAGCATACCAAGGCGTTTCACCTGCTTGCGCTCAAAGCCTTGTGGGC
The DNA here is from genome assembly GCA_013372975.1 of Alphaproteobacteria bacterium. Lineage (GTDB taxonomy): Bacteria > Pseudomonadota > Alphaproteobacteria > Sphingomonadales > Kordiimonadaceae > Kordiimonas. The sequence continues at coordinate 2,796 of JABXIS010000021.1, forward strand.
GAAGCGAGCCCTTCTCAACGGCCTGCTTGTTGATGAACAGGCTGCGGATCATGTTTGGTGCTACAGGGCCCGACAAAAGCTTCATGAAATATTTGCTCTCGATCCGGATCGCGGTGTCGAAATCAACGATGCCGCCTTCATACAGGCATGACAGGATCGCTTCCACAGCGGGATAATTGTGCTGTGTTTGCTTCTGCGCCATGGCGTTCGCGCCCACGAAGGTTTGCACGCTGGCCGGGTTCATGGCGCCTGCGCCGCCCGGGTATTTGAAGCCCTTCTTGTCCCATGGTGCCAATGCAGATGGAGATTTTTTGACCCATGCCTTGGCTTTTTCAACAACTTGATCGGTTGGTGCCATTTCCTGCACGATGCCAAGGCCCATGGCGATCTGGCCGTTGTATGGCTTGCCGGTGGTGATGGCTTGTGCGGCCGCCTGAATGCCTGTCAGGCGTGGCAGGCGCTGTGTGCCGCCGGCACCGGGCAGCAGGCCAACCATCACTTCAGGGAAGCCAAGCTGCATTTTGGGTGTGTCTGAAATCACACGATAGTGGCACGCAAGCACCAGTTCGAAGCCGCCACCCAGCGCAAGGCCGTTCACGGCCGCCGCGAAAGGCTTGGTGCCTTCTTTCATCAGAATTTTGCGATCCTTGTCGCCTGTTTCCATGCGACGCAGAATTTTATTGAGGCGGAAAGCACCTTCAAAGGCCTGTTCAGGCGTTTGATTGGCGTCCTGGCTGCCGAGCATGTTGAGGTCAGCGCCTGCAAGGAAAGCATCCTTGCCGGAGGTGATCACAGCGCCTTTGACAGCGTCGTCGGCAAGCACCTTGTCGACACAGGTTTCAAGGTCTTCAATCAGCTGTGCGTTAAACACATTCATGCTGGCGTTTGGCAGGTCAATCGTCAGAAGCGCGATGCCGTCGCCGTCTACTTCATAGCGGATGGTCTCAGTCATTGGTTTAAACTCCCCTTGCGCTTCTTACACACGTTCGATGATGGTTGCGGTGCCCATGCCTGCGCCAATACAAAGCGTGGCAAGGGCCGTTTCTTTACCGGAACGTTCCAGTTCATCCAGAACGGTGCCCAGGATCATCGCGCCGGTCGCACCCAATGGGTGGCCCATGGCGATCGCGCCGCCGTTTACGTTGATCTCTGAATGATCAATGTTCAGGGCTTCCATGAAGCGGAGAACCACAGAGGCGAAGGCCTCGTTCAGCTCCCACACATCGATGTCGGATGTGCTCATGCCAGCGCGCTTCAATGCTTTTTCGGCCGCGAAGGATGGGCCGGTGAGCATGATGGTAGGCTCGGAACCGACAGACGCCATCGAGCGGATGCGAGCGCGAGGCTTGAGGCCAAGCTTTTCGCCCATTTCCTTGGAGCCTACGAGAACAGCAGACGCGCCGTCCACGATGCCGGACGAGTTGCCCGCATGGTGCACGTGATTGATGCTTTCAATCTCAGGGTATTTCTGGATCGCTACGTTATCGAAGCCGAACTCACCCATCTGCACGAAGCTTGGCTTCAGCGCGCCAAGGCTTTGCATGGTGGTTTCGGGGCGCATGAATTCGTCATGGTCGAGCACGTTCATGCCCACAACATCTTTCACAGGCACGATGGATTTTGCGAAACGCTTGTCATCCCACGCTGCTTTCGCACGCTTCTGGCTTTCAACGGCATAAGCATCCACATCGTCACGGCTGTGGCCGTATTTGGTGGCGATCAAGTCTGCTGAAATGCCCTGCGGCACAAAATAGCTGTGGAAGGCAACCGCCGGATCGGCGGGCCATGCGCCCCCGTCAGAGCCCATCGGAATACGGCTCATGCTTTCAACGCCGCCGCCGATGGCCATGTCAGCTTCGCCAGACATAACTTTGGCCGCAGCCACATTCACAGCCTCAAGGCCTGAGGCGCAGAAGCGGTTCAGCTGGAAGCCTGCAGTGGTTTCTGCGTAACCGGCGTTGATGGCTGCAACGCGGGCAATGTTGGCGCCCTGTTCGCCCACCGGTGCAACGCAGCCAAGGACAACATCGTCTACATTTTCAGTGTCCAGATCGTTGCGGTCCCTTACGGCCTCAAGAACCTGGGTTGCCAGTTGCATTGGCGTGATTTCGTGAAGGCTGCCGTCCTTGCGGCCACGGCCGCGCGGTGTGCGTACAGCATCATAAATATAGGCTTCGGTCATTTCGGATTAACTCCCATAAAATCCTTGAGGCTTAGAAGTTTGCAGCGTCGAGCGCCATGACGTCTTCTGCGCCGGTCTCAAGCTCTGCAAGCAATGCTTTGATCTCTGGCATGCGGCGTTTCACATAGTAGCGGCCCGTCGCAAGCTTGTTCTCATAGAAGGTAGGGTCGCTTGTGCCTGCGTCCAGCGCATCGGCGGAAACTTTTGCCATTTGGGTCCACATCAGGCCGAGGAGCACATGGCCAAACAGGTGCATGAACGGGGTGGAAGCCGCGCCCGCATTATCCGGGTTTGCCATACCGTTTTGCATCAGCCACATGGTGGCTTGTTGAAGGTCTTTCATGCCTTGGCCCAAGGCGTCCGTGAACGGGCGAAGGCGATCATCGCCTTTGGCGCTTTCACGGATTTCAGTGGCGTATTTGAAGAAGGCTTGCATGCCGCGGCCGCCGTTTGCCGGCAGTTTGCGGCCCACAAGGTCAAGCGCCTGAATGCCGTTTGCGCCTTCGTAAATCTGGGTGATGCGGGCGTCGCGCACAAATTGCTCCATGCCCGTTTCAGCAATATAGCCGTGGCCGCCAAACACCTGCTGGCTGGACACGCAATATTCAAAACCGCGGTCTGTGAACACGCCTTTGATGATCGGGGTCAGGAGGCTAACCATATCATCTGCCCACTGGCGCTCTTCTTCGGTTTCTGCCTTGTGTGACAGATCAACGAGAAGGCCACACCACAGGGATGCCGCGCGCGATGCCTCGTTGAAAGCCTTGGCGTTCATCAGCATACGGCGCACGTCAGGGTGCACGATGATCGGGTCGGCGGCGCCGTCCGGGTTTTTTGGGCCTGTCAGTGACCGGCCCTGGATACGGTCGCGCGCATATTCAACGGCGTTCTGGTACGCCACTTCCGAGTTGCCTAGGCCCTGCATGCCCACGCCGATACGGGCCGCATTCATCATGATGAACATGGATTTGAGGCCCTTGTTCGGCTCACCAATCAAATAGCCTTCGGAACCCTCATAGTTCAGCACGCAGGTTGAGTTGCCGTGGATGCCCATCTTTTCTTCGATGGAGGCCACATTCACATTGTTGAACTCGCCCGGCGTGCCGTCCGCGTTCAATTTGAATTTCGGCACGATAAAGAGCGAGATTCCCTTCACGCCCTTTGGCGCATCCGGGAGGCGTGCGAGCACCAGGTGGATGATGTTTTCCGCCAGGTCATGATCGCCTGCCGAAATGAAAATCTTGGTGCCGGAAATCGCATAGGAACCATCGGCGTTCGGCTCAGCTTTCGTGCGTAGCATGCCAAGATCCGTACCGCAGTGTGGCTCCGTGAGGTTCATGGTGCCTGTCCACTCGCCCGCAACCATCTTTGGCAGGTAGGTCTGCTTTTGCTCATCTGTGCCGTCGATGTTGATGGCTGCCATCGCACCAGCCGACAGGCCCGGATACATGGCGAATGCGTGGTTCGAGCTGATCATCATTTCTTCAAAGCAGAAACCAAGAACGTGCGGCAGGCCCTGACCGCCATATTCAGGATCAGATGTCAGGCTGGACCAGCCGTTTTCTACGAATTTCTGGTAGGCTTCCTTGTAACCCTTCGGCGTTGTTACCGTGCCGTCCTCGTGGCGGGTGCAGCCTTCACGATCACCGCTATAGTTGATCGGCTGAAGCTCATTCTCGCAGAATTTTGCACCTTCCTCGAGGATGGCGCTGACAAGATCCGGTGTGGCTTCCGCATAACCCGGCAGGTTTGAATATTTGCCGATATTCAGCACTTCATTCAAAACAAAGAGCTGGTCTTTCACTGGGGCGCGATAGATTGGCATTTGGGTTCCTCAACTATGTTGGTTGTTCGTTCAAATTGGCTGATGATTGTTACGGCTGATATTTGCCAAGGGGTTGGCCTGTGTCCCGGCGCACCCACAGCCCGCGATCCTTGTCGCGGATCAGGTTGGCGATCAGCTCGCAGAATTCCTGAAGTTCTTCGATGGTGGCGTTGATATCGTCACGCTGGGCCTCAAGAGCCCTGATGCGGTCGCGGCAGCGATCTACGGTTACAGCGCGCTGTGTTTCCCGGCCGTCGCCCACATTATAAAGATCAAGCATTTCGCCAATCTCGGACAGCGAAAAGCCAACGCGTTTGCCGCGCAATATCCAGGCAAGGCGGACGCGGTCCTCGGCACTATAGATACGGTTCTGGCCCTGGCGTTCGGGTGCGATCAGGCCCTGGTCTTCATAGTGACGCAGGGTGCGTGGCGTGACGCCAAAATCGCACGCCAGTTCCTTGATGCTGTATGTTCTATTGTCGTCAGACGGCATTAGTCCCTTCCCTCTAATGTGTTTCATTAGATAGTTAACGTTTACGTTAACGTCAACCACGAACCGATCACAATTGCTAGGGGCTTGGTTTTCCTTTATATTTTCTGGACGCAGGAGTTTGATTTATCGGCTTTTGCACTAGATTATTGGGGGAAATGCATGCGACTCGGCGACGGGAATGTCCGGGTTTGTGCATGGAATGGTAGCGGGGAGGCTAACGATGGCACCAAAGTTTGAAAGTTTCCGGGAGTTTTTTCCCTATTATCTGGCAGAGCATGCCGATCCGGTATGCAGGGGCCTGCATTATATTGGCACCACGCTTTCTGCAGCGCTCCTGATCTACGCCCTCTATACGCAGAACTGGTGGTTCCTTCTGGCAGTGCCCTTGTGCGGGTATGGTTTTGCCTGGGTTGGCCATTTTGTGTTTGAGAAAAACAGACCTGCCACGTTCGATTATTGGCGTTGGTCCCTGATCGGTGACTATAAGATGTATGGCCTTTGGATCAGTGGGCGATTGGCCCCCGCGATGGAAGAAGCGCTTGCGCAGCATGGCCGCCGCAACAGCAAGGGTATAAAAGGCGCCTAACTATCACTTTCTGGTTGCCTTTGATTGCAATTTTAAGATTCTTTCGGTAGGACAAAGAGATAACTGATCCGCTGTCCTGTTTTTTGGAAGCAGTCCTATATGCCTCTTTATCTGCCCATAGCCGAGCTTTCGATGAACATCTTTTTGGTCATCGGCATGGGTGCGGTCGTAGGCTTCCTGTCGGGCATGTTTGGTGTGGGCGGTGGCTTCCTCATGACACCCCTTCTTATCTTCGCCGGTGTGCCACCGGCTGTTGCTGTGGCAACCGAATCCAACGAAATTACCGCTGCCAGTGTTTCTGGCGTGCTCGCCCATTGGCGCCGACAGGGTGTCGATGTGAAGATGGGCATCGTGCTGATTGTCGGCGGTGCGATTGGCTCTTTTTTTGGTGCGCAAGTATTCACCTATCTGCGGTCATTGGGGCAGGTGGATCTGATGATTTCGCTGGCCTATGTGGTGTTCCTTGGGTCTGTTGGTGGCTTGATGTTCTGGGAAAGTATGCGGGCCATCCTGAGGCAGCGACGCGGTTATGTGCCACCCAGGAAACCGCGCGAGGAACGCCATAAAGCCTGGATTCATGCGCTGCCGTTCAAGATGCGGTTCCGTAAATCACGCCTGTATATCTCCGCCCTGTTGCCGTTGGCGATTGGCTTTCTGGTTGGTGTTTTGGCGGCGATCATGGGTGTGGGCGGCGGCTTCGTGATGGTGCCTGCCATGATTTATATCCTGGGTATGCCTACGAATGTGGTTGTGGGGACATCCTTGTTCCAGATTATTTTTGTCACTGCGCTGACCACGATTTTCCATTCTGTAAACACACAAACGGTGGATATCTTCCTTGCGGTGCTGCTGTTGTTTGGTGCGGTTGTAGGCGCACAGGTTGGCGCCCGCATGGGGCTGAAGCTGAAGGCCGAACAGCTGCGGGCGCTCCTCGCCCTGATGGTGCTTCTCGTGTGTGTGAAAATGGGTCTTGGCCTCGTGGTTCAGCCGGACGAGCTATATTCTGTTGCTGATGTTGAGGAAATCGGAGGGAGCCACTGATGATGCGGTTTCTTGGCCTGATCCTCTTTGCAGCCGCGGTTTTGACTGCACCGGCGCAGGCGTTGGTAACAGACCTGTCCAACAAGCGGATCGAAATTCGCTACAGCTTTGACGGGGCAGAATTGATCCTGTTCGGCGCCGTGGGGACCACACCTATAGATATCAGGCGCGAAGACTATGACGTGGTTATTGTGGTACGCGGGCCGGAATCGCCTGCGGTTGTGCGCCGCAAGGGCAAAGCCGGTGTGATCTGGGTCAATCAGGATCAGATGCTTTTCCCTCACGCGCCAGGCTATTATGCGGTTGCCGCGTCCCGTTCCTTGTCTGAGATCGCCAATTCAATCGCTTTTGCGTCTTACGGTATCGGGTTCCAGAACCTGCCGTTGGTGGCTGATAGTGGCAAGGGCCTCATGATGCCTGACCCGGAATTCAGGGATGCCCTTTTCCGCCTCAGGTCATCTGAAGGATTGTACCGACAAGAGCAGGATCAGGTTACGATCATCAATCAGGGCCTTTTCCGCACGGATGTTCACCTGCCGGCCAACGTTCCTGTCGGTGAATTTGTCGTGGAAACATTCATCTTCCAGCACGGCAGCATGCGCTCTCGCAATCGAATAACCTTGAATGTGGACAAAGAGGGGTTTGAACGTGCCGCCTATAATTTTGCCCACGGCTTTCCACTTCTCTATGGCTTGACAGCGGTGCTTGTTGCATTGACAGCTGGTTGGCTTGCGGGGGTTCTTGGCAAGAAATAGCGGTCAGGCGCTAATTCTTTTCCGTAGATTGGCCTTTTTTGATTTCAAAAAGAAACTGATCGCCTTCCTGGCGCGCCATCACGAGCGTGTGGCCAGCCATGGTGCAGAAGGCAGGCATGTCCTGCACTACATTGGGATCGGAAGCGACAACAAGGAGCATATCGCCAGCCTTCAGGTCATCAAGCTTGCGCCTAGCCCGAAGAACCGGCATCGGACACAGCATGCCTGTTACATCAAGGCGCGCTGCAAACCGCTCGTCCGTATCGCTCATTTTATTGTCCCTAGCCAAAAATACATCTGGGACCGGGGCCTGCCCGGAACGCCGTATCTTCTTGCACTATAAGATCAATTTCTCAATAGCGCGTTAACGGTACGTGGGATTGATCCGGGTGCGGTTCTAGAATAGCCAGACCACGCCAACATATGAACTAAGCTGGTATCGGTTCCCGGTTGCGCTTTTCACGATGGGGCTGATGGCCGCACTATTTTGCAATTGAGCAAGGCGGGCGGCGCCCTTCAGAAGCCAGTTTTTTCCAAGCCGGTATTCACCAGACACTTCACCATATATTTCATACAGCCCTCCCTCGGCCTGGTAGGCCACGAATTCCGGGTTGTCGCCGCCAATGCCAAAAAAAGCATTGGTGAATTTGTCCGAGCCCCATTTGGCGCCCAATATGGGTGAAACCTTGAAGCGCGAATTGAGCTCAAATGTATAGCCACCCTCAAGCTCTATGTTGAATCCCTTATGAACGCCGCCCAGACCCTTGTATGCTTCGGCCGCCAGAAAGAATTTATAGAGCGAGGTGGCCGCAAACAGGCCCAGCTCGAAAGTGTCGCCGACTTCTTTTGCCCCCGTTGACAGGCGCAAAGGCTCGTCATCCTCACGTCCCAAATTCCAACGGCCTAGTGCTCCAGCCCTCAGGAAACGGGACGAATGAAGAACGGCGCCAAAGGTATTATTGTCGATAAACAGCGTATCTCTATATGAGGCTTTAAGTTGCAGAACAGACGTAGCTGTATGTTCGTCCGCGCCCAGATAGTCAGGCGTTATAGCAATGCCTAGCGTTAGCGATCCGCTCCAATGGTCTTTCTTGCGTTCATCGTCAATCTCGATGCTTTCAATATACACCGGCTTGCCAGTGTTTTTCAGGTCCACGGGGCTGGCAAATGTGGCGCCCGTGTACACAAGCAGGGTGATGAAAGCCGCGCAACGAATTAGCGACATCATTTTCTGTTCCTTTGAAATGTTTATCGCGAAAGATTGGCCGAAGGCGTTAGCCTGTAATGCACTTCATACCCCAGATGGTCGGAAAAGGGTTTTCCATTGACCTTGCCTGTAAAATTGCGAGCGACGAAAGTTGGCGTAATACCATATGCCTGTCCTGGCGCAGCAAAATGTTTATCGTTGGTGTTATAGAGGATCATGTCGGTTTTTGTGGCAGGATCTACTGTGCAAACTGCCTCAAGGGCGAGGCAGTTTTCGCCAATGTCAACAAATCCAACCTGCTCTTTGAAGTAATTGTACCTTGCCTGATATTTTGTGTTGAAGTCGCCAGCCAATATCTGTGGATTACCGGCTTTCATCTTGTCGAGAAACCAGACCAGCGTATCCGTTTGTTTCTGGTGTGCCTTGAGGGTCCATTTTTTCGGTGCAGCAGCCGTGCCACGTGAATTGAAATGGGAATTGATGACATCAAGGGGTACGTCAAGGCCGGGCACATCAAGGCGCACCATCATAATGGCCTTGTTGGCAAGGCAATCAATGCCTGCGCATGTGTCCGAATCAAAGGCTTTGTGATGCGCTTCCAGAATGGGGAAATCAGACAGGATCACAAGCCCGCTGCCAGTAAATTTCTGGGGATTGGTGAAAGTGCTATATTGCTTTCGGGTTTGTTGTGACCAATGCGCTTTTCCTCTTTTGGAGGTGTCTTTGCGCCCAGGGCCATGAACCACAAAAGGGTAGCCTGTTTGTTCAATTATCACGTCGGCCTTGCTATTAAATACTTCCTGCAGCAGCACGACTTGCGGGTGCGTACCTTCTTTTCGGCGTTCGCGTAGTTCCTGTGCGATGGCTTCATACTGATCGCTACCACCCTTCTTGGCCACAGAAGGCAAGGCATTGATGTTGTAGCTAAGTACGCGAATGTCCTGAGAGTTGTAGGCTGCGCTTGCAGCCTGTCCCAACAAGGCAATGGCGAATGCAATTGAAATTTTCCTGGCCAAACTCATGGTCGCTGTCTTCCGATTATCACTTTCTTATCAGAAACGGATAGCGGGGAAATATGCCTCCATTATGACAATCAATAGGGTGCGTTTTTTTAATCTTCCAGGATGCCAAGGCGCAGGGCGCTGGGTAAAATTTCCCGCGTGGATGTGACTTCGAGGGCATCTTTAAGTTCCTTGATATGGAACGACACGGTGGGCGCACTAACCCCCATTCGGGCGGCAATCTGCCCATTGGTCATTCCCGCATTCAACTGTTGCAGAACCTCTAGCGGGCGCCCCTTGATACCAACGCTTGCAGCTCGTTCGCGCCGCTCCAGAGGTTGGTAGAATGTATGCATATAAAGACTGGCCAGATGTACTTCGTCTCCGTGCATTTTCATGATCTCTTTGAGGCGGTCGATCCGCTCTTCGCAGTGCAACGTTACCTCACCATGGCCGCGGCCGAAGGGGTGCCTCAGCGGGAAACCGACAGCGGAGAATATGCCATAGTGCTCTGCGCGCTGCAGAATAAAGTCGAATCCCTTGAAGTTTGGATCTTTGGGGTCAAGAAGTTCTCTCGCCATATAAAGAGGCTGCATAGAGCGCTGTTCGATCTGATGGATCATTGGATCCACTTTTTCGTATCGGCGGCTTAGATATTCTTCCACGCCCTCTTTGGGCATGCTGGTGATCCAGGTGCGCCCTGCAAGGGCAACGCGAACGTGGGTATCCTTGCCATTCTCTGTTTCAACGGCGGAATTGATCGGTGCATAGCTATAGCCATAGGTAGCACATTTGAAGCCACGTGCTTCTACGAAATCCAGGAAAAGTTGCCATACATCATGGCTTGTCTGGGCCGACTCTAGCTGGCCTATAAGGGTGCTAACGCTATCCACAAAACAGCCTCCGGTGGTGATCGGTATGTATCTATTTGTTTATATTGATTTTAGTTCAATTGTCCCCGAAGGCGAATATAGACAAACTTGGTTGGCTTGTCGCCTGCCGATTGCATTTTTTACAGCCCCAAATATAAAAGCCCGCCCTTGGGTGAAGGGCGGGCTTTGACCGGGATTGGGTATGTCCCGGTCACGGACGGGATGGTTGGGTGCCGGGTGCTGAGAGAAGTCCCGTCCGTTAACTCAAAACTATATTCTGTCCTAGTGGATGACTGCTTTCTCCGGCCGGAAGCTATCTGCGGCAATGTTGGTCAGATGCTCATGGATGCCAATCCAGAGATCGAATCCCTCATCGTCGCCCATGGCTTTCATTTTCGCCAAGGCTTCATCTGCATAGTCGAGCGCTTTGGGGCCCAAATTTTTGAGAAGGTTCTCGGCAACCAGGCCGAAGTAGAAATTTGGGTCGAATGGCAGCGACTGTTGCATTTGATGAACTCCTCTAAGCAGCGTTTAAACTCGCCTCCTTATCAGCAACTGTCGTGCCAACTTTTAAGGGTGAGGATTCTCAAGGGGTTGCAGCGGCGCATCGCGGTTGAACTACGCGTAGAGGGTGTGAGAGGTAAAATGCTGCCGGGTCAGGCTTGCCGCTTTTACCCACCGGAGGGAAAGGCTTGCCGTGTCAGGTTGGGACAATGTCGGTGTTTAGCTGGCGGCCAGCACTGATGTCAGGTCCGGCGCATTTTGCCACGGATTCTGGCCCGTAATGCGGGGCACCGTCAGGACACGAAGGCCGGTCAATTCCGTCAGCTCCTCGGCTGTAGCCAGCAGGTCCGGGTTGGCATACAGCGTGCCGGGAGCGCTTTCACTCAAGATAATCGCGCGGGTTTTCAAGCCACGTGCCGTCATCGCTTCCAGCGTGGCAATGGTGTGGGATAACGTGCCCAGATAGCTACCCGTGACCAGGATGCTTCCGAGGCCAAGGTCTGCGATCCAATCCGCCACCAGCTTGCCTTCGGTGAGCGGTACAAAAGACCCGCCGACACCTTCAATCAGGGTGAACTGGTCAGTGGCAAGTGCCCTCCGGCAATGATCCAGAATAGCACCATAGGAAAGCGTGCGGCCTTCCTTTGCTGCTGCCATGGTTGGGGCAAGCGGTGCCTTGAAGCGGAAAGGGGAAAGCGTATTCCAGGTTTCGGCCGTGGCTGGCATGCCAAGGGCCTCGGCAATCACAGCCGTGTCGCTGCCGTCCATGGTTTGGTCGGTCACGCCACTGATCACGGGCTTCAGTGCCAGAATCTGCAGTCCCTTTTTTCTAGCCTGATGGCAAAGGGTGGCTGTTATCAGCGTTTTGCCGATCTCGGTGCCGGTGGAGGTGATGAAAAGGCCGCTCATGCGCCGAGCCCCAGTTGTTCGCAGGCGCCGACCAGATTCTTGATGTCTTCATCCCTGTGGGTTGCCGAAAAACTGAACCTCAGGCGTGATGTGCCTTCCGGCACGGTGGGTGGGCGAAAGGCAATAACCTTGAAGCCGGCTCGAGCAAGCGCTTCAGATGCCTTCAGTGCATTCACTTCCGAACCGATCACAAGTGGCACAATCGGGCTTTCGGGTTTTGGCAGGCCCATGGCCTTGGCAAAATCCTGAGCCAGCTTCACGGGGCGTGCAACCCGATCCTGCTCCCGTTCAATAATCTCGAGTGCCTTGATCGACGCGCCCACGGCGGCGGGTGGCAAGCCCGTTGTATAGATGAAGGACCGGGCGCGTGTTCGCATCAGGTCAATCACGGGTTTGGACGCCGCCAGATATCCGCCATAGGACCCGACAGCCTTCGATAAGGTCCCCATCTGCAGAGGCACAAGCCCTTCGGCCCTGCAAGCATGGGCCGAGCCGCGCCCGCCGCCGACGGTACCCAGAGCATGGGCGTCGTCGTTCATCAACCAGGCGTCATTCTGCCGTGCCAACAGGCCGAGGGCTCGGAGAGGAGCGATATCACCATCCATGGAATAGATGCCGTCTACCACGATAATGCACCTGCCGTGGTTCGCGCGGTGCTCTGCCAACAATTCAGCGGCATGATCCACATCGTTGTGACGGAAGAATTTCACTGTCGCGCGGGATAGTGCCATACCTGCGTGAATGCAGGTATGGACAAGTTCATCCGCCAGGATCAGATCATGCTTGCCAACCAGCGTGGGGATGATGCCCACATTCGCCAGATAGCCCGATCCGAAAACGGCGGCGTCTTCGGTGCCTTTGATGCGGGCAATGGTTTGTTCGAGCTTGCGGTAAAGTGGGTGGTTCCCGGTTACGAGCCTGCTGGCGCCAGATCCCGCGCCATATTTGTCGGTGGCCGTTTTGGCGGCTTCAATCACATCAGGGTGGGTGGAAAGGCCAAGATAGTCATTGTCTGTAAAGCTGATCAGAGGCGCGCCACCATTCACCGAAAGCGCCATATGGCTCGTGCGCGCCGTGTCCACAAGGGTGCGGCGCTGGTTTTTGGCTTCCAGTTCTGCAAGCTTGGAACCGGCGAAAGCATCAAGGCTGTTTTCTATTGGGCGCGTGTTATCCATGGCAGGACCCATAAGGGCAGGAAAGGGCGCAGTCAATGGGCCTTTTTCCTTGACTTCACGGCCCATCCCAGCACATTAGCGACCAAATCAAGCCGGTCATGATAATCGCCCGGCCAAGGAGAAAAAGCATGAACGCCCCTGCCCATATTGATGCGCCAAACGCCCCGATCCGTCACGACTGGACACGCGCCGAAGTTATGGCCTTGTTTGAAAAGCCTTTTATGGATTTGGTCTTTGAAGCGCAGCGCGTTCACCGCCTTTATCATGATCCAAACAAAGTACAGCTCAGCCAGCTTATTTCCATCAAGACAGGTGGTTGTGCGGAAGACTGTGGCTATTGCTCACAATCCGCCAAACACAAAAAAACAACAGGCCTTGAAGCGACCAAGTTGATGGAAGTGGAGCGCGTTCTGACGGCTGCGAAGAAAGCCAAAGAAGGCGGCGCTTCCCGCTATTGCATGGGCGCAGCCTGGACCAGCCCCAAGGACCGCGACATGGACACGCTCGTGGCCATGGTGGAAGGGGTGAAGGACCTGGGGCTAGAAACATGCATGACCCTGGGCATGCTGGATGACTGCCAGACCAAACGCCTGAAGGAAGCGGGCCTCGACTATTATAACCACAATGTGGATACGTCTGAGGAGTTTTACGGCGAAATTATCACCACCCGCACCTATCAGGAGCGTATCGATACCCTGAACCGGGTACGCGAAGCGGGCATCAATGTCTGTTCTGGCGGCATTGTGGGCATGGGCGAGAAAGTTGAGGATCGCGCAGGCATGCTGATCACGCTTGCGAATCTGGATGAGCACCCCAACAGCGTTCCGATCAACATGCTTGTGGCTGTGCCGGGCACGCCGCTTGAGAATGTAGAGCGTATGGACCCGTTTGATTTTGTACGTGCGATTGCGGTTGCTCGTATCATGATGCCAAAGGCGGAAGTTCGCTTGTCTGCGGGCCGTCAGGAAATGGATGAAAGCACGCAGGCTCTGTGTTTCCTTGCCGGGGCCAGCAGCATCTTTTATGGCGAGCAGCTTCTGACCACGCCAAATCCGGAAAACAACAAGGATATGGCCCTTTTTGGCAAGCTGGGCTTGAGCCCGGCTTAGGTTGGGCGCCTGAGAATGGCTTCTTCTCCTACATGGTTCGAGGAAGGTGTCGAGCATATCTGGTTGCCCTACACCCAGATGAAAACCGCGACACCACCGTTGCCTGTAAAATCCACCGATGGCGTGCGCATCACGCTGGCGGATGGGCGCGAGCTGATTGACGGCATCTCAAGCTGGTGGGCCGCCGCGCACGGCTATAACCATCCGCATATCATGGACGCCATGAAGGCCCAGCTTGAAGCCATGCCCCACTGCATGTTCGGCGGGCTGGTGCATGAACCCGCGCTCAGGCTGTCAAAACGTCTGGCCAACCTGCTGCCGGGGGACCTGAATCGTGCCTTCATTGCGGAATCAGGGTCGGTTTCGGTGGAAGTGGCCATGAAAATGGCGGCGCAATATTTCATAAACAAGGGCGAAAAGCGCAGCAAGTTTGTGCATTTCCGAGGCACCTATCATGGCGACACCTTGGGCACCATGGCAGTATGTGACCCGGAAGAAGGCATGCATGGCCTATTCAAGGGCATGCTTGCTGACAATTTGTTGACCGACCTGCCGCGAAGCCCCGAAGAAGCCGAACGGTTTGCAGCTTTCCTTAAGGTGAATGCCCCTGATGTGGCGGCGGTGATCACGGAACCCTTGGTGCAGGGCGCCGGTGGTATGGTGTTTCATCCAGCGGAGACACTTCAATGGATCAGGCAGGCGTGTGACGCGGCGGGTGTGTTGATGATTGTTGATGAAATCTTCACCGGCTTTTACCGCACAGGCACCATGTTCGCCATTGATCAGGCCGGCATTGTGCCTGATATGGTGACCCTGTCCAAAGCCCTCTCGGGTGGTGTGACGCCGCTCAGTGTTTGTGTGGCACGGGACGCTATTTTCGACGCCTTCTATGACGATGATCCCATGAAAGCCCTGATGCATGGCCCCACCTATATGGCGCATGCCCTAGGGTGCGCGGCAGCAAACGCCTCGCTTGATCTGTTCGAGCAGGAAGATTATGCGGCCAAAGTGGAAGCTATTCAGCATCAGTTGATGGCTGAACTGGCCCCATGTGGCTTTATGGCCAATGTCAAAAGCGTGCGGGTGAAGGGTGCGATTGGGGTGGTTCAGCTTGAGGATGCCTCGGGCCTCGAGCAGCTCAAGCCCCTGTTCGTGGAAAAAGGCGTATGGATACGCCCATTCCGTGACATTGTGTATCTAACCCCACCTTTGGTGATCGAGCCGGATGACCTGGGCGTGCTCACCTCGGCCATCCGGGAAGTTCTTTCTGGCACTTAGTTGCCCTCAGGGGCCTCTTCTGGTGTCTGGGGTGCTACTGCGATCTCGTCGTCCATCTCTTCGGATGTACCATGTTCAACCGTTTCGATATCAACTATGCCACGGCGCCTTTTGTGGCGTTCGGTTACACCTTGCAACAGCCTGTGAACATGAGGCGGATATTTGCCGCTTGAGAGGCCGTTGCCGCGGTCAGAGATAAAATTGGCCCCATCAGGGCCCGTTACATTGCCGTTGAACAGGTCGGCGATGTACCAATCGTTGATAACAGGGTCGACCTCTTCCACCCAATCCAACTGGCGACGAAAGTCTCCGCGCGCATACTTTTTCAGGTGCTCCAGTATGTCGCGTTCAAAGACCGGGAATTTCTGCGCCACGATTTTGTAATATTCAGATACGCGCACACGCCGGTCGCCGCTCATGCGGGTGCCACGCACGCTGTTTACGAAGGCAACAGCGTTGTCTTCAAGGTCGGCGTAAACGCTGTCACCTGTGAAGGCTTTTGTCCGGATATCAGGGGTACCAACGGCCCCCATGAAAAAGCCGTATATCACCACTGGGTCATTCCAGTTTGACAGGACATGCTGGCGAATATCTGTGAGAGATATTTTCTGCCCCATCACGCTGAATTGACGTTCACAGGCAAAGCGTTTTGGCTTTTTCTCGCAGTCACCATACAGGCGATCAAGCAACACAACAGGATACCGGTCTGCCACTTCCGCAATCACGATTGCATTGTGGAGGTTGAGCCAGTAGGCCAGTTGCTCATTCCTGTTCAGTTTGGCCAGGTCAATCCGGTCAGGCAAAGCCAGAAGCGTATCGCGCACTTCCCGCACCACCATCTTTTGTTCATCTGTTTCGATGAAGTGATACATGATCCGATTGCCTTCCAGGCGGGATGGCTTGGGATTGTCCTTGATCACCCGCGTGCCGGTGCTAGCATCTGGCTTGTAAGCCGGTCGATGGTCTGACTTACCAAGTGGCAGGACCGTTTTCTCAAGAAGATAATCCATATCTTCATATTTGAGATCGATCTCGGAAGCCGGATTGTGGCCTGTTGGAAAAGTTGGCTGATTTGCCGCCAGCGCATTATAGCTTACGCCAAGGAATGCACACGTTATGGCCGTGCGCGCACCCTTCAGGATTTGCATTGTGGACCCCCATGTCTCGCATCGAATTTTTTTTATCGTTATAAGGGAAATATAGGGGGCATGGCGGGTGTTTACAAGGTCAGGCCTAGACCTTGAGAATGATATTTCGGCGCTGCATCACGGCCACGGGTATCCATGTTGCCACGATCACAAGAACGGCAGACACAAGTATGGCGCCTTCCATGCTGATCGTTCCCCCCAGTCCATCCACCAGATGATGGTTTAAACGGTTCAAAAGCATCGGCCCCATCAGGTAGGTATGCACTACATAGGCCGTGATGGCATTGATTCCAAAAGCCTGCGCAAACTTTACCATCCAGCTGCGATGGCCCTTAATGTCGATGGCCCAGATCAGGAATGCGAACAGCAACAGTGCAAGCCCAGTGGTGGCAAAAACAAAAGTGGATGACCAGACGGCTTTCACGATGGGGTGGAAGGGGGCGAGGCCATAGCCAAGTGCAGTAAGAATACTGCCAGCCAGGATAAGCCGCACTACGGTGTTGATGGTACCCCCTCTGGTTTTGATATAGAGCCCCGCAAGTGCACCCAGAAGGGCCTGTGCGACAGAAGGTAAAGTGCCCAGCACACCTTCAGGTTCAAACGGCAACGGTGCAGTGGGGTGATAGATCATGTCGCCTAAAATGGCGCGATCAAACCAGCTTGAGAAATTCTGGCCGGCTGCCAAAAGATCACGTGTGGCATCCGGGAAATTCAGCATAAGCAGGCCGTGGTAACCAATCAGGATCAACAGCGCCATCATAGCAAGGCTGCGCGGGCTGAAGCTGAGATACAGGATCGCAGCAGCGAAGAATGTCAGTCCAATACGCTGGAGCACACCCAGTAAGCGGATAGGGCCATCCAGATCGGCAAAAGACAGTGTGAGCCCAAGACCAATCAGGAACAGAAGCGCCGCCCTTTTTAAAAGCCGCAGGGCAATGGCGCTGGAGAGGCCTCCGGTTGCTTTTGCACCCGCAAGGGCAAAGGGCAGGGATACACCCACCATGAAAATGAAAAAGGGAAATACGAGATCAGCAACTGTCAGACCTGCCCAAGCTGCATGCAGCAGGGGCGCGTATACGTCTTTGCCGGTGCCATAGTGATAGACTGCGATGCTGTTCACCAGCACCATACCAATCACGCTCAGGCCCCTCAACACGTCCAGTGACAGCAATCGTTCTTTCTTTTCAACCATGACCTCAATCCCCGCCTTACTAAATGATCACGTTGTCATTATCAGAAAAAGGGGCTGGGGGCGATTGTTTTATATAATGACCGGAGAATGGATTTGGATGACAGGGCTATTCGTCAAGCACACGCGTCATATCGATTTGGTCAAGCCCCTTGCCATACCCATCGGGAATGCAGCCGGTTTCTTTGAATCCGAAACGCTCGAAAAAGGGCGCGCTATGCTGGCTTGTATCAATCACAACAGTATCTGCACGACCACTACGCCGGATGGCATCGAGGCGAACGTCCAACAACTGCGCCCCCAGTCCCCGTTTGTGATGTGTCCGCGAAACCATGCCCCAGCAAAGCCCTGCGGCCCGCTTCTCTGTGTCGATGACATATCCCCCGCAGGCCATCAAAGAACCCTCTTCTTCCAGAACCAGATAGGGGCCGGGCAGTGCCTGCAGATATGCTTTGAAATCTTCAATTTCGTTTGCTGCGAAATAGTCTGGCACATTCCCTGCCATGATCTCCATGCAGGCATCGAAATCGCTTTCTTTATAGGATCGGATAGCAGGCATATGGCTCTCTGGGCAATAAAAAGCCCGGCGGGTAAGGCCGGGCTTTCGGTGTTTCTTATAGTGCGTGACTATTCACGATTGCCGAGGAAGCTCAGCAGATACATGAACAGGTTCACGAAATCCAGATACAGGCTCACGGCACCCATGATGGCGCCTTTGGCAACAGCTTCGCCAGTGGCCATCATATAATAGCTTTGCTTGATGCGCTGTGTGTCATAGGCGGTAAGGCCTGCGAAGATCAGCACACCAACAACTGAAATCACGAACTGCATCATGGACGATGCCATGAAGATATTCACGATGCTGGCAATGATCAGGCCAATGAGGCCCATGAACAGGAAGGTGCCCATGCCAGACAAATCTTTCTTGGTGGTGTAGCCATAGAGGCTGAGCGCACCAAAGGAAGCAGCCGTGATGAAGAATGTGCGTGCAACGCTTTCACCGGTATACACCAGGAAAATAGAGGCAAGCGACAGGCCCATCACCGTGGCAAAAGCCCAAAAGATCATCTGCAACGTGCCAGAGCTCATCTTGTGAACACCAAAGCTCATCACCATGACGAATGCCAGTGGTGCAAGCGCCAGTACCCAGCGCAGTGGTGAACCATAAACAGTTTGAACCAGTTCCTGGCTGCCCAGCAGCGCGTTACCGAACAGCATTGCAACAATGCCGGTCAAGAGGACGCCGGACGCCATATAGTTATAGACCTTCAGCATGTAGGCGCGGAGGCCTTCATCGAATTCAGCCGTTTGGGCGGCAGTGCCGGCCCGGAATGTTGTATTGTATCGTTCCACGATAAATGCTCCCCACAGGGTTACTTACAGTTGACCCAAATATGGTTATTCCGACTGCCATTTGCAACAGCAATCGGAATGATTTGATCCGATTTTCTATTCGGTCCGCAAGACCGCGTTAGGTTTAATGCCTAGTGCACGGTAGCTTGAACCAAGCCCGAAAAGCACAGTTACCAAGAGGCTCGTGGCCACTGTGAAAATCATTGGTTTGGGCAGGAAACTGAACTCCATATCCATCACCTGCTCCACCACAATCCAGCCCGTGAGGCTGCCAAGGCCAAGCGCAATACCAGCCGTGATCAGGCCGATGAGCGTATATTCCAGAAGATACGCGCGAAGAATTTGGCTTCTCACGGCACCCACCACTTTCAGGATCACGCTTTCATACACACGCTGGCGGAAACCGGCGGCAATTGCGCCCGCCAGCACCAGGATGCCTGCGATGATTGCCACAGCGGCCGTGGCGCGCACGGCAGTGCCGATCTGGTCCATCATCGTGTTCACACTGGAGAGCACTTCTTTCATGCGAATGGCGGTGATGTTCGGGAAAGTCCGCGTGATCATGCGGTGGGTTTCATGTTCGCCCGCGTCAGTTGCCTTCATGGTTGCCATGAAGGTATGCGGCGCTGCAGCAAGGGTATTGGGATCAAACAGGATCACAAAATTGAAACCGAATGTACCCCAGTCGATCTCCCGAAGGGACCTAACAGTGGCAGTGATCTCCCGGCCCAGAACGGTGATGCTGATGGTATCTCCGACCTTCAGGCCCAAGCCATCTGCTGCTTCCTTGCCAAGGCTCACTTCTGGCGCGCCTGTATAGTCCGCTGGCCACCATTCGCCATCAACGATATGGCTGCCGTTCCCAAGCTCGGGCATATAGGAAAGGCCGCGATCGCCACGAAGGATCCAGCGCACATTCTGGGCAACTTCAACTTCTGATGCTTTCACGCCATTCAGTTTGGTTACACGACCGCGCAGGTTCGGGATAACGACCAGCTCTTCCACACCTTCGACACCACGTGCCGCAGTTTGGAAGTCTTCCAACTGATGGCGCTGGATATCCAGCATGAAGAAGGCAGGGGCTTCTTCCGGCACCTGTTCGGTCAGCCGTGCTTCCAGGTTGCCCTCGATCAGTGCCAATGTGGCAAACAATGTCAGGCCAAGACCCAGTGAGATAACAACCGCGCCTGTTGCTGCGCCCGGCCGGTGCAGGTTGGCGACAGCCATGCGAATAAGCGGGTTGCGGGATCGAGGTGCCTTGGAAGCCCCGCGTTCAATCAGCCAGCTTGTCAGGCGCAAGAGTACAAGTGTTGCCGCTGCCCCGCCCATAAAGCCTGCAGCCAGCATCCGGCGGTCAGACATGCCGACGGCCAAAAGGACAACAGCGGTGGCGGCCCCAAAGATGGCCGCCACATAGATAAAGCGCGGCCACCGGCTTTCAGGTGAAACCAGTGCCCGGAAAAGCCGAACGGCTGGCAAGTCGCGTGCCTTGCCCAGCGGCCAAACGGTGAAAGCTACAGTAATCATCAGGCCGTAAAGGGCGGATAACATCAGTGCCATGGGGTATACGCCGCCACCCGGTTTTACAGGCAGCGTATCCGGCAGAAACAGCGCCAATACGCCAGGTAGCATCGCACCCACAATCATGCCAACAGCGATGGCCACAAGACCGATCAGCATTATCTGGAAGAAATAGGTTTTGAAAACCACGCTGCCGTCAGCGCCCAAAATCTTGAGTGTGGCGATGGTACGGGTTTTGCGGTCCATATAGCCGCGAACCGCATTGCCAACGCCCACACCGCCAACAACAAGGGCTGAGATACCCACAAGCGTGAGGAAGATACCCATCTGGTCGATGAAGTTCCTCAGTCCCGGCGCACTGTTGGAACGATCACGTACGCGCCAGTTTGCGTCCGGGAAGGCTTCCTTCAGGGCTTCGTTGGTGGCCTTGATGTCAGACCCGTCAGGCAGTTTCAGTTTGTAATAATAGTTTACAAGGCTGCCGGTGGTCACAAGGCCGGTCGCTTCAAGGGCTGCGCGCCGGATCATCACCGATGGCCCAAGCTGGAAGCCCATGTTGGCTTTGTCTGGCTCTTTGTCGATGAAGGCGCGGATATCTGCCTTGATACCGCCAAATGTAAGCGTATCGCCCACCTTCACTTCAAGGCGTTCAGCCAGCAAGGGATCAATCGCTGCGCCCCATTTGCCCGCATGTTGGGCGAAAAGTGCTTCGTTATCGAGGGCGGGTGTGGTGTTGAAATCGCCGTACAGCGGGTATCTTTCGTCAACAGCCCGCAGCTCCACGAGGGTTGAGCGCGGTTCACCGCCCGAGGCCGCCACATCCACATGAGCCATGGTGCGCAGGCGAGCGCTATCAGAAAGCGTGCCACGTTCTTCAAGCCATGCCCGTGGCTCCGGCGCCAATGTCGCCTGAAAGATATTGATCTCCATGTCGCCACCAAGGATGGATTGTCCTTCGCGCTCCATGCCGTCCTGGATGGCACGCGTGAGCGAACCAACGGCAGCAATGGCAGTCACGCCTAAAATCAGGCATGCCATGAAAATCTTGAAGCCTGAAAGGCCACCACGAAGTTCCCTAAGGGCCAGTCTCAGCGCCACTGGCATGGCGGGGCTGCGGCTGATCATTTGCCGCCGACCTTGCCGAAGGTTGCGCCTTCACCGGTGACGGATTGGGTGTTGCCCGTGTCGTCAACGATGCGGCCATCCGACATGGAGATCACGCGGTCACAGCGGTCTGCCAGCGCCGGGTCGTGTGTGACCAGCACGAGGGTTGAACCCCGCTGTTCAGACAGGTCAAAAATCAGGTCAATGATGGCGTGGCCGGTTTTACCGTCCAGGTTGCCTGTCGGTTCGTCACCGAAAAGGATCGCAGGTTCGGGCGCAAGCGCGCGGGCCAGTGCAACACGCTGCTGCTCGCCGCCTGAAAGCTGTGCCGGGTAATGGTCCATCCGGTGGGCAAGGCCTACGGCTTCCAGTTCACGCGCGGCACGGTCAAAGGCATCGTTAATGCCGGCAAGTTCAAGCGGCACTGCCACATTTTCAAGCGCCGTCATTGTAGGGATCAGGTGAAAGGCCTGCATCACTATGCCCACGCGGGAAAGCCGGTGGCGGGCGAGATCGTCTTCGCTGGCCTTTTCAAATGCCAACCCGTCCAGCGTTACGGAGCCAGTGGTGGGCTGTTCAAGGCCAGTCATCAGGCTCATGAGCGAGCTTTTGCCGCTGCCTGACGGGCCGACGATGCCCACACTTTCGCCTTTTTCTATTTGGAAACTGATGCCTTTAAGGATGTTTACAGGCCCCGCACCGCTTTCAAGCGTGAGGGTCACATCCGATAAATTGATGATGCTGTTTTTTTCAGCCATTGTAATTAACTCTCTTCGCTGCCAGATATTCTGTTTATGTTTCTAACTAATCTGTAAAAATGGGAGCTTGCCCTGTGAAGGTCAATCGCACGTTCAAACTTTTTTTCTACATGCTTTCTGCGGTTTGGGGCGCTTCTTTTGCGGCTATTGGCCCTTCTCATGCGGTAGACGGTGAAAAGGAAGGGGCGCCCTTTGAGATACTGGCGTTTGGGGACAGCCTCACAGCTGGTTATGGCCTCGCGGCGGGCGAGGGCTTCACAGATCAGCTTGAAGCTTGGTTGAATGCCAATATGGACAGGTCTGTTACAATCACAAATGGCGGCGTATCAGGCGATACCACAACAGGTGGTCGCTCTAGGCTTGAATGGGGCATGGCACCGTTCGCAGAAGGCAAACCCGATCTTGTGATCCTGACACTCGGCGGCAATGATGGCCTGCGGGGCATTGACCCAAAGATCACGCGCGAAAATATCGACGCCATGGTGAAAACACTGACTGAAAAGGGCCATCGTGTATTGATCGGCGGCATGCTGGCGCCTCCTAATCTGGGGCCGGATTATGCTGCTGTGTTTGACCCAACTTATACAGAAGTGGCGGAGAAATATGGCCAGCCGCTTTATCCTTTCTTCCTTGATGGCGTGGCGGCGGATACGGCGCTCAACCAGGCTGACGGTATTCACCCGAACGCTGAAGGCGTGAAAATTATCGTGGGCAAGATTGGTCCTGTGGTTAAAGGGCTGCTGGAACGCTAGGCACAAAAAAAGGAGGCCGCAGCCTCCTTTTCCGTAAAATATGGTATGGGCTTTTAGCCGCGCATGTCTGCCACGAAGGACCGTACGCGGGTTTGCAGGTCCGATGACATATCCACCAGCGCTACAGCAAACTCTTCCACCGTTTCCATGGTGGAGGCGTTGGCTTGTGCCGCCATGCCCACAGCATCGATGTTTTCGGATACTGTGATTGTGAGGTCAGAGGCAGACGCCGCCGCGCGGCCTATTTCTGATGTCGCCGCGGATTGCTGGTGCACCGCGGCCGCGATCTCGTTGGCGATATGATCGATGTTGGAAATGCGGTCTGTTACGTTCCGAACCGCCTCAATGGTGGTGCGGGTTGCGGCCTGCATTTCCTCAATCTGGTTTTCAATCTCCTGCGTTGCCTTGCCTGTCTGGTTCGCAAGGCTTTTCACCTCACTGGCCACAACGGCGAAGCCTTTGCCCGCGTCACCCGCGCGCGCGGCTTCGATGGTGGCGTTCAAGGCCAGAAGGTTGGTCTGTTCAGCGATATCGTTGATCAGTTTCACCACTTCACCCACGCGCTGGGCAAGGCCGTCAAGGGCATCCACCTGTTCCACTGCATTCGATGCCGCTTTGTTGGCATCGCGCGTGGAAGAGGAGGCTTCCGTCACGCGGCTGTTGATCTCACCGATCGAGGCGGTCATTTCCTCCGCCCCTGATGCAACCGTCTGCACGCTATGGCCCGCAGATTCCGATTTCTGCGTACATTCGCGAGATTTCTGTGCCGTATCGCGGGCAGAGCCCCCGACCATCTGCGCGGATTGTTTCAGCATTTCAGCTTTTTCGAGCACGTTTGCCACTACGCCAGAAACATGCTCTTCAAACTGCTGTGCCATCTGTTCGCGCGCGCGTTTCTGGGTTTCGGCCACCTCTTGTTCCATCTGCTCGCGCAGGCGCTGGCCTTCAATTTCGCGCTCGCGTTCCTCGGCAACTCGCTGGCGGTCTTCCTCCGCGCGGGCGATATCTTCTTCGCGGCGGCGTTCGCTTGTTTCCTTGAAGACAACAAGCGCTTTCGCGATTTGGCCAATTTCATTGTTTTTGTCAGTATAGGGCACATCAATGCCGCTGGTGTCCTCCACCTCGGAAAGCTGTTCGGTCACATTCGCGATTTGACTTACAGGCATCACCACGTTGGCGAGATTATGTTTCCTGAGGAACAGGGAGAAGCCAATGCTGCCAAGGCCTGCCAGAATGATCAGGAATTCACCGATGCGCGCCCACATGATGTTGCTGGCGTTTTCCTCTGCTGCCAGCGTTTCAATGCTTTCCGACACCCCTTCCATATCGCCGATCAGGCCATCAAACACTTGTGCGAAAATTTCAAATTCTTTCATGTCCAGCGCTTCGAAATTATCATTCATGGCGCTGATCAGTTTGTCAGCTTCGCGCAGGTAGTTATCCAGCGGTTGGTGTACCCGGCGCAGGGCTTTCTGAATGTCTTCCGGCAGATCAAGTTTCTCGTTGGCTGCGATGGCCTGGCGGAAGTTGGCTGCATTTTCGCGGTAGCCATCGGCCACGTCATTCATCAGGGCACGGTCCTGTACCACGGCTGCCTGATACATATTATAAACATCGGCGCGAATGCCATCATGCATCATGTCGGCAAACATATGGTTGCGCATGGCTTTTGTTACCGTCTCGCTGCGGTCAAGCCCGCTCGAAAGTATCATGACCCCGAAAGTGGCAAGGATGGTGATAACCGCGATCAGTCCGATATTGATATAGGCCGTGATCGAGAACTGTTGTTCCAGTTTGGCGTCGGTGTTCAGCATGGTGTGTGCCCTGTGTTTCTCTGGTGATAAATAAGCCTGAGTGCTGGCCAACTTATTGTTTTTATTTTACTTTACTGGTTTGAAAAGCCAATTTCAAATCGTATTCCCAAGGATAGTGCATCCTTCACATCCGCCACCCCGCCGGGGTTGACGGTATATTGGATATCTGGCTGCACGGCGATCCAATCGTTGATCGCCATCCTATAGGTCAGTTCAAAGACAGTTTCGTGGCTGCTGGGGTTGTCACCCGCAAGCAGCGCCGCATCTTCAAACGCGTTGGAGTTTACCGCGCGGGAAACGGCAAAACCAAATTCATCATCCGGCCGGGCGGCAAACAGCCCACTGGTGGTGGCGCCCGCCTGGAAGGATTGGCTAAATTGGTTGATCTTGCTGTCGGCAAACCCGGCACGCAGGAAAGCATTCCATTCGCGCCCGCCAGCGCTGCCCAGCGTTTTTTCCCAAAAGGCATAGAGGCCCTTATTGTGCCTGTCTGGCCCACCCAAAAGCGTTTCGGTTTCGCTGGTGTAATACCATGTGCCCACGCCAAGCCGCCCGAGGCTGTCGCTCGCCATATCCAGTTCGGCGGCCAAGAGTGCGCCTTCCTCGTCATTCAACCGGATGACATTGCGTTTGGGCCTGTCCGGGTCATTTGGAACCGCATCCAACACCGCAACCCGCATCGCCACGCCATCCGACAGTTGATACTGAAGGCGTGCCGCCAGCGATGTGGACGGGAAAATCGACGGGCCGTTTTCCCCGCTTTGGGAATAATCAGGGCCAATGCCGTGGCTGCTGCCGATAAACAGGCCAGAATTTTCCTTGGCATCAAACTCCGAATTCAGGTCATAGAGGCCAAGCTTGATTGAGCCCCGGTCATCGCCGAACGACTTTTCCATCCAGGCTTCATACAGCCGGAAGGCGCGCGTGGCATCGATGTTGCTGACTGTCTGGGCATCACCCACAATGGTTTCCGAGAAAACATTGTTGTTGTTATAAAGCCCATAGACAAAGAATTTGGTGCCGGACCAACCGGCAAGGGCGTCCATGTCAAATTCGGCTGTTACATCCAGATTGTCCAGATAAGCTGAGTTCTGCCTCAGGCCCCCTGAAGCATTGTGCCAAACTTCCCCTGTATAAGCGGCTTCCAAAACGATGCCTTCTTCCGCCATGACGGCGCTTGCGGGTGAAATGAACGATAATCCGATAAGAAAAGGCGTTATTCTACGCGTCACTGATACACTTCCCTAACCTGTCCCCGGTGTGCATTTCCGACTATTACGGTCAATATTTAACAAACGATAAATCGGCTTCATCTTTATTTGTTTTTTCTGTGAATAATTTTCTCGCTTGGCGATTCCCTTCGCAATGTAAATGCGCTACAATTGGTGTATCGCGGGTGTGTGACCCACGAAATCTTGTTAAAGGGAGGTCGGCTATGGTGCGTTTGTTTGTCGGCCTGGAAATTCCGGAAAATATGAGATCTGCGCTTTTTGATGCCCGCGGGGGGGTCGAAGGCGCACATTGGCAACGGGATGACCAGCTTCATCTAACCCTTGCCTTCATTGGCGATGTTCCCAAACGAACATTTCACGAAATTGAAGGTGAACTTTCCCGGATCGTTTTGACGCCCTTTGAGCTCTCGCTCAGGGGCGTTGGTCTTTTTGGGAAACCCAAACAACCCAAAAACCTGTGGGCCGGTGTGTCAGACAGAGCGCCTCTGGTGCATCTGCATGACAAAATTTGCCATTCTCTTGAAATGGTGGGTCTTGAGATAGACAGGCGGAGATACAAACCGCATGTGACGCTGGCGCGCTTCCGTCGGCATGCGCAGGCCCGGATCGGTGATTGGTTGACGCAGCATGAAAACCTGCAAACCCCGTCGATGACGGTGGAGCATTTTACGCTGTTTTCCAGTCAACTCACTCATGAAGGGTCGTACTATACGGTGGAAAGCCGGTTTGGCCGCGCACTTGAAAGTGAACCCGAATATGAAGAAGACTTTGGGTTCGCAGGGCTGGAACCAGCTTGGTAGCAAGCTACCTTGCCGTCGCGGAATTTTCTGAGGTGGCTTCTGTCATCACCTGTTTGATGGCCGCCATAATTTCTGTGCCCGAATTCCAGGGCAGGAAATGATTTTGCCCCTCCAGGGTGATCACGTCTGGCTTGCGGGCTGTGAAGGCTTTTGTCATGAATTCCACGTTTTCATAAGGCACTAATGTGTCTGCGGTGCCGTGCACGATGCAGACGGGCATGCTGATGGCTGGCAGTTTTGGTGCCAGCGTGCGCAACTCGCCCTCGAGCGCGATCAACTCCTTGTTGGCATTCCGGTATTCCCGGGTCAGCAACCAGGAAATGGGCGGAATATTGCCCACATGCTGGATCGCCATCACTTCCTCCAGATCCGGGTCCAGCGATCCGGCCGCAATGACAATGCCCTTGATCCTGTCACCATACAGTGCGGCTGCAGCGGCAACGATTGGACCGCCCAGTGAATGCCCTACGAGGATCGGCTTGCCGCCCGGCATATCAATGAGCGGCGCCAGTGCCTGTGCCTGTTCCATCAGCGAAGTTTGGGCGCCAGAGGGTCGGGTTTTGCCAAAGCCGGGGCGGTCAACCGCATAAAACAGAAAACCTTTCGGGGCATTTTTGATAAAGCCATACCAGTTTGCAGCTTCGCCCGGCGTGCCATGCACAAGGATCACTCGTTGGCCCATCGGGTCGCCGCCTTCAAGATAACTGAGCTGGTAAAGCTTGCTGCCCTTCGCCGTAATACTGTGGCGCATGACATGTTCGTCGCTGTCGAAACGCGGCTGCAGCGAAAGCAAGACAGAGAAGCCCGCAATCAGCAGGAACGGCAGCAGCAAAAGGCTGCACCAAAATTTCTTCGATGCCAACAGGGTCCTTACACGCATGGGTTCCTCGCTTATCGTTTTTCCGGGCCGGACCAGATGAGTTGAAAGATAAGCGGCGGTCAGGCGAGCGTCTTTGCACAAGATGTCACAAGCCCGTGAGCACGCCTAAACACCAAAGCGGTCGAGAATGGTTTCGGCCTGCCGCACATATCCGCCGCCGAACAGCCGGACGTGTACCAGAAGCGGCCATAGCTGATAAAGCGCGCAGCGGTCTTCATGAAAGCCGGGGTCGATAGGACAGCCCGCGTGATAGGCGTCGAAAAAAGCGGGGTCCAGTCCGCCCATCAGGGCGATGAAAGCAAGGTCCATTTCGCGGTGGCCATACGAAATGGCCGGATCAATAAAACCAGCAGCTTGGGTGCCATCGATCAGCATGTTGCCTGCCCACAGGTCGCCGTGCAGCAGGCTGGCGGGCGGTGTGGCGGGAATCAGACCAGGTAGTTTCACCGCCAGTTTTTCTACCCGCGCCATAAAGGCGCTATCAACCTTCGAGGTATTCATGCAGGACCGCGCCATGGCGAGCATGCGGCGGTCGCGGAAGAAATCCACCCAGCTTTCAGTTTGTTTGTTTTCCTGAGGCAGCGGCCCGATGACAGTATCCTTGCCAAAACCATAGGGTTTCTTGCCACTTGCCGTCACCTGATGAAGTGCAGCGACATGGCGTGCCACGTCTTCCGCAGCAGCGCGTCCATCGGTGATGCCCTTGTGCACGATGTGTTCCATTACCAAGATGCCAGGAGCCTGAAACAATACCTCGGGTACCGGCAAGCTGCTTTCTGCCGCCAGATGTTTCAGCATCATGGCTTCGATTGCTGTTGTGTCAGGCTGATCTGCACGCGGGCGTTTGGCCACCAGCTTGCGCCCGTCCTTCAAGGTAAGGCAGGACACATCGGCAATATCGCCACCCCGCATAGGCCGGGATCCGATGATCTGGCTGCCGATTGCCTTTTCCAGCATTTGCCTGAGCGGAGCCATGGCCGTTTACCCGAAATGTTTGTTTTTGATTGCGGCCAGAAGGCCGTCTGAAGCCTCGGCCGCGGCCTCGAAGCATAGGTCAAACTGGTTGCGTTCGCCATAGTATGGGTCTGGCATTATTTCATAAGGGTGGTCTGGTGCATGGCTCATGAACAGGCTGATCTTGTGCTGTTCGCTCGTGGGGCAGCGGTCCATCAGGTCAGCCAGATTGTCGTGGTCCATGGCAAGGATATAGTCAAATTCTTTGAAGTCGGTATCTCGTACCTGACGCGAGCGTTGGGAAGAAATATTAACGCCATTTTTGCGGGCGGTATCCTGAGCGCGCGGGTCCGGGGGTGATCCCGAGTGATAGCCGATGGTGCCTGCGCTATCGATCCCGATCTGCCCCAATAGGTCAGCTTTTTCTACTGCAGCCCTGAAGGTGCCTTCCGCCATCGGAGACCTGCAAATATTCCCCATGCAGACAAAAAGAACTTTCACCATATGCTTTCGTTTTCCCGCAAAATTCGCCTATAACGTCCCCAAGGTTTTATGAGCCTATCGCGGAGGGGAGCAAAAAGCCACATGGTGCGATACCAAAATATCGTCATCCTGACGGGCGCCGGTGTTTCGGCGGAATCAGGCGTGCGCACTTTCCGCGATAACGATGGCCTGTGGGAAGAGCACCGCGTGGAAGATGTGGCCACCCCAGAGGCTTTCGCGCGGGACCCAAATCTGGTGCAGCGCTTCTATAATCTGCGGCGTGCGCAACTGGGCACTGTCGAGCCGAACCCGGCGCACCGGGCCATAGCCCGTTTGCAAGCCGAACATGATGGCATGGTTACAATCGTTACCCAGAATGTAGACGATTTGCACGAGCGCGGTGGCGCGCGGGAAGTTATCCATATGCATGGCGAACTCAAGCAAGTGCGCTGTGTTCACTGCGGTATGGTGCACGCATGGCAGGGCGATTGCACACAAGGCACGGAATGCCCGAGCTGTGGGGCCAAGCCCGCTCTCAGGCCCAATATAGTCTGGTTCGGAGAAATGCCGTTCCATATGGATTTGATCTATAGCCGTTTGCGGGCGTGTGACCTGTTTATCTCGGTTGGCACCAGTGGCAATGTTTATCCGGCTGCCGGATTCGTGGCCGAAGTGCGCAGGCTTGAGGTGGCCCATACCATTGAAGTGAATCTGGAGCCCAGCGCGGGCGTTAGTTATTTTGAAGAATGCCGCCATGGGCCTGCCGGCACATTGATGCCTGGGTTGGTGGACGAACTCATAGGGAAGGATGATTGATGAGTAACAGACCGATTGAAATGACGGTGTCAGAACGCACCGAGGCGATGGCAAGCCTTGAAGGTTGGGCATATGATGCGGCCGACAAGGCGATTAAGAAAACTTT
This sequence comes from Alphaproteobacteria bacterium, assembly GCA_013372975.1. Taxonomy (GTDB): domain Bacteria; phylum Pseudomonadota; class Alphaproteobacteria; order Sphingomonadales; family Kordiimonadaceae; genus Kordiimonas. The sequence continues at coordinate 32,643 of JABXIS010000021.1, forward strand.
TCAGTTTGCGGATTTCTCCGAAGCCTGGGGTTTCATGAACCGTGCTGCACTGCTAGCAGAAAAAATGGATCACCACCCGGAATGGTTCAATGTCTATAACCGTGTAGAGGTGAAGATGACCACACATGACGCGGATGGCGTGACATCGCTCGATATTGCGATGGCAACCGCGATGGAAAGTTTCGCTGCATAGGAGGGATATATGCTCAAGTCTTGGACAATGGCTTTGGCTGCAATGATTGTATCCGTGCCGGCGATGGCAGGTGCGAAAGTGGTGATGAAATCAGATGCCGATATCCTCGGCAATAAAATCAGTTACCCCGATGGTCAGGCAGAAATCACAAGCGTGGTAGCGGTGCAGAAACCAGGAGAATGCAATGGCTGGCACAGCCATCCCGTACCCACGTTCGGGCTTGTTCGCAAAGGTGAGCTGACAGTTCGGTATCAGAACGGCGATACCAAACATTTGAAAGCGGGCGATATGCTTATCGAAGTTCAGAATATGGGCCATGAGGGCTGCAATACTGGTAGCGAGGATTTGGAAGTGTTGGTGTTTTATGCGGGGTCAGACAGCGTGCCCAACACGATCAAGATGGAAGACCAGCGCCCGCACTAGAGCAGGCGCTTTCTGCCTAATGTAAAACCTGCAGGCCCACATGGATGATTGCGGTGCGCGATTCGAAATGAGGCACCAACATGATCTTGTCCGTGTGGGCATGGTCAGAGGCCAGAGGCAAGTATAGCGTGTAAACGCTTTCGCGGCCTTCTTGCGGGCCTGTGTAAGGTACCTTGAAATAGTGCGGATGGCCGTCTTCGTATGTCTTTTTCATAAACGACCAAAGTGTACTTTTCGGCCCCTTGCCCGGCAGGCTGGAAAGCGTGCTGCCGGTATAATCCCGATGCAGGAATTCTGCCACAGATGTGCCCACCAGGCGGTACTGGAAATCCAGCGGGTCTGGCTTCACATCCATAACTACAATATGTGTGACATGTTTCCCAAGAGCACGAAGGGAAAAGTCGTTTCTGGAAGGCAGGCCCCCTTCTTCCATGTGATAACGGGCCCAGTGTTTCAACAGCGCCTGCTGCGGCTCTGACATATTCATCGACGCCTCCTTCGCCGTTCTGGCGAGCATCTGTTTTTCTTCGACCCCGAGGCACCCTTAACAGAAAATTTACTTTATCACAGACAGGCGTGAGAGTGGAGTCAATTAGTCCAAAAATGGAACTAAATTTGATTTACAGGTGTGCATGCGGCGCCCGCGGGCCTGTGGCTTTGATGCCGGTCGGCTTGCTTAGGTAGATCGACCCCACAAGCGACGGCTGAAAATCTGGCACGAGCATTAGCTTTTCGGGGGCACCCTTTCCATCTGCAAGCGGCAGGTAAAGGGTGCGTAAAATGCGTCGACGACCGTCTGGGCCTACAAAGGCCACGCGGGCCATGTTGGGTTCCCGTGTGGACATGGCTTTGGTTGCGCCGTGCCAGAACGCGCTGCCACGTCCACAGTCTGATTTTTCGGAGAGTGCGGCACCTGTTTTAGTGTCCTGAATAAGATCAGAGAGGCTGGTGCCGATAAGGCTGTATTCGAAATCTTCCGGATCGGTGCGAACCTGCAAGATCGCGATCTCTGCGGCATGTTTGCCAAGAGCGCGTAACGTGAAATCCTGCCGTGTCGGCAATGATCCTGAAGTGGCCTGTATGTTTCGCCAGTGGCGGAGAATATATGTCTGTGTATTTGACATGGTCATAGACAGCTCCTTCACCTTTTGGTGCTGTGTGCCTAACGGGACCCTGAACAAATCTATACAAGAAATTAACTATATCACGAATGCATCTTTTGCGCGAATAATTTTGGAAACAAATTGATGTTTTAATGTTTCGAGAAAATGGAGTTTAGTAAAGTTTATATTTTTCAAGTACCTGGCGAATATCTTGGCGAAAATGTATGTGCTACTTCTGGGCGATCCAGTTCATGATCAAGTTGTGGGCAACAGCAAAAGGCGGTGGCACAAGCCTGAAGGGATGATCACCTTTCATGCTGGCCAGTACATCCTCTTTCGTGATCCAGATAGCGTCATCCAGCTCAGCTTCCTGCAGTGTGATGTCGCCTTCTTCCACCCATGCCTCGGCGCCGATCATCAGCGTTGAAGGCCAGGGCCAGGGCTGGCTGGTGACATAGTGAACCTTTGTCGCCTTCAGGCCTACTTCTTCCCAAATTTCGCGCGCGACGGCCTCTTCCATGCTTTCGCCCGGTTCCATGAAACCTGCGAGGGCGGAATAGTGGCCTTCGGGCCAGCCCTTGCCGCGGCCCACAAGTGCCTTGTCCCCGCGGTAGACCAGCATGATCACAACAGGATCGGTGCGTGGAAAATGATGAGCGTGGCAGGAAGGGCATTCGCGCTCGTAGCCAGCCTTCACCATCACGCTTTCAGCGCCACATTTGGCGCAAAATCGATGACTTTCATGCCACAAAAGCATGCTTTTGGCCTGCGCGATGATGCCCAGAGACGGATGAGGCTGCTCGCCCGACAGTTTGAAGGCAATGCCCCTGCCGTCCCGAAACTTGCAGGCTTCTGTATCGAAATGGCCCTGAAAATCATCTGCGCTGCCATCCAGCATGGTGGCATACCGCGGGGCAGTGCCTTCAAGGCCCAGAAAAACGGTCGTGGCCGTAGGGAACGTTTTGAGGATGCCTGTGCCCTGCCATGCGATATCGCCCGTGTCATCTGTCAGGATGCGGCAATCCCCCGGTATCTTTATGCGCGTGCCATCGTCTGCTTCCCGGCTCTCGCCGGCGAGGAGAACGACTCGTGCATCGTCCCTTTGCAGGAAGGCGCCGAAAACCTCAGGATCTGTACGCACATGTTCGGCACGGTCTAGCGGATTTCCGGAAAAGGCGGTCTGGACAGCTGCAAGCGCCATAAAATGCTCCTTAAATTGCGTATACATTACCTAGGGCGAGCATATTCCCCTTGCAAGTGTGATTAAGAATCGCCATATACACCCCCGGGAGAGCCGGCGGACATTCCGCTCGCCAACCCGGTCAGGTCCGAAAGGAAGCAGCCGTAACGAGTTAGGCATGGGTCGTTTTGGCCCTCCCACCCTACCAAAACCATGAAATGGTGAATGAATACGCCGGAAACGCGTGTTCATTTTTTTTATCCGCGAAAATCGATTTCTTGGCCTTTCCCGCGCTGGCCAGACCTGCTAGTCATGGTCCTTCAGTTTGAGAGGGATGAGGCTTTATGAGCGAGACCGCAAAACAGGCAGAATATCGGGTTCTGGCACGGAAATACCGGCCATCGGATTTTGGCAGTTTGATCGGCCAGGAAGCGATGGTGCGCACGCTCTCGAACGCCATTGATACAGGCCGTCTGGCGCATGCCTTTGTGCTCACGGGCGTTCGCGGGGTGGGGAAAACCACCACGGCGCGGATTATCGCCAAGGCGCTGAATTGTACCGCCCATGATGGCCCGTCTATCAACCCTTGCGGCGAATGCGAAAACTGTAAGTCGATTGCCGAATCGCGCCATGTTGATGTGCTGGAGATGGATGCGGCGTCCCGCACCGGCGTGGATGATATCCGCGAGATTATCGAAAGCGTGCGGTATGCACCGACGAACGCGCGCTATAAAATATATATCATCGACGAAGTGCACATGTTGTCGAAGAATGCCTTCAATGCGCTTCTTAAAACGCTTGAGGAGCCGCCCGAGCATGTGAAGTTTATCTTTGCGACCACCGAAATTCGTAAGCTGCCGGTAACGGTACTTTCGCGCTGTCAGCGGTTTGACCTGAAGCGGGTGGAGGCCGACACGCTGATTGCCCATCTGGCGAAGCTGGTAGACACAGAAGGCTGCAAGGCCGAAGACGGTGCGCTGAAGCTGATCGCCCGTGCGGCTGAAGGCTCTGTGCGGGATAGCCTGTCGCTTCTGGATCAGGCCATCGCCCACGGCGCAGGCGAAGTATCCGAAGGCCAGGTGCGGGATATGCTCGGGCTTGCTGACCGTGCGCAGGTTCTGGACCTGTTCGAACAAGTCATGAAGGGCAATATCCAGGAAGCGCTTGCGACACTAAGAAGCCAATATGACGCGGGCGCTGACCCGGCGGTGGTGTTGAATGATCTTCTGGAAGTAACCCATTGGCTGACGCGCCTGAAGGTAACGCCCGAGACAGGCACAGATACCCTTGTTTCGGAAGCGGAACGAAAACAGGGCGGCGCCATGGCAACCGAACTTGGCATGCCGCACCTGACACGGGCGTGGCAGATGCTGCTGAAAGGTGTGGGTGAAGTGAAAGTGGCGCCAAGCCCCATTGCGGCGGCTGAGATGGTGCTTATTCGCATGGCGTATGCGGCCAACCTGCCTAACCCGGCGGATTTGGTGAAACAGATGCAAAATGGCGGCACGCAGGCGGTGGGCGGCGGTGCGCCTGCGGGCGCGGGTGGCGGCAATGTTACGGCCATCGGCGGGAACCAGGTACAAGCGAGCGCCGCGGGCGGCCCCACGGCCAACATGCAATCGGCGCAGGTGGTGGCGCTGCATTCAAATGATCATGGCGATCACCCACTTCACCCCATGCCGATTGATTTTGAAAAGCTCGTGGCCCTGTTTGTGGCAGAAAAAGAGCCCACGCTTGCCGTGGTGCTGAAGGACCATGTGCGCCTGATCAGCTACAAGCCGGGCGCCATCAGCTTCAATACCACGCGCAAAACCCCGGCTGACTTTGTGATGCGGGTGAAACAGTGCCTCAAGGAGTGGACAGGCGCTGACTGGAATATCACGATCACCAAGGAAGAAGAGGGCGAAGACACCCTTCGCACCAAGGAGATCAAGCGGGACCAGAAACGCCGCGAGGAAGCGCTGGCCGAGCCGATTGTGAAAGCGCTGTTGAGTGCTTTCCCTGATGCCGAGTTGCTGGCTGTGCGGGATGCGCGCCCGAAAGACGAGCTAATGGTCGAGGATGCGATAGACGGCATGATCGACGACGAAACCGGCGATTTTGATTTTTAGTAACGGAGTACCCCTATGAAGAATCTTTCAGAGATGCTCAAGAAGGCGCAGGAAATGCAGTCCAAAATGGGCGACATGCAATCCGAGCTGGACGCGCTTGAGGTAGAAGGCACCGCAGGTGCAGGCATGGTGAAGGTGGTGCTTTCAGGCAAGGGCGATATGAAGTCGGTTAAGCTGGACCCTTCGATCTTTTCTGCCGAGGACAAAGAAGTGGTGGAAGACCTGATCGTCGCCGCCCACAATCAGGCCAAGGCCAAAGTGGCAGACGCGGCACAGGCCAAGATGAAAGACCTGACCGGCGGCCTTGACCTGCCACCCGGCTTCAAAATGCCGTTCTGATTTCCGTGATGCTCAAGAAGTCAGACAGAACAAAAACTTTAGAGCAACTCGACGGCGAAAAATGGGGAAAGCCTTCATTTCCTTCCAGTCTTGTTGTCCGCTGCCATGCTTTGCGGCAGAAGCCTATTGGGAACTTCGATGCTTCCGACCTTCGTATCATGATTGGCCAGAAGTTTGGACGGCAATGGTTGTTGCCACTTGCTATTGAGTTGTTGGAACAGAATCCTTTGCTGGAAAGTGATTTTTATGCCGGAGACTTGTTGCAGCAGTGTCTCCGGGCATCCGATGAGTATCCCGAATTCAATATTCAGTTGAGAGAAATTTGTTGCCGAGCGGATAAAGAGATCGGGATGACTGGAGAGTATGTTGATCCTGCACTGATCAAACAGATTTACGAGTTTGCCAAAACACATGCCTGATACCTGCTATGTCTACATCCTTGGTAGCATGAAGGACGGCAAGGCTCGCACCTATGTGGGCTGGACAACGGATGTGGAAAAGCGCCTGGCGGCCCATAACGCAGGCACCGGCGCCAAATCCACCCGCGGACGCACGTGGGTGTTGCTGCACACCGAAGACTTTAAAACGCGGCCCGAGGCCATGAGCCGGGAATGGCACTTGAAACGCGACCGGAAATTCCGCAAAAAGCTGGTGGAAGATTTTTTGAAAGAACAATAGATGCCACGATCCCACGGCAGTGAAATTGATACGCTTATCCAGCTTCTGGCGAAATTGCCGGGGCTTGGGCCCCGGTCTGCGCGCCGGTCCACGCTGCAACTTTTGAAGAAGCGTGACACTGTGATGAAGCCGCTGGCGGATGCCCTTCATATGGTGGCGGACAAGATCGTGATTTGTGACGCTTGTGGCAATATCGATACCCACAACCCCTGCCATGTGTGCGAGGACGGCAGGCGGGATCGCACCACTGTGTGTGTGGTTGAAGATGTGGCTGATCTGTGGGCGCTTGACCGGAGCGAGACCTACAAAGGCCTATACCATGTGCTCGGTGGTACACTGTCGGCGCTTGATGGCATCGGACCCGATGAGCTGAATATCGCCCCGCTGATCGAGCGGGTGGAAACCGGCGAAGTGGCTGAGGTGATCCTCGCGCTTAACGCTACGGTGGACGGCCAAACCACCAGCCATTATCTGGCGGAGCGGCTGGACGGTTCGGGCGTGAAGGTTACAGCACTTGCGCACGGTGTGCCGGTGGGCGGCGAGCTGGATTATCTGGATGATGGCACGCTGGCGGCGGCCCTTCGGGCGCGCGGCAACATCACGCTTTAACCCTTGAAGCCAAATCGTTGGCCCAACAGCTCCATCGCCACAAGGCGGCTCAGTATCTGTGGGTCAGACGCTGCGTCCATCTTAAAATATCCCCGCATATAAGGCATTGCTGGATCAGGCAGAAGATTCATTTCGGGCAACTGCAGCGGCACCCCCTTCGCTGATGGCTTCAGCATCTGTTTGATCGCGGGCACCAGCGTGCGAAGCCACATGGGGCGGTGATACGACAGCGCCATTTTAGCCCGGTAAAATGCATCAGGGCCTTCTGTAAGGTCATATCCATAGGCGCTTGGAATGGCGGCAAGTTTGGGGTCAAGCTGCTTCAATATCTGCCCCTCAAGCTGGCCAAACTGGCGTTCCCTGAAATTCAGTGTCAGCGCGGGACCGCAGAGCATGGGCTCTACAAAGGGATACAGGTTTCGGGCAAACCTGTGGTTAATCACAATATCACGCCCCGCATCGTGTGGGATACGTACTTTGGGATACAGATATTCAAGTTCCCATTGGCTCATGCGGTGGCCGGTAAAGCCGGTGAGCGCACGGAAACTTTCCTCGATATTGTCCTGATAAAGCGTGTCATCAAACCCCTTGTGCATCATCTGCGGCACCGTGCGACCGAAGGTGGATTTGAGGAAACGCTGGATGTCCGCACCGCCGGGGCCAATGTGTTGGTAATAATACTGTCTGTATATCTCGCCGCATTTTCCGTTGGCCATGAAACGGGCACCTGCAACGCGGTTATGCCGGTCTTCGATGCCCAGTGGAAATCCCACAAGGCCATCAATTTTCCAGCCATCGAAATAGAAAAGCATATCGTCGGCCGTAGGCCACTTTTCCTCTGACGGTTGTTTTACCTTCGTGCGGTCAACGTGGTTGAGTTTCAGCCCGTAATAAGCGGCGATGGCGCGGGAAGGGGCGATATCAGGATCGCTTTCCGGGCCATACACAAACAGATTTGGTTTGAAACCCTGCTCGGCCAGGAGGCCCAGCATCAGGCGCGAATCAAAGCCGCCAGATACCGAAGAAGCAATGTCGGTAGGGGCAAGGTTGCGCAGAAAGCTAAAGCGTTTCCGCAAGGTCTCCAGTTGCCATGCAGCGAGGTCTTCGTTGGAAAGAGTTGGTCGGTCCAGTCGTTCAATCGGGGTGGGTTTTCTGATCGTTTCAAAATTGCCGTGCGGGCCCATGCGCAGGAGGCGATTTGGCAGCACGGTTCGAATGCCTGAAACAAATGTGTTTTCGCCCAGCACATAGCCAGCAAAGGCATATTCATATACGCCCTGTGTATCGAAACTGGGGTTTTGGGTCAGGAATAAGGCTTCAAGAAAGCCCGCGGATACAAACCCTTCGGTGTTGTTTGTATATAGGTTCCATGCGCAGAGGCCATCGTTCATCAGATGGAGTTGACCGCCTTTTACAATAGCCAGTGCGAATTGCCCGCTGGTTTGCGCCCAGTTAAAATTGTCGGGATCAAATTCTGAATAAAAAGCGTGTGCGGCGTTCTGGCCGGTCTGGTCGCCATAAAAGAAAGTTCCCGCCACGGCAACAAAGTCTCCGCCCGGCATTTCCACAAAAATACTGGTCCCTACTTCATTTGCTGACCAAAGCAGCATACGGTGGTTCGGGAAAGCCGGGTTTTCGATCGGCTGGAAGGATTTTGCACGCGTTTTCAGGAAGGCCTCGAGCGGGCCCATGCCAGGATTGTCCTTGGGTGCAATGGTAAAAGAACTCACGGCTACTTGTCTCTCCCCTTCCGCCTAGGCGAGAATAGGGGCAGGAAACAGGATTGTACATAAGGCACTGACACGGGACGAAAATTTTGCGGATAAGCGAGGGGGAATTGACATGACCACACACAAAGGCGGTTGCCACTGCGGCACAGTTACATTCGAGTTGGATGCACCTGCGGATATCAAAGCCACGCGCTGTAACTGCAGCCTGTGCAGTATGACAGGCTTCGTCCATGTGTTTGCCACGCAGGATGAATTTCGCATTACGTCAGGCGAAGAAAACCTTACCGAATATCGCTTCAATACAAAAACGGCGAAGCACCTGTTTTGTAAAATCTGTGGTGTGAAAAGCTTCTATGTGCCCAGAAGCCACCCGGACGGCTGGTCGATCAATCTGAACTGCATCGCACCAGATACCATCGCATCCGTTGAATTTGGCGATTTTGATGGCGCCAACTGGGAAGCAAATATTGGCAAATTGCGCGAAGACACTTGATCGCATTTTTTCGCCCCCCCCCCGAAAGGGATGAGGCCGACACTTGCGGGTGTGCCGGCCTCTTGGGGAGCCCTGAGGGCTCAGGGAGGGAAAATCTAATGGCCCGTTCAGGCGGGTGCAGCCTCACTGTCCACAGCACCGGCAGACCAGAAAATCGCCAGATGCGAAACCGGATCGAACCGCAATAATTTGAAGGGCCCTCGATAGGTTTTCTCGCCGTTCGATATTTCTAGTGATAAAGCGCACAGCTCTGTAGAGGCCTGTGTCAGGGTGGCTTCCTCACCTTCCGGTGTTTCTGAAAGTTCGCCCATAACCACCAGGCCGCGACCTTCTGCCATATGTGGCATAGCGCTATGGCGTACTGCATAAGCGCTTACAGCCCCCAGGGGATGGCGGTGGGCGTCATCGTCGATCCTGTCGATCTTGAATGCGGGTGCCATATGGCTTCTCCATCGTCTCGATTGCTATCGTCACTCGGCGTATAGCCTATCCCCCGATACGGTTTGTGGACCGTATTCCTTGATATTTAGAATAGGCTTCTGAGGTTAGCGTCGAAACTAGAAAGAATTTAGGTGGCTTGCCCAAGAAGGCGCGCGATCACGTCTTCATAGATATCGGTGAGTGCTTCGATGTCTGCCACCGCCACATGTTCGTCGATCTTGTGCATGGTGGCGCCCACGAGACCAAACTCGACCACAGGACACATATCCTTGATGAAGCGTGCATCTGATGTGCCGCCGGTGGTCGACAGTTCCGGTATTACGCCAAGGCGGGAGTGAGCCGCGCCTTGAACTGCGTCTGAAAGCGCTCCCGCCGGTGTGAGGAAGCTATCGCCTGAAAGCCACCAGTCGATCTCATAGTCCACGCCCGCGGTTTCCATGCGCCGGGTCAGTTCCGCACGCAGGGCTTCAGGGGTGAATTCGTTATTGAAGCGGACATTGAAGCGGGCCTTGGCCTCCGCCGGGATCACATTGTGGCTGTCGTTACCGACATGCACATTCACGATCTCGAGGTTTGATGGCTGGAAGCGGTCGTTGCCGCTGTCGAGCGGGCCTTCCAGCGTGGCCAGCAGCTTCACCATGTTGGGGATGGGGTTCTCGGCCATATGCGGGTAGGCCACATGGCCCTGAATGCCCTTCACCGTTACGATGCCGTGCAGGCTGCCGCGCCGCCCGATCTTGATCATCTGGCCCATTTCAGTGGGGTTTGTTGGCTCACCCACCAGACACATATCGATTTTCTCGCCGCGCTCTTGCATCCAATTGAGCACCTTTTTGGTGCCGTTCACGGCATCGCCCTCTTCGTCGCCTGTGATCAGGAGCGAGAGGGAGCCGTTGGGCTCGACCTTGGTGAGCGTTCGTTCGATGGCCACCACAAAGGCAGCGATGGCGGATTTCATGTCAGACGCGCCGCGTCCCCAAAGCTGGCCATCGCGCACTTCCGCCGCGAACGGGTCCACTGTCCAATGGTCAGCCGCTCCCACCGGCACCACATCGGTATGGCCTGCAAAACAGAAGTTTGGTGCCGCCGAACCGCGCCGGGCATACAAGTTGGGCACTGGCGCATAGCCTTCTTCTTCGAACACCAGTTTGTGGCATTCAAACCCCATCTCCCCAAGGATGCTGGCCAAAAGGTCAAGCGCATCGCCCGTGTCGGGTGTGACGCTTTCATGCCGGATCAGCGATTGGCTCAGGGAGATCGGGTCAAGTTTGGTCATGCCTAGTCTCTGAGAAGTTCGTTGATGGAGGTTTTGGACCGGGTGCGTTCGTCCACGCGTTTCACGATCACGGCGCAGGCGAGGCTCGGGCCCGGTGTGCCGTCCTTGAGTGGCTTGCCAGGCAGGGCGCCGGGTACCACAACGCTGTAGGCAGGCACACGGCCCATGAACACCTCGCCGGTTTCCCGGTCAACCACCTTTGTGGAAGCGCCAAGGAACACACCCATGGATAGTACGGCGCCCTCTTCCACAACGACACCTTCAGCCACTTCAGACCGGGCGCCAATAAAGCAATTGTCTTCAATGATCACGGGGCCAGCCTGCAGGGGTTCGAGCACGCCGCCGATGCCAGCGCCGCCGGAGATATGTACATTCTTGCCGATCTGCGCGCAGGAACCAACAGTAGCCCAGGTATCAACCATGGTGCCTTCGTCCACATAGGCGCCCAGGTTCACGAAGGATGGCATCAAGACAACACCTTTGCCAATGAAGGCCGAGCGGCGCACGATCGACCCCGGTACGGCACGGAAACCTGCCTCGGAAAACTGATCTGCACCCCAACCTTCAAATTTGGAAGGTACCTTGTCCCACCAGTTGGTATTTTCGCCGGGGCCGCCTTTGATGGCTTCCATGTCATTGAGGCGGAAGGAAAGCAGCACGGCTTTTTTCAGCCACTGGTTCACAACCCATTCACCACTTTCCTTGGTGGCCACACGGGCTTCACCCGCATCCAGGAGGCCGAGCGCGGTATCAACAGCATCGCGGACTTCGCCCTTGGTGGCCGCATTCACCTGATCGCGGTTGTCAAAAGCATCGTTGATGATTGTCTCTAGCTGGCTCATGGGCGTGTCCTTACCGGTTACTCGTTTTGAAAATCGCAAGAACAATAGCGTCCGGTGCCTTCAAGTCAATCTGCTGAAAGCCCCGAATGCCCTAGAATTCCTTACTTACCGGTTTAAAAAAGCGTGCAGCCAACGGGAAAGATTGTCGGTTTCAGCGTGCACTGTATCGGGATCATGATCGGCTTCACCCCATATACTGCCCGTGTTGATCCACACGGTTGCCATGCCAAGCCTGTGGGCTGGAATGAGGTTGCGGGCCATATCTTCAAACATGACCGCGCGCTTCGGGTCAATGCCATATTTGGAGATAAACTGGTCGTAAACCTCGGGCTTGGGCTTGGGTTCCAGCTTGGCTTCATGGATGTCGAAGATGTCTTCAAACTGATCGTCGATGCCCAGGCGTTTCAAAACTTGCGAGGCGTATTTTTCGTCCGCGTTGGTGAACACCACTTTCCGGCCTTGAAGTTTTTCGATGGCTGCGCGCAGGTGATCATCGCGTTCTATGGGCGAAAAATCGATGTCGTGCACGCTGTCCAGATAATGATGGGGGTCAACGCTATGGTGCGCCATCAGGCCCTTCAGGGTGGTGCCATGTTCCAGCAGATATTGTTTCTGAACCTTCCGCGCATCAGTTGCGTTCATGCCAAGAAGTGATTGCACATATTCGCCGATTTTTGTGTCAATCTGGCTGAAGAGATTGCATTCGGCGGCATATAGCGTGTTATCGAGATCGAATACCCAGACATCGCGTGGGCTATCAAAAGTAGGATGAAAAGTGTGTTTTGTTTGTTCTTGCATGGTTTCACTGATTATGCGCTTTAAGCCATTAAATCTACATTAACCCTGCTCAGAATAGTTTTTTATGGGGAAATCGAATGGTTTGGTGCAAACTATTCGAAACGAAAGGGAAATTGTGGCACCTCAGGCAAAAGAAAGACCGAATATCAGCGGTCTGGGCGGATCAAAATCCAGCGCGTTTCGGGTGAGCGCCAGCGGAGATGTTCTTGACCAGAGCACAACTGCGGACGCTCTCGTAACGCTGTGGAATGCTGATGAAGGCGCATTGCACGAGGTTGTGCATGAAGCGCTAACGTCAGGGTTGCCCACAGATGCCCGGATCGAGGACGGTGCAGGCGCCACTTATTGGATTGTGGCCGTGCCGCAGGGCGAAGAATGCGTTGTCGTAACGCGTGATACCACTTTGCCCGATAAGGTAACCGAAGCGCTTCTGAGAAGCCGCACAATGCTGAAGGAGCTGCTGGACGCGTCTGTTGATGTGGCCTTCGAGCTGGACCCGGAGGGTGTTTTTCGGTTTGTTTCGCCACATACAGCCTTTGGTGCGCAAACCGAGGCTTGGCTTGGCCACAGTGCCACCCAGATTTTCTGGCCAAATGGCGACGCGCCCGTACGCAATCCGTTTGCTGCCAGGACAAAAAGCCAGTTTGATAACGTACCAGTTGTTTTCTCCGGCACTGAAAAGCGTTGGCTGCATTTCAACGTGCACCCAATTGTAGGGCCGGGTGGGGATTTGCTGGGCCTTCGTGGTACTTGCCGGGACATGACCAAACGGTTCATGGCCGCGCGCAAGACCAAACAGGATGGCCTGCGGTTCATGCTGTTGCAGCGGATCACAGGGCTTCTAAACACCATTGAAAGTGCTGACGACCTTCTCGATAGCGCCTCCAGTACACTGCAGGAAGTGCTGCGGGCCGATATGGTTTGGGCCGCGGTTCACTATGAGCAAGGACTGGTGCCAAGTTCCATCGTGGGGACCTACCGTGAGATTGTTGACCTGGAAGGCATCTGGACACGGCTCAAGAAAGCGGATGCATCCGTGATCGAAGTGGCAGGTGCTGGCAGGCAGCATCTGGCGCTGATGATGCGCAGGGGGGAACGTGATCTGGGCATGATGGTCGTAAGCCGCGACACAGAAGTAAGCCCATGGTCAGATCAGGAAATCGAACTGCTTTCGGGTGTGGTTGATGTATTGACGGCAGCTTTTGGCAAGGCAGAGCTTATTGAAACCCTCTATCGGCTTTCCAGCAATGACGAACTGACGGGATTGATGAATCGCCGTGCGCTGACCGACACAATTGAAAGACGCCTCAAGCACCAAAGCCGGACAGGCCTATCAGGTTGTTTTGTGTTCATCGATCTGGATTTCTTCAAGGAAGTGAATGACACCCTTGGCCACAAAGCTGGCGATGACGCCCTCAAGATGGTGGCGGCAAAAATGCAGGCCATGATCCGTCCTTGCGATTATGCGGGCCGATATGGTGGTGACGAATTTGTGGTTTGGCTTGAGGATATGCAAGCCGATGTGGCGGCAGAGAAGATACGAGCGCTGTTGGATGAAATGCCGAATATCCGTGAAGAGATTGGTGCTGCAGATTTGCGGCTGTGTGCATCTGTTGGCATATGCCAGTCTTTGCCGGGGAAGGACCTGTCCTTTGCCGAGCTGGCTGATATAGCAGATAGCACACTTTATGAAGTGAAACAGGCGGGCAAAGGCGATATCGCCATTACAAAACGTGATGAAGACGCTTCCGAGGGCGCAGTGAAAGAGGATGCAGAGTATGTTGGGTAAGCTTAAATCACTCTTTGGAGGGGATAAGGCCGGTAAAAAGGGCGTCGTTTTGCCAGCGACACTGACCAAAGAGGCGGAGCAGCAGATCCTCAAGGACGGTTCGCAGGATCAGAAGCAGGCATTGGCCAAGCGTACAGATGCGCGCCCTGAAGTCCTCTATTTTCTGGCAGAAGACGCTTCCCCCGAAATTCGCCGTGCAATTGCGCAAAACCCCTCCACTCCCATACAGGCTGCAGAGAAGCTGACCAGCGATGAGGATGAAGAGGTGCGGTCAGAACTTGCGCGCAAGATTGGCCGTTTGGTGCCTGGGCTGGAACCCGGCGAGCAAACCGCCCTTCGGGAAAAAGCAATCAGCATTCTGGAATCCCTCGCAGCAGATCAGCTACCCAAGGTGCGGGCCTATGTGGCGGAGGAAATCAAAAGTGCTGACGGTGTGCCGAAAGGGCTGGTTGACAAGCTGGCACGAGACGTTGAGGAAATTGTCTGTGGCCCGATCCTGCAATATTCCCCGCTTTTGAATGATGACGACCTGCGCGAGATCATTGCCGCAGGTGTATCCGGTGGCGCGCTGAAGTCCATCGCCAGCCGTGCGCTTGTTAGCGAAGATGTTTCCGCCGATATTGCCGCGACACTGGATGTGCCAGCGATAGCAGCCCTTCTGACCAACACCAACGCCCAAATTCGCGAAGACACACTTGATCAGATCATTGATCATGCCCAAACGGTTGAAGATCTGCATGCGCCTGTTGCCCTGCGGCCGCAGCTTTCCATTCGGGCGATGAAGCGGGTGGCCGGATTTGTTGCCTCGGCCCTCGTACATGCCATGATGGAGCAAGCTGACCTACCGGAAGATCAGGCCGAAGAACTGCTTGAGCGTGTGCGCGACCGGTTGCAAACCGAACGTGTGGGCGAAGATGAAGAAAAGGAGTTGGCCAAGCAGGCCATGTCCTATTTCGAGCAGGGCGTGCTTGATGACAAATTCATCCATGAACAGATTGAAGCCAACAGGCGAGAGCTTCTGTTGCAATGCCTGGCAGTGATGGCTGATATCCCGGCCAAGACGGTGCGCCAGATTATCCATTCCAAAAGTGGTCGTGCCGTAACAGCGTTAGCGTGGAAGGCGGGACTTGGCATGCGGACTGCTTATGAGCTGCAAACCAAATATGCATTGGTGCCTACGGCTCAGCTGCTTAGCGCCAAAGAAGGCAACAAATATCCGATTGATGACAACGAATTGGATTGGCACCTGAGCTATTTTGTTGAGCAGGCCTAAGCGTTGGGGAGATGCAGCCTTGGCTGCACCTCGGTGTCTCGACAGAAATAATCAAAACTCAATGGTCATGGATGCGAAATCGGCGATGCTGACACCATCGAGGTAGATGTCGTTACCATTGCCGGTTTCGATCAATACGCCATAAACGGTGCCATCTTCTGCAGCACTTTCCGTGGCGTGTGCCATAAGGCTTTCGATATCAGTGAAGTCGATATGCGTGCCACTTAGGTCAAGCACATCGTCTGTGACATCGAAACCAGTGACGGTGTCGTTGCCGTGATCAGCCTTGAAAATAAACACATCGCTTTCTTCTGTCGCATAGAAGAAATCGTTGCCGGTGGTGCCTTCGCCGCCACCGTCAATGTTATTTTCAGGTATACTGATCAAACCGTCTTCACCGTCAATTGGTCCAGCTCCGTCACCGATGCCACCGTCCGGTTCAACCGGAATTGGGCCATCGATCGGGATTGGACCAGCACCGTCACCAATGCCACCGTCAGGCTCTACCGGAATTGGATTATCCAATTCGCCAGTTCCTTCAGATGATACGGTATCGTCGCCACCGTCCAGTGGTTCCGCACCGTCACCGATGCCGCCGTCTGGTTCTACCGGAATAGGACCATCAAGCGGGCCCGCACCGTCGCCAATGCCACCGTCAGAATCGACGGGAATTGGCTCCCCGATTGGCCCAGCCCCATCGCCGATACCCCCATCAGGCTCGACTGGAAGTGGATCAACCAGTTCATACAAAAGCGGAACACCGGACTCTGGTGATACAGGCCCCTCAAAGTGCAAGCTGAAATGGCTGTCGTCCCAAATCGGCTCTATCATGGCACCGGGAGCGGTAAAACCGCCGAGGCTCCCCGGAAACCATGCCCCTACTATATTGATCAAAATACCTCTCCTTTTTTGATCTATAGCGTCCCAAATGCCAGCGCAGGTTGCGCTGGCGGGGGCATCATCGGGGAGGTGTCATGAACCATATATGAACGCGAAGTTCAGAAAGGCATTCAGGTTTGTTCAGATGGAAATAAATCTTTGGTTTAGGCTCGGATCAGGGTACCTGCACCGCGTTCTGTGAAGATTTCAAGAAGGATCGCGTGGGTTACCCGGCCATCCAGAATAACCGCGCCATTCACGCCTTTGGTCACTGCGTTCACACAGGTTTCCACTTTTGGCATCATGCCGCCCGTGATTGTGCCGTCGGCCACAAGCTCATCTATATCCTCGCCAGTCAATTCGGTAAGCAGTTCCCCATCTTTGCTGAGAACGCCGGCTACGTCTGTCAGCAAAAAGAAGCGGCGTGCCCCAAGGGCCCCCGCAATGGCTCCCGCCATTGTGTCGGCGTTGATATTGTAGGTATTGCCGTCAGCGCCCGCCGCGATCGGTGATATCACCGGGATAATACCGTTGGCGATACTTTGCTTGATAATGGTTGGGTCAACATGCGTTGGTTCACCCACAAAACCAAAGTCGATTACCTTTTCGATATTGCTGTCAGGGTCCGGTTTTGTACGTTCCATCTTTGTGGCCGTAACAAGTGAACTATCTTTGCCCGAAAGCCCGATGGCACGCCCACCTACGGAATTAATGTCTGCCACAATGGATTTACAGATTGAACCACACAGAACCATTTCGGCAATATCAACAGTGGCCTTGCAGGTAACGCGCAAGCCGTCGACAAACTCTGTCTGGATCGACAGTTTCTTGAGCATTTCACCAATTTGTGGCCCGCCGCCATGCACAACAACCGGGTTGATACCAACCTGCTTCAGAAGCGTGATGTCTTGTGCAAATTGTTTTGCCAGTGCGGGGTCGCCCATGGCATGGCCGCCGTATTTGATTACGAAGGTCTCGCCCGCGTATTTGCGCATGTAGGGCAACGCTTCCACAAGCGTTGCGGCTTTTTTCTGAAGTTTCTTCTTGTCGCGGTCCACGATGATCATGACCTTTGTTCCGTGAAAAAGATGTGACAGAATCGTTTAAGGCCAAGGCGGCCCCTAGTCAAACCTGTAACCACCAAAATTTGTAGGCCGGTCGTCAGTCAGCATCACCCCAAGTGTCATCAGGATTTCTGACGCATAATAGGTTACCCAAACGATATAGCCTGTCCAGGCTGGCACATCCATAAACTGGTCTGCACCAAGAAGAGCATCGGAAATCACGAACAGGATGGCCCCGATACCAGTGAGGCGAAAAGGGAATTTGCTAAGAAGCGCTGTTGTTGCCATTGCCGTCAGAATGGCCGTATAGGCAAACACATACATGCGCATATCGCCAAGGCTGTCATACATGAAATAGCCAGCCAGGAAGGCAAACAACCACAATAGCGATGCCAGTCGAACAGGAAGGGTGCCCACTTCATCAAATGGACGCCTGTTCGAAATATACAGCACAATGAAAATGATATGGGCGACCATGAAGCCCATAAGCCCACGCAGGAAAGCCTGTTCGTGCGGCCAGGCGATCAATATATCACCTGCGACAGATGCGGCGAGCGCAAGAAACAGGAGCGCATGGCCAAAGGTGCGAACATTCACAGCAACAAACAGGGCAAGGAAGCTGACGGCGCTGGCCTTGGTCAAAATCTGCCAGAGCGTGCCGTCAGGGTACCAGCCGCCACCATAGAGAACAGCGCCAACAAGCGACAAAACGATAAAACTTTGTCCGATGGCCTCAAGGACCGGGCGTTTGCGTCGGCTGAAAATACGTGTCACCAGAATGTCCTCCTCATGCCACTATAGGCACGACAGGTCGATAGCCACAAGTCTTTGATTCAAATGTAGCAATCATTGTCGGCGCAGGCAAATTGCAATGCGTTTACAGTGCGTTCAACCGCTCCCTGAGGCGCTTGGCGGCGGGCAGGATCAGGATGTTAGCAAAGGCATAAAGGATCAAAACGCCAGTGGTGGTGAGGCCAAGAGCGATGAGGCCTGCGGCGATGATGGTGCCGCCCGCCATGAAGCCGCTGTTGACGATGTTATTGGCGGCGATCATGCGGGACCGTTCGGCGCGCGGCGTATGGGCTTGCAAGACGGCATAGAGAGGTACAATCACCATGCCGGCCGTGATTGCCACGCCGATGAGGGCCACAACAATCAGAATATTTACGGGAGAGGCAATAAACGCCGCCATAGGCAACAGAGGAGTGTTGGACATGTCCACTTCTGGCGCGGGTGGCAGCAATAGGCATAGGGCAAGGCTCACGCCGCCCAGGGCCCACAAGGCCGGGGTGGCAAGCTTGGCCGAAACCTGGCCTTTTAGAAGCTTGGCGCACAGAAGTGATCCCACACCGATGCCGACAGAAAAACCGGCGATGATCAGCGTGACAACTGTCTCGTCGCCCTGTAGGCGGTTTTTCACAATATCCGGTATCTGCGTGATGTAGATGGATCCATATAGCCAAATCCAGCTGATGCCGATGATGGCCGGGCGGGCAATAGGGCTTTGCCACGCGCTCCTGAGCTGATGCCCGGTGGCTCGGAAAATATTCAGGTCCAGCTTCAGGTCTGGCGCTGCAGGGTCGGTTTTTGGGACCATAGAGCCCGAAAGTACCCCGGTTATGGCAACAAGGATCATTAAGGCCGAGATCATCAGCCCGCCGCTATCACCTTGCAACACCACCACGCCACCGATCAGTATGCCGATCAGGATGGCGATGAAGGTGCCTGCTTCTACTAGCGCATTGGCGCCCAGAAGTTCGTCTGGTTTCATCAGGTCGGGCAGGATGCCGTATTTGATGGGCCCGAAGAAGGTGCTTTGAAGGCCAAGGCCTGACAGCACGGCCACCAATAGTGGCAGGCTGTTTGTATGGAAAGCCACCAGCCCCAGTAGCATCAGGCCCACTTCCCAGATCTTGATCCAGAATATCTGGCGCGATTTTTCGAACTTGTCCGCCAATTGCCCGGCCACTGCAGAAAACAGGAAATAGGGCAGGATAAAGAGCCCGATTGCCAGATTGTTGAGGATGGCGGGATGCATGCCCACTTCCGCTGCAAGGCGGAAGGTGATCAGCATGATGAGTGCTTGCCGGAACAGATTATCGTTCAAGGCCCCCAGGAACTGGGTAACAAACAGCGGCAAAAAACGGCGCGTAGCAAAGAGGGTGAGTTGCGTGCGGCCCACCGGTCGTCCTATTCCGCTGCGGCAGTATGGTGGTGTGCAAGCTCGTGATTGGCTTGCTTGATGATCTGGAAAGAACCCATGAGGAAGATGGTGGCCATGGCCGCCGCCACAATCACATCAGGCCACCCTGTGCCCGTGGCCCAAACGCCCGAGGCCGCGATCATCACCATCACATTGCCGATGGCGTCATTGCGGCTGCAGAGCCACACAGAGCGCACGTTGGCATCGCCATCCTTGAAACGCACCAGCAACAGCACGCTGGCGAGGTTGGCTGCAAGGGCTGCAGCACCCACCGAGCCCATGATCAGGGCCGCAGGCTGGTTCAGGTAGAAAACCGTGTAGAGCGTGGACCCGAGAACCCATAGTCCCATCACCGACAGGCTAATTCCTTTGAGGAGCGCGGCGCGCGCGCGGATAATGCCGGATTTGCCAATTACATAGAGGGAAAGCGCATAGGTGCAGGTGTCACCCAGGAAATCGAGGGCATCTGCCTTCAATGCCTGGCTTTGGCCTACGAAACCCATAGGCATTTCAACCAGGAACATGATGGCATTGATGAAGATTACAAGGATCAGGGCCCGCTTGTAGCGTGGGTCCATGCCTTCAAATTTCACTTCATGACAACAATGTGCGCCCATATTCCATCCTCTGCTTGCCCTCTATTTGGCCCCATAGGCCCTTGGTGTGCAAGGGAAATTTCTGGATGATATTCCATTACATATTTGCCAAACGGGTGCCTCTTTTGCCAAGATGGCCGGGCACTTGGGGAAAGCAGGAATTTCATGATGATACGGCTGATTGGTTTGTTGTGTGTTTGGGCCACCCTGGCGCCTGTGGTTGGGGCGCGTGAGCCAGCTGCAGACGTGCCTGTGATCGATAGCCTTGAAGTATCGGCGCTGCCTGCAGGCCGACATCATTTCTATTTTCGCGCCGGGTGGTTATCCACCGGCATGCCCATTCATGTGCCCGTTGTGGTGCTGAAGGGAGCAGAACCCGGCAAGCGCCTGCTGTTGACTGCCGCCGTGCACGGTGACGAGTTGAACGGCATCGGTGTGATCCACCGGCTTTTGGAGCAGTTGGATGCAGGCGCGCTTTCAGGCACGCTTGTGGCGGTGCCAGGGGTGAACCAGCTTGGTATGGCGGCGAACAATCGGCGCTTCCCGGTGTCTGCGGGCGGTGGCAGCTATGTAGACCTGAACCGCAACTTCCCCGGAACGGATGAAGATACGGGCCCCACGGCAGAACGTTTCCTTGGCGGGCTGTGGCAAAATTTGATCAAGGACAATGCCGATATGGCGGTGGATATCCACACGCAAACCCGCGGCACAGCATATCCCCTGTTTGTGTTTGCCGATTTTGGCAACGCATTGTCCCAGCAGGCGGCTTTCCTTCTGGGCCCTGACATGATCAAAAATGATCCGGGGCAGAAGGGTACTTTGGAAACCAGCCTGATGAAAGCGGGCATTCCTGCCGTTACGCTGGAAGTGGGGGCGCCCAAGGTATTTCAGGCCGACCTGATCGCCCGCGCGGTGTCAGGCATCAAGAACCTGATGCGGGCCCACAAAATGCTGGATGGCGAGGCGGTCATGCCGCCTATGCGCCCGATTGTGGGTTCCAGCTACACCAATGTTTATACCGAAACCGGGGGTGTGGCGGTGTTGCATGTTGGGCTGAAAGACAGGGTGGAGAAGGGCCAGCATGTGGCCACGCTTTATGACCCCTTCGGGCAGGAGCTGAAGCGCTATACCGCCCCCCATGACGGCTGGGTGCTTGCGGTGGCGACTGACCCGCTCAGGGAAGCAGGCACCATGCTTGTGCGCATCCTGCAGTAGGGTGTTCAGGCTAAACCGATCAAAGATATCCAAAATTTTTGTGAGCCATTTGCCGCGCAATCGCTTAGGAATGGCAGAGTAAATTTTTGAAGACTAAGGGCATCTGAACTATGGCATCCGATCATCCAAATGTTCCCCACGGCAAACTGGGCGTTCTACTGCTGTCTCTTGGCACGCCGGACGCACCAACCTATGGGGCGGTGCGGCGGTATCTGGCGGAATTTCTGTCAGACCCACGGGTGATCGAAACCCCGCGTGCCATCTGGCTGCCGATCCTCTATGGCCCGATCCTGACGTTTCGGCCCGCCAAGGCGGCCAAGGCCTATGCCAAAATTTGGGACACCGAGCGCGACGAAAGCCCGCTCAGAACCTTTGCCCGCAGCCAGGCAGAAAAACTGCAGCAGGCAGTTGGCGACGCCGCGCATGTGGAATGGGCTTTCCGGTATGGCCAGCCTTCCACGAAAGACGGCCTGCAGGCCCTCAGGGATAAAGGGTGTGATCGCATCCTCTTGTTTGCGCTTTATCCGCAATATAGCGCTACCACCACAGCCACGGCTTATGAGAAAGCCTTTGATGCTATGCGCGATATGCGCTGGGCGCCGAGCGTGCGCACCGTGCCAGCCTATTTTGATACGCCGGACTATACTGCCGCGCTTGCGGGCAGTGTGGAAGATAGCCTGAACACATTGGATTGGGCGCCTGACAAAATCCTGGCCTCCTACCATTCCATTCCGAAAAGCTATTGGGATAAGGGGGACCCATACCCTTGCCACTGTTTCAAGACCAGCAGGCTCATGGCCGAAGCCTTGAAACTTGAAGACGGCAAGCTGGTAACCAGCTTCCAATCGCGCGTAGGCCCCACCGAATGGGTCGGGCCCTATACGGATAAAACGGTGGAGAAGCTGGCGAAAGAAGGCGTGAAGAAACTGGCTGTTCTGGCGCCCGCTTTCAGCGCCGATTGCCTTGAAACGCTGGAAGAGATCCAGATCGAACTGAAGGAAACATTCCTTGAGAACGGCGGTACGCACTTCCATTATATTCCGTGCCTGAACGATGGCCCGCGCGGCATGCAGGTGATCGAGGCGGTAACACGGAACGAGCTTAAAGGTTGGCTGGAATAGGCCCTTATACGGCCATGCCTTCTGGCTTCTGCCTGAAGCGCCTGATACGCCCAAGGCCACACACCAATAGTATGATAGCGAGAAGCAGGCTCGCGAGCCCATAGGGCAGCGCGGGGATATGCAGGCCCTGCACCAGGAAACGCTGGTTGGCTTCAATGCCTGCCCACTTATCGTTGCTTGCGGTGGCAAAGGCCGGGTTTGAAAACACTTCGGCGATATCGCGCCTGCTGCGGTAGCGCACAATAACCAGCCGCTGCCAACCGCCCGTGTTTGCATCCATCCAGCCACTGCCAAAAATGGGGTGGGAGGCCTGCTCAGCCAACAGTTTCACCATCACGCTGCTGAAGCGGTCAAAAGCCTCGCGGCCAGACAGGGCGGAGGGCTCGCTCGCACCATATTGCGCCTGGTGATAATATTTATAGAGGTTCACGGTGTAGAAGGGCGCGCCATCGTCCGCCTCAAGGAACGCCTGGAAGGCGGCCTTATCCTCCGGTGTTTTGAAAATATGGGGGTGGCGGTCAATCGCTGCCATATAGCGGCTGACCTCCGCGGTCGTAAGCGGGGCTGATGGGCCGCCATACCAGAAGATGCCAGCTGTGACGGTAAGAATGGATATACCGATGGCTATCCACCGGGCAGAAATATTTGATGGCATCTTCGGTTCCTCGCTTATGTTTCTTGTTACTTGTTTTTTGCAAGTGGATTGAATATCCCAATAACTTGCATTTTGCAAGTTGATTCGATATAGCGAAGGCATGACCCATTCTTCTGAAAATTGCCGATCAAACTGCCCGATAAATTTTGTTCTGGAAACATTCGGCGACAAATGGACGCTGCTTATCGTGCGGGACCTGATGTTCAAGGGAAAACGCCACTATGGTGATTTTCTGGCGTCGGATGAGAAGATCGCGACCAACATTCTGGCTGACCGCTTGAAGCGGCTTGAGGCGCACGGCATTATTGGCAAGACACCAGACCCTGAGCACAAATCCAAGCAGCTATACAGCCTGACGGAAAAGGGCCGGGACTTGCTGCCCATTATGGTGGAGATTACCGCCTGGAGCGCCCGCCACGACAGCCACACCAACACACCGCCAGAATTTCTGGATGCGTTCGAGCATGACCGTGAGAGCCTTCTGAAGCGTTTCGCCGCCGCGCTTGAGTAAATAAAGGCTTACTGCGGCCCCATCATGCCGGAGACTTCTACGATCACTTGCACCTTGCCAGCGTGCTGGAACGTGAGGGTTACGGGGAATACATCGCCTTTTTCCAAAGGTTTTTCGAGGCCCATCAGCATGATGTGAAAACCACCGGGGGCGAAATCCACGGTTTCGCCCGGAGAAAGGGCGATGGCTTCCATATGATCCATCTTCATGATGCCGTCTTCCTCGTAAGAGCGGTGGATCATGGTTGTTCTGGCGATGGGGCTTTCTGCGTCCAGCAGTTCGTCTGTTTCGTGGCCGGTGTTTTTAACCGACATATAGGCAGCCGCAGAAACCGTGCGGCTGGTTTTCCGGGCCCAGGCTTTTTCGATCATGATCGCGCCTGCATGCCTTTCGCTATCGTGGGCGTCAGCCTCTGGCGGGAAGGCCAGAAGGGCGAGGGTGGCGAGCAGCTTGGGCAGGATTTTCATATTGATCGGTCTCCGAACTGTTTGGCAAAGCCATAGCGTGAGTGTTGCCACCAAACAAGGGACATCACGTCGCAGGCCCATAGATGGGGGCTGGGGTTGGGATTGTCCAGTATGGAATTTTGCTAGCGGATCAGGCGGCGTCGGTGGCGCAGATCAGCTCGTGCTGGATCGCGGGCTCAAACGCCGAATGGCCAGCCACAGGCACCATTTTCAGCGTAGCCCACGGTATGGCTTGCGCCAGCTCCCACGCGCTGGTGGGCGGGCAGATGGCATCATAACGGCCCTGAACGATGGTCACCGGAATACCGCGCAGTTTGTGGGCATCTTCCAGTATCTGGGCGTCAGACCGAAGCCAGCATTTATTTTTGAAATAGTGGGCCTCAATGCGGGCGAAGGCCAGGGCGAACACGGGGTCCACCGAATGGGCGCGCTGTTCGTCATCGGGCACCAGTGTCACGGTGCTGCCTTCCCACAGGCTCCATTCTTTGGCGAACGCCAGGCGCTCGTCGTCAAACTGTGGGTCTGTCAGGCGTTTGTGATAGGCGGTGATCAGGTCGGATTGTTCTTCCTCTGGCACCATATCGGCGAAGCGTGCCCAGGCTTCAGGGAAGATAGACCGTGTGCCGTCCTGATAGAACCAATCCAGTTCGCGCTGACGCGAGAGGAAGATACCACGCAGGATCAGGCCCTTCACATGCTGGGGATGCGCTTGTGCATACAGTAGGGAAAGGGTGCTACCCCACGATCCACCAAACAGGAGCCACTGCTGAATGCCCAAGTGGGTTCTGATGGCTTCCATGTCGGCCACCAGATCCCAGCTTGTGTTATCGTCAAGTGAAGCGTGCGGCCTGCTGCGGCCACAGCCGCGCTGGTCAAACAGGATGATCCGATATTTGGCCGGGTTGAAGAAACGTCGCTGGATCGGGCTTGTGCCGCCACCGGGGCCGCCATGTACAAACACAATCGGTACACCCGCCGGGTTGCCCGACTGTTCCACATAAATCTCGTGCCCACCCGAAACCGGGAGCTTCTCGCTCTTGTAGGGTTCGATCGAAGGATAAAGGGAACGGAAGGTGGTGGTACTGTCAGCGCGCACGGGCAAGGTCCTTTGTTCTGCAGCCTTTTCCCAAGGATAGGGTCAAGAAGTTAAGAAAACAAGAAACCTGTTATCCCGCTATTGCCAGTTTACGATCTCGATCCCGTCCCGCTTTTCGGCATAAGCCCGCAGCTTGGGCGTGGGGTTTACCACGACGCCTTCGGTGGCCAGTTCCATGGTGGGGATGTCGCTATGGTCATCTGTATAGAAACGGATGCCATCATATTTGAGGCCTTCGGCCTTGATCAGGTCTTCCACCATCTGGCGCTTGGCATCGCCATAACAGTTTTCACCCGGCACCTTGGCGCGGAAACGGCCAGCTTCTTCCGTGAGGCCGGTGCCCACTACATGGTCAAACCCCAAAAGTTTGGCGATAGGTTCCACATAAAAGGCGAAACTGGCTGTGGCCAGCACTGTGATGTCACCCGCTTCGCGGTGGGCATTGAGGGCGTTGATTGCCTCGCTAAAACAGTCTTTGGGAACAATGGTTTCGGCATAGGTGCCCGCGAAGGCGCGCATCTTGTCGGTTTTCACCCGGCCGACCAGCAGCGCGAACATGATCTCCTTCAACTGTTTGCGGCTGAAGATTTTTGCCTTGTAGGCCAGCATGCACAAGATAACCACGGGCGCGAACAACAGACGCCAAGGCGCATGGCTCAAGGTGTAGCGCAAAAGAAAAGGTGTATAGGTGCCGAATTTGACAATGGTGCGATCCATGTCAAAGAGTGCGATTTTGGGCATGGCTCAGGTTTCCAGAAGGTCTTGGGCGAGTTTTACGTCAGTCGGTTTATCCACATCAATGGACAAGTGCGCGTGTTGGAGCACGACTGGCCGAATGCGCGCCCCAAGCGCCTTCGAGGCACGGGCAAAGGCGCGATCAAGCGTAAGAAGGCGCAAGAGGAAGCCGATAAACAGGAAGGGGCCAAAACGCCAGGCTAGGCGTAACACCCGCTTGCGGTCATGCTCTACCTCAGCCCAGAAAGCCAGCACGTCCCGCGCGGCTGGGCTGGTGAGCATAAAGAGGTTGCAGGTGGTGAAGGCGCCACCGGCAAACTTCAGCCACGTGCGCTTTGCTGTGGGGTGTTCTGCCAGCACTGTCTGGTCTTCCACCAGCGCCAGCGAAATGTCGGCGTCTGTCGGCTGGTGATCCAGGAAGGTGCGAATGTCTTCACCGCGCAACAGCACGTGATCGCTTGTAGTGATCAGGGTGGGCGTGTCGCTTGGGTAGCTATCGAGGAAATTGATCAGGCTGCCGCAGATGGAGCCGCCGCTTTTGACAAAATGCACATCGTCGCGCGCCTTCAGTGCCACAAAGTCTTCAATATCTGAAAGCTGGCCGGGTTCCTGCGTCAGGATAAAGGTTTCCAATACCCGCCCGCTGTTGTCGATAGCGTCCATCACACGGTTGAGCATGGCACGCTCTCCGATACGGACAGCGGCCTTATACTCTACATTGAACATATCTGCGACCGGGTCCCCTTCCGGTCGCCGTCCCGCGAGGATTACTACCCGTACTTTTTGAGCGGTTGCGGTTGGCATTCACTAAGCCCCATGAAATTACAATATACTTCTGCTGCACGTTGCGCAGACGATCTATTTTGCAGATCGATAGAGGCTTTGAAAAGCTTTTGTTGCTCGGGCTTGAATTCCTGCGGGTTCTCGACAGACTGTTTGAGGGCTTGATCCAGCTCTTCGATCGAGCTTGCCACCGGGCCCAGCGTCCAGAATTTATATTTTGGATCACGCTTCCAGTCAGCCCCGTGGGAATTCAGGAACACGCAGGGACGCGGGCGCGCGATAAACTCGTACACCTGGCTTGATACATCACCCAGATAGATGTCAGCCGAACGCACGTGGGTCATATCAAGGCACGCCGGGCTGCCGGTATCCACAAGGATATTGTCGCAATCTTTAAAGCGTTCCTGCACATCCTTGCGCCAGCGCACCACACGGTTTGTGAGCGACGTATGCAGGCGGCGTTTGAACAGCATGATGTGCGGCGCGAAGATCAGGTTATAATCCTGATTGTTGGCGAAATACTCGAGCACGTCCTCGCCCATATCGAACCAGGATGACAGGTGCGGATCAAAGTGCGGATTATAAAGCACGATCGGGCGGCGGTTCTTGAACGGGCGGTGCACGATATTTTCGTCCGCCAGCGCGTCGAATTTCATATAGCCGATTACGGCGCTGTTTTCTGGCTGTACAAGGCCAAGTGCGATCATGCGGTCGCGGTGTTTGTCGCCAGGCAAAAGCACCAGATCGAATTTCGAGATATTGCTCGACCAGGCCACATCGCGATCACCGGCGCCGTGGCATACACGCACCATCTTCAGGTGCTCGAGGCCGAATACGTCACGCAGCATCAGGCTGGTGCGTTCGGGCACAACAAGGGCATCCAGGTCGCGGAAAAGCTCAAGGTTGTTCTTCAGCATGGCCACGCGTTTGAACGGTGCAACCTTGTTCAGGAGCTTATCCAAAGCGTTATAGAGCGCAGGCACGGTCAGCAGCGTGAAGTTACAATTCTCTACCGTGCCAGCATAGGCTTTAGCCAGGTCCAATTGCTCTTGTGTCGATGCAAAAACATCGATCTCAATATCGTCTGACATCCCGGCAATAGCAGGAATCATAGGCGCAAGGTGGCTTACCTGATGCGCCGCTTCATGGTTGAATAGAAATCCGATACGATGTTTCATTCTTCGACTTCTTTTTTTCGCTGTCGTTTATTCTGGTTTTTGTGGCCATACTGAACAGGCGGCCAAAACGGGCGTTCTTTACTTAAAAATACACAAAAGCGCGCTACAATTGGCGCGCAAATCGTCGCATAACGCGAAAATTTGCTCGAAATGTGGCGATGTTACAACATCGTCACGTCAGGCACCTTTCTGGCCTGCCCTAGGATATACGACGAAAAAACCGTAAACATTCGGAACCAGATGTCCCCTTCTGGTACATTGGGGTTGTATGTGGTCTCGATATCGGCAAGGCTGTCGCAACACACAAACGTCTGCTGTGTGACGGTACCGTCCGGGCGGCTTCTATTTGTTGATTGTCGCCCGGGAATCAAGGGGGTAAGGCGAAAAAAGTGTCTGATTTTCTGCTGGATAACGCCTTTGTGAAGGTCGAGCGCTGCGAAAATAGTGCCACTGTCCATCTTGCTGGCGACTGGATAATCGACAATGCGGTGGCGATTGACAGCTTGATGGCCAGCGTCAAGTTGGCGGCAGGCGACAATCCGATGTTTGATTGTTCAGCAATCGGCGCCCTTGATACAACAGGTGCTGTTCTTATTCGACGCTTCTCTGACGGGTGCGAGCATTCCGATGGTGCCCCGCTTGTCAATATTCAGGCCCGTCACACCAAGCTTCTTGAAGTCATCAGTTGTAGTCCGCCGCCTGTTTCGACAGAACCTGATCAGATTGCATGGTATCTGTTGCCGCTTTTACAGGCAGGTACGGCGACCGTTGGTGCGTTTCGTTCCGGTGGCAGGCTTCTTGGATTTCTGGGCCTTGTATTGATGCGGCTGATGGGTGCCCTGTTTGACCTTGGTCGTGTACGCCTTGTACCCGTCGTGCATCAAATGGAGGTTATCGGGCTTCAATCCATGGGCATTGTTGGGCTGATATCTTTCCTGATCGGTGCTGTGATGGTGAACCAGGGCGCGATCCAGTTGGCAAAATTCGGTGCAGACATCTTTGTGATCGATATGCTGGGGATCGGTCATCTGCGTGAGCTTGGCATTCTGCTGACGGCTATTATTATTGCTGGCCGATCGGGCAGCGCTTTTACCGCACAGATCGGATCCATGGTGCTTCATGAAGAAGTGGACGCCATGAAAACATTAGGAATGGACCCGATCGATGTTCTGGTGTTGCCACGCCTAATGGCGATCACAATTTGCCTGCCGTTACTGGCTTTTTATGCTGATGTTGTTGGTGTTGCAGGTGGTGCGCTCATGGCTTGGATACAGCTAGATATTACACCCGCCAATTTCCTCATTTATTTCCGGGAGGTGATTACCATTGATCACTATTGGGTGGGTATCATCAAGGCACCTTTCTTTGCCGCGGTCATTGCAACGACGGGCTGTTATAACGGCTTGAGGGTGCAGGGTAGTGCTGATGATCTGGGTGCTCGCACCACGCGGAGTGTGGTGCAATCCATCTTTCTGGTGATTGTGCTTGATGCCCTGTTTGCAATTTTCTTTACCAGCGTGGGGCTGTAGCTATGGCAGACCATTTGACAGACGATATCGTGGTGAAAGTGCGGGGGCTCAAAACCGCCTTTGGCCCCCATGTGGTGCATGATGGCCTGGATATGGACCTGCGTCGTGGTGAGATACAGGGCATCGTTGGCGGATCTGGTACGGGGAAATCTGTTCTCCTCAAAGCGATTATCGGGCTGATAAAACCTGTTTCCGGTAGAATAGAGATAGGTGGCAAGAGCCGGAGTGATATGACAGACGAAGAGGATCGCTTGTCGCGCCGGGATTGGGGTGTTCTGTTCCAGGACGGTGCCCTGTTTTCAAGCCTGACGGTTGCCCAGAATGTGCAAGTGCCTTTGCGCGAGCATTTTCATATGCCGCAGGACCTGATGGATGATCTGGCAATCAGCAAACTGACGATGGCGGGTTTCCCGTTGGATGCTGCGGCGAAGTTCCCCTCAGATCTCTCTGGAGGCATGCGTAAACGGGCTTCGCTTGCGCGGGCCTTGGCACTTGATCCTCAACTTCTGTTTTTGGATGAGCCAACCGCCGGCCTTGACCCGATCGGAGCTGCCGCTTTTGACGGGTTGGTGCATGAGCTTTGTAAATCATTGGGATTAACGGTCTTTCTGGTGACGCATGACCTCGACACATTGGTCAGAGTGTGCGACCGTATCGCCGTATTGGGGGATCAAAAGATCTTGATCAATGCCCCTCTTGAAGAGGTGATGGCGTTTGACCATCCTTGGGTGCAGGAATATTTTCATGGGCCAAGGGCTCGGGCGGCAGGCATAAAGGAAAACGGCTAGGGTTATGGAAACGCGCGCTTCGCACATATTGGTTGGCAGTTTTGTCCTCGCCTTCATGGCTGGCCTTATTGCCTTTGCGATCTGGATCGCAAAGGTAGATCTTGATGCCGAATATCGCGAATATGACATCTATTTTGATGGCACTGTTTCTGGCCTCTATAAGCGCAGTGTTGTTTACTATCTTGGTATTCCGGTAGGCGATGTGAGGGACATCACAGTTGCGCCGAACGACACTCAAAAGGTTCGGGTACACGTACGTTTGCGCGATGAGGTGCCTGTAACTGAAGGGGCGACAGCCAGGCTTGAATTCCAGGGGCTGACCGGCGTTGCCTACATCGAGCTGAAAGGCGGGCCAAAAGGTGCCAAACGACTTCAACCCGCTGCAGGACAGGAATATCCGGTTATCAATGCCGAGGCCTCTCCATTGCTGGAATTCTACGAGAGTGCACCCAACCTTGTGAATGAAGCAATCCGCGCTGTTGTGCAAGTGCAGCGGCTTTTGAGCAATGAAAACATTCAGAAGGTGGCGAGCATACTGGATAACGCCGACCGCATGACTGGCAATATGGCCCGCGGTACGGAAGATATCGACGCGCTGGTTGCGGAAGCCCGCAATGTTTTGGTGAAGGTAACCGAAACAGCAGACAAACTGACAAGGTTGGCTGACAATGGCAATCAGTTGCTTGAGCGTGATGGTGACCGGCTGGTGAACGAGGCGGTGGAAGCGCTAGATGCCGCACAGGCCCTTTTGGCTCGTATCGACGGCGTTGTTGCAGCCAATGAAGGTGATATCAGGCAGTTCGTATCGGGCAGTTTGCCTGAAGCGGCGCGTATGATCATGGATTTGCGTACGACGGCGCGTAGCCTGTCCCGACTTGTCACAAAAATTGAGCGTGACCCTGCAGCGCTTCTGGTTGGCCCAAATGACGCAACCTACGACCTGCAGACCCGAAAGGTGAAGGAGAAAGAGCAGTGACCCAGCCTGTGAAATCCAGTGGACTGGCAGCACCTCTCTTGACGGCCACGCTTCTGCTTTCAGCATGCGGGCCCTTGATTTCCTTTGGTGATGACGGGCCATCTGACACCGTCTACACATTGCGGTATGAAGGTGCTTACGCCGCTGACAGCACACAAGGCACAGTCGTTTTTGTTGATGAGCCGACCCTGGCCGAGGGCCTGAATAGCGACAAAGTAGCAGTGACACTTGAAAGTGGGCAACGCATGACCCTCGAGGGTGTCAGATGGTCGGCTCAATTGTCTGATTTGGTGCGTGATTATGTAACCCGTTCTTTGGGTGATGGATCAGGCGCGCAAATGGTGTCGGCAGGTGGGCTGGATATCCGAACTTCATGTCGTTTGGGCGTAAAGGTGTGGGCGCTGGAATATCGTCCCGGTTCGCGCGCTGGGGATGATATCGTTGATGTCGCGATGGAAGTCTCTCTTGTCCGGCTCAGCGATAGCCAGCTCCTTAGTAAACCTACATTCACACAGTCGGTTACAGTGAATGGGCAGGGAGATGCTGCTGTTATGGCGGCGTTCAATCAAGCGATGAGGTCTGCGTCGGGCGAAATGACCCGTTGGTTCAAAGAGCAGCTAGCCAGCTGTTCCACAGGTTCTTAACGCTTGCTGTTCCTGATTTCCCAAAAACACCAGAAAAGCGCAAACAGGCCCAGAGAAGCCGTAATGTAAAAAGGGCTTGTGGGCGAGACTTGCTCGAACATGAAGCCGCCTGCTATCGGCCCCATCATGCGGCCAAGCGCAGATATTCCGTTTGAAAGTCCCAAAGCAGCGCCTTGATGCCGCCTGTCAGTTCGGCGGGAAAGCAGGCTGTTCAGCGCTGGGAAAGAAAGGGTGAGGCCCGCCATCATAAGGGGGAAGGACAGGATTGTTGATCCGGGGCTCGCGGTCGCCAACACAACTACCAGGCAGCCAATAAGGAAAACGCCGATGCCGAGCGCAAGGGACCAAAGTTCTCCCAGTGATTTGAACAGCGGTCCGGTGGCAAGAGATTGAATGGCAGCGATACATAGGCCGATTGCACCCATCAGATATCCGACCTGTATTTGTGACCAACCCAAAACGCCCATGGACCAGAAAGGAAGCACCGCAAATGTCAGGCTTTGCCCGGCTGATGTTACAATGAACATGGAGAAAAGGGCGATCTGGGCTGGCGTGCTCAGAAACGATGTCCAGGATACTTTGGCCACAGGCGTATCGGATTCAGAAGGCGCTTCCAGAGTGTGCGTCTCGGGCATGAATTTCAATGTTAGCAGCATGGCAGTTAGTGACAGTCCGGCCGCCGCAAGACCAGGTACGAATACAGGTGATTGCTCGCTCATGCCACTCAACAGGCCACCGATGACGGGGCCGAACGCGAAACCAAGCCCGAATACACCGCCAATCAGGCCCATCGCTCGCCCACGATTGTTTTCGTCGGTCAAATCTGCGATTGCGGCCATAGCAATGCCGACGTTTCCAGCCATTGCCCCCGAAAGCGCTCGGGCCAGAAACAGCATTGCCAGACTGTCGGCACATGCAAGTACAATATAGGAAGCAGTGGCACCCAGAAAAGTAGCTGCAAGCGCCGGGCGTCTGCCGATCCGGTCAGACAACCGCCCCCAGATTGGGCCTGCAGCAAAAGCAAACAGGGAATATATCGATAACAGGGCCGTGCCCGAGGCTGCGCTGCCGCCATATTCGATCACCAGAAATGGCAGGATCGGCACGATGATGCCAAACCCGGTCAAATCAATAAAAATGGCAAACAAAATAGCTGGCATGGAATTGAGGTCCGCAAGGGCACGAATGAGTTCACATGCCTATTGAACACATAAATCAGCCAAAACACCATCACGAAGTCGCGAGATGCCAAGAAAGCTGATTGGGAAAGCCCTCGGGGCCTTAGTTCGAAAGTGCGTCCACCTTCTCTTTCAGGGCAGCCAGTTCTGCCTGAAGGTCTGCAATCTTTTTGTCTTTCTCACCGGAATGCGTTGCAGCCTTTGCCGCCGGCCTTGTCAGTTCTTCCTTGTTGGCTGAAGCATCTGGTGTGGTAAAGACACGCATGCTCTGTTCAAACAGGGCCAGGTTCTGGCGGGTCAGCTCCTCGAAAATTGGCAGGAAGTTCGCACTATCGGCTTTATCGCCACATGTGGACCTGATCTGGGCCTGATGCCGCGTTAAAACTTCCATCGCACTTTGAAGATAACTTGGCACCATGGCCTGGATGCCCTCACCATAAAGGCTGATCAACTGCCTGAGAAACGAGAGCGGCAGCATATTTTTTTCGCGGGTTTCTTTTTCAAAGATAATCTGGGCAAGAACGGTACGCGTAATATCTTCGTTCGTTTTGGCATCACGGACGACAAAATCCTCGCCACACTTGATCATCTCGGCCAGGTGGTCGAGCGTGACATAGCTTGAGGTTTCCGTATTGTAGAGGCGACGATTAGCATATTTCTTAATGATAATCGGCTCGCCTTGTTCGCGCCTTTTCCGTGCCATCTGTCCCATCCCGCCGACCTTCTTGCGTTTGCTCGCACATGCGAAAAACGAAAAAAATCAAGGCAATTCATACGCTAATGCGCCGAATTAAATGGTATTTGATGCGCTGCCGCAAGGAAAATTGTGCATTTGCACAAAGAAAATAATTTTGCGCCAAAAGCCCACCTCCTATACTGATTTTGTCATGCGTAATGAAGAGACAGAACAGGCCGCTGATCTATTTCTGACCTTGTGGCAGGAAAATATCCGCCTTTGGGCGCAGGAGAGGGATTTGCTGCCTCATTCCGAGCTTGCTGATCTGCTTCGGGCAGACATTCCTGGCCACAAGCGGCAGGGGGACGCCAGTGAACGCTCCTGATGATATGGCGAATGCGCCGCGCACCTGCGCGGAGTCTGAAGTCAGGGGGCCTCGTCCCATGGGCCTGCACCTGTCCAACAGCCTGATGATTTGGAACCAGTCTGTTACGGGGGCGAAACAATATCGGGTGGATGATCAATTCTGGCATCCCAGGGTGCGTGAAAGCCTCAATATACTCGGCAGTCTGATGAAAACCGAGGAAGACTGGCAAGCCTTTCATCATGCGGTGGAGCGGCAGGCATCTGATCGGGCAGACAAGATGCTTGCGGGCATTGCAAAATATCTGGCCCATCCATACAGGCGACCGGAAAGCATGGCTGTGGAAGCTGCCCGGCTTGGCAATTGCCGGTTGTATGATTTTGGCGGCGAAGGCAAACCCATCCTGATGACCCCCAGCCTGATCAACCCGCACTATGTTCTGGATTTGAAACCGGGCCGCAGCCTGGCCATTTTCCTGAAAGAGCGTGGATATCGGCCCTTTTTGGTGCATTGGTTTGATCCGGGTGACGAAGAATTCGGTTTTGGGATCAGCGATTTCGTAATGAAACGGTTGGTGCCGTTTCTGGATCATGTTGTTCGAGTGGCTGGTGGGCCGGTGCCTGTATTGGGGTATTGTATGGGCGGCACGCTGACAACAGCGTTGGCGGCAAGGGCTCAGAAACAGATTTCGCGGCTGGCCTTGGTTGCTGCACCTTGGGACTTTGATACAGAGAAACCGCATGCTGGCAAAAAATATGCGCCGGTGATGGCGGAGGCATTGGCGAAGCTGCCGCCCGGCATGCCACTTCCAGTGGACGCAGTACAAACCTTTTTCACAAGTGTTGACCCTACGCTGAATGATCGCAAATTCCGAAAATTTGCGGATATGAACCCGGCAACCGAAGCGGCGGAATTTTTTGTTGCGCTTGAGACGTGGGCCAATACAGGTGCACCGTTGCCGCGTCAGGTGGCTGATGAGGTAATGCTCGGTTGGTATCGGGACAACCAGCCCGGCCGCGGGAAATGGCTTGTTGATGGCAAACCTGTTCGGCTTTCAGATGTGAAATGTCCTGTCTGGATCGCCGCGCCAGAAGAAGATCGGTTGGTGCCGCAGGAGAGCGCCTATGCAATGCTGCAAGGCCTTCCCGATGCAATTGCCCATGATCCCGGTGCAGGCCATGTGGGTATGATGGTTGGGTCCAAGGCTCGTTCTGGATTGTGGGAGCCACTTCTGAAGTGGTTGGAGGAATAGCTGATGCGGCCTGATGTGCTTAACCTTTACCGGTTTTATGAAAGTGGCCTTGGCCGTGCGGTGGCCCCGGTCATAGCTGAGAAAATGCAGCGTTTGCTGGCAAGCCAGACAGACCCGGTTACGGTGGGATTTGGCTTTGCGCTACCCTATCTTGATTTTCTGGGATCGGCAGAAGCGGAAACCGGGGCCAGGTATCTGGCCATGATGCCGGCACAACAGGGCGTTTGTCACTGGCCGAGCCACAAAGGCACCCGGACCACGCTAGTTGAGGAATATCATCTACCGCTACCGGATAGTTCGGTTGACAGGCTTGTGCTGGCGCACGCGCTCGAACACGCCAACCGGCCGGTTCATTTGTTGCGGGAGGTCTGGCGGGTGTTGGCGCCCGGAGGCCAGGTGGTGATAATGGTACCAAATCGGATGCGCAGTTGGTCTGCCTATGAAGGCACACCTTTCGGGCACGGCCGGCCTTATTCCAAAGGGCAGCTATACCAGTTACTGGGGGATCATATGTTGTCTCCCGATGGCTGGAACACCGCCCTGATGATGCCGCCTTTTGTGCGCCCGATGGCCGCAAGGATGCTCAGGTTTGGGGAAAAACCAATTGGCTTGCTGGGTAAAAACCTTGGTGGCGCCCTTTTGGTATCTGCACGCAAGCAGATGTATAATGCGATCCCCAAATCGGCAAAGCGGGCGGCGATCATGCCTGCTCTTACGCGCTCCTGAGCCTGTTAGGAGCTGAAGTTGGCTCGCCAGATGGGGGCAAGGGCCGGGATGTCGTCCACGTAGCTTGCGGCTTGGAACAGTTTGGGACAATGCTCCTTGAACCAGGCTCGGCGTGGGCGCCAGCGGGTCATGACACTGAGATAGATATCAATGGCTGTGAGTTGATTGCCAAGGGCGTAGGGCCCAAATGGCAGGCTGTTTTCCATTTGGCGCCAGAGCTTTTCACGCCTCATCTGTACAGATGCGAACAAGGCGTTTTTTGCTTCCTCCCCCGACACGAACCGTTCCGGGTGGTCGCTATAGGTGAATGTTGGATAAATGCTTGCGACAAGCCAGACCAGCCACCGCAGAAATTGTGGCCTCATCGGATCATCCTGTGCAGGAACCAGGGGGAAGCCCTTCATGGTGTCTCCAACCCAAAGGCAAATGGCGGCACTTTCTGTCAGGATGGAACCATCTGGCAGCCTTATGGCCGGTATCTCCCTGAGCGGATTGATCTTGCCATAATGGCTATCGGGTGCATCGAACTCTCCCCATTCCAGAAATTCGGTGTGGTAGGGGATTTGGGCCAGGGTCAGCAACGCCTCCACGATGGCCGAGCCGCCACCTAGGGCGCCGTAAAGGGTTATAGTTGACCGTTCGTGCATGCCTGGAGCTTCTCACCATCATATACATTAAAGCTAAATGACGATAGCGCGGGATGAAGGTAAGTCCAGTTCATTATTTCGGCTTTTGTCCCATTATGGGCCTTGTATTATTATTGCGCGGATAATATTGTTTGGGTCATAAAATTATATGAAACCGTCTGAATAGCGGAGAGCATTATGACGAAAGACGCTTCCAACGAAACGACAATGGATGAAAGCAAAGAAATGGCGATCCGGCAGGTGGCAAACGCCCTGCACCGCTTGAACGATGCGGTTATCTCTGCCGTGGGCAAAGGCGTCACCGTCGAACTGATGCGCGCGTCGCGGTATCATAACGAAGAAGGCGCATGGGGCGACATGCTGGTGCCAATTATCCACAAGCAGGACTAGGCACAATGCCGAAAGGAGAGATTGCGCCGCCCAGGTTGGCAACAGCCGATGTTTGCGACGCCATGGAGCGTGCTGTGGCTGTTCTCTCTGTCGATTTCAAAGATTTCGGTGGGACCGTCGATTTCGCCGGTCCTGCCGTGACACTGCGCACGCTTGACGACAACACCAAGGTGCGTTCGCTTCTCGAAGGGCAGGGCGAAGGTCGGGTGCTGGTGGTGGATGGCGATGCATCCAATCGTGTGGCATTACTGGGCGGAAACCTGGCCGCATTGGCGGCAAAGAACGGCTGGGCCGGCGTAGTAATTTACGGCTGTGTGCGGGACAGGCACGAACTGGCTGGGGAAGATGTTGGCATCAAGGCGTTGGGGTCATGCCCACGAAAGTCAGAAAAGTTGAACCGAGGCGATGTGAATGTCGAGATCGCCATCGCTGGCGTTCCTATTCATCCGGGTGATTGGATCATTGCCGATGCAGACGGTGTTGTTGTCTCGAAAGAACTACCCAGCCTTTAAAAAAACGGCCACGGCCCCATTTGGGACAGTGACCGAGTGCTCTCAGAAATTATTCTTTCTATATCTGTGTTACCTGAATAGCGACAAGACCGCCTGCGGTGCCTGGTTTGCAATGCCCAGTGCCTGAAGCCCCAATTGTTGCTGGGTCTGATAGGCTTGCAGATCGGCGCTTTCTTTTGCCATGTCGGCGTCAACAAGGTTCCCGACGCCTGTTTCGATGTTGTCGCTTAGCTTACTGTTGAATTCGATAAGGCTATCCAGCCTGTTTGCCGTAGCGCCAAATGTTGAAAGGCCCTCTTTCACTGATTCCAGAGCGTTGTCGATAACGGTCACTGTCGCTTGCGCGTTGGTGGCGTTATACAGATCGATATTTGCCAGCCCGAATTGCAGGTGAATGGCGCTCATGTCATCTGCTGCAAGTGTCAGGGTTGCCCCATCCTTGCCTGCAAGCACACTTGAATCAGTGGCGCCTGTCGTCACCAGATTCACGCCGTCAAACTCCGCATTATTGACGATGCTGTCGATTTGGGCACGGAGTGCAAAAAAATCATCGTTGAGGGAATTATAGGTGTCTGTATCCAGCCCTTCTTGCGAAGCTCCGACGGCTTTTTCTCTCATCTCGATCAGGAGGTCGGAAACGGCTTCACCGGCGGCGATTGCCACATCGACTATTTGTTTGCCGCGATCGAGGCTGCTTTTCACTGCAGACAATTCAGCCAGATCAGAGCGCATGCTTTGAGCAATAGAATAAATTGCCGCATTGTCCTTCGCGGACGCGACTTTAAGGCCGGTGTTAATTCGGGATTGGGTCTGGTCTAAAGCACTTTGGGTGGCATTCAGATTTTGTAATGCCGCAAATGCACCAGCGTTGGTGTTAACTGAAAATGACATGTTCTATGCCCTGTAAATTGATTTCTCTCTATTAAAACTATTATCTGAAGAGCGAGAGGACAGCCTGAGGTCCTTGATTTGCTATTGATAGCGCCTGCAGGCCCAGCTGTTGTCTGGTTTGTACTGCGTTCAGAGTTGCGCTTTCTTTTGCAAGGTCGGCGTCCACGAGATTTCCAATCCCTGTTTCAATTGAATTGGATAGTTTGTTGGTAAACTCTTTTTGCAGTTCGAGCCTCTTGTAGGCGGCGCCCATATCGGACAAGGCGCTACTCACATTGGTGATGGAGGACTCGACTTCGCCAACGATGACATCTGCGCCTGACTGCGTCCCGTTTATAGTTGTGCTGGTAACGGCAATGGTGTCGTAATCATAGAGCTGGATAGTTCCATAGGAGCCGCCATTTGTGCCGAGCGTCATGGTAACCGCACTAACGGTTATCGTGGAGTCTCCCGTGTCGTCGGTGATTGCGACAATATCCTGGCCGCCATCAACCATGTTCGTGCCGTTGAATTCTGCATTTTCAACAATTGAATTGATTTGCTTCAGGAGCTCTTGAAAATCATCATCCAATGCCTGCCTGCTGGATGTATCCAGACCGGCATCCTTTGCGGCAGTGGCCTTATCCTTCATTTCGATCAGGATATCCTGAACTGCCTCGCCCGCTGCTATAGCGACATCAAGGGATGACATCGCACGGTCCATTGAGGCGTTTGCCGCGTTTAAGCCTGCGATATCACCGCGAAGTTTTTGTGCAATGGAGAATACGGCCGCATTATCTTTGGAAGAGCCAACTGAAAGACCTGTGTTGAGACGCGATTGCGTCTGGTTCAGGAGCTTGGTCGAAGAACTCAAGTTCTGTAAAGCCGAGAATGCGGCGGCGTTGGTATTGACGCTTAGAGACATCTTCTATGCCTAGGTTTTGTGTCTGACGCCCTTTCTGGGCGTATCACTCCCATTGAGTGACAATTTTTAACTTACCTGAAGAAAGACAAGTCTGTCCTGTCGCTGCGTCTCAAAAAAGAGTCTGATTGTCTCAAAAGCTGTTGGTAGCCCGTTTTCGGACTTCTGAAGGCGTCATATCAAATGCCTCTTTGAAAGATCGTCGAAATGCGGTTTCCGTTCTGAAACCCAGGTCGTAGGCCAGATTCGTTATCGATACCGCTTCCATATGACCAGAAGCCAGCGTTTCGTGGGCTAGTTGAAGGCGCTGGGCGCGAATATATTTTGTAATACCGCCAAGCGGTTCGGCAATTCTGTAGAGGCGTGCGCGAGAAAGGCCCAATTCCGAAACAATAAGATCTGGGCCCAGTTCGGGGTCCAATAGCCTTTCTTGGATCAGGCCGCGAATTCTGTCCAGTTGGCTATCGCGAATTTCGCAATTTTTTCGTGCCTGTCGTTTTACGATTGTGTTTAACATCATTAACAGCGGTGGAAGTAACTCTTCTGTGTCTTCTTTTTGAATAAGGTCTGCGTAAGCCTTGAAGCACAGGAACTGCTGGTAAAGAAGGCTGGTGCCCGATGATAGAGCGGACAAAATCAAGGGGCCTCTGTTGGTCATCCCGGAAGGCAGAATTGGACTCAATTGTTCGTCTACTACTAGGAGATCAGCGTGGAAATCAGTTCCCGCAAATTTGCAATTGGCATTTAAGGGAATGATCGCAAGATCGGCAGGGCGAATAGTGTAAGTGACGGCAGGTGTATCAACCAACATTGTGCCTTGTTGCAGCGCAATCATGGCCAGTCCGCGATGTGATGGGACCAAATTGTCAAAGGTTTTTACGCAAAGGTCTTGTCCTGTAGGCAAAAGTGTGCCGGTTGTGAATCTGCGGAAGTATAGGATGTCCTGAAGGGGGGTGGACCTCGAAAACCTATTTCCCCGTATAGGGTTAGTGGGAAATTTGCTTGTTTTCGGCTCTGTCGTTGCTGCCATTTCCAATGCCCCATCAGATAAATGTTGCAGTGTCACTTGCAAAGTCGGGGCCATAAATGAAAACTAGACCTATTTTTCCAGAAGGAATAGCGCCTGATCGGCTGACCAGTTGGCGCGTGTGCGGCCGTATTTCAGGCGCGTACCATCAGCCTTGTGGGGCACAAATTCACATACCTTCAGGCCTTCCTCTTCGATCAGGTCGAAGAGATCCAGGATCGTGCAGAAGTGAATATTGTCAGTGTTGTACCAGGTCTTATCAAGTGCCTTGGTCACTGGCATGCGGCCACGGGAAACAAGGCTCATGCGTACTTTCCATTGTCCGAAATTGGGGATCGTGACAACGGCACGGCGACCGATGCGCAACAGTTCGCGTAGAACCAGTTGAGGGCGATGCACAGCCTGCAATGCCTTTGACAGAACAACATAATCGAAGCTGTTGTCGGGATATTCCCGCAGGTCTTTGTCAGCATCACCCTGAATAACAAACAGGCCTTTGGCAACACATTGGTTCACGCCCTGCTGGCTGAGTTCGATGCCGCGGCCATCCACATTCTGATTGTTGACCAGATAATCCAGGAGCTCGCCGTCGCCGCAAGCGACATCCAGGACGCGGCTTTCCGGTTCGATCAGATTGGCGATAAGCTGGAGGTCGGGTCGCAAACTATGCATGATCTTCCTCCAAGCCATTTGATCTGGCCGCGGCTTTTACGAAGCCTGTCAGCATATGGTCCATTTCAGGCACGTCCAGAAGGAAGGCGTCATGACCGAACGGGCTTTCAATTTCCGCAAAGCTAACAGGTACACCGGCAGCATTGAGGGCGTGCACGATCGCCTTGTTTTCGGCGGTTGGATAAAGCCAGTCTGATGTGAAGCTGATAACACAGCAGCGCACATGGGCGGCGTTCTTGAACGCATCTGCAAGCCTGCCACCGTGACGGGCCGCAATGTCCAGATAATCGAGCGCCCGTGTTACATAGAGATAGCTGTTGGCATCAAACCGGTCGACAAAAGTAGAGCCCTGGTGCCTGAGATAACTTTCAACCTGAAAGTCGGCGTCGAAACCAAAAGTCAGCGCATCTCGCTCCTGCAGGTTTCGGCCAAATTTCTTGGTAAGCGCATCTTCTGACAGATAGGTGATATGCGCGGTCATGCGCGCGACGGACAATCCTTTGGCAGGTTTGACATCATGATCATAATAGCGGCCCTCGCGCCAATCCGGGTCTGCCATGATGGCTTGCCTGCCAACTTCATGGAAAGCAATGTTTTGCGCCGTATGCCTGGGCGCGGTTGCCAGCATGACGGCAGAGTGGACCCGTTCCGGGAACGTGGTAAGCCATTCCTGT
This sequence comes from Alphaproteobacteria bacterium, assembly GCA_013372975.1. Classification (GTDB taxonomy): domain Bacteria; phylum Pseudomonadota; class Alphaproteobacteria; order Sphingomonadales; family Kordiimonadaceae; genus Kordiimonas. Next base: position 74,271 of record JABXIS010000021.1, read on the forward strand.
ACCTGCATACCGCCCATCGAGCCACCAATGGCCATAAGAAGTTTTTCAACGCCAAGTGTATCCATCAGGGCGGCCTGTACGCGCACCATGTCGCGAACCGTAATCACAGGGAAGTCTGTGCCCCATGGTTTTCCTGTCGCGGGGTTTTCCTGCCAGGGGCCGGTTGTGCCCAGGCAACTGCCCAAAACGTTTGAGCACACCACGAAATATTTATCGGTATCGATCAGTTTACCTGGGCCCACCAGCCGTTCCCACCAGCCGGGTTTGCCTGTGATCGGGTGTGTGGAAGCCACATACTGATCGCCCGTCAAGGCATGGCATATCAGCACGGCGTTTGACCCTTCGGCATTGAGCGTGCCGTAAGTTTCATACCCAACTGTTACCGGGCTGAGGGTTGCGCCGCCATCCAGTTGAAGAGGTGTATCTTCAAAAAGTGTGGCGGTAATCCCTGCCTGACTGTTTTCGCGTGGTGTCACCAAACCTGTCCAAATTCCTTGTGGGCACTATGTTTTGTGCCCTTCTGCATGGGTGCACAGAAAAGCGGCAGGGAGATCATATGTCAATCGCCCTAAAACTAACCCGTAAGATTAGGAAAGTTTCCTTTGCCTTTAGGGGGGTGGCGCATTATCCCTTTTTCCAGTGTTTCCCTGTGTTTCTGGAGGACTTTATGGGCGCGCCCAAAGCACACGATTGGATTCTGGACCTGAAGGCTTATGTGCCAGGCAAGGCGAAAGCCGAGGGCGTCAGGAATCCGGTAAAGCTGTCCGCAAACGAATCTGCCTTTGGGCCGAGCCCCAAGGCCGTTGAGGCAATCAAGGCATCTGCCGCTGGTGTCGTGCGCTACCCCGATCCTGCGTCCCATGATTTGATCGCGGCCATTGCCGATGTCCATGGGCTGAAGGCTGAGGGTATTGTTTGCGGCACAGGTTCAGGCGAGCTTCTGGGCCTCTTGATCCAATCCTATGCAGGGCCGGGTGATGAAGTGATCGTGGCCGAAGTCAGCTTTTCGCTATATCCCATTCAGGTTCAGGCCGTTGGTGCAACGCTGGTGCCGGTGCCCAATAAAAACTGGGTTGCTGATGTAGACGGTATCCTCGCGGCAGTGACGGACAAGACCAAGATCGTTGTCGTTGATAACCCCAACAATCCTACGGGTGGCTATTTGCCCTGGTCAGAAATTGAGCGCTTGCATGCTGGCTTGCCAGAGCATGTTCTTCTTGTACTCGACGGCGCCTATGCCGAGTGTGTCACGGCGGGTGATTTTGAGGCCGGCGAGGAATTGGTTGAGAAGGCCGAGAATGTGGCCATGACCAGAACGTTTTCGAAATTGTATGCGCTGGCGGGTTTGCGTGTTGGTTGGATGTATGCGTCTGCAGGCATCATCGATGTGATCAACCGCTGGCGTCTGCCGTTCAATGTATCAAACCCCTGTCAGGCTGCCGCTGTTGAAGCGGTTCGTGATCAGGCTTATCTGAATGAGGTGGTTTCCTTTACCGCGCAGTGGCGTGATTGGTTGACTGCCGAGCTGACGGCCATAGGCCTTGATGTGATCAGAAGCCAAACCAATTTTGTAACGGTTGCCTTTCCGTCAGAAAGCCCTTTCACGGCCAGTGAATGCAATGCATATCTGACCAAGCACGGCTATATTGTGCGGGCCTTGTCGGTAATGCCAGACCATTTGCGGATAACAGTGGGGACAGAAACACAGAACCGTGGGCTGATTTCGTTGATCCGCGGTTTCATGAACGGGTCGCCGGACGAGGCGAATTAGGAATATGGCGGATACAGTAAAATTTGACCGGATCGCGATTGTTGGTGCAGGCCTGATCGGTTCCTCTGTTGCTCGCGCCATTATGCGTGCAGGTGCTGCGAAAACACTTGCCGTAGCAGATGCCAATGATGCGGTAATCAAGGAAGCACGTGACCTGGGTTTTGCCCACGAATTTCATGCAGACGCCAAACAGGCTGTGGCGGATGCAGATATTGTCATTTTGGCTGTGCCTGTTGGCGCGATGGCATCCGTGGGCGCAAATATTGCGTCCGGATTAAAGCCGGGTGCTATCGTTTCTGATGTGGGATCGGTGAAGGAAGGTGTGTTCAAGGCACTGGATCCTTTGCTGCCTGATCATGTTCATCTGATTCCCGGGCACCCTGTGGCTGGCACGGAACAGTCCGGCCCTGCTGCCGGCTTTGCCAGCCTGTTTGATGGGCGCTGGTGCATTCTGACCCCTTCTGCCAACACAGATGCTGCCGCCCTGGATAGGCTGACCAGGCTTTGGGAGGCGCTTGGCAGCAAAGTGGAGATCATGACGGCACCACATCATGATCTTGTGCTGGCGATTACCTCTCATGTGCCGCACCTGATTGCCTACAATATTGTGGGTACTGCATCTGACCTTGAAGAGGTTACGCGGTCAGAAGTGATTAAATATTCTGCTGGTGGTTTCCGTGATTTTACCCGGATTGCAGCGTCCGACCCGACCATGTGGCGTGACGTATTCCTGAACAACAAAGATGCAGTTCTGGAAATGCTGGGGCGTTTCAGCGAGGACCTGACCGCCCTTCAGCGTGCGATCCGTTGGGGGGACGGCGATGCCCTGTTTGATCTTTTCACTCGCACCCGCGATATCCGTCGCCGTATCATTGATGCTGGCCAGGACGAAGAAACGGCTGATTTCGGTCGCCATCACGAGGAATAACCGATGGATGTGCTTGGGCCACTTTTCCTTGCTTTTTTGGCTTATATCATTGGTACGGCAAGCCCCGGCCCTGCAACTCTCACCATCATGATGACAGCAGCCGGGAAGGGCCGTGCAGCAGCCCTCAGGCTTGCTGTCGGTGTGATATGCGGCTCTATCGTGTGGGGTGTTGTGGCCACCATCGGGTTGTCGGTTGCGATGTCCGAGATTGCAACGTTCCTGTATGCCCTGAAGTTTGTTGGCGGGGCATACCTATTGTGGCTGGCCTGGCAATCCATTAGTGCGGCGATGCATGCCGATGCGCCCACAGGCACTGCCGTGCGGGGGAGTTATTTCCTGAAAGGGTTTTTGTTGCACCTGACAAATCCAAAGGCTGTATTGGTTTGGGGGTCAATCCTGACAATCGGGATCACACCTCAGTCGCCAACTTGGGTGCCACCTGTGATCCTGCTGGTGTGCAGTTTTCTGGGTGCCGGTGTGTTTGTCCTTTATGCGGTGTTGTTCTCGACGAAAAAAGCAATGGCGGGATATATCAAAGCCCGCCGCCCCATTCAGGCAGCCTGTGGCGCACTATTCGGTGCGGCGGGCCTTAAGCTCGTAATGTCCAGAAGCTAGGGCTTACCAAACCTATCTCGCTGAAGTCGGCAGACATCAGAAAGAATAGCGCACATTACAATTTTCCCGATTGTACAGCTTGCGCAACAAGGGATCCTTCTTTAATGACGTATCGCGTACATTAATTGCTGCCCGTTTTAGGGGCAGGGATATTGCTGTTTGATTGGGGGATTTATGCCGACGCGAACCGGAACCGATGGAGATGACGAATTCACGGGCACCAGTGAAGACGATACGATTATCGGTGGTGCCGGTAATGACAGCCTCTACGGCAGGGGAGGGGACGACTCACTTGTTGGCGGCGATGGCAATGATAGGCTCGTTGGGGCTTGGAATAATGACAGCCTTTTTGGCGGCAACGGGGACGATTATCTGAACGGGCATGATGGGGATGATGTTGTTCATGGCGATGACGGCAACGACACCATTTATGGCGGCGAGAATGATGATTTTCTCCAAGGCGGTCAAGGCCATGACTTTCTGGTAGGTTTTTCAGGCGATGATACGATTATTGGCGGGACCGGTAATGACACGATCAGTGGGCGTCATGGCAATGACTCTGTAGATGCCGGGTTCGGGAACGATTTGATCTGGCTGCGCGACGGTTTTGATACGGTTAGTGTAGGACTTGGGGATGATACCTTAACCGTTCAGCTTGGCTGGGATGACGACATCATTACCGACTTCTCATTTCGTGATGATGTCCTGGATTTTTCGATCCACGACATCAAACTGAAAGACCTCACGATCATCCAATCCGGCAATGACACCATCATCAGTTATGCGGGTAACAGCCTTATTTTGAAAGGTGTAGACGCTGATAAATTGAGCGACTCCAACTTTATCTTCTCCGGTGGCCCAGGCGACGTCAATGTAACGCATTATGTTACCGGATCCCTGAAAGCAGATAGCATTAAGGGATCTGGTGCAGCAGACACGCTTAGGGGAGTGGATGGGGATGACACCCTTCTTGGCCAAGGTGGGGACGACTACATCTGGGGAGACGATGGAAACGATATCCTCTTTGGCGGTGATGGCGACGATACGCTATTGGCAGGATTCACTGAAGGAGATAGCAGTACGCTGAATGGAGGGGACGGAAACGATGATATCGTTGGCACGTACTATGGCGACGATTATATCATAGCTTCTGCAGGCCATGACACAATCGGGGGCAACGGCGGCAATGATACGCTGGACTTTTCCAATCTTGATGCAGCTGTATTCTGGGATTCTGGAAACGACACATATACGTCCGGCCCATATGTGGTGAATGCAAACGGGTATTTTCAGAGCGTGATCGGCACTGCGTTTAATGACACGCTGCAAGCTTGGCCCTCACGCAGCTATCATTATTCAGGAGGTTGCGGAGACGACCTGATTATTGGCTATGCTGGGAATGAACGGCTGTCCGGGGACGAGGGGGACGACACTATTTCTGGCGACATTGGGGCAGATCGCGTTTTTGGGGGTGCAGGCGATGATTTGCTGGATGGTGGCCATCAAGATGATACCATTCGCGGTGATGAGGGAAGCGATACCCTTCTGGGCGGGGATGGCGACGACATACTTTGGGCTGGTGACCTCGATGACAGTGCCGATTTCATGGTTGGCGGCAAGGGGGCAGACACCATTGGCGGCGGTGTAGGTGCTGATGTCCTTGCTGGTGACGAGGGTGAAGATATCCTGTTCGGTGGTGAAGGCGACGACACTTTGGTGGGTGGCGCGTGGGACGACGGGATGGCTGACACGACTGAAACATCCGCAAATGAAATCTGGGCCGGCTCGGGGAGCGATTTGGTTTGGGGTGCCAGTGGCGATGATGAGATTGGTGGTGGAGCCGGCAATGACGTTGTGAAAGCTGCGGCTGGCAACGACATCGTTTACGCCGGCAGAACCGGCGATGACACGCTTCATGGCAGTGAGGGAAATGATACTGTCTATGGCGGAAGCGGCGCCGATGTTTTGTTTGGAAATGAAGATGGAGATCTTCTGTTCGGCGGTGCTGACGGTGATTTACTCAATGGCGGCAGCGGAGACGATACTCTATATGGAGGGGCTGGGGCAGACACTCTGCACGGTGGTGCAGGTAATGACACGTTTCGTGGTGGGGAAGGGGCAGATCTGTTAGCCTTCGGCGAGGCCAGTGGTGACGATGTCGTCTACGGCTTTAATGCGGCTGACGATTTGCTTGACCTGAGTTTGACCTTGGCGGGTTTTGCATCTCTTGACGATGTTCAGGCAGCAGCGACTGAAACATCCGAGGGTTTGTTGATCGATCTGGGCGGCGGCAACAGCCTATTGCTTATTGGCACCACGTTGGCGGATTTGACGGCGAACAATCTGATTTTCGATTAAATTGAACGGTAAAGGCCGGGTTTCCCCGGCCTTTACTATTTTACCACACCTTCATCACTTCGGTTGGCAAACGTTCAACCACTTCATCTGGCACAAAGAAATCAGGGACCAGCGGGCCTTTTGCGTGTGGCGCATACTTGGTGAAGTCTGTCACACCTTCTTCGCGCAGGACTTCTTCATCAATGAAGAAGTTGCCGCTGCATTCCTTGCTGTTGCGGGTCAGGATTGCGTGGGCTGCATCTGCCATGATTTCCACCGTACGACTATTTTTGGCCATTTCGCCATCACCAATCACATTCCGGATTGCTGCAGTGTCGATGGCAGTGAAAGGCCACAGGCTGTTCACCGCAATTCCAGCGGCTTTATATTCGGCGGCCATGCCCAGGGTACACAGGCTCATACCGTATTTGGCAATGGAGTAGGCTACATGGGGCGCGAACCAGCGCGGATTCATATCCAAGGGTGGTGACAGTGTCAGGATATGGGGGTTTTCAGCTTTTTGCAGATGCGGCACACAATGTTTTGACACCATGAATGTACCACGCGTGTTGATGGTGTTCATGAGGTCATAGCGCTTCATGTCTGTCATCTGCGTGTTGGTCAGTGAGATCGCCGAGGCATTGTTCACGCAGATGTCGATACCGCCAAAGGTTTCCACGGTTTTGGCAATTGCGGCCTGCACCTGATCCTCGAACCGGATATCACATAGAAGTGGTAACGCGTTGCCGCCTGCGGCCTCAATCTCTTCCGCAGCTGTATAGATCGTGCCTTCCAGTTTAGGATGGGGCTCAGCCGTTTTGGCGCCAATCGCAACATTTGCCCCGTCCTTTGCTGCGCGCAAAGCAATCGCAAGGCCAATACCGCGACTGCCGCCGCTCATGAAAATGGTTTTTCCCTTAAGGCTCATATGACAATCCTCTTCCCCATGTTTTCGTGGGGCGATCGCCCCTTCCTCATGCTGATAATAGCGCGATTGGGCATAAGGGTAGGGAATAATCGGGAATTTTATGCTGCCCTAATCCTTGATCAGTTGCTTGAGGGCGATCAGGTTGGTGCCGCCTTCGCTGATCGTCCCCATCTGTGCCATCAGGGAAAGCGTTTTCGGATCATCTCCAATTGCATCTGCAAGGCCATTCAGGCCCACTGCGGCGAGAGTGCTGGCAAGCGCCTTCCCGCCCGCAACCTGAACCGTTGCAGTGCCAAGCGGACGATAAACTTCATCCAGCGTCAGGCTGGCGCTACCCTTCATTCGACCACCCGTTGTGCCAAGAGAAAAATCATCGATTTCCAGTAGCCCACCAGCATCCCTCCAGGCACCTAGTTCCTCGGTCGTCCAATCCTTGACGATTGGCCCCATGATGCCGCCTGTGGTTTCGAATTGTGCTGCGCCACCATCCAGCATGACTTTGAAATCGAGGAAGCGCTCTTCATAGAGCCCACTTTCGTTTTCTACATGAGTGGGATCAGTTCGAAGGAAAAGCTGCCAGTTCTTGAGTCTAGTCATTTCATCAATGCCAGGCGCCTTTTCCAGCGCGAAATCTTCTGTGCTGCCGCTATCGATAACAATGATGGCTTTGCCGTCGTCATGGAGCCTGTAACTGCCGCGCACTGTGCCATCGCGAAGTTCGATTGCCTCGTCCGCCGCTGAAAGGCGAACATTGGTTGCATCAGCCACCCAGTGTCCGGGCGTCCATAAATGGCTTATGAATGATATGCTTTCAGCACCCAAATCAAGCCCTGGCCCTCGTGTCCTGACGCGTAGGCCGTCAACTGTGATGATCATCCTGTAGGGGAAGCCGGACAATTTGATTTTGCCGTGGTCAACCCGAAGTCCTTTGTCTCGCCATGAAGCAAACAAGGCTGCCGCGTCCTTTTCGGCCTGGAAACCGGAAGTGTGCCAAAGGCCGGAGTAGACAAGGACTGCAATGAAGAGAAGCCCTACAAGGGCACGAAGCTTAGTCATGGTCAACTCCGGAAGGTGATGGTGAGGCGGCAGCTTCAGGCGCACGTTTGAAGGCTTCACCCAGCAGCGTCACCATATATTTGTTATATTCGTTCGCAATATACAGGATTGGCCATTCGCCTTTCACTGGGTGGGCCAAAATCCGAGCTTCGGGCATGGCGCGACGGAACAAGATAAGGCTGCGCGGGATATGATAGTCGGCAGTCACCAGCACCAGCGAATGGAAACCGTGTTTTTTCGCCCACGCTGCCGATTCCGTTGCATTTCCCGCCGTGTTGGGTGCTGCCCGGTCCAGATCGATGCAGCAAGTGAACAAGGCTTCTTCGGCACCGGTAAGTGCGCTGAGCTCGTGGGGCTCAACGACCGGATTTACGCCAGAGATCAACATGCGGGCCGCAACTTCTTTCTCAAGCAGGTCCAGGCCAGCTTCAAGGCGCCCTGCACCGCCTGTCAGCACGATGATCCCGTCACTGTTATCGGGATATGGTAGTGTTTTCGCCTGCGGCAGGTTCACAACAAAAAAGCCGAAACCCAACAACCATGCCACGGCCACATATAGCGGCAGTTTGATCATGAACGACAGCGATTTAAAGGATGAACGGGCCATTTTTACATCAATTGCGATAGCGCTCGCCTTACGGTAATGCGAGCTGTCACCATGGTAATGATGGCGGAGAAAAGGGGCAAAAGTGAGAGCCAAAGAAGGCTGTTTGCTTCAGGTAGTGTTGCCGTGATCAGGCCTTGCCCCATTTCTTCAGCTAAATGCCCTATCAGATACAATGTGCCAGCCGCGAGCATGACACCAACAATCCCGCCCTTCAGCCCGTGTGCCAGATACCGTTCGTCGAATGCACGGGAGATCATGGAATCCTCAGCACCCATCAAATGCATGATCTCAATGCTTTCCCTATGGGTGGCAAGGCCTGCCCTACAGCCAAAAATCACAATTGCTACAGTGGATAAAACCACCATCAGGACAATCCCTATCAGGATTAACTGAACTGTGGCGGCAAGGTTGAGGACTTGTGTCATCCATGCCTGATGGTCATCCAGTTGTGCGGCCGGTGCTGCTGCGACAAGGCGCGTCTTGAGGCCTTCGATATGGACTGCTTCGGGGCCAGAGATGGTTACATCAATCAGCGTCGGCAGCGGCAGCCCTGCATCAAAAGGTACATCGCCAAGCCAGGGAGATAAAAGGTCAAGTACATCTGCTTCTGCAAGGACATAGGCCGAAGTTACCCCAGGTGTTGCCCTCAATAGAGTGAGGGCTTTTTCCGTCTGGGTTTGACGCTCGACTTCGTCTTCCGCAACGATCTGGACGGTCAGGTTTGAACTCAGTCCTTCACTCCAGCGGTCGATGCCACGCCCCAGCGCAAGTCCACTTGCAAGTGCAAGCGTGCACAGAAACAACATCACACCAATAACCCATGGCAACAGGCCTTCGCGCTGATGTTGTTTTGGCAGAAACTGTAATGTACGCCCCCACATGGTCATGGCCCCGGATCGACAGGCTGGCCGCCAGCGATATGATTAAGTTCGCCTTTATTCAATTTTAGAACAGGCGCGCCAATGGACTTGACCAATCCGTCGTCATGTGTGGCGACAACAGTGGTCGTGCCTTCCTTGTTGAGGGCTACAAAAAGATGCATCAGTCGACGGGACATTTCAGGGTCCACGTTGCCTGTGGGTTCGTCAGCGACCAAAAGGTCAGGTTTGTTGATAATGGCACGTGCGATGGCAACCCGTTGCTTCTCGCCGCCGGAAAGGGTGGCGGGACGTGCATGCATGCGGTCTTCAAGCCCAACCCAAGACAGTAGTTCCTCTACATGATCAGCCACCTGGGCTTTCTTTGCCCCCTGAATGCGCAGCGGCAGCGCCACATTTTCAAAGGCGCTCATGTGTTCAAAAAGGCGAAAATCCTGGAACACGACACCGATGCGCCGGCGAAGGCGAGGCAGGGCTTCGCGCTCCATCGCCATCAGATCACGGCCAAAGAAATTAATCAGCCCACGAGACGGACGATGTGCGAGATAAAGCAGTTTCAGAAGCGTGGTTTTGCCTGCACCTGAAGGCCCCACAAGAAAATGGAATGAACCGCGATCGAGCGAAAAGCTGACATCCTTCAGGACCTCCGCGCCCATGCCATATCGCATGCCGACATTCTCGAAACTAATCATAACTGCTCCCACCGTGGAGGCCGCAGAATTGCATATCGCTCAGATGGCGTCCAGTATGATCATGATATAGTGGCGGCGCTGCGAGGGGAATTTGTTACAGGATATATGACTGTTCCAAGAGCTTGTGTTCATGCTGGTTTCTCTTATAGTGTTAACCAAATTTTTTGTGTTGCTGCCTTACCTTAAGGCGAAACCATTGGAAAGTTCAGGCATCATATGATCCTTGTTTGTCCTGCGTGCGAAGCAAAGTTCAAAATTCCGGATGGCGCGATTCCACCCGAAGGCCGGAAAGTACGTTGCGCCAGCTGCAAACACAGTTGGCATGCTGTGCCGGAGCAGATTCTCACGAAACCTGTCGCGCAGCAGCCTGCGCCGCGACCGGCGCCTCCAGTTGCGCCTAGTGTGCCTGTAGAAGAGATGGATGCGGGTGCCGCAGCCCGGGCGGCTGCAGTCAGGCGGTCCGTGTTTGATGAGCCAGCGCCGGAGCCGAGCCACGACGAACATGATGACGCAGACATGTTCGATGAAGATGGAGCGCCGGCAACCAGGCCAGCCGATGATGGCTTTGATTCCGAGACTGACGACGCAAGCGATGATTTTGGCATTGGGGCGGCCGTCAGAGAGCAATTCGGCGATGAATTTGCAGATCTGGACAGTGAAGATAGCCCCGATGGTGAGTATGATGATGGTGATTTTGTTGCGCGCCGCAGAGCAGAACAGCGCCGTCAGGCCGAGCGGGACCATGTTGCGCGCAAGCGCAAGCTGATCCTTTTCGGCTGGATCGCACTGATCGCATTGTGGCTTTTCGTTTTGTTTGCTGCCGTGTTCATGAAGGAAACTGTCGTGAAGGCAGTGCCGGGTATGACAGACTTCTACGAAATGTTTGAAGGGGTGCGCGATGTTGATCGGTTTCGGCCAGAAGACGGAGAGCCGCTGAGTGTGCCCATCACCGAACGCGAGGTTTATGTAACGGCGAAGCTCTACACTGACAAAACGCGTATTGAAACGGTGGAAGGCCGTCAGATGTTGATGGTGCGCGGGTTTGTTGAGAACACAGGCACTGCGGCGGGGGCAATGACGGCGGCAGTGCCGCAAGTTCAGGTCGATATACTGGATAACCGGGGACGCGTGCTTGAAACGGTGATCACAGATCCAAAAGGATTTGCAATTCGCCGAGGTAGCAAACTGGATTTTGAGACCAGTATCTTCCCCATTCCGGCAGGGGTGGCGAATGTATCTGTGAAGGTGCTTGAAGGAACGCGATCCCGTGTGATTTCGAACGCTGGCGGCTGATACGCTCAGTGCATTGAGGGGGGCTTATGGATTTCTTCTTTGATTGGGACAAGGCGGGCGATGCCCATGTGGGTATCGAGCCGGTTTTCACTGCAGATGAGATTGTCAACAAGGTAGACGAGCTAGCCGGTCGTCTTGCCCGGTGGTTTGACACGGAGCCTGTCGCGCAGGTGGTCATGAATGGCGCGATGATGTTTGCCGCTGATCTGTCGCGCGCCATGTCGATGCGTGGATGTGTGATGGAAATGGACTTCATTCACATCAAGAAAAATAGGCAAAAATCGACCGTTGATTTGGTTGCTGCATCAGATTTGCCGGTGAAAGGGCGCGATGTATTGGTGATTGATGACATATTTGAACATGGTCGCACTATTAAATTTACGCGCGAATACTTTCTATCACAAGGCGCAGAATCAGTAACCAGCGTTGTACTTCTTGACAAAAGTCGCAATAATACAACTAATATTAGACCTGATTTCGTTGGTTTTGAGTGCCCCGATGTATTTGTCATCGGATATGGAATGGACATTGCATACCGGTATAGAGAATTGCCCTTCATCGGAAAGATGGGCCGGGCATAACCCGGGTAAGATGCATTTTTTAGTGTCTTCCGTTTTTAAGGAAGGATGTCCCCGTGGCACGGGTACTTGTTGTAGAAGATGATGAAGCGGTACGTGATTATGTTAGTCGCGTCCTGACCATGCATGGCCATAGCATTTTATTGGCCCATGATGGCGCAGAGGCCGTCGAGCAAATGAATGCCCATCATTTTGATCTGTTGATTTCAGACATTGCGATGCCGGTGATGGACGGTATTTCGCTGGCGCTCAAGGTTAGGGCATCGCGCCCTCATGTCCCGATCATTTTGATGACAGGATACGCTAATGAACGCCAGCGCGCACACAATCTCTCCCTGCTGATTGAGGGCTTGATCACCAAGCCATTTACGATGGAGCAGCTATTGTCTGAGGTTGGGAACGCCCTTAAGGCCAGCCGCGAGCGGCAGGCCAAGAAGGGGGATGATGATGGCGATTTGATGCCTCAGTCATCGGAGAGCCAAGACGGGATGGTGTCCAGCGCCAGCAATTCCTCAAGCGATTGACGTTTCCTGATGACGGCAAACCTGTCACCATCCACTAATACTTCCGGCACAAGCGGGCGGCTGTTGTATGTGGAAGCCATAACCGCGCCATAGGCACCGGCAGACTTGATGGCCACCAGATCTCCGGCTTTCATCGGAGTTGTGGGCCTTTCTTTTGCAAACACATCGCTGCTTTCACACACTGGCCCCACAAAATCAGCCTTGAGAGTTGAAGCGTTTTCAACTGGCTCTGCTACAGGCACGATTGCATGAAAGGCATCATACATCGCAGGACGGCTCAGGTCGTTCATTGCAGCGTCAAGGATATAGAAAGTTCTATTCTCGCCTTGCTTTTCATACAGCATCTCTGTGAGCAGCAGGCCTGCATTCCCCGCGATCAGGCGGCCCGGTTCCAGGATGATGCTGCAATCCATGTCGCCCATTACTTCACGGATCATGGCGCCGTAGGCTGTTGGCGGGGGCGGTGTTTCTGCCGTTGGGTCGTAGGGGATGCCAAGGCCACCACCGAGATCAATATGCTGGATATTGTGGCCCTTTTCGCGCAACTCACGGACCAGGCCGACAACACGCTCGAATGCCTCCTTGAAAGGCGTTAGATCCGTCAACTGTGAGCCGATATGCAGGTCTACGCCCACTGCTCGCAAGTTGGCCAGTTCTCCAATCCGGTGATAAACAGCTTCTGCCTTTTGCCAGGCAATGCCAAACTTATTCTCTGATTTGCCTGTTGAGATTTTTGCGTGGGTTTTGGCATCTACATCAGGATTTACACGCACCGAAACAGGTGCAATCTTGCCCAGCTTGCCCGCGACTTCATTCAGGGTTTCAAGTTCTGCTTCGCTTTCGGCGTTAAACTGCTTGATGCCGGCCGTCAGGGCTGCGGCCATTTCATCTCGGGTTTTGCCAACGCCCGCAAATACGATCTTGTCTGCCGGAATGCCAGCCTGAAGAGCCCGCTTCAGTTCGCCCAGGCTAACAACATCAGCGCCCGCACCTTCGCGCGCAAGCGTGCGCAGAACGGCCTGATTACTGTTTGCTTTAACCGCAAAACAAACAAGTGCATCCAGGCCCTCAAAGGCCTCGCTGAATATACGCAGGTGCCGCTTCAAAGTTGCAGTGGAATATATGTAAACCGGAGTCCCAACCTTAGCTGCTATCTGCGAGAGGGGGACATTTTCGGCCATCAGCTGGCCGTTGCGATAATGAAAATGATCCATGATGGCTAGCCAGTTTGTTCGGTTTCTGACGAATAGTCTTTTGGTGGTTTCACATCGCCTTTTTTGCCGCAGGCGGTGAGGCTTGAGAAAATGGCTACGGCAATTAGAGCGACCAACAGTTTACGCATTTTCTATTCCTTATTTCAGCGCGGCGCGCGCGACGGCTACGGCTTTGGTTACATTTTCAGGCGCGGTGCCGCCATATGACGTCCGGCTCGATACAGACGCTTGCACACTCAGGACGTCATACACGTCGACAGTGATCCTTGGTTCCACGGTTCGCATGGCCTCGAGCGGCAGATCCTTTAGATCAACGCCCAAAGTTTCAGCCGCTTTCACTACGGCCCCGGTCACATGGTGCGCGTCGCGGAAAGGCAGCCCCAAAACACGAACCAGCCAATCCGCCAGATCGGTGGCGGTGGAGAAACTTTGCCCCGCTGCCGCGGCCATGTTTTCTGTGTTGGGCTTCAGGTCTTCGATCATGCCAGTCATGGCAGCTATGCACAGTTCAAAGTCATCAACTGCTTGAAAAACAGGCTCTTTATCTTCCTGCATGTCCTTTGAATATGCCAGGGGGAGGCCCTTCATCACCATCATAAGGCCCTGAAGTGCCCCGCTTATGCGGCCCACCTTTGCACGGATCAGCTCGGCGGCGTCCGGGTTGCGTTTTTGCGGCATGATAGACGAGCCGGTGGAAAAGCCGTCAGAGAGCGTGAGGAAGCGGAAAGCGGCTGATGCCCACAAAACAATTTCGTCTGCAAGGCGCGACAGATGCACGGCCGAAATCGAGAGCGTGCTCAGGAATTCAAGCGCGAAGTCCCGTGCGGACACAGCATCAAGCGAGTTGCTCATTGGGCGATCAAAACCAAGGTCTGACGCTGTCATATGGCGGTCAATCGGGAAGCTGGTGCCGGCAAGCGCCGCTGCCCCCAGGGGGCTTTCATTTACCCGCGTGCGGCAGTCCCGCAGGCGGGCACGATCGCGGCTGAGCATATCATGATAGGCCATCATGTGGTGCCCCAGTGTGACCGGCTGTGCCGTTTGCAAATGGGTGAAGCCGGGCATCACAGCAGCGGCGTGTTTTTCGGCCTGGTCTACGATGGCACCCAACAGCTTGCCCATGGCGGCGTCGAGCGCATCAATCGCATCCCGTGTCCAGAGGCGGAAATCCGTGGCAACCTGATCATTCCGCGAGCGGCCTGTATGGAGGCGCGCACCCGCATCACCCACTATCTCGCGCAGGCGGGATTCCACATGCATATGGATATCTTCAAGGGCCGGATCGAACACCATCTTGCCGGCTTCGATCTCTTCCTGAACCTGGTCAAGGCCCCCGACGATGGCGTCATAATCTTCATGGCTGATCACACCGCAGCTTGCCAGCATTTTGGCGTGTGCTTTCGAGCCTGCGATATCCTGTCGGTAAAGGCGTTTATCAAACCCGATAGATGCATTGATTTCCTGCATAATCGCCGACGGGCCTGACGCAAAACGCCCGCCCCACATGCTTTGGCCGCCATCCTGTTTCTGTGGCGTATTTTCAGTGTCGGATTTGTGATCCACGGTACTCTTGCCTTTCCGGGGCGTCCCACTATTGTGTGTGCCGCCTGTATCTGGTCCAGTCTGGAGATAGAAATGCCGAAGAAGCTGCTGTTGCCTCTTGCCATCCTGATCGCCCTTTTGGGTGTCGCAGCTTATCGGCTGTTTTTGCCTTCGACAACGCCCGAGGGCGGCTCGGCGTCTATAAATTCTTACCTGAAGGGCGAAATGGCAAAGCTTTCCTTGCCCGATGCGCCCATGGCCCTCACGGATCATATTATCATGCGCGAAGACGGGTCTCCCATCAAGCTGAGTGGTATGAAGGGCAAGGCCATGCTGATCAACCTGTGGGCCAGCTGGTGCGCGCCTTGCCGTGCCGAAATGAAAGAGCTTGCCAATCTGCAGCATGAGCTTGGGGATGAAAGCTTTGAAGTGGTGGCGATCACTGTGGATCGCGGCGGTGTGTTGCAGGCAAAGGAAACGCTTCAGGAATGGGGTGTGGAAGGGCTGGCGCTTTACGCCGAACCCACAATGGCCATTGCGCTTGAGCTTGCTGAAGGCAAACTGCCCACAAGCTATATCGTTGGCAAAGACGGTATGGTTCGCGCCTATTTCCTCGGGCCGCTGAAGTGGGACCAGCCCGAGGCGCTTGAATTGTTCACCGCCCTCAAGAACGGTGAAATTTAGGATGATGTCCTAACCCAGGGTCTTGGCATCTGCCGGGATTTCATCGACCGGCACAATATGGGTTTCCGTTTTGGTTTCTTCGATCCATTCCGCCATATAGGGGTGTGCATGCACCGCATCCATATAGGCTTTTGAGGTATCGCTCACCTTGATATCGTAGGTTTGGAAGCGGGAAACCACAGGGGCATACATCATGTCTGCCGCGCCAAATTCCCCAAACAGGAAATCTCCATCCATGCCGAAGCGTGCGCGGGCCTCCTGCCAGATGGCATCGATGCGATCAACATTCTTTTGCACGCCTTCAGACAGGGCCATATCTGTCCAGCGGCCGCGCATATTCATAGGTGCGGCGCCGCGAAGAGCCAGGAAACCGCTGTGCATTTCAGCCGCGATGGAACGAGCGTTGGCAAAGGCGGCGTTATCTTCTGGCCACCAGAATTTTTCGGGCGCAATGCGGGCGCAATAATCAATCAGTGCCAAAGAATCCCAAACGCGGGCCTCGCCGTGGTGTAGGGCAGGTACACAGCGCGTAGGGGAAAGTGCCTCGATTTGCTTATAAAAATCCGGCGTATCAAGTGCCAGCTTGATTTCCTCGAAGGGCAGGCCGGTATGGCGTACAGCAAGCCAGCCGCGTAAGGACCAGCTGGAATAATTCTTGGTGCCGATGATGATTTTCAGATCAGGCATGGTGTCGTGACTCCCTTGTGTCGTGAACGGGTAGTCCCGCAGCTTTTAGCACAAGGCGGGCTCATCGTCCCGCCAATGTTTCTTGGCCTCAGCCCCTGAAAAATTAATGCGTAGAAATTAATAGGTAGATACGATATCTATTGCAAATAAGAATGATTATTAATAACTATAAAGTATGACCTGATTCCTTGAAGTGGGGGGACAATCACAATGAACTTGGACCATGGGCAAATGGAAGGCTTTCGTGGGTGCCGATGCCAGAAACACAGGCATGCACGCCCTTTTATGGGCAAAAGCATTGCCATCACCACCTTGGGGTTGGGCGAAGCGTGTGCCCGACGAGCATTTGCCCTTGCATTCGAATGCACAGATGCCCTTGCAGCAAGGCTGGACACGCGAGGTTCAGATAGCGAGTTGATGCGCCTTTGGGATGCGCCCGCCGGTTTTCCCGTGAAGGTGTCAGACAGTCTTTGGCATCTTTTGAAGTTGGCCAATGAAATCGCGTTTCGAACCGACGGGCTGTTTGATATCGCCGCGACAGGTAGTGGTGGCTGCGCCCATTGGACAGATGTTGATCTTTCCACACGGGGTTATGTACGCCTGCGAAAACCCCTTCGGTTGGATGTTGGTGGGTTGGTGAAGGGTTATGCGGCAGACATTGCGGTGCAGGCCCTGAGGGAAATGGGCGCGAAACGCGGGATGGTAGATACTGGCGGTGTGATGCGTGCCTTCGGCCCGCAGGAATGGCGTGTGCAATATCATCTGGAATGTGGTGCCCAGCCGCTGCCCGTGCCTTTGGCAGAAGGGGCGCTAGCTGGTGGCGGGCAACCGTCGGGCGGCTTGTATGATCCGCGAACAGATGTGCTGCACAGTGGCCACGAATGGGCCGCTATTCGCCTGATGGTACGCGCAGGGACAGCATCACTGGCAGATGGGCTAGCGAAGGTAGCGATGCTCGCGCCGTCGCGCGCGCAAGCGCTTTTGCCGCAGATCGGCGCGTCTGTGGCCATGCTCACCAAGGAAGGTGCGCATGCGCTTGATTATGCGTCTTAGGAGGTGAAAGCGCTAAGGTCGATGCCCTCGGCGCTACATACAGCCTTCACGACATCAGTTGCTGCCATGCGCTTCAGGTAAGCACCAAGGTGCGGGAAGTTTTGCGGCGGTTTGGGCATATCGTTCGCCCAGATGCATAACATGAACAGGAAATAGTCACAGATGGTGAGTGTTTCCCCAATCAGATATGGTCGGGAGGCAAGCTCTTGATCCATAAGGGTGAAGCTGTGCGCAACACGGTCAGCGTGCGCGGCCTTGATGGCGCCAATGCCATTGGCATCGGTTGTGTGCTTCTCTGGATAGCAATAGACCATAAAGTCCGCTTGCAGGGTGTTGGTCAGATACATCAACCACTGGAGGAATTTGGTGCGGGCCGGGTTGCCAGTTTCCGGCGCAAGGCCTGTTTCCGGATGTTGTTCCGCCAGATAAAGGCAGATGGCCGGGCTTTCAAACAACACAAGATCCCCATCCACAAGTGTGGGAATACGGCCTGCGGGGTTAAGCTTCAGGTAGTCCGCCGATTTTTGGGCGTCTGTTTTGCGGTCCACAAGTTCCAATTCATAGGGCAGACCTATGTGTTTGAGAATAAAATGCGGGGCAAGGCTGGCGTTGTTGGGATAATAAAACAGCTTGTACATCGGCAGGTCCTGAAGCTTCCGGTAAAAAGAAAGGCGCTTCGATAGAAGCGCCTTTGTCTGTTCTCTCAGATGCCCGTTACCGCGTTGGTACTGGCATGTCACCGCGATAGTCATAGAAGCCGCGGCCGGTTTTGCGGCCAAGCCACCCTGCTTCCACATATTTCACCAGAAGCGGGCAAGGGCGGTATTTGCTGTCTGCCAAGCCATCATACAGCACCTGCATGATCGACAGGCACGTATCAAGACCAATGAAGTCAGCCAGCGTCAGCGGGCCCATTGGGTGATTGGCACCCAGCATCATGGCGTTGTCGATGGCTTCCACCGTGCCCACGCCTTCATAAAGCGTGTAGATGGCTTCGTTGATCATCGGCATCAGGATACGGTTTACGATAAAGGCCGGGAAATCTTCGGAAACCACTGTTGTTTTATTCAGCTTTTCCGTGAAGACATGGAATTTGTCGAACGTTTCTTCCGATGTGGCGATGCCCGGGATCAGTTCCACAAGCTTCATCACCGGCACAGGGTTCATGAAGTGAACGCCCATGAATTTTTCAGGCCGATCTGTTGAGGCAGCAAGGCGTGTGATCGCAATCGATGATGTGTTAGACGCAACCAGGGCATCGGCCTTCAGGTGCGGGCACAGGTCTTTGAAAATTGCGGTTTTGGTTTTTTCGTCTTCAACGGCGGCTTCAATCACCAGGTCGCACTTGTTGTGCGCGGCCAGCGTGTCTGCAAGCGTGATGCGGTTCAGCGCTGCGTCCATCTCTGCTGCAGTGATCTTGCCTTTGGTAACCTGACGGCCCAAATTGCCTTTGATGACCTCAAGGCCAGCCTCTGCACGGTCCATGGAAACATCAGAAAGCACCACATCCATGCCAGCAAGCGCACTTACATGGGCAATGCCATTTCCCATCTGGCCAGCGCCAATAATCCCTACCTTCTCAACCATTGTTCTCTTTCTTTGCCGCCTTATAAGTAGTGGCTTGTTTTAACACAGTTTTTGTTTTTGGGGCAAAAAAGGGCGCGCAAAATGCGATTTTCCAACCGCAAAGCTGCGCGCCCTCTCAGATTTGTTTAGCCGAGGGCTTTTTCAAGCTCAGGCACGGCGTCAAACAGGTCTGCTACGAGGCCGTAGTCAGCAACCTGGAAGATCGGTGCTTCTTCATCCTTGTTGATGGCAACGATGATCTTGCTGTCTTTCATGCCAGCAAGGTGCTGGATCGCACCGGAAATGCCAACTGCGATATACAGTTCAGGTGCCACGATCTTACCGGTTTGGCCAACCTGATAGTCGTTCGGCACGAAGCCTGCGTCAACGGCAGCGCGTGAGGCGCCAACGGCAGCGCCAAGCTTGTCGGCAACAGCTTCAATGATGGAGAAGTTCTCGCCGGAACCCATGCCGCGGCCACCAGAGATGATGATCTTCGCGCTGGTCAGTTCTGGGCGGTCAGATTTCGACAGCTCAGCACCAACGAAGGAAGATACGCTCACAGCCGGTGCAGCAGCGATGCTTTCAACAGCCGCAGAACCACCTTCAGCGGCGGCCTTGTCGAAGGCTGTGCCGCGTACGGTGATAACTTTCTTGGCGTCAGATGACTGCACAGTTGCAATGGCGTTGCCTGCATAGATTGGACGCTTGAAAGTGTCAGCGCTGACAACTTCGATAATGTCAGAGATCTGTGCGACATCAAGGGCGGCTGCCACACGTGGCAGGAAGTTTTTGCCAGACGTGGTAGCTGGCGCGAGGATCGCGTCGTAGCCATCAGCAACAGAAAGAACCACGGCAGCCAGCTCTTCCGCGAGTGGGTGCGCGTAGACTGCATCGTCGGCAACCAATACTTTGGAAACGCCATCGATTTTTGCAGCAGCTTCTGCAGCAGCACCGCAGCCGGAACCAGCCACAAGCGCGTGTACTTCACCAAACGCTTTGGCCGCTGTAACGGTGGCAAGCGTTGCGTCTTTTACAGACGCGTTATCATGTTCAACAATAACGAGAGCGGTCATTAGATTACTCCCTTTTCTTTGAGCTTGCCAACGAGTTCATCAACGCTTTCAACCATGATACCGGCTTCACGCTTTGGTGGCTCTTCCACTTTCAGCGTGGTCAGGCGCGGTGCCATGTCAACGCCGAAGTCGCCAGGAGTTTTCTCGTCGATCGGCTTGCGCTTCGCTTTCATGATGTTTGGCAGCGTAGCGTAGCGTGGCTCGTTGAGGCGAAGGTCAGTGGTAACAACAGCAGGAAGGTTCAGCTTCACTGTTTCAAGGCCGCCATCTACTTCACGGGTTACATTCACGCTGTCGCCGTCGGCGGCAACTTCAGATGCGAACGTGCCTTGTGGCCAGCCCAAAAGCTGCGCCAGCATCTGGCCTGTCTGGTTGCAATCGTCATCGATGGCTTGTTTGCCAAGAAGCACGATGGAAGGGTTTTCCGCTTCCACGATGCCTTTCAGGATTTTGGCAACGGCAAGAGGCTCTGTCTCGCCATCATACTCAACCAGGATGCCGCGGTCGGCGCCCATCGCGAGGCCTGTGCGCAGGGTTTCCTGTGCGGCCTTGGGGCCAACGGAAACAACAACGATTTCTTCTGCCTTGCCAGCTTCCTTAAGCCGGATCGCCTCTTCAACCGCAATCTCGTCGAAGGGGTTCATAGACATTTTGACGTTAGCGAGCTCTACGCCCGTATTGTCGGATTTAACGCGAACTTTCACATTATAATCCACGACCCGTTTGACGGGGACCATGATCTTCATGGGGTTCTTTCTCCCAATAATTGTGCAGGGCAACAAAGCCCCGGAGAACCTTGATAACGAAGCCTGGGGTAAAAACGGCCCCAAGCCTTGGAAATGTTAGGGGTACACAGCGTTAAACCAGATAAAAACCCGAGTCAATGCAGTGCAGCAAATAGACCCGTGCCGTAACGTCATTCATGCCTAGCGTGTTGCACCGGGCACCCACAAAACATCCGAAGCACCGTCATCATTGAGATGCCTTGAAAGGACAAATAGGTGGTCTGACAGCCGATTCAAATATTTTATTGCCGCCGGGTTGATTGAAACCGCCCGGCTAGCGGTAATTGCGTGCCGCTCTGCCCGCCGAACAACGGTGCGTGCCAGATGCAGGTGGGCGCTTGCGTCACTGCCGCCTGGCAGCACAAAGTTCGCCAGCGGTTTCATCTTTTCATTCATCTGGTCGATTTCGGCTTCAAGCCGGGCAACCTGTTCTTCGGTGATGCGCAGGGTCATCTCACCCGGCGTGAAATCTTCGCCGGGTGTGGAGAGGTCTGCCCCCAGATCGAAAAGCTCATTCTGGATGCGGGCGAGCATCTCGTCAGCCGAACCACCTGTCGTCAGGCGCGCAAGGCCAACTACAGCGTTGGCTTCATCCACGGTGCCATAGGCTTCAACGCGGGCGTCATCCTTTGAAACCCGCATGCCGCCGGTGAGCGATGTTTCGCCCTTGTCGCCACCCCGTGTGTAGATTTTGGTCAGCTTCGCCATCGGGGTTGCTCCCTAGGTTACGGCCCACAGGAAGAAGCAGGCCACAGCGATGCCCTGGCAAATTACGCGTGCACGCATCAGCTTGTTGCCGTGCTTACGGTTGAAGTCACCGCCTTTTGCCAGTGTGCCAAAGCCCATGAACAAGGTCACAAGTGTGATCAGCATGAACAGTAGGCCGAGAAAGAAAAAGATATTCATAATGTTGCGTCCCGCATGAAATTTGGCCCCACTATAGCTACAAACTAGGCCGGGGCAACACCAGAGCACAGCATGCGACAAAATTGTCTAAACCAAGGAGTAGCCTTGGTGTGCAGGTTAACTTGGGATTATTTCCGCCACAAGGTCAGATGGCTGCATTCCTGCTTTTCGCATGCTTTCAAGGGTCACGGATTTATTGCGCTTGGCGAAGCGTTCGCCGTGTTCGTCCAGCAGCAGGCCGTGGTGGTGATAGATGGGGGGCTCGTATCCCAATAATTTTTGCAGCACCACATGAATATGGGTGGCGTGAAAGAGGTCTTCCCCGCGGATGATGTGGGTGATGCCCTGCAGGGCATCGTCCACCACCACAGACAGATGATAGCTGGTGGGCGTATCCTTGCGCGCCAGCACCACGTCACCCAGTTCCTTTGGCGTTGCTTTGATTGTCCCCCGAATTTCATCCTGCCATACGAGCGGTTCGCAAATATGCGCGAGCGCAGCTTCAAGGTTCAGCCGCCAGGCATGCGGTGCGCCATCAGCCAGAAGGGCATCAGCATCCTCACGTCCTCGGCAAATGCCGGGGTAGATCGGGCCGTCCGGGCCGTGGGGCGCGGTCTCGGCCGCGTCAATTTCGCGCTGGATGTCCTTTCGGGTGCAAAAGCATGGGTACACAAGCCCCATGGCTTTCAGCCGATCGAGGGCGTTTTGATAGTCGGCGAAATGTTCGCTTTGGCGCCTCACGGGTTCTTCCCATGTCAGGCCAAGCCATTTCAGGTCTTCGAAAATGCCGGCAACAAATTCGTTTCGGCACCGAACTGTATCAATGTCTTCAATGCGTAGCAGGAACCGGCCACCTTCATCGCGCGCACGACCGAAGGCCAAAAGGGCCGAATAGGCATGGCCCTTGTGCAGCCGTCCTGTGGGACTGGGGGCGAAGCGGGTCACCAGTTGTTGTGCGTCATCCTTCATGGGCGCACTTTAGAAAAAAGGTAGGGGAAAGGAAATGCCTGATTGCGCTTTGTGTTGTGCGGGTGAGGCTAGGCCGATGCCCGCCCTTCCATGGCGTCTGCGATGGCGTCTGCCAATTCATCGGGATCGATCGGTTTGCCGACATAGCCGTTCATGCCTGCCGCCATGTAGGTACTTTTGGCATCTTCCATGATGTCAGCCGTAAGCGCGATGATGGGAATGTCTGCGATGGCACCGGAAAGGCCGCGAATGGCCTTTGTGGCATCGGTGCC